>NZ_JBYEZL010000001.1:1213469-2354747 GCF_057624735.1 Bacillus sp. LQ01 | reverse complement strand
AAAAAATTGAAACCCGTCAGGGTTTATTTGATATGCCCGCTTTTATAAAATCTACAAAAGATAATAAAAAACTATATGGAAAGACCGCATTTTGTTTAAAAATATACCTTAAGTTGATGGATGTGGGGCGCGACCCCATGCCCATCAACTTAAGAATTCAGAATTACCCCCAAATGAAAAAATGAGCTTTTTTGCCTTTTATAGCAACGAAGCTGTTTAATGGAAATAAAGTTCTTTTTTATACTATAAAGTTACATAAAAATGAAAGTTGATATTCTCAAATACGAGGGTATCAACTTTTTCCATATAAAGTTATTTAACAAACGGGGAGAATTAATGGAGGGACATTATGGGGTTATTTGAATTTGAAGAACGATTTAAAAAACAAGTAGAATGCTATGAATTATCTGAGGAACAGTTACAATTTACAGGTAAACCAAAGAAATGTGTAGAATTATCAGAAGGCGATACTGACATACATTCTATATTATTTCTTGCAAATAATGAGCTTGTAACATTTTTTGAGCTTCATGAAAATGCAGGCATAAATCCATAATCTAAAAATCCAAAAGCTATGTTATTACGTGCTCTTTCAACGGATTATTATTATCAAGGAAAGGGGCATACCAAACAATCATTATTGTTACTACCTGATTTTGTACGCAAAGAATATCCACATATTAGTGAAATTGTATTGGCTAGCGATAAATGTGAAAAACATTACTGCACAGTTATTATATAAAAAATGTGGTTTTATTGATGAAGATGTACGAAAAATAGGAAAAAAAGGCGCACTTATTATTATGAGCTATTATTTAAAAGAGAGAGTGTGTGAAAGATTTGACAACCGAATTAAAAAGTGTAGTTTAGTATTTTCTAAATAAACTACACTCATTATAAAATATTTATAGACTAAAAAGGGGCTTTTTATGTTACATGATGATCCAAAAAGTATACACTCGCAGTCAGCATCCATCTTTGGATAATTGGCTCTTGATTTCCTGTCTCCTGACGTCCCATCACTTCTATTTCATACTGTTATAACCAGAATTTGGAAGTCTTTAAAAACTTTAAATCTGCACCAAAAGCTCAATACAATTCGTAAATAATTTGATTATAGAACTATTTTTCTGTGGCGAAATAAAGCAAGGCTATGGCCGGAAAAGTGATTCCTATCCATAATGTTAGATTCCATCCTCCTAAGGCATATGCCCATCCTCCAATAAAGGATCCAACTGCACCTCCTAAAAAGAAAATAGCCATAAATAGCCCATTTAATCGACTACGAATTTCTGGACTCAACGAGAAAATTAAACGTTGGCTAAGCACAAGGTTTGCAGATACTCCCATATCCAACAGAATTGCAGCAATTACTAAAACAGCTATTCCGATGGGCGAACTACTTTGAATAATAAGTGGTAGTAATAAAGAAATAATAACAACAGTGAGAGCTATCCCAGTGGCGGGTCGTGTCCAGCCAAGATCAGCTAGACGACCACCTATTGGAGCGGCTATTGCACCTGTAATTCCGACAAGTGCATATAATGCTATGGCAGTCTGAGAAAAATGAAAAGCAGGACTAGATAATAATAATGGAACAGTGGTCCAGAATAAGCTGAAAGCCCCAAATACACAAGCATGATAAATGGCACGACGGCGTAAAATTGGAGTAGTTCGTAGTAGTTGCCACATTGAATTAAGTAAGGTGGTATAATTTGTTTTTGCCTTTGGTTTCCTAGTAGGGAGTACTTTCGATAATACAAATGCCAAAACAATAATTACAGTAGAAGATAAAGCAAATATTGCATTCCATCCCCACATACCGGCTACTAAACTAGATATCGGTCGCGCAAGCATAATACCTAATAACAGACCACTCATGACGTTGCCAACTACGCGACCGCGTGCATTTTCAGATGAAAGATATGATACAAGAGGTACGAGCACTTGCGCTGCGACCGAACCCAGTCCGATAAAGAATGAAGCAATTAACAACAAGGTTGCGCTTTTTACAAAAACCATAGAAATGAGTGCAAATGCACTTGAAAATAACAATATAAGTATCAATTTTTTATTCTCAACAATATCCCCCAAAGGCACAAGAAATAATAAGCCAACAACATATCCAATTTGAGTTAGCGTTACAATTAATCCAGCGCTACTATTAGAAAGCCCAATTTCATTACTAATTACCCCAATTAAAGGCTGCGCATAATAAAGATTAGCCACGATGATACCACATGCAGTTGCCAGAAGAATGATTAAACCCGATGAAATTTCCTTATCACTTGCTTTATTTTTAAAATTAGACATAAGTATTTCCCCCATATTTTTATTTCAGAATTACCTTGGTGTATTTTGGAACTTAGATAAAGCCATGATTATTACGAGATTCCTTAACAATTAATAAACTGTACGTTCAGTTTATTAATTAACTAAAATATATACTAAACGTTTAGTTTTGTAAATAGGCTATTTTATTTTTTGTTCATATTAAGTATACTAAACGTATAGTTTATGATTCTTGGAAGGAATGATTAATGTGCAAGGTAAAAGAGGTAGACCACGTAATGTCGAAACCCAAAAAGCTATCCTTTCTGCATCTTATGAGTTATTACTGGAAAGTGGCTTTAAAGCAGTCACAGTCGATAAAATTGCAGACCGTGCTAAAGTTAGTAAAGCTACAATTTATAAATGGTGGCCTAATAAGGCTGCTGTAGTAATGGATGGTTTTCTTTTTGCTGCCGCAGCTAGATTGCCTATACCTGACACAGGTTCAGCATTGAATGATATTTTAATTCATGCTACAAGTTTAACCAAATTTTTGATAAGTCGTGAAGGGACTATTATTACTGAGTTAGTTGGTGAAGGACAATTTGATTCAAAGCTGGCAGAGGAATATCGTACTCGATATTTCCAGCCACGTCGCCTGCAAGCAAAACAACTCCTGGAGAAGGGAATTAAAAGGGGCGAATTAAAAGAAAATCTCGATGTTGACTTAAGTATCGATCTCATTTACGGACCAATTTTCTATCGGTTGCTAGTAACCGGTGAAAAGTTGGATGATTCCTATGTGCATGACTTGGTAATAAATGCATTCGAAGGAATACGCTTGAATTGATTAATATTAAAATGAAGATTTAGAAATTCTACTGTCTCTTATGCGAAGGCAATTTATATTAACTTGGTAAATAAAGTATTTAATTTTTAAAAACTGATGTATATGGAGTGGTCTCCCAATACATCAGTTTAAGAATTAAGGGGATGTTAAAAATAATCAAGATAATTACTCTAAATATAACGTCATGCAAACAATTTTCATTATGGGGATAATATAATATCTTAACTTGATAGACATAGGGGAGCACCCCATCACCATCAAACTAATATTTTCATATCTCCCTAAATTAAAATTTTCTTTCTCTACAGATAGTTATTCTGAGAAGCTGCTCATTTTTTCATTTTGGGAGCATTTCTTTTTCTTAAGTTGATGGGTATGTATGGTGACCCCTATTAGACGATAGTAAATTAACGATTTCGGGGTTCAGTTCAACTTTATTCAAAATAAGATTTTTTTTGCAGTAAAATCAATGTTAGTGGAACTTTTTTAAACAAACTTTTTTCTAAATGAACATAAATACTTGTAATATTTAAATTAGTACTATATAGTTCTAGTTATGACAAAGGTAAAATTAATGAATCAAAGACGTGTGATTGAAGTAGCTGCAACATTATTTTTAGAAAAAGGGTTTGCTTATACAAGTATGGATGAATTAGTACGTGTAAGCAAAGTTTCAAAGTCTAATGTGTATTATCACTTTTCTAATAAGGAAGTATTATTAGAAGCGGTCGTTGATTATTGGATTGAAATGTATCAATCTGCAATTGATGACGTACTTTCTCAGAAGCAATTTTTAGTTGAAGATCGTATCCAACTGTTTTTAAAGCAATTATCACAAGGAGTTCAGTCGAGAGAGTATAAGGGGAGCTGTCCATTTATTACTCTTTATATTCAAAGTCCTAAACAGGCCACGCAAATAAAAGAAAAAATAGGTCTTTTTTTTACAGGATTACAAAAGAAAGTTTCTCTATTACTTAAACAAGGGGTAGAGAATGGAGAATTTAGAAATACGATTCATATTGATGAGGTTGCATCACTTTTTATTACAAATCTTGAAGGAGCGTTATTTATTTCAGAAACATTGAAGGATGCAACTGTAATCACGAAAACAGCAGATCATTTTTTAAAATTGCTTCGATAAAAGAAGCATTTTTTTTATATCAAATTAGTACTGAGTAGTACTAAAAAGGGGGATTTTATATGAGAACAGTATTTTTAACTGGTGGAACAGGCTTTATTGGAAAGCAATTAGTGAAAGAATTAGCCAAAGAGGATGTTAAAATTCTTCTTTTAGTGAGGTCGAAAAGTAAAGCAATACGTCTTTTTCAAGAAAGAGGCATCTTAAAAAAGGAAGTTATGCACTTTATTGAAGGTGATTTGACGAAAATAGATTTAGGTCTAAGTGCTGAAGATAAGGAGAGGGTATTGAAAACGGATGTGATTATTCACGCAGGAGGCCCCATGGATATTCAAGCGACAAGTAAAGAGGTAGCTTCCGTATTTTTAAATGGCGCCAAACATATTAGTGAATTAGCTAAAAGTATTCATCAATTGAAGGGCTTGCAACAATTTATTCATGTTGTAGGTTATATGAGTCCCTTTGATGATAAAAATAGCAAGATTGCAATTGATGTGTTTCAAGAAGGGAATAATTATTTGAAAATAAAAAATCCATATGAGAGAACAAAATTTTTAGCAGATCTTTATATCCGTCAGCAGGCATCAGCAGTAGGTTATCCGCTTTCTGTAATTAATCCGCCAACTGTAGTCGGTAGTAGTAAAACAGGGAGTACAGAGCAGATAGCAGGATTAGGTTTGCTTGTGAAGAGTATGCGAAGAGGGCTCATGCCAGTGATTCCTGGAGGTAAGAGATATAGGTTACCACTTATTTCAAACGATGAGCTTGCGAAGTTTATTGTGCAGGTTTTCAGATTGGAGCAACCGACTATTCAAACATATACACTTGTTGAAGACAAACAGCACGACCAGAACATTGCTGAGTTATTAAGTATTATGTCGGAAAGTATGAATATGAGGGCACCAAAAATCTCTGTCCCAATGCCACTTATGAAAGCAATTATGAATAGTGGAGTAAGTAAAATAACAAAAATTCCTTCTGATGGACTGAATTTTATTACAAAACGAAAATTTTCAAATGTTTCAGCGAAAAAAATTATGGGAGGAGATTGGTTTAGGAAGACGAGTGTAATGAAATTTTTCCCTGCCGTAGTAGCTGATCTGGATTATCGAATGATGTATCAAAATGGCCAGCATAATCATGTATTTAAACGAACATTATGCGATAACAATACCCTTTACCAATTACAAGGAGAGGGTAAACCGTTTATTTTATTACATGGTTTATTGAGTGATGGAGAGGATTTATTTCCTTTAGCACAAGAGCTTCATGAAAAAACTGGTCAACCTGTATGGATCTTGGATCTTCCAGGTTTGGGGCGTTCTCCTTTTAAACGAGATAAAAATCTTCTAAATATCTATTTGAATGTAGTGAAAAAGTTATTGGAGAAAGCTACGAATGGTGCACATCTAATTGGTCATTCATTCGGTGCATTTATTCTTCTGGAAGCATTGGTACAAGAGTACATAGATAAGAAGTATGCAATCACTTTACTTCAGCCACCTGTAGTTAAAAAAAATGCTAAATCGCTAAATGTTCCTCAATTTATGAACAAATGGACATTAAAATTGGCAACTACTAATTTCATAGAGCGATATTTATTAAGTAATGGTTTGTTTGAAAGTATGGAGAGCATCCCTGAACATTATATTGAAAAAATAAGGAACAGTTTTACTTCTCCTAGAATTTTAAATACTACGGTTCAGCTTAACAGTTTACTACTGAAAAACGATCAAGGTGATTTCAATGAAGTAACAAAGTATAATCTTCACATTATTTGGGGGGATTATGACAGAGCCTATTCTGCTCCATCGCATCTTGGTAAAGTTGATTTTGTTCCATATGGCCATCATTTTCCTCTTAGCCATCCGAGTGAAACGGCAACATTAGTAATAGAAAATAGTAATATTAGCAGATGAGAGTGTGGGATAAATAAAAAGTGTATAGTAAGATCGTTGTGTCTTTGAAATAAAATCGTACTGTTTGGAGTCCCGCCTCATCACCATCAAGTTAAAATTTTATAATGCTCCAAAACGAAAAATTTGAGTCTTTTATAACAATGAAGTTCATTTTATCGTTTTGGGGCAACCTGATCTGGTGATACGCCTTATAGATATTTTTACGTCTTTAATTTTTGTATTGACCTTAAAGTTACTTTAGGGTTTATGCTAAAGACAATTATATAAAAAAGCTTTTTTATGTCTATATATAATTAATCATAAGGTGAGGAAAGTCATATGGGTATATACAATAGGAAAAATTTAGCTTTAGTTTTAGCATTATTTAATGTATTTATCGTATTTTTAGGAATTGGTCTTGTAGTTCCTGTAATGCCATCTTATATGAGGGCATTACATTTAGGCACTGACACTATGGGATATTTAATTGCTATGTTTGCATTTTTCAACTATTAACATCTCCTATTGCCGGAAGATGGGTAGATATATTTGGTCGAAAAAAATGATCATAGCAGGGTTAATTCTATTTTCCTTTTCTGAATTTTTATTTGGAGTTGGAAATCAAATATGGGTATTATTTCTTTCTAGAGCACTAGGAGGTGTTAGTTCTGCATGTATGATGCCGGCAGTCACTGCTTTTATAGCTGATACAACATCATTAGAAAACAGAGCAAAAGCATTAGGGTATTTATCAGCAGCTATTAGTACAGGATTCATAATTGGACCTGGTATTGGTGGCTTTATATCTGATTTTGGCATACGTGCACCGTTCTTTTTTGCAGCAGTAATTTCTGGTATCGCTGCGTGTTTTTCAGTATTCATTTTGAAAGATCCTGTATCTAAAGAACAACGAATTAAAATGCAAGATAACAAAATACAAGTTAGTTTTTTTTAAGAAATTAAACAATCTTTTCACCCTTTATATTTTATCCCACTATTACTTGTTTTTGTTTTAGGATGTGGTTTATCAGCTTATGAACATATGTTTAGCTTTGTTGTTGATAAAAAGTTTGGTTTTACACCTAAAGATATATCAATAATTATTTAAGTAAGCGCCATATTAGGAGTAATAGCACAAATCATGTTCTTTGAAAAATTAGTAAAAAAATTTGGTGAGAAAGGGATCATTAAATATAGCTTATTCATAGCCGCTATAATTATAGTTGTATCTACATTTGTCGGTAATTATTGGATGGTCGCGATTTTAACGTTTATCATCTTTTTGGCATTTGATTTACTTCGACCAGCAATTACAACATTACTTTCTAAAATAGCTGGAGAAAATCAAGGATTTATCGGAGGGATGAATTCTACTTATACAAGTCTCGGGAATATAATAGGGCCAGCAACGGGAGGCATTTTACTTAATGTAAATGTTAATCTACCATATATCTTTGCAGGATTAATTCTTACTATTGGATTTGGCATAACTGTATACTGATCCAAATATATAACAAAAAACAACAGAGATACATTTCCAATGCAATCCTGATCTTATTGACAGGTTTTTATTTAAACCGAAACCAGAAAGCTTACGTTTTTGTTTAATACATCCCTTAAGTTGATGTGGCGGTACCCCATTAATGAAAAGGAGTGTACGAATTGGGATATTTCAACCCTGAATTAATGAAAAGTAATCTAGACCTGGAAGAAGCAATACAAATTGTAAAAAACTATATAAAGAGATTAGCAGAAACATATGAAGATAAAGAGTATGCAGCGGAAGTTATTGAACGTATTTACAATGAGGATACTACTTGTGAGGATATCGACTTTATTTTAGAGTGTAAAAAGCTA
Source organism: Bacillus sp. LQ01 (assembly GCF_057624735.1). NCBI lineage: Bacteria > Bacillati > Bacillota > Bacilli > Caryophanales > Bacillaceae > Bacillus > Bacillus sp. LQ01. The sequence goes on along the minus strand of NZ_JBYEZL010000001.1, from coordinate 2,346,733 downwards.
ACATAGGTATACTATTTCAAAAAAGACACTATAGAAAGTGTCTTTTTTTACGTTGACATCCTATCCTATGAAAGAAAATGTAGTGATTAATCATAGTTTGTTGGATTCTTCTTATATATGGTGCATAACTTGAAATTGTATAATACCTTTCCATAAATCCTCCCTATAGCTTCCAATTATATTTTGATAACCTGGAAGATTACTAGCAAGTAAATTGCCAAAACCTTCGACATCGTTGCGCCAATCGCGTTGTAATTCGCACGCTACACTAAACCAGTTCATAAGTTACACACCACTATGTGCCATACGCGTATTGGCGGCATCTGCAACTTGTTTACTGAAAGTTCCTGAAGCATCCGTAACAGCAAATACTTCATACCCAGCTTTTATAGCGGAAAGTGCTGGGAAAGCAACATAAACATCCGTAACTACGCCCGCGATGAGAAATGGTTTATGTCTATATTATTTTCTCTTCCAATTATTATATATTTTTAGCATACTATTACTATAAGGAGGGAGTGCAGAAATGGAAGAAAAGAAAGTGACGTGGTTAGAACTCTTTTATGATTTGTTATTTGTGGCGGCAGTGACGGCTGCGACTCATGTTTTACTTCATGTTGAAGATGGTCACATCCATGCAGAGTATTTAGTAAAGTTTGTCTTAATTTTTATTCCGATCTGGTGGGCTTGGGTAGGGCAAACCATCTTTGTTAACCGGTTTGGAAAAGATTTATTTCATCAACGAATTTTTTTGATCTTGCAAATGTTTTTTGTCCTAATAATGACATCAAGCTTATCAGCTGATTTTGATCCTTATTATCTTTCTTTTTTAATTGGCTATATTGGCTTAAGGGTCGTGACTGCAATTCAATATCTTGTGGTCCAGCGTATAGAAGAGGGGGCTCGAAAAAAAGCAGCCCTCTTTTTAGGAAGATATTTTTGGATTGGAATCGCTATTTCATTATTATCCGTCTTTTTTGATTCTTGGATTCGATATGCTGTGTTATATTTTGGGATTCTTATCGATATTATTGTACCACTGCTTGGAAGAAAGTGTTTAGAAAAGGTTCCTACAAATACAGCCCACTTGTTAGAGAGATTTGGTCTATTTTCTATTATTCTCTTTGGGGAAGCTCTTATAAGCACTCTTGTGGTCATTCAACCTAAACAAGGAAATTGGGATTCAATAAGCTTTGCGATTATTTCATTTATCCTCATTATTTCGATGTGGTGGCAATATTTCGATAACATGGAGAAGAAACTCGACAAGTCTAGACAAACTTCTGGTCAAATTATTATTTACGGTCATCTATTTATTTTAATGTCTTTGAGTATGGTTGCAGCATCCATTAGATTATTATTTTTACATGAGGTCTATTATTCTTTTATCTTATATTTTGTTTTTGGTTCTGTATTGCTCTATTTCCTGTCAACTACAATTGTTTTTCATCAATACAGGTTTGAACAACACCGCTTGAACATTTATCATTTATGCTTGTTTTTAGGGATTTTAGCAGTCTTTTTTATTATTAATTTAATTATAGTAGTGCCGAATATTGCGATAATAGGACAATTAACCTTATTTTTTATCATCTATGCTAAATTAACAAGTACATAAATAAAAGCATCAAATAAACCAGTATCTAACTATAATACTGGTTTATATGTATATATTGGTAACTTTTACATTTGATATTAAATCTGATTATCCATAAATTGATTGTAGAGGTCTCGCCACATCGCTATCAAGTTAAGAAATACGTTCTTCCCATAAATGAAAAAAACGAACTGAACTTCTATGGACAACTATGAAAGAATGAAATTTTCATTTTGGAATAATTCAAAATCTTAGCTTGATGGGTATGGGGTACCGCCAACGAGACGCGAATTTTGCACGCTAAGCAAAAAAAATAAGCTGTCCACATGGCCAGCTTATTTACATAATTCTCGTTATTGGAAGTGGGTTATTCTTGTGTAATATACGCAATCCAAGCGGTTACATCATAGGGGTCTGCATTTGGGTGTATGGCTTTTTCAAATAATCTGTAACTGTTAGTATCGTGTGCAGACATCCATTTCAATGTCCTTTTTGGTCCAAAGTACCATGTATCGTGCAGGTTACAGTAAATCTCCAAACTATCAACCAACAACCAATGAAACCTAAAGTTCCCCTCTATATCTCCCCGTTCCGAACGCTTTAACATCTTGTTAAGCCACTCTCTCAGAAACTCTTTCTGGGTATCTTGTAATGGTTCTGGACCTTGCTGGTATAGTTCCTGAATCTGGTTTAGAAAATTAGCACACAAACCTCGTTCATCCAAAATTGAATACCCGTTTTGGATGCGAAGGAAATCTGTTATGTCCCTTATTTTCTCAGTCGGGTAAATCCAAGCATCCAACTGCTTCTCCTGCAAAATATTTATATCGTTTGAATGGGTGGGTACATCAGTAAAGCATAACAAGTCAATGTCACTGTCCTCAGAGTAGTCACCGTTCGCATAGGAACCATAGACAATAACAGAGTGGCACTGATATTTGCTCACTAAATATTTCCTAATTTTATCTTCTAATCCCAGTTCCATAGTATCCTCCTAACGTTTTTGAAGAAGCCCCTGTCATTTTCCTTATTATACCATTCGGGAGAGGTGATACATCGTGTGATTTTGATTGTATAGGATATTCATATAAGGTTAACATAACGTCTCATTATCGTTAGCAAGTTTTTCATAGCATCCTTATTTTTACTAAATTTTTTGTCTCTATGTCTATCTATCTCTTATACAAGATTTTATACATCATTGATATAGCGGGGATTCTAGGGTCTTCGCTATTCTTTTTTGCATAAAATCTTGTATAGAAAAGTAGTTAGACTAGTGTGTTTTACTTCGGTCTATTTCAAAATATAATTGAAAATTCATCTTTAAATTAAAAAAAGAAGGTGTTACCTTTATATATTAATAACTTTGAAATATTGTATAACAGATAATTTTTATGCATTATTGATTAGCGTTGCTTATTGTGCTAACGAATCAGGATAGTGTGGCGACTGACTGACTAAATAGTTGCTTATCCTCAATTATTAGAAGGAAAGTTCTATCATTTCGCGAATTGATTAGACATAGACGAGTCCTATAATTTTCTATATATACATAAAGAGGTGACTACGCATGAATCAAAGACCTTCAGAAGAAGAATACGCTGGGAGCTCCGGCGAATATATCCGTTTGGTGCCAGACGGTAACATCATCGACATTCTGCTCGCCCAGGAAAAGCAAATGACCGAGCTCCTGGCATCGTTGACCGAAAGCCAGGCCGCATATCGGTATGCGGAAGGAAAATGGACACTGAAAGAAGTTGTGGGCCACATTACAGACGCGGAACGCGTCATAACCTACCGCCTGCTCCGGTTCGCAAGAGGGGACCAGACGCCGCTGACCGGTTTCGATCAGGAATTGTTCATGCCTCCTTTCGGAAGCTGGACAATCGCGCAACTGGCCGAAGACTACCAGGCCGTCCGGCAATCAACGATCACATTGCTGCGCGGGCTACCGGCGGAGGCGTGGAACCGCAAGGGTACAGCCAACAACCTAAGCATTACGGCGCGCGCCCTCGCGTACGGCATCGCAGGACACGAACTTCATCACATGGGAGTCATCCGAAATCGGTACTTGAGTTAATCGTCGGCTGAGGCCTTTTGAATGGAACTAACACCTTTCATACAATCTTAGATACCGTTCTTATTGGGGCCCGCCCCATCGCCATCAAGCTAAGCTTATATAAGTTTAATTTCACGTGAAATTTTTTCGTTTTTCTAAAGACAAATGTAAGTTCTTTAAAGATTTGCATGCCAAATAAACCCTATCAGGTTTCAGTTTTTTGGATTACGCTACATGACTATGAGACATAGAAAAGTTGTATACGACGCCTAAGATATCAAAGACTGTTTTCTTCTCATACCTATGGGATTTTCGTCCGTTTTTCTGTAAGAGATTAAACAGACGAAAGAGAATCTTTGTTAATTCTTGGGTGTCTTTTTGTAAAGATTGATAAATAAGTGGAAAATAATCTTTGATGATATAAATTGCTTTATATTCACTTAATTCTCGTTTCTTCTTGATGAGGAGTAATTGGCGCATTTGAAACATGGTGGAGGAACAAAGAAGGATACTTATTAATTGTCCGTATAAGTAACATTCTAGTCGTTCTAATTTTACAGAATTACAGTGATGAATACGAAAAAATGATTTCCATGTTTTAAAAATAAGTTCAATTTGCCAGCGTAAGGAGTAAAAATCGTATACTTGTTCCTTTGGTAGATATTCTAAAGGAATATTTGTAATGTAAAAGTTAATTGCACTAAGCCTCTTACTACGTTCTTTATAGGTAATTTGCTTCTTATGTTCTTTAGATGCTAAATCCTTTTGCCTACGTTTCATTTGTGTTTCAGTTAATTTGTACAGAATGAGTCTTGCAGGAAGTTTTTGATACATTCCAATATAAATTTCAGGAATTTCATATGTTTCACCTGACTGTAATTGGTCAATGAATTGCTCCATATCTAATTGGATGTACTCAGAGTGCTTTTTTATTGTTCCATTTTGAAAGTATTCAGGCTCATTATTCTTTTGATATATACGTGTATTGAGCTTTAATCTTGAAATAAAATAAGCATTACACTCTTCTATAGTATGTAAGTCTTTTAGGTCGAAGTATCCTAAATCACGTATACATATATCGTTCGGTTGAAGGGACTCTAAACAAGTAGAACCATACGTTTTATCATTGTGCTTTCCCGATCCTACATGAACATGAAGAAATTGACCACTTAGTAAATCATACTCTAGTTGAATTTTCACACCAGCATTTTGACCACTACCACCTGAACCTTGATATATAGAAGTGAATTTATCCGGAATTTGAAAATGTGTAGAATCCAATACACGAATACGTCGAAAATAGTTTGTATACAAAGTTGGAATCTTGTTAGAAGAACAAAATTGTTGGTGAAGTAAATGTGCTAAGAGTTGTTGTAAAAACTGAACAGCCTGAGAATTAAAACGTTGATTGAGTCCTTCTGGACTCATAGAAATGCCTGTGTTAGCTTCTAATCGACTACTTAATTGTACCAATGAAGTATGGGCAATATTTTGACTTAACCAAATACATAGAGCCACTAAATCTTGTGCGCGGTATTTACTTTTTCGTTTAACAAATCCTACATTTTTAGCTAATTGCTCTAAAGCATCAGGTGACATATATCGTTGCAATTCTTTAGAAAACAATTCTAATTCATCAGAAATCGATAAATTCATACTAAAACGCCATCCTTTCCTATGATTCTATAGAAAGAATAGCGTATTTTTTCATTTTAGGGGGAATTTTGTTTTATTAGCTTGATAGCGATGGGGTGGGACCCCTATAATCGTCGAAGATATAAAAATAAAGTTAATTTTAACGTATATTTATTTTATTTATATATATAATTTTATAAATACATTGAGCTAAAGGGTTTAAACTACTCCTAATTTCACTTCAATTTATAAAAGGCTAATCGTTAATAATTTAAAAAGGGGTTTAAAAAATTAGAGACATATAGTATCATTAGATTCCGGACCGAACGGTCCGGAATCATGTGTGAATATATTTAAAAGGAGAAATTTATGCAGAAAGAAAAATTAAAGATTCTAGGCAATTTAATTAGGGGGATAATAAAGTGAACTTTATAAAAACGAATAAAAAAGATCTTATTATGTTAGTAGTTTTTACAATGTTTGTAATATTCCAAATTGGCGTCCTCATATTAGTAGGAGTATTACTTTTAACTAATGTAAATTTAGTTGAATCAGAATTTGCTACTACTGTCGCCGCTTTTATTGTACCTGCTATTATAGGAATAAGTTTCTATAGGAAAGAAATTCTTCAAAGTTTTTCTTATTTTAAAGAGAAAACAATTTTGAAAGTAGTAAGTATTCCTATGGTGGTTTTACTTACGTTAATTCTAGAAACATTTGTTACGAAATTTCTAGTGAATACAGATCAGTCAGTGAATCAAGATCTTGTTAATCAAGCTGCTTCAGAGGTACCTTTTATATTTGCAGTGCTTTTAGTTGGTGTTGTGGGTCCAATAGTCGAGGAAATTGTATTTCGCCATATATTAGTAAATAAATTTTCTAGTTATGTTGGTACTGCTATTGCATCTATCGTTTCAATTCTACTTTTTACAGTTCTTCATTCACAAAACCTTTCGGATTTTGCTATTTATTTACCAGGCTCGGTGATATATACTGTGGCTTATCTTATTTCTAAAAGATCCCTTGCATATATCATAGCAATACATGTGTTAAACAATGTCCTTAGTTTAATTCTGTAAGAAACTAGATTGCTTTCTGTCACCTTAAGGTTTTAGACTATTTTTTAAGTTAAAAACACGTTACTATTTTCTTATGTAAATAATGAAGACCTAGTTCTTATTTGTAACATTGAAGAAAAGAGTACAAGTGAACTAACTTCTCACTTAAAAGAAATATTCGATATTCCATATGTTAATTTTGAAGGTAAGAACATAAATAACGTAAAGAAAATAGCTATCGTTGCAGGTTGTGGCGACAAAGTAAGTTGGATGGAGGAAGCTGAAAAAAGAGGAGTTCAAGCCTATATCACTGGCGAAATCCATTGCCATATTGATAACGAATATGGTAAACAAAGATACAAGCAAATGATGGATTATGTTTCTAATACTTCGATGTCTTTAATCGGCGTTTCCCATTCTGCATCAGAATATCTGGTCCATAAAACATTGATGAAGGAATGGTTTGAGAATAACTTTGATATTGAAACAGTTTTAATTCCACAGGAAAAATGGTGATTATAAAGTTATTAAGTAATATTTAAAAGAGCTTTGGAATTCAAGCTCTTTTTTTCGAATTTAGCTGAGAATTATATCGTGAAAACTAGATGTTTCAGTCTATGCATATTGCTGAAGTTTTAGGTCTAGCACCCCAAAAATGAAAAAAACAAGCGGAATTTTCATAAATAACTGTAAAAAAGTAAAATTCTCGTTATGGGGGTGTCTTAAAATCTTAGCTTGATGGGCATGGGGCCCGCCCCACAACCATCAACTTAAGGATTTAGACTATTTTTGAAATTGAAAGCACGTTACTATTCTCTTATGTTAATGAGAAAGGGTGACGTGCTTTTTATGATTATGCACTAAAAACAAGAGTTATCTTTATTTACCGAAGAGTTATATCGATTTTTCTCATTTTGGGGTATTTGTTTTTCTTAGATTGATGGTGATGGGGCACTACTCTATAATGATCAAATTAAAATTTAAAATAGTTATAGAGACTCCATTTCTCGGAAATATTGTAACTATTAAGTTGTAAAAAGAACCGTAGTTTTTCATTTTTGAAAAGGCTGGGGTCCTTTTTAGTTGTAGCAAAGATATAATGGGAGGAAGTTTTTCTAAATCAAAAAAATTTGATTAATAAGTTGCATAATAAACTCACTAGCGTATATACTATAAACATCAAAAAAAGTTGATGAAGGGAAGTGAACTACAGTGGCACGAAATTTTCAGTTATATGAGAAAAAGTTTAAAGCGTTGGCTGATCAAAAACGTTTAGAAATCATGTATGAGCTTTGCCAGCGAGGCCAGACGTGTGTATGTGATTTGACAGAAGTTTTTGAAATGACGCAATCTAAGTTGTCCTATCATTTAAAGATCTTATTAGATGCAGGTTTAATTGTAAAAGAAACAAAAGGTACGTGGAGTTATTATGATTTAAATGATGCGGAAGTGAATAATTTATTATCAGAAGAATTGTGTTGTATCTTTAGAAAAACAGGAAAAGGTAGCTGCTGTTAAAATTTTGCGTTATTAATCAAAAAAAATTGATTAATAACATATAAAGAGGAGGAATAAGCTATGAGATATGTTCATGTCGGTATAAATGTTACGGATTTAGAGAAGTCTATTGAATTCTACGAAAAGGTATTTTGTGTGTCACCAGTTAAGGTGAAAGTAGATTATGCAAAATTTTTATTAGAGACGCCAGGACTTAATTTCACGCTAAACGTACGAGATGAAGTGAAGGGAAATCAGGTAAATCATTTCGGTTTCCAAGTGGATACAGCTGAAGAAATTACGTTACATAAAGAAAGATTAGAAAAAGAAGGTTTCTTTGCGCGTGATGAGATGGATACGACTTGTTGCTATGCGGTTCAAGATAAGTTTTGGGTAACGGATCCTGATGGGAACGAGTGGGAATTCTTTTATACAAAAGCACAGAGTGATGTTCATAAAATAGAAGAGGCACCTTGTTGCACGACTTCTAACGTAGTAGAACAAAATTCTTGTTGTTAATAGGAGATGGAAAATAAAATGAAACGTTTATCTTTTCTAGATCGATATTTAACACTATGGATTTTTCTAGCTATGGCTGTTGGGATTGGTTTAGGGTTTGTATTTCCTAGTGTAGTAGACGGATTGAATACATTACAAGTTGGAACAACGTCTATCCCGCTAGCTGTTGGTTTAATTGTCATGATGTATCCACCGTTAGCGAAAGTTCGTTACGAGGAAATGGGCCGAGTATTTAAAGATGTAAAAGTGTTAGTTCTATCTTTAGTACAAAACTGGATTATCGGTCCGGTACTTATGTTTGTGTTAGCAATTATTTTTCTTCCTGATAAACCAGAATACATGGTTGGTCTCATTATGATTGGATTAGCACGTTGTATTGCAATGGTAATCGTTTGGAACGATCTTGCAGATGGGGATAAAGAGTATGCAGCAGGTTTAGTAGCTTTTAACTCCGTATTCCAAATGCTTTTCTTCTCCGTTTATGCATACGTGTTTGTAACAGTCATTCCAGAATGGTTAGGAATTGAAGGAGCTATTGTTGATATCACAATGGTAGAAGTAGCGAAATCTGTATTTATCTATTTGGGAATTCCTTTTATAGCAGGTATGTTGACACGATTTGTACTCGTTAAGTTAAAAGGAAGACAATGGTATGAAAAGGTATTTATACCGAAGATTAGTCCACTTACATTACTTGCATTACTATTTACAATCATCGTTATGTTCTCTTTAAAAGGGGAAATGATTGTTAGCGTACCATTAGATGTAGTAAGAATAGCAATTCCGTTATTAATCTATTTTATTGTCATGTTTTTTGTTTCTTTCTTTATGGGAAAAAAAATTGGTGCAAACTATCCAGTGACTACAACGTTAGCATTTACAGCAGGTAGTAATAACTTTGAGCTAGCGATTGCAGTAGCAGTTGGTGTGTTTGGTATTCATTCAGGTGCAGCATTTGCAGCTGTTATTGGGCCGTTAGTGGAAGTACCTGTAATGATTGCGCTTGTAAACGTCGCTTTTTGGTTTAAGCGTAAATATTTTAATGATCAACCAGCATAATTTAAAAACAAAGGCGGAAAACAACATGGAAAACAAAAAGACAATCTATTTCTTATGCACAGGAAATTCATGCCGAAGCCAAATGGCAGAAGCATGGGGCAAACAATATTTAGGTGATAAATGGAATGTATATTCTGCAGGAATTGAAGCACATGGAGTAAATCCAAATGCAATTAAAGCAATGAACGAAGTAAATATCGACATAACAAATCAAACATCAGATATAATTGATGCAAACATTTTAAATAGTGCTGATTTAGTCGTTACGCTGTGTAGTCATGCGGATTCTGTTTGTCCATCTACTCCGCCGCATGTAAATCGTGTTCATTGGGGATTTGATGATCCAGCAGGAAAAGAGTGGTCCGAATTTCAACGTGTTCGTGATGAAATTGGTGAACGTATAAAGCGATTTTCTGAAACAGGGGAGTAAATAAAGGAAAGAGTCAATCTTCTATCTTATAGGGGATTGGCTCTTTTTTTATTGTACATAGTCATGACTGTATTGGTTCGCATAAATTACCGGAAAATAGAGGGTATTCTATTGAATTGATAAAATTAGAAATCTATTTAATCATGTAGGTGTTCACAAATAATAAATTCATTTAAAAGATAATATAGTTGTTTAGAATTAGAGATGGTATGATGAATAATTACAATATCTTCCTTGTTTTATGTATAATTTAATAAAGGGATTTTTGGATATTGAAATAAAGGGTAGTATATTAGCGCAAGGGGGAGAATGATGGATAAGTTGTTACAAGAAATTATAAATTGGTTAAGGATGAGCGATGAAAAAATTGTTATTGGTATTTCAGGACATGGTGCAGCTGGAAAAACAACGTTTGCTAATAGACTCGTAAATCTACTAAATCAAAATGAAGTAAATTATATTAATACAGATCCTTACATTGTCAGTTCGGATATCCGTAAGCATGCAGTGATTCACTATACATATCAAAATGAAAATCATCGTTATAAAATGACAGCTTGTCATCCAGCGGCACACCATTTGGCAGCTTTAGAAAGAGATATTCAGATGGTTAGAGCTGGGCTGGATTTTTATACGATAGATACGCATTATATGAAAAGTAAGTTGATTTCTTCGAAAAATAAAGTAACGATTGTGGAGGGAATGAGTGCCGCATTTATTAACCCTGATTTATTTGATTTGAAAATTTATTTTTATACAGATGGCGAAACGGAACTAATGAGAAGATCAAGCCGGGATATAGCTGAAAGGGGATCGGATATAAGTTATTTAAGGCAGTCTCATGAAGAACAACGGATTCAATATGAAGTATTTATGCATTCGTATAGTCAGCGTTTTGATATCATTATCAAAACTTCTGATGAAACAATATGTTTAGAAAAGAATACATTTGAGTTTTATAAAATTTAAATGAAAATCCTCACTTTGTTAATTACATTATGACGGTTAATTTTTCTTACGGGGTACTTGTATTAAACAAATGTATTATTTAATCAATAATACATTCACTATGAAATATATAAATTTTAAAAAAGATTTAGTAGCCTTCTTTCATCTACATAGATAGAAGGCTATTGTAATTTTTGCATGAAAGGAGAATAGAATGAAACATATAATAAAAGACATATTAATAAATTATTTTAAAGAAATTCATTCACTAGCAGTGGAAGAAGAATTGCATAAGGATAGTTGGAATACGGATCTGCATTATAAAATAATGGTAAATGGAAAGCGATATTCCGCAAGATTTATAAATAGCAAGCGAACAATCAATCCAGCCTTTGGGGCGTTATCAAACGAACAACTGATAGAGCAAGTACGGTTTACCTATTATTTACGCGAACATGAAATTCCTTTTATGCAGATAAACAAGAATAGGGCAGGAGAGCCATTTACACTTGTCGCTTGGAATGATGAACAATACCGATTTGTATTGTCTAATTGGATTGAGGGAGAACATATTACGCATTGCACAGAAAACATTGTAGAAGCCTTCGGAAAGGAAGCAAGAAAGATTCATGATATTTCTTGCGCATTTCAAAGCTCGATTTTTCAAAAGATATCTCATTTGGATGGGTATGTTGAGTTTATTAATATGTTAGAAAGTAGGGCAAGCGCATGTAAGGAATTGCGGGAGTATATAGATCTTGCTAAATATCATATAGAGTGCGCATATACGAGTGAACTAGAATTTATCGTACAAACAGATTTAAATCCTTTGAATGTTTTATGGGGCTCAAGTCAAAAGGTAAAAGGAATTGTGGATTTTGAATCTATTAGTTATGTTGACCGCATTGAAGGACTAGCCTTTTTAATAAAATGGTATTCTCGAACAGAAGGAGTACAGTCTCATGAGGTGTGTTCGAAGGTTGCTAGTTCATTTTTAGTAGGGTATAAGGCCCATAATATTTTAACACCAAATGATTATAAGAGATTTTCTTCCTTGTTATGGTTATCCGGTAGTTTGAATTGGAATTTTGTGAAGAAAACGCTAGGTGTAATAAGTGATGAGAGGGAATTAGAAGAACATTTGGAAGTTTATAGAGTGAGGGGAGAAAGACTATCTTCATTATTAACTTGTACATAACATGTATTCTCCTAGTCTGGGACTCAAATAAGAAACCATAGGATGTGTTCTAAAAAATGAAAATACAAATAGTATTGTTTGATGGTTTCGGAGAACTTGTCTCTTTCGCACCGTTTGAGGTACTGAAAAGAGCTATAGAAGAAGGGGCTCCATTTATAGTTGAATTCGTTTCGAGTGAACAAAAGCAGGAAGTTATTACCTCGTTTGGAGTTACAGTTAAACTACATGATTTTTTACGAATGGAGAATCGTCCAGATTTGTTAATTGTACCTGGTGGTGGCTGGAATCATAAAGCAGAGCATGGGGCACGAAAGCAAGCAGAGCTTGGAACTTTGACTAAAATGATTAGCGAGATGCACAATGCAGGAACAATCGTTGCTGGTGTGTGTACAGGAGGTATGCTATTAGCTGCCTCTGGTATATTGAACGGTCGAAAGGCAACGATGCACTATTTGGCACAGGATGAAATGAGTGAATACGGGGCAGAGCTTCTTCATTACAGAATTGCGGATCAAGGGGATGTTATCACTGCAAGAGGAGTCACTTCAGGAGTTGATTTGGGGCTTTGGATCACGGAAAGATTCGCAAGCCTTAAAATTGCGGCTGCCGTTGAATACAGAATGGAATATGAGAGGCGAGGTGTTGTTTGGAAGTAATTTGCTTTCTTTTTTATCCTATTTTAAATGGGAGGGGGGGCTGCCCATAAAAGCCCAATTCATATGTACTAATAATCAGTCGGGATGCCAAAACTCCTACTGATTAAAGTTTCATTTTATAATTTTTACTTTATTAAAAGTTGATTTGTTAGAAAGGATAATCATTTATTGATATAATGAATGGATGCGTGGCAGGAAATAGATAGAAAGATACTGCTAGTAATTTATACTTAAAATGTAGGGAGATTGAACAGAGTTATGGGGACAGAAAAAGAAATTAGTTCCGCTAAATTAATATGGAAGATGACGCGCCCGCATACATTAACGGCGACGTTTTCTCCTGTAATTTTAGGAACAGTGGCATCACTTTATGTTGCCAAAATTGATTGGCTGTTATTTATTGCGATGATGGTTGCATGTTTAGCATTGCAAATAGCAACGAACTTATTTAATGAGTACTATGATTTTAAACGTGGATTAGACACTGCTGAATCCGTTGGCATCGGTGGCGGAATTGTCCGTCATGGATTGAAGCCAAAAAATGTTTTAACAGTTGCGCTTTTATTGTATGTCGTAGCAGCTTTTATTGGCATTTATATTTGTATGAATAGTAGTTGGTGGTTAGTGGTTATTGGTTTAATTGGGATGGCAGTTGGCTATTTATATACAGGTGGTCCACTACCAATTGCGTACACCCCGTTTGGAGAATTAGTTTCTGGATTGTTAATGGGGACATGTTTTGTACTCATTGCTTTCTTTATTCAAACGAATACGATAACGATTGAAAGTGTATTGATTTCCATTCCAATTGGAATTTTAGTCGGTGCAATCAATATGTCGAATAACATCAGAGATATCGAAGAAGATATTAAAGGTGGAAGAAAGACATTAGTAATCCTCCTTGGGAGAGAGAAAGCTGTGGTAACACTAGCGGTAGCCTTTTTCATTGCGTATTTATGGATTGCCGTAATTGTATTAATGGGTTATATAAGCCCTTGGGCATTAGTTATGTTCCTAGGTTTGAGAAAGCCAATTTCTGCGATTCAAAGTTTCCAAAAAGGGGCAAAGGATCCTGGGTATATGCGCATCGCAATGAAATCAACAGCGATGACAAATACGATTTTTGGCTTCTTATTATCAGCAGGATTATTAATTAGTTATTTGTTTTAAATAACTTAACCCCAATTTCTCGATTTTAGTATAGAGAAATTGGGGTTTTATTTTGAGTTTTTTACGTTATAAACTATTATCATTTGAAATGTATATACCAATAAATTGCAACTTCATCACTTGTCTTATCCAAACCTTTATAAACAAGAAAATCAAACCCACCAATTACAAATCCACATTTTTCATAAAATTTACATGCTGCGACATTATTATTTTGCGTTTCAAGCATGATACCTGGCATATTTCCTTTTTTTGCCCACTGCTTTGCTTGATCAACTAATCTTTTACCAACTCCGAGTGTACGATATTTTTTATCTACCGTTATATCTTCTATGTAAGCATAGTGGTTCCAATTCTTTTTCAATACCATTAATCCAATGATTTGGTTATGTAACAGTGCTATGTAAATGACTTGATTAGGTTTATTTATATATTCATTGTAAGCCAGTTCTTCATTATCATCTTGATTTTGTAAATAACTTTTTTCATAACTTGGAACGTCTTCTACTGTATATTCTATACGTTTATTTCCTTTGGAAAGAGAAAGAATTAACCGAGCATTCACTATAAAACTGTCATCAATCTCCGGGAGATTATCTAAATCATTTGTTTCTAACTCTCTAATTACAAGGTTCATCGGGGCACCTCCACATAATAATATTTCTTCTAGTTCTTCATTTGGTTCAAATGAATTCCAATTACAAAATTATAATAGAATTTCAATAGTACGGCTATTTTTGTATTTTATCTTTATACCAGTATGTTGTTATCTTGATATAAAAATATTGTTTAGAAAGAGTAGTATCTTTTATTTTGGATGTATATCCAGTTTTTAAATTTAACTGTATTAGAGAAACAAATATTTTTCTAAAGAGTGGATGCCATACGTTATTCTTTAACTAAATTCGACATTATCTGCATTTTATCTTCACCTTCCTCTATTAATCTATTTATTGTAAACATCAGCTGGAGTTAATGCTCAGCTGTATAAATAATGAATATAAAAATTAATAGGGAAAGGATCGAAAAATAATGAAAGAATCACAAAGTAAGAAAAAAACAAGTCGACTAACTAAGGTAATAATATCTCTAGGAGTTGTTTTAGCAACGACCTTTTTCACCTTCTTTTTAATAGGAAAATGGAACTCTATCCCAGCGAAGGGAATAGCTAACGAAAGTAGTAATCAAGTTAACACGCAACAACAAGAAAAGAAAAAAGAAACACCACCAGCAAAACAGAAAAGACCTGATGGAAAACCGGTGGGAAAGGTTGTTTATTTAACATTCGATGATGGTCCTAGCGAACTAACTGGGAAATTTTTAGATGTACTAAAAGAGCAACATGTTGCTGCGACATTTTTTATGCAAGGTAGCAATTTACAAAATACAGGTTTTCAGGAAAACGTAAAACGAGCGGTAAAAGAAGGACATTATATTGGTGCTCATAGTATGACACATAATAGTGATAAGCTATACAAAAAAGGACAATTTGTACCGGAGATGAAAGAAACGTTAGCTCTTATCCATAATATTACGGGTACAACTCCTAAATTAGTTCGTCCGCCATATGGATCTGCACCAGGATTAAAGGGTGAGGAAATTCGTAACCAAATTGTAGAAGCAGCAATAAAAGTTTGGGATTGGACAATAGACTCAAATGATTGGAAATTAAAAGATAATCCAACTCAGATTATCGATAATGTAAAGAAACAGACAACAGAAGAAGTAGAAGTTGTTTTAATGCATGAAAAGGCGCAAACATTACAAGCCCTTCCTGAAATTATTAAATTTTATAAAGAGCAAGGGTATGAATTTGGGGTATATAATGACGAGGATCATTTTCGTCTAAACTTCCAAAAAGATCAACGTCTATAGTATAAACATAGTTATTTTAAAAAGGTGTTTTTATTACTAAATCAATAATTAAGCCAAAAGACGATTTCCTATACAATAAAGAAATCGGCTTTTTTTATAAAGTTGACTTTTTGATCAAAAAGGTTTATTCTACTTGTGCAAGTAACGACTTGCATTCGGGTTTGGATAAAGATTATGTGAAAGTTGGATGAAACGTGAATGAAATGACAAATACATCAGAACGTATTATTGAGGCTTTTTTAGAACTATTTCGCACTCATGGCTATAAGGGAACGACGACTCGCTCGATTTCGGAATTAGCGGGCGTAAACGAAGTAACGATCTTTCGGAATTTCGGAAGCAAAAAGAATATTATGGAAAAAGCTGTCGAATCTTTATCGCGTGATATGGAATTGAATAAATTAATGCCTGGAGAGATGACTTGGAATCTTGAAGATGACTTGCTATCTATTGCAGAAGGATATCTTGCATATATAGAAAAGTTAAAGGATTTAATTTTGATTAGTTTTCAGGAAGCTGAAATGTTCCCAGAGCTCAAAGAAAAAATTGCATTAATTCCTAAACAATTAAAAGATAATTTGGTTTCATATTTCATTGAGATGAGAGAAAAGGGAAAGCTTATTGAAACTGATATGGAAGCTCAGGCGATGAACTTTATTTGGATGAATTTCGGTTACTTTCTTTCTAACTCACGCTTTGGTGACAATTTATTTTCCAATTCAAAAGAGATTTTTTTAAAACATAGTGTCCAACTATTTTCTAGGGGGCTAACTCCCTAGGTCTTTTTTTGTACCTAATGCAAGTAAGCACTTGCTATAATAAAACAACAAGGAGTACGACAATGAAAACTTTAAAAAATTTCTTTAAATTCCCTCCAACATTCATTGGAATTGCAACAGCATTTGCCTTTCTGTTAATTTTCTTTTGTGTGTGGATGACTGCATACGATGGTGTTACGGATCGGGTAAACCAATTAAAAGTCGGATTAGTTAATGAAGATAATCAAATGGGAACCGATATTGAAAAAAGCTTGAAGGAAAATCTACCCTTTAAAGTTAAAAGCTATAGCTCGGTAACGCACGCCCAAAAAGATATGGATAACAGGAACTTAGATATGGTTATTCAAATTCCTGCAAATTTCTCAAGTCTATTGAAAGAAAATAATACTACAGAGATTAACTATTTCATCAATCAAGCAAACTCATCTTTGGCAAAACAGATTATGGAAGGCGCGGCAAAGGATATTACGCAAACAGTTAATAAAAATGTATATGCGTATAAACAAAAGCTTATTTCATCTAACCTATCTAACGAACTAAGTACAGTGATGCCGTCAGAAGAATTGGTCCAAAAGTTATCAGAAAACATTACGAAAGCTATGAGTTCATTAAACATTGATTCTGTGCAATCATCTGTCGAAAAAACAAACAATACAGATGGCTTTGCAGCAACCATGATTCCATTTTTAATTGTTCTTGCTTCATGGGTTGGAGCGATGCTTATGAGTTTAAATCTTAATATTGTTGCAACAATATTAAAAAACACGCACGGAAAATGGTCTATATTTTTATCAAGACAAGTTATTAACATTGTCGTATCTGTTATTTTAGCTATTATCACGTTATTATTAATGACCTTATTTAATGTTAAATTGAATACAAGCTTGTTTGAAACATGGATATTCCAAACTCTTGTCTTTTTCTCTTTTTTAAGCGTAACGCAAATGTTTATCGTTCTATTTGGTCCTGCTGGTATGATGTTTAATATCATATCGCTGTCAGTACAATTAGTTACTTGTGGAGTAATTGTTCCAAAAGTGTTGCTATCTAATTTTTACCAAATTGTCGGTTCTCTTTTCCCTGGAACTTATGTAGCTGACGGATATCAAACAATAATTTTTGGTGGGGGAAATCTATCACACGATATGAATATTCTTCTTTGCACTTCAATTATTACCATTCTTATAGCGGTGGGGAGAATTATGCTGCAAAGAGATAGTAAAAGTGAATTGATCAAACAAACTGCCAACAGATAAAAAGCTTATATTACATGTGAAGTGCACCCTGATTGCTAAACAAAGTCTAACAATCGAGGGGCACTTTTTTTAGTCAAATTCTCTTAGCGTACGAAATTCGCGTTTTTCTCCGTAGCGAAATAGGGCTCATATGCTCTAACCTCATTCTATTAGTAAATAGCCTGCAATCATTGTCCTCTGTACATGAAATAAATTTGGTTTGTAATATAATCTGAACTAAAATGAAGTCCGTTTTTTATCCACCACATAATGATTCCTACCAATGAAGCGGTTTTAATCTCAATGGCAACATAATCTTCGGGTAGCTCTGTCTCACTATTATTTCTGCGCGTTTCTACTAATTTCTTTATTAATAGAAATAATTGTTCCTCAAAATGATTCATATTAAATAAAACAGATATATAATTTCGATGAATATATAAATAATCAAGCAATTGTGTTAGCTGTTGTTTTTCTGATAAATTGCTTACGTGTATTAAAGCGGTAATTTTATTAGAAAGTTCGTTTAAAATTTCATCAGTGAGTTGCATGAGTAAATCCTGAATATCTTGATAGTGTAAGTAAAATGTTGTCCGATTTAATCCAGCTTCGTTTGCAATTTTCTGGACTGTTAAATTTGAAATAGTGGATTCCTCTTGTAAAAGGGAATAGACGGCATTTTTAAACATTTCTCTTGAACGAAGTGTACGAGGATCCTCTTTTTTAGATGTAGACATTTTGAAACTCCTTTATAGATTTTTCTTTGACTTTCTCGACATAGCATATTTTCAATGTCGATTAATGAACATTTTTAACAAAATTGTTCATGGTCAGGAATATGTATCTTTGTTACTATGAATTTTATCGACACTGTGTCGATAATGCAACTATAGAAAAAGGGAGTTTACAAATGGAGAAGGGAATAACAGAAAAAAATAAGAAAATTTTATTACTTGTACTAATTGCTGGATGTTTTTTATCAACATTAAACCAGACGTTACTTAATGTGGCAATGAGTAAATTAATGGAAGTATTTGATGTTACAGCTACAACTGTACAATGGTTAGCAACAGGTTTTATGCTCGTAAACGGTGTTTTAGTGCCAATTACGGCATTTTTAATGAAACGTTTTACAACGAGGCAATTATTTAATAGCTCAATGATTTTTTTATTGATCGGAACATTACTATGTGCCGGTGCCATCAATTTTGGCATGTTATTAACAGGAAGAATGATTCAAGCAATTGGGGCAGGAATTATTATGCCGCTCATGATGACAGTTATTTTATATTTATATCCTAGTGAAAAGCGCGGGAGTGTTATGGGAACTATCGGCTTTGCTATGATTTTTGCGCCAGCCATTGCTCCAACGTTATCTGGTTTTATCATTGAATATGTATCATGGAGATGGTTATTTATTGGATTAGCTCCATTTGTATTCATCGTCATTATTCTTGCGCTAAAATATTTAATGAACGTTGCAGATACGACAAAAGCAAGATTGGATATTGTAAGTGTCATTTTATCAACGATTGGCTTTGGTTGTGTTTTATTTGGATTCAGTAGTGCAGGAAGTAAGGGATGGGATCACCCGATTGTTATTACGACAATTATTACCGGGGTACTTGTTACAACGCTATTTTGCTTACGTCAAATAAAGTCTAACGATCCATTATTAAATTTATCCGTATTTAAGTATAAAATTTTTACTCTTACATCAGTGATCAATGTACTTATCACGATGATTATGTATGCTGATTTAATTCTTTTACCGATTTACTTACAAAACGGAAGAGGATTTACTGCATTTGAATCAGGTTTACTTCTATTACCTGGAGCGGTCATTAATGCATTCTTATCACCAATTACAGGTAAAATGTATGATAAATACGGAGCAAAACCACTCTTTATTACAGGGTTAGTATTTATCATTATTTCGATGTGGGGGGTAATTGATTTAACTGAATCCACAACGTATATGTATGTAATGGTGCGTACTATTCTTTTACGGATTGGGTTAAGTTTCATTTCAATGCCTTTAAATACAGCAGGACTAAATGCTTTACCTAGAGAATTAGGTTCACATGGTTCAGCCGTAAATAATACGGTTCGTCAATTAGCTGGTGCTATTGGAACAGCTGTTGTTATTACTATATATACAACTCAAGCAACTTCACACGCTTCAGAGTTATCTTTAGAAAATGGAAACATTACAGCTATTCAACTAGCGAAATTATCCTCTATTTTCGGCTCAAGCGATGCGTATCTATTCATGTTATTTTTATCTTTCGTAGCATTAATCTTTGCATGTTTCATGCCTAAAAAAGTGGCAACTCAAAAACTTGAAAGTAAGGCAAGTAATTAGAATGGTTTATAGAGTTGTTTAGAAAGTATATGATGGAAGAAAAGCAAGTGATCTAATAATTAAGGTCATTTGCTTTTCTTTTTGTTTATGCACTTAACTGTATTTTGTAAAGATATTAAAGGAGACATGAAAAAATCCACCTACAACAATTAAAAGATTGATTGAAACAATATAAAAAGGACTCGTAAATTTATCCCACTTTAATGGGTAGTAAGACCCCTACCTCAAAATTCAGAGAAAGCAAAGAAGTTAGGTAGGGGATCAACTGCCCATAAAAGTCCGATTGGTGAGGGCTGATTAAAGTTTCACTTTATAAGAGTTCTTTTTTGTAATTGCTATAATTTCTACTTAGGAATTGAAAATAAAATTAATCCGGATTATTATATTGTTATTGTAAATTTATTTTATTGAAGGAGGATACATAGATGAAAAGCTCAAAAGGCTCTATTGAATCAGAGATAAGCAAAGCAATTACTCACTGGGAAAAGGACTACCTAGGACGCGGGTCTATATCCGTTAAGACAGATATATTACGGGATATGATTATCGTAAATTTACAAGGTGTTTTAACGCCGGCTGAATATAGTGTTTGCGAAACAAAAGACGGTATGTTAACGATAAAGAAAAATCGTTCGGAGCTAGTTGAATCTGGAATTGATGATCTGAAAGAGATTATACTAGAATTAACTGGAGAGAAAGTGAAGAGCTTTCATACGGATATAAGCTCCCGTACAGGCGAACGAGTAATGATTTTTAAATTGCTTCATAATCTTGAGGAGAAATTTTAAAAATACCTTAAGGTTAGTGGAAGGATTAAGAAACCTACAAGTTTTGCACTTTATTAACAGGCTAATAATTAAAAACTTGAAGTTATTTAGGTATAATAAATCTTAATTCTAATAACTCTTAAAAAACGGATAAATAAATTGACAAACTGCTTAATATGGTTTATCTTATAATTGTTTTAAAAAATTGATAGATGCTCATTTTAACAGCTTGCTATAATTAAGGCTTTAGCATTTTTTTAATATGTAATATTGACTAAATGAAAAAGTTTCTTAATTAAAAGATAGCGTATAACATAAATTGATATATTGATTGCATAATCTAGGAGATCAGAAATATACATTTCTTTTTAACAGGAGTAATACATACATTATTATCCTCTATAAAATGGGAGCTCTTCAAAAAACTTTATTGAAGTTAGTTGAAGGGAAACCGACAATCTCCATAATTCAATGATGATATAAAATCATTGAATTATGGAAGTTGTCGGTTTTTTTTATGGGAAAAAACGATGCACTAAAAAGAGTGAATGAAAATTGAAATTTAAAAAATTATCTTAATTAAAAGGAATTTTTATAGGTTATTTTCGCTTAGAAGGGAGTATTTAACATGTTAATTTCGCTGAGTTCATCAACACTGTTAACATTATTTTTTATGGCGCTTAGTGCTTCTTGGCTAAGTGGATTATTGTTTTTACATGCAAGGATGCCTTTACGTTTTGTTCATATCCATATTGGTATCGCTGCTTTGCCTTCATTGATTTCTTTACTCGCACTTGTTAATAACAATGGAGATAGAGTTGTGGGGCCTTGGCATCTAGATACTTTAGCTTGGTTAATGGCTTTCTTTGTTCTTACAATTGGTTTAATCATTCAGCGTTTTTCTGTACGTTACTTAATGGGAGACCACTCATATCGAAAATACTTTGCAATTTTTACATTTACTACAGGTGTATCTTCGGTTGCATGGTTAAGTGACGATCTTCGTTTCATGATCATTTGTTGGGGAGCAACGCTTATAGGATTGGTTCTACTCATAGGGCTAAATAAAGGGTGGAAAGTAGTTAGTGAAGCAACTAAAATCTCTGGCTATTTATTTACAATAAGTTGGATTGCGTTGCTATCAGCTATCATTTGGCTTTTTCAAGTAACTGGACAGTGGCAATTAACATCAGTTTTAACGAATGAAAATGTAGCGCTACATGGAACATTGGAGAGAACAGGAATTAACTTATTAATTATATTAGCGGTGATGATTCCAGCAGCACAATGGCCTTTTCAAAGATGGTTAATTGAGTCCGCTGTTGCTCCAACTCCTGTTTCTGCTATTATGCATGCGGGTTTAGTAAATGCTGGCGGTATCATGTTAACTAGATTTTCACCTCTTTTTCATGATGATATTGCACAAATCATTTTACTTATTTTCTCTAGTATTTCTGTCTTGATAGGTACAGGAATTAGTTTAGTCCAAGTTGATTATAAACGTCAGCTAGTAGGTTCAACTATTGCACAAATGGGATTTATGCTTATTCAATGTGCATTAGGCGCCTATTTAGCGGCTGTTATTCATTTAATTTTACATGGTTTGTTTAAAGCTACACTGTTTTTACAAGCTGGTTCTTCAGTGCAACGTTTTGGGGTAGTGAATCAGTCTAATGAAAAGATGTCCAATTTATGGATTATAGTCGGGCGTGTTTTAGGATTATTTATAGCAATTACTTTCTGGTTTATGACTTCTGGAGAGGGGTATCAACTAGTTAGTGCGTTAATCTTAGGCTGGTCACTATACTTTTCATGGAAACAGCTTGTTGTTTTTGGAGAGGGAAGAATGGGACGAATTGCTGGCGTAATTGTTTTGATTGGATTTTCTCTCATTTACTTTACCGTTCATAATTCTCTTTATAAATGGTTGCATACTGATATTTATCAAAGTGTTCAACCTTCAGCTCCAGCCGTTATCTTTGTTATATGTATTTTACTATTTAGTAGTGTTACTAGTACTTTCGTTACTCGTCATCAATCTTCTACTTTATTCGCTGTACTTTATCTTTGGTTAGTTCGAGTAGGTGAGGCGAGAAGAAAATCAGTAGAAAGTCACCCAAGCTATCTGAAACATTATGTATCAAAGGGAGGTAATTCGTGATGAGCATATCGTCAATATTAAAGAAAGATACAAACATTGATATGCAAGAAAATAATATAAATGATTTAGTTGCATCTGCTAGCCGAGTTATTGCACCACTTTGGCCTATCTCTACGTTTGCAGCTCACCACCCTTGGATGGGACTTGAAAAGCAATCATTTGAACAAGTCGCAAATTGGCTAAAAGAAGCTCGTAATGTGGATATGTATCCTAGTACTTCCATGATTCATTCGGCAAAAGCGAAAGGTGAGATTGAGGAATCATTTTTACAAAGTAGTTTGTCTCGTTGGCTGGATTCACAATCTTTTCATATTCCGCGAGAGAAAGTAGAGGGATTTTGCCAAGCGGCTTTAAAGTTAGAAAAATTACCTTCTAGTCTATTATCATCGCCAGAATTAAATAAACTGGCAGACGAAATGAGTTATATAAATACAGGGAGTATGAAAGCCTCTGTTATGCAGCCAATAAGTTCGCTTATAGAGAATCAAAATAGTGAAAACCTATCTGATATTCTTAATTATCATATCATTAAATGGTGTAAATTATATCTTGATGACTCCGGATCAAGTTGGACGATGCCAAATCGAGAGAAAGGTTTTTATCGTGCATGGCAACACCTTATTACATTTGATCCAGCGCTCAGTAAAAATGAGCGTAAAGTTTTAAAAGATTGGCCACAAGATGCCGAAGTAGCTTTAGCGAGAGCGTTATTTGAACTAGGAATTTCTGAATCTAACATACAAGCTTATCTTGAAGGGCACTTACTTTCTTTACCTGGGTGGGCAGGAATGATACGATGGCGCTCACAACAATCAATTCAGGAACAGGGGCTTTTAATAGAATATTTAGCAGTTCGAATTTCTATGGAGCTGGCTATTGCAAAACCTTATTTACCTTTAAAAAATCAAAAGGTTGAGAAAAAAGTTTCGATCGTCCCACTTATAGCTTCTTGGATCTATTGGGGGAATATTTCAACACGGGAATGGTCACAAATGTCTGCAGCTGAACAAAGCGAATTGTTAGCATTTGCATATCGTTTTGATGAAAATATTCGCAGGAAACTTTGGCTGGAAGCTTGGGAACAAACGCATGCAGAGCAATTAAGAGAGAAGATTGCTTCTAAACAATGTGCAACCAATGATAAAAAGCGTGTATTAGCTCAATTAGCATTTTGTATTGATGTACGTTCAGAACCGTTTCGTCGCCACTTAGAAAAACTAGGTCCGTTTGAAACGTTTGGAATAGCTGGTTTCTTTGGGTTACCAATTGCGACTAGTGAACTAGGTAGTAATGACAGCCATCCTTCTTTGCCAGTTATACTGAAACCGAAGCATCAAATAAAAGAGCTTACAGATGAAAATGAATTTAAATCTTATGAGCAACGTAAGAGGGTAGGCAGTTCGGTGCGTTATACATTTAAAACGATGAAACAGAACGTACTGACAAGTATGGCGCTACCTGAGTTAAGTGGTCCTTTACTTGGTCTACAGATGGTGACAAGAAGCTTTGTCCCAAGAGGAGTTGGTGGTTTCATTCGTAAACTTCGTAAAACTATGTTACAAAAACCTGATACAACATTCTCGCTTAATTATGTTCATGACACAAAAGGTGAGATACCTATCGGTTTTACGAAAGAAGAAAAAGTGAACTATGTGCGTCAAACTTTAAAAATGGTGGGACTGACAGAAAAATTTGCTCCTTTAGTTGTAATGTGTGGACATAGTAGTCAAAGTACGAACAATCCTTATGCGGCAGCACTTGAGTGTGGTGCTTGTGGAGGCGCAGCAGGGGGATTCAATGCAAGAGTTTTCGCTACTTTATGTAATCTTCCAGAAGTAAGAGAGGCGTTGTCTGCTGAAGGCATTAACATTCCTGAGGATACCATTTTTGCAGCAGCTGAACATAAAACAACAGTGGACGAATTGGAATGGATTTACGTCCCAGAACTTTCGAAAACTGCGCAAGAAGCGTTTGATTGTATCGAGACGATTATGCCAAATGTGAGCCAACATGCAAATAGAGAACGTTTAACGCAATTACCTAATTTTAAAAAGAAAATAAAAAATCCGAGTAAAGAGGCGCATCGATTTGCAGAAGATTGGAGTGAAATACGTCCAGAATGGGGATTAGCGCGTAATGCATCTTTTATTATCGGAAAGCGTGAATTAACTCAAGATTGTGACTTAGAAGGTAGGGCTTTCCTTCATAATTATGATTGGAAACAGGATGAAAGTGGAGATATATTAGCTAATATTATTGCAGGACCAGGAACAGTTGCGCAGTGGATAAATCTACAATATTACGCATCAACTGTAGCTCCTCACTATTATGGTAGTGGAAATAAAACAACCCAAACCGTAACGGCGGGTCTCGGTGTTATGCAAGGGAATGCTAGTGACCTGTTGCCAGGCTTACCTTGGCAATCCGTTATGCAGTCAGATAGTGAGACGTATCATTCACCACTTCGTTTACTAATTGTCATTCAAGCACCTATTGAATATATAGAACGTTTGTTAAATAATGATTTCACATTTCGAGAAAAAGTTCAAAATGGATGGGTTAGACTTGCAAGTGTTGATCCAGAGGGAAGCTGGAAAAACTGGTAACAATTATTATTGTTACTAGCTTAAAAGTTTCATAAATACAATAATGAAGAAGGAGTGCTCCATATGAATTCAAAGAATAAAAAAGTTTTATTATTAACAGACATTGAACACGGAATAGAGCCTAGTATCCAACAAGTAACTAACATTCAACAAGAAAACATGTTGACTATACACAGCTATGATTCTGTAATTGTACATCCTTATGGAGATATAATGAGATCTATTATTATTGCTATTTATCAAGAAAATGTTAAAGAAATTTTTGTTGTCGGAATAGAGGATAAAGAAACTTCTTCAGTTAATCTACAAACTCAACGTGATTTCATAAAAGATAATATAGAATTAGACTATCTCTTTAAAAATTGCATGCCTGAATTTTCAAGTGGTAGCCTTAATCAATGGCTGAGTGCACAAAAAAATGTTAGTGAAAATATTGAAAAGAGTATAGATATGATCCGTCATCATCCATTAGTACCTTCTGATATTGAAGTTCATGGTTTCATAATTGATAGAACGGGTGAAAAAGAAACGGTTGTTAAAGTTTTTGCTAATAAAGTACTGAAACAAATGCATTCTTATGTGTAAGTTATCGATAGATAAGCAACTTTTATTTGGACTTATATCTTTTACAAAGAGCAAAAGAAATCTTCTATAAATGGGGATCTTTTGCTCTTTTTGTTTGAATTTTTCATGTGTTTTATAGGAGATATCTAATATGTACATAATAAAAATATATAACCTTTTGTATGAGATTTTAAGGACGGATTAGCAGGCGGAAAATAAAAAATTATGTTGTGATTTATTTCAAGATTATTATTAAAAAGAATGGAGATTCTTTAATTATGAGAATAAAAAAGTTAAAACCTAAAGTGATATGGAAAAAAAGAATGTTGCTAACTCTTTTTATTGTTTTCGGATTGATTATTGCGGGGGTTGTTTTTTGGAATGTTTCACCTATTCCGAAAGCGTTTCTCATAAAAAAAGCATTTGAAGGTGGAATGTTTGTTCAATCTAATAATTATAAAAACGCTCTAAAAGAGACACGAATTGTTAAAGATATCAATTATAATTCTAAATTTCCTGATGGTACATTAGACATTATTTATCCCAAAAATTTTATAGGGAAAACACCTGTTATTTTTTGGGTGCACGGGGGTGGATTTGTAGGTGGAGATAAATCAGACATTACTGGTTATGCAGTAGAATTAGCTGCTCGTGGTTATACAGTGATAAATATAAATTATGCTCTTGCTCCTAAAAGAAAGTATCCTACACCAGTACTACAACTTGGTGAGGCTTATGAATATATAAAAGCAAATGCAAAGAAATATAATGTAAAACTAGATGACCTATATTTTGCAGGAGATTCTGCGGGAGCGCAAATATCTGGACAATTTGTTACTATTCAAACATCTCCAGATTATGCGAAATTAACCGGGATTGACGCTGTTGTTGCTCCTTCTACAATTAAAGGTATATTGCTATTTTGCGGCCCGTATAATATGCCTGCATTAGCTAAAATGGAAACATCCAAAGAAGTGCAAGACTTTATGCGTACTACTGGCTGGGCTTACTTTGGGAAAAAGAAATTTGAAACATTACCTGAAATGGAAATCGCCTCTATTTATAAACACGTTACAAAAGATTACCCACCAACGTTCATCACAGATGGAAATACTGCATCATTTGAAGAGCAAGGTAAAGCATTAGCTTCTACTTTACAAAATAAAGGAGTACCTGTAGATACACTTTTCTTTGATAAAAATATCTCTGGCGAGTTAGCACATGAATTTCAATTTAAAATGAACACTCCAGCAGGTGAAGAAGCTTTTAACCAAGTTCTTAAATTTCTAAATGAAAATAAATAATATATATACTATTAACTTTTTATAAGCCTAGTTTAATACCATATATGGGTGAACAAAATATTGCATTAATAATCTAATGGTAGCAAAAATAAATTTGATAAGAAGTATATAGTAAGAATGATTTGGAGATACAGATGGGGATATAACTATTTTATTTAGGACGGTGCACTTTAAATGGATTTACAGAAAGGGAAATTATATTGGAACACAACTTTTTCTAATACATCTTCTTATCCTCGCTTGGAAGAAGATATAAAATGTGACGTACTAATAATAGGAGCAGGAAGTTCAGGTGCTCAATCAGCATACTATTTGAGTGAATCAGATTTAAATATTGTTGTCGTTGATAAAAGAAAGGTAGGACACGGAAGTAACCTTACAAATACAGCACTGATTCAATATTTAGGTGACAAGATGTTTTTTGAACTTGTAAATACATTTGGAGAAGAGTATGCAGTTAAGCATATGAAATTATGTGAACAAGCTATTAATGATATTGAATATGCTGATCAAAACTTGCCTTATTGCTCTGACTTTAAACGACGTGACAGTTTATATTATGCAAGTTATGAAGAGGATATAAAGAAATTAGAAAAAGAACTGTATTATTTACATAAGCATGATTTTAAAGCGACTTGGCTATCAGAGGAACAAATTGGACAGAGATATCCATTTAAAAAACGTGCAGCTATTTATACGTATAATGATGGTGAAATAAATCCTTATAAATTTACACATAGTTTATTAGAACAAGCTGCTAATAAAGGAGTTCAAATTTATGAAGATACAGAGATTGTTGGCAAAAAGTTAGAGAAAGAATGTGCTATCTTTTATACAAAGGGGGGCAATTCTATTACTGCCAATAAAGTAATTGTGGCTGCAGGATATGAAGGGTTGGAATTTAAAAAGGAAAAGAACGCTACACTGATTAGCTCATATGCAGTTGTTACTAATCCTGTAGAAGATTTATCTTCTTGGTATAAACGTACTCTCATTTGGGAAACTGCGAGACCATATATTTATATGAGAACTACTGCAGATAACAGGATTATTATAGGTGGGTTAGATGAAGATACAAACATTGCTCAAGAAAGAGATTCAAAATTAATCCATAAAAAAGAGAAATTAGTAAATGAATTTAATAAGCTCTTTCCCAATATAACAGTTGAACCTGAATTTTATTTAAGTGCTTTTTATGGTGGTACTCATGATGGTTTACCTATAATTGGAATGTATGAAGAGTTTCCAAATTGTCACTTTATCTATGCGTATGGAGATAATGGATTAGTATATAGTATGGTGCTTTCTAAAATTGTTCGAGATATAATTATTAGCGGTTCAAGTCCGGATTTGAATTTATATTTACAAACTAGACCAAAACTAAATGAGTAAGCTACATGTATGCAAAATCAAGGTAGTATAAAAAAGTAATAGTTTTTACGGTTTTAATTACTTTATATAGGAAGCAATTCTACAATTATAATCTCTCCAATATATTTGGGGGGATTTATTTTTTTCTTATGATTTATTGAAAAATAGTCTAATTAGACTATAATGAGTATATAGTTTAATTAGACTATATATTTTATTGAGTGTGAAAAAAGGAGGAAAGAGGTATGGTTGCAAAAGAGAGCAACTTACGCTTAGTGATAGCTGGGTTAATGCTAGGCATTTTAATGGCTGCAATGGATAATACAATTGTTGCCACTTCAATTGGTACAATTGTCTCAGATTTGGGTGGATTGGATAAATTCATCTGGGTTACTTCTGCTTATATGGTTGCAGTTATGGCGGGTATGCCTATTTTCGGGAAATTATCTGATATGTATGGTAGAAAGAGGTTTTATATTTTTGGTTTATTAATCTTCTTAATTGGTTCTGCATTATGTGGTACTGCGCAAAGTATTGTTCAGCTAAGTATTTATCGTGCAATTCAAGGTATAGGTGGGGGGGCACTGATGCCAATCGCCTTTACCATTGTATTTGATATTTTTCCTATTGAAAAAAGAGGGAAAATGACTGGATTATTAGGGGCCGTATTTGGTTCTTCAAGTGTATTAGGACCTTTATTAGGTGCGTATATAACAGAAAATATAAGTTGGCATTGGATTTTTTACGTCAATATTCCAATTGGTCTAATGTCATTAATTTTTATTTTAAAAGCTTATAAAGAAAATAATCCACCTACTAAGCAAAATATTGATTGGTGGGGGGCGATAACACTCGTCATAGCAGTAATTAGCTTAATGTTCGCTTTAGAGTTGGGAGGAAAGGAATTTAAGTGGGATTCGATACAAATTATTGGGTTATTTGCATCGTTTATTGTATTTTTCGTTGGCTTCCTATTGGTAGAAAGAAAAGTGAAAGATCCGATAATATCATTTTGGATGTTTAAGCGTAAGGAGTTTGCAATATCACAAATTATTACGTTTTTCTATGGAGCAACATTTGTTATTTTAACAGTATTTATTCCTATTTTTGTTCAGGCTGTATATGGTGGAACAGCAACTAATGCTGGATTAATTTTAACCCCAATGATGTTAGGTTCTGTAGTAGGTAGTGCAATTGGTGGAATATTTCAAACGAAAATTAGTTACCGCAACTTGATGTTATTATCTATAATATCCTTTGGGATAGGTATGTATTTGTTAGGAACGATGGATCCACAAACAAGCCGTGTACTTTTAACGATATACATGATTATAACGGGGTTTGGAGTTGGATTTTCGTTCTCTTTGCTTCCCACAGTTTCTATTCATAATATGGAACCGAGATTCCGTGGTTCAGCTACTTCAACAAATTCATTCTTTCGTTCACTAGGTATGACAATTGGAGTAACGATTTTTGGCTCCATTCAAAATAGTACCTTTACAGCTAACTTAAAGGATGCTTTTAAGGGAATAGAACATGGTTCCAGCATGTTAAATAATCTAGGTGATCCGAGTGCAATATTTCGCTCAGATGTAAGGTCCAGTATACCTACTTTTATTCTTGAAAAGGTTATAGCTGCTATGTCATCTTCCATTACTACTGTTTTTCTATTAGCTTTAATTCCAATTATCGTTTCGTTTATGGCAATATTATTTATGGGGAATGTCAAAGCTGGTACAAAGGATAATAAAGTGAATTTGAAGTTATAAATTTTATAAAACAAAAAGATTCTTTACTTATTTTTAGCTTATACTATTGGTATAGGTTATTAAGGAGTGGAGAGTTATGAATACAAAGCTTTTTATGCTGGGTCTTCTTATGGAGAAAAATAGGCATCCGTATGAAGTCCAGCAACTTTTAAAAAATAGTGAAATGAAATATTATATAAAAATTACTAAAGGCTCTTTATATTATACATTTGAGCAACTTGAAAAGAAGGGTTTTATAGAGGTTGTTGATATTATTCGTAATGAACAACGTCCTGAACGGACTATTTACGGTATTACTAAAAGTGGTAAACAAGAATTTGAACATTTATTATTAGAGCAAATGATAAAGAAAGAGGATATGCATCGTCCTATATATGAAGCGCTACTTTTTGCACAATATGGGGAAGAAGAATTAATTCTAGAACAGCTAAAAACTAAAATTTCTCAACTGACGATATATCTTACTACCCTTCAAAAAGTATATGAAGAGAAGTGTGGAAAAGAGAGTGTAGCTAAGTTATATATATTATCTAGTGTCATTTTACATTTAAGAACAGAGTTAAAAGTTTTACAGGGTTTATATAACACTATAAAAAATGAAAAGATAGATAATATTGGAAATGATGTACTTAGAGAGATAGAAAATCAATGTTTATAGTGACAGATATTATAAAATAAAGAAAAGTATAATATTTTAATTCATAAATTAAAAACGTTAATTTGGACAGGTCTAATAGTATAGGGAACTGTCCATTTTTAATATGTAAATTCTCCATTCAATGTTAAGAAATCTTAATATTTTTGTAGGGTGAAAATTAAGATTTTTTCAGTAGATTGATTGTATGTTCTAAATTAACATTGGAGAGGAATTTATGAATGTTATTTGTTTTATGTAAGAGTATGTGAAGCGGCCTCGGATCGTAGGGGGCTATTTTACCCAGTTCAAATCAACTTGCAAAACAGATGGTTTCTTCAATATGTTTAAAAAGCAAAGTGTATTATCACGCATTAACGGGTAGTAAGACCCACATCTCAAAATTAAGTGGAAGCAAAGAAGTTAGGTGGGGGGCGGGATTCCCGTAAAAGACCGATTGGTGAGGGCTGATTAAAGTTTCACTTTATACGTGTAAGGTAAAACTAAATGTATAATACTACAGCATAGAACGAGATGTCAGAGAGGAAGAAAATATGATGCAGAAAGAAAAAATTTTGATTGTAGATGATGATATAGAGATAAGAAAAATCGTATCCATTTATTTAAAAAATGAAGGGTATGAAATTATAGATGCATCGGATGCTATAGAAGCTTTAGAAACTTTAAGAAATACAACAATTGATTTAATCATTTTAGATATTATGTTACCGAAAATGGATGGCATAGAGGCTTGTTTAAAAATAAGAGAACAGTATCAAATGCCTATAATTTTTTTGTCAGCTAAAGATGAGGATATAGATAAGATCCAGGGATTAATGAGTGGGGCAGAAGACTACATTACCAAACCGTTTAATCCACTTGAATTAATGGCAAGAATTAAATCTCAATTACGAAGATATCGTGTTTATCAAACAGAAGAAGTAAAACAATTTATTCATGAAATAGGCCATCTTAAGGTAGACGAGGAGACAAGACAAGTTTTCATTAGAAATGAAGAAGTAAGGTTAACTCCAAAGGAATTTGACATACTTTCTTTATTAGTGAGAAATAAAGGAAAGGTTTTTAGTGTAGAAAAAATATACGAGATGGTCTGGGAAGATTCATTTTATAAATCAGATAATACAGTCATGGTTCATATTACTAAAATACGGGAAAAAATTGAAGAAAACCCTCGTCAGCCTGTTTATTTAAAAACAGTATGGGGAGTTGGCTATAGAGTATGATCGATCGTACGAAATTAAGGGATAATATATTCTTTTCTACACGCTTAAATATAAAGCTTATTTTAATTTTTTTGCTCTGTTTCATCGTTGCGGTTGTTACTTTTTTTCTCATAGCAATGAAAAGTGCAAATCTACTTTCTTATAATCAACAGATTGAAAAAGAAGCCGAAATAAGGGAAATAGCGATAGGGATAACTAATGATATACAAAAGCGTAATTTGGAATCTGGGCATATAGAACAAGTTATACCGATGATTCAATCTATCCAAAAGAAGAATGAAAATTTAAGGTTTTTAGTATTAGATTATAAAGGCCATATTATCTATCGTTCACATAATTTTCAATTGCAGGATAATCTCCCACAGGAATTATTACAGGAGAAATTAAATGTTACACCAAACGTCAGAAATCCTTTGTTTGAGAAGTTCATATTGTTTGTTTCACCAGTTTCATTTCAAGATGGAATTGGATATGTAATGGTACAATCTCCAAATTCGAATAAAACAATCTCACCAACTCAATATAATCAAAATTTATTACTTGCTTTGGTGAGCAGTATATTAATTTTCATCCTTTTATTTTTGCTGTTTATGATCCCTATTACAAGATACATTAAAGAAATTGAACGAGGTATTCAAAAGATTGTAAAAAAAGATTGGAAACATTCCATACGTGTTAAAGGAAAAGATGAATTATCTTCTTTAGCTTATAATATTAATTGGATGGCTAGTCAATTAAGGGAGCGTTTTGAGAAAGAGAGAGCAATTGAGAAAGGTAAAAGTGAATTTATTACCAATATTTCTCATGATTTGCGTACCCCTTTAACGTCTATTATTGGATATTTAGCATTAGTAAATGAAAAACAATATCGAAATAAAGAAGAATTAGAAATGTATATTCAAAATACGTATAATTTAACATTAAAATTAAAAACTCTCATTAATGAATTGTTTGAATACACAAAATTATCTTTACCTGATGTTAAGTTGAGAAAAGAAAAAGTAGAATTGGGCAATTTGTTAGGTCAGCTAGTAGGAGAGTATATCCCGATTTTTGAAAAACAGCAATTAATTGTTAAACTACATATCATTAATAAGGATATTTGGGTATGGGCAGATATAGAAAAACTGGTGCGTGTATTTGATAATTTACTATCTAATACTGAAAAATATAGTTTTTCAAATTCAACAGTAATAGTGGAACTAAAAAAAGAAGAAGATAAGGCATTTATTTGTATTACAAATAAAACAGATCATCTTGAAGCGCAAGAATTAAGCAAGATGTTTGAGAAGTTTTATCGAGTTGATAAATCACGGTCGAGTCAAATACACGGATCCGGAATTGGTTTAGCAATTGTAAAGCGCACAATTGAATTGCATGAGGGCAAAGTATGGGCTGAAAGTCATGGAAATAGTCTTACGATACATGTAGAATTACAACTTTTAAAAAATGTTTAAAAACTATTTAAGAATTTTCATTATGTAACTAATATAAATGCTTAAATAAAGCATTTATAAACAATAGTAGGCTTCTTTTTGTAACCATTGCATGAATGCCATGCCCAAATGGGGAAATCTATAGTAAAGTCAATACCTTTCTGTTTCATGTGTCTTACAATGTATTTATATGCTGTGCAATCTTCTTTACTAACAAAAATAGGATTGGCTATAAGCTTACCTTCATTCAAAAGTGTATTTATAGCATTTTTGTTTTGAAAAGTCCATAGGATTGTTGAATCAATAAATGTATTTAAGTTTGACTGTTTATCAAATTGTTTTCCTATATTTTTCTCCAGTTTCTTTTTATTTTGCAGAATTAAGAATAAATATGACTAATCGGACAATAAGAAATACCTATGCTAGATACAATTGTAAATGCTTATTTAAAGTAACAGCAAGGAATAACCTTTGTATATAGAGTGTACAATACATGCAAAACAGGATTAAAGAAGATTTTAAATATAATATGAAATAGTACAAAATAAGAATTTGATATATCTTTTATATATAAACTATTAATTGAAGTTTGTAATTACACATTATAGTTAGTATACTAACTATATAATTAGTGTGCTAACTATATTGGGGGTTATATGAATAATTTAGGCTATTTATTACACAAGGTAAGTATAATGACGAAAACAGAATTATCAAATCAATTAAAAGAATATAAAATAACAGCTCAGCAATGGTCTGTGTTAAAGGATATATCTCTTTATCCAAATGGAACCACCCCAGCTATGATTGCTGAAAGGCTCTTAGCAGACCGTCCAACAGTAACCGGGATTATACAAAGATTATTGCAAAAAGAATGGATTCTTATAAAACATAATCCTAAAGATAAACGGTCACATTTAATATTTTTAACAGATGAAACTAAGACATTAATACAGGAGATAGAAAATGTAAGCGATGAAGTTATAAAAAATGCTACAGCTAGTATTCCTAAAGAGGAAGTAGAAAATACAGTTCGAGTTTTGCAAAGTATGATTCAAAATTTACAAAAAAATAAAGGGTGATTAAAATGATTTTAGTAACAGGTGCTACAGGGAATGTAGGAAAAGAGGTTGTAAAATGCCTAATAAAAAGAAATGCTACTTTCAAAGTCACAACGCGCAGTAGAGAAACTGAAGGAGTGTATTTTGATTTTGAAAATCCTTCATCTGTAAAGGCGGCTTTAACAGGTGTTACTAAAATCTTTCTAATAAGACCACCACATCTAGCTGATGCAAAAAAGTATTTCCAGCCTGTTGTAGATGCCGCAAAAGAAATAGGTATAAAACACATTGTATTTTTATCTTTATTAGGTGTAGAAAAAAATCCGATAGTACCTCATGCTAAAATTGAAGCTATGATAAAGGCTTCTGGGATCCCTTACACATTCCTAAGACCGAGTTTTTTTATGCAAAATTTATTATCACAACATGGTGATGAATTAAGAAATGAAAAAATAATTGAAGTACCTGCTGGTAAAGGGGAAACAAGTTTTATAGATGTACGGGATATTGGAGAAGTTGCAGCTAAAATATTAACCGAAGAGGGACATGAATTTAAAGCTTATTCTTTAACGGGAAATGAGGCATTAACATATTATGAAGTTGCTGCTATTATTTCAAAAATAATAAATAAAGATATTACTTATACAAATCCAAGTATATTTAAATTTAGAAAAAGAATGATTCAAAAGGGACTTAACAGTGACTTTATTTGGGTTATGATTGGAATATATACAACTGCAAAATTAGGGTTAGCTAAAAAAGTCACATCAGATTTATCGAATTTACTAGATAGAAGTCCAATAACTATGGAAACGTTTGTTTACGATTACAAAGAATTATTAATATAATAATGCAAAAGTAAAAAAGAGGATTATTCACATAAAGAATCTATTATGTTTTAAGAGTAAGAGGGGATAGCCATGCAAAACAAAATTATCGTTATGTTTCAAAAAGATTTTCGTTTATATGATAACCCAGCTCTATTTGAGGCTGTTCAGTCCGGGGAGGTTCTTCCGGTATATGTACAAGATGAAACTTTTTCAATAGGAAGTGCGGCAAAGTGGTGGTTACACCATGCTATAATAGATGTCCAAAAGCAACTTAAGGCATTGGGCTCTACTTTAATAATCCGCAAAGGAAATATACAGGAAGAAATACTTTCTCTCATAAAACAATTAGATATAACGGCTGTATATTGGAATAGTTGTTATGATCCAGACAGGTTAAAATCTAATCAAAAAATGAAAATGATATTAGAAGATAAAGGTATTATTTGTAAGGAATTTAATTCGCATTTATTATTAGAACCGTGGATTATAAAAAAGAAGGATAACACTGAATATAAGGTGTTTACGCCTTTTTACAATGCATTTCAAAAGCAGGTAATACCTAAACCTATTAGCAGAGTACAGAGTATAAAGTGGGGAAGCTCTTTACCAGCAAGCTTATCTGTCTCAGAATTACACTTGTTGCCGACTATACCGTGGACATCTCATATGGAAGCAATATGGGAGCCTACAGAGGAAGGGGCATACAAAACATTTAAGAAATTTTTCTCTAGTAAATTAGCCTCTTATAGTGAAGGAAGAGATTTTCCAAATCAAAATGCTCATTCAATGTTGGCGCCATATCTTTCATTTGGCCAAATATCAGTGAAGTTAATGTATCACTACTTAATAAATAAAAGTACCGAAAGACAATGTAGTTTTTTTGAAAAACAAGTGATTAGTTTTATACGCCAATTAATTTGGAGAGAGTTTTCTTATTATTTGCTATATCACTATCCGTTTACAGCATATAAACCTCTTAATAAAAACTTTGAACATTTTCCGTGGAATAAGGAAGAGGAGTTATTAAGAGTATGGCAGAAGGGTGAAACTGGTTATCCGTTTATTGATGCGGGAATGCGAGAACTATGGCAAACCGGTTTTATGCATAATCGGGCAAGAATGGCTGTAGCCTCTTTTCTTGTAAAGCATTTGTTAATTCCGTGGCAAGAAGGTGCAAAATGGTTTATGGATACACTACTAGATGCTGATATTGCAAATAATACAATGGGATGGCAATGGGTTGCTGGAAGTGGAGCAGATGCATCACCGTACTTTCGTATTTTTAATCCTATCACACAAGGAGAAAAGTTTGATAAAAATGGAGAGTATATAAGAAGATGGGTACCAGAATTAAGAGATATCCCAAACAAATATATACATAAACCTTGGGAAGCACCTGAGCATATTTTACAAAAATCCAATATAAAACTTGGGAATACATATCCTTATCCGATTGTTGATCATAAGGCAGCACGAGAGAGAGCCCTTTGTGCATATAAAAATATGAAAGAATTTGTATGAAATAGGTTAAACAATATGTATTTAGAATTTTATCCATTATAAGGACATACTAATCATATAAAGTTTCTATAATCTTCTAGTAAAAAGGAGAATGTTTATGAAAAAATCTAGTATTATAGTATTTTTACTAACATATGGTTTGTTTTATGTTTCTAGTGTTTTATTCCCTATTGATCGTACTTGGTATGATGCGTTAGAAAAGCCGTCTTGGACACCTCCTGGTATGACAATCGGAATGATATGGGCTGTATTATTTGGACTTATTGCATTATCAGTTGCAATTATTTACAACAACTATGGATTCAAGCCAAAAACATTTTGGTTTTTATTCCTTTTAAATTATATATTCAATCAAGCGTTCAGCTATTTTCAATTTAGCCAAAAGAATTTGTTTTTAGCAACAGTAGATTGTTTACTTGTCGCTATTACTACGTTACTTCTCATAGTGGTTTCTTCCAAATTATCTAAGGTATCGACATGGTTGCTAATTCCGTATTTTTTATGGTCTGCATTTGCTACATATTTATCTTGGACAATTTATAGTATAAATTAAAGACGGAACTAAAAACTTGAGCATAATAAAAATGCTCGAGTTTTTATGTGTGTTAATGATAATCCGAAATATGGAATATATACATCTTAGGGAGGTCATCTTTGTGAAGAAATGGATAAAAATTATGCTGTACTCTTTACTAGCTATTTTAATTATAGGAAGTATTACTTTTTTGACTTGGTCTCAGTTTACTTATAAACCGACGAAAGAGGCTTTGTCGTTAGTAGATGATAAAAAAGATGAAGATAATATCGTTTTTGGAGCGAAAGATGCGAAAGTAGGGGTTATTTTTTATCAAGGAGCTAAAGTAGAAGCTGAGGCTTATAGTTACTTAGGAGAAGCTCTTGCAAAAGATGGGCACTTTGTAGTAATGCCTAAGTTACCATTAAACTTAGCGATATTTGGAATAAATGAGGTAGATAGTGTAATTGAAAAGTATCCTGAAGTTCAAAAATGGTATGTTGCGGGGCATTCAATGGGCGGAGCTATGATTTCTAAGTATGCCTCTCAGCATGAAGACAAGGTACACGGAATCATTTTCTTAGGTTCGTATCCTGCAGATGACTTTTCTACAAAATCGATTCCGATGTTATCAATTTATGGAGAAGTAGATGCTTTAGCAACTCTAGAAAAAATAGAGAACAATAAAAAGTTAATGTCGAAAAATACAACTATGCACATGATAAAAGGGGGAAACCATGCTCATTTTGGCATGTATGGTGAGCAAAAAGGTGATAATGCGAGTTTAATTACGGCAAAAGCACAACGAGATGAAACAGTAAAAGTAATTGAACAATGGTTATTGGAACAATGATAACGAATTTAATAAATCTACCGAAAGAATTATCCAAACGGTAGATGGGAGAGAGAATAAAGAGCCAAATCGTATGAATTGGCTCTTTTATTTATTTGCTATCTCCAATTGTCCCCTTATTTTCTCAGGAATATCCTTTTTAGAAATAATATCGTAAGAATACACATATTTTCCTTTCACATGAATTTTTAAGTAAGTTTTTCTTATAAAATCATTAGGCGTGTTCGTTCCAACTGTATATTCTTTTTCATTACTTAATTCGTCAACAGCTTTTAGTGAGTACATAGCTTTTCCTTTATGATGATAATCTGGAACACCATATCCTTTCGCAACGGCATATACATTTTTTTCTTCAGCAATCGGATTAAATCTGTCTAAATCTCCGCGTAATATGAAAGGTAGTAAGTATATAGGGAGGCCTATTCCTAGTATGCAAATTACAAATTTCTTCATGATCGTTTCTCCTTTTGTCTATTTACATTTTTGAGTATAGAAAAAAGTTCTTATGAATATAGAGGGAAATTCTTTAAGTTTTTCTTAATAAAGTTTAACTTTGTGAAAAAAACTAATTTGAGCATTAAGTTTACGAAATGAATAGCCAAATAACCTATTTTCTTTATTTTTTGATGGTAGGTTATTAGGTTTTATATTGGTATGAGTGAATTAAGAAATAAGTGAGGTTTAGGAAATAGAATGAATTTATCTTATAGTAATAAGAGAATTACCTGAATAAATGATAGTGAGAACAATTAAAGAAAGCATCTAGTGGGGTGCTTTTTTCTTTTGAAACAGAGAATCTCATGGGTCGGTTACATGTAATTTCGTGCTGTGCTTCTAGGTCATTGGAAAATCCAACAATAAAAAAAGAGGGGGAAGGCGTTTTTTATTGAAGTTTGTTAATGATAGATTTTTAACTTGAGAGGGGGATCGTAAAATAGATTATTAATCTCTTTGGTAATTTTTATTTTCCTTATAGTTGGCATATTGTATTAGAAATTTTAAATTTTGAAGGGAGAATCAATAGGTATGGGTAAGAAAAGAAGAATAAGTAATAAGTTATTACTTATCAGTGCAATTTTTACAATAGCAATTCCCTCAGTCTCATATGCGGAGGAAGTAATTTCACCTGAAAATTTTAAGAGTTCTTCAAATTTGTATAAGGCACGGAATACGGAAATTTTGAAAACAAATTTATATCCTAATACATATAATAATCCATTTAACTACCAATTTATTTCAAAATTAAAGGAAGTAAACACAAATATAAAAAAAATAGACAATAGTGATGATGAAAATCCTGTTATATCTACTACTCTTTCATTTATTCGCCATATGAATAGTGAAGATTATAAATCTGCATTTGATTTAACCTCAAGGTCATTACAGAAAATAATATCCGAAGAATGGTTGAAGAGCTATTGGGAGGGACTGCCAGTTCAATTACAAGCAGGTTCTTTTATAGAAATTGGAGAGGTTACACAAAAAGAGACAAATCCTGTTCATACAAATGTGGAGATTCAATTAGTTTTTGAAAAAATGACTGTACCTTTACTAATTAAACTAGATCCATCTGGAAAAATAGACGATTTTCAACTAAGCATGTCGTTTAGTCCTGTTGCTGAGCGTCCATCATATAGTAAGCCTGAATCATTTGTTGATAAAGAAGTAGTAGTTGGAAGTGGTGCATTTCCATTACCAGGAACATTGTCGGTTCCAAAAGGAAATGGTCCTTTTCCAGCGGTTATTCTTGTTCAAGGATCAGGAGCAACTGATCAGGATGAAACAGCGTTTGCTTTAAAACCATTTCGCGATTTAGCTGAAGGTCTTGCATCGAAGGGAATTGCTGTCCTTCGCTATAATAAACGAACGTATGAACATGGGCTGAAAACACAATTCAGTCCCTTCTATACAGTTGATAAAGAGACAACAGATGATGCTCTTCTTGTAACTCAATTTCTTAAAAATGAGCCTCTAATAAATAAGAGTCAAATATATATTCTTGGTCATAGTCAAGGTGGAATGATGCTTCCGAAAATGATTGAAAAAGACCAAAATCAAAATATTGCTGGGGCAATTGTAATGGGTGGACCAGCTCGTACGATTCAAGACGTTGTTTTAGATCAATTTGAGTATCTTTTTTCTATTGGAGCAATGAACCAGGAGCAATATAAATTTTACAAATCGCAATTTGAATTATTAAATGATCCAAATTTCTCTGGTCAGAATCCTCCAAAAGATTTTTACTTAGGATCAGCAGTATTTTGGGATTCTATTCGGAAAATTAAAGCAGCAGAAATATCAAAAGAACAAAAGACACCACTTCTTATTATTCAAGGAGAAAGAGACTATCAAGTTCA
Source organism: Bacillus sp. LQ01 (assembly GCF_057624735.1). Taxonomy (NCBI): domain Bacteria; kingdom Bacillati; phylum Bacillota; class Bacilli; order Caryophanales; family Bacillaceae; genus Bacillus; species Bacillus sp. LQ01. The sequence goes on along the minus strand of NZ_JBYEZL010000001.1, from coordinate 2,305,661 downwards.
ATCAAAAATCGAAATTCCTCTTTGGAAAGAACAATTAAAAGAACGAAATAACGTTGATTATCGACTATATCCAAAGTTAAATCATTTCTTTACAGAGGGCGATGGGGAAATAAGTAAACCGGATGAATATTATAGTCCTGCTAATATTCCTGAGTATGTTATAAATGATATTGCTGCTTGGGTGCAAGGCAGATCGCAATTAAATTAGCAACCATATGTTTTAATAAAGACTTTCTTTCTGTAATCAAAATAGAAATATTTTTATTAGGTTATATGTTTTTTTTAGCACTCTTTGAAAAGGAGTGCTTTTTTATTTTTCTATGATTTCTATAAAATAATGGACTTGTCTTCCAAATAAAGCGTTATTTGTAACGCTGTTATCAAAGCAAAGTGCTCGTGACATTTCCTTGATATTCAAAAACATTAATAACCTATCATGTGAAGTTTTTTGAAAATTTAGGTTTAACATCTTTAAAATAGGTGTATTACATATTACATAACAACTAAATAAGAAAATAAAAAATCTAAGGGAGGAAAAATACGATGCATAAGAATGAAAGAAAACCGGTGGTTTATGAATATCAAAATGAACAGGAAGTAGTTATGAAAGTAAAAGAGCTAGAATTGAAAGGGATTCACCAAGATGACATTTACGTCTTAACACATGAAAAACATATAACAAAAAAGATTGCGGATGATACAAACACAAATACGATTGGAGTAAAAGAACAAGGGTTGGGCACAAGTATTATCAACTTTTTCTCCAAAAAAGGGGACGAGCTCCGAAATCAAATGGAGGAAATGGGGTTGTCGAAGGAGGAAGCTAACTTATATGAAGAAAAACTAGATCAAGGGAGAATTTTACTTCTAGTAACAGATGAAACACTAACGGCGAGTGATAGGCAGCCGCAAAACTATCATTCTCTCTAATAGATTGCAATATCTGATAAATAGATAAGTTAATTATTTTAGGTTGTAGCATGGAAGAAAATAAAAGTAGAGAAGGGTGAGAAAAATGAAACATACAATATTTAAATATGCTGTGATTGGGATTACGACCGGAGTCATAGTATCTCTGTTAAAAAAAGAAAATCGGAAAGCTATACAAACAAAAGGAAAAAGCGTAAAAGACAAACTACAAGAAGGAAACATAAAGGAAACATTAGAGAAGGTAACCGAGACAAGTAAACAATTCTCTGTAACTGCAGCTAATGTTGCAAAACAAACATTACCACAACTGCTTACAGCCACACCGGTTGTCATTTCTACTATTAAAGATTTAACAGAAAACGAAAATAACAAAAAGAAAAAAGATGAAAAGGATAATGAAATAAAACAAAATAGTAAGAACCTAGACGGAGAAAAAACGGAAAATGAAAAGAAATATGTGAAAGAAGGGAAAGAAGAGAGTGCTTAGATTTAATTCTAAAAAGAGAAAGTGAGGAAAAAAGTATGAAATCTCTGTATGCAATTGATGTAGGAATTGGTTTTACTAAGCGGGCATATCGACAGGATGTAGATTCTGAGGTGACGATTAAGAGTGAAGCTGCCACACTAGCTCCTGTACCTAATCATGCTGAAAGTGAAGATTTAACAAAGGTAAGTTTTATAGACTTAGACTTTGCATACTACATGGGAAATGAAGCACATCAATCTGACGCTTCATTTCTTCCTCCATTTGACGAAGAAATAGAAAATTATTATGAAAGCGAAGAGTTTAAACAACAAATATTTGGTTGCATTGCAAAGGATTATAAAGAAAATGTCGTGTTACCTTTAGTTGTTACCGGGCTTCCAGTCACTTGTTTTGGTAGTCAGCATGAGCAATTACAACGTGCACTAAAAAAAGAAACTTCCGTACAAATTGATGGGAAATTTATTAATATTACGGTTGAAAATGCTTTGATTCTTCAGCAACCGATCGCTTTACATGCCTATTTCTTAAAAGAGGGAATCATTCAGGAACAAGATCGCATCTTAATTATTGATGGTGGATTTCGTACATTAGAAATGACAGATATGAAACAGAATGTCATTTTAAATCATTATGAGACGGAACTAGGATGTAGCAAGCCTTTGAAAAATATTAAGAATATCCTGCAGAATCATGCGGGTGAAAGTAATCAATTGCATATTAATGACATGCCAAAAATATTAGAAAAAGGATATGGAGATAAAGAAGAAAATTATGAGACAAGTCAGGTGGATATTTTAATTCAAAAAGAGTTGGATACACATTTCCAAGACATCATGCGTGTATTACAAAAACAATTTAAGTTAGACCAGTATGATACTATTATTTGGACAGGAGGAATAGTAGATCTCCACAAAAAACAAATTGAAAAAATGCAAGGTGAAATTGTTTCTTTCCGTATGGTAGACGCTTCAAAAGAGGCCGCGCTTCATGGATACTATATTATTGGAAGTCAAGTATTTGAGGACATCACCAATCAATCTGCATATAAATCCAAATTATAATGACGACCGAAATGGAGTTCGTTGAATAGACGTGCCAAATTGTGTGGCTTCTTTTCCAAATATAAATAAGAAAAGATAAAAAGTGCTTGTATAGAGGAAATGTTTAAAATTGAGAATAAAAATAACTAATATATAGGGGGTCTTCCTTTTTAAAGAATAAGACCTCCTATGCATTTATTTTGTAATTTAGATGATTTAAAAACTTTTCCTCCAAGATATGGATACCTACATACAAATTTCATATTACGGATATGATTCGATCAAACATAAAACTATTTAGAAAGGAAGAATAATATGGAATGCATAAAAATGACGAAATGGAGTTGGTATCATGTGAAAACTAGTGAGTTTGAAGAATTTTCTTCTATAATCCCCCGTGATGTAACATTTTATTTCTCTCAATTTGTAAAGAAAATAAGTTCTCCTTGTGAAAATGGATTATATGTTTATACGTTATCACCAAGTCAAACTTGTGTATATGGTTCGTTTTTATATGATCAAGATAAAAAGGACGCCAAAATTCAAAAATTTCTTCATTATTTCGTAGCTCATGGGATACTGATAACGGTCCAAGAAAAAGAGGAAGAGGATTTTCAAGAATTAATACATAATTTCCCTATAGGTATAAAAAATTGTAATAGTTCCGCTGAAGGACTATGTGCCATCTTATCGATATTTATATCTCACTATTTACGAAAGGTTGACTATTTTGAAAACAATTTCAGAAATGTGTTATGGGATTTTTATCATCATAATAACATAGCAGTTTTAGAAAGGATTTATCATATTCGTCATGAATTATTTATGAACACACATGTGTTTCGCTTAATACAAGAAGTGTTACAAGGCCTAAAAGAAGCTTGGTTAGAAAAACTAACAAACACCCTTTGTTATAAACAAACGCACGTAAAATTAGAGCGTGGATTACAACTCGTTAAAGAGTACCAAGAAGAATTAGACACGATGATTCATTTACAAGAAGTTGTTTCTTCTCATCGTGGGAATGAAATTATGAAAGCTCTTACTGTATTAACTGCTGTAAGTACGCCTTTGACAGCCTTAGGAGCATTATGGGGTATGAATTTTAAATACATGCCTGAACTTGAATGGAAATATAGCTATTTAATTGCTCTCTTATTTATTATTTTCACAACAGGGGGTATGTATATGTATATGCGATTCAAAGGGTGGACAGGTGATTTATTACGAGTAAAGAAAAAGAAATCTTTTTTTAAATCTAATTGATCCTGTTTATAAAAAATATGATAGGTATGAACCATAGATATATGGTTAGTAATATTTATTAATAGAGGTAGTGCCATATCCCCATCAAGTTAAAGTTTTGATGTCTCCGCAATGATAAAAATAAACTTGGTTTCCATAAAAAACATAATATTTTCATTTAAAGGCTATGAGGTGAAATGTCATCATCTTCATCACGTTTGACCTTCAAGAAATAAAAAGTTAAACTATTCTTGTACTCGAAGTACTATTATAGTACTGGAGAGATAATAACTTTACTATTTTGGTATGAGGTGAATAAATGATGAAAGATCGGATTGCCAAAACTGCTATTGCGCTTTTTCATGTAAGGGGAATAAAATTCACAATGAGTGATTTAGCTCGTGATCTAGGTGTAAGCAAAAGTACGCTTTACGAGCATTTTCCATCTAAGGACGAGCTTATTGGTTATGTAGTTGAGCAAATAAATGAAGAAGCCCAAATACGTTTTCGGGAAATTATCGATAATTCGAATTTGACCATACCGGAAAAATTAAAAGGGATTCTTTTAATTGTGCCTAAGGATTTTCAGCACAGCTTCGTACGTTTACTGATTGAACTGCGACGTTACCATCCAGAGCAGTGGGCAAAAATAGAACAAGGCATAAATGAAGAATGGGAGGTAATTACTGGGCTAGTTGAAGAGGGCATCAATAGCGGTGTTTTACGTTCATTGGACATTCCAGTACTAATCCAAACACTCAAAACGTTAATGAAATCAATTTTTGAACAGGGGAGTATAGCCTCTAACCAAATTACTCTACAAGAGTCACTTGCAATGATGGCCGATATCATATTGCATGGAATCACAAGTAAGGATTAAATAGTACTTCTACATAAAAAAATGAGTAGGGTCACAATAACCATACAGGTTAACGTAGCCCCGCTCATTTTTTATTTTTATCCCGCTTTGATGGGCAGTAAGATTCCTACCTCAAAATTCAGTGAAAGCAAAGAATTTAGGTGGGAGATCAACTGCCCATAAAAGTCCGATTGGTGAGGGCTGATAATCAGTGGGGGATGAAGAAAATCCCACTGATTAAAGTTTCACTTTATGTCGATTTTACTTAAGGGTAATTATACTTTACAGTCTGGAAGATTTCGGTATAATATAAAATGAGTACCGAAAATAATTTTTTGGTACTGAAGGTACGAATTAAGATAATCAGAGATGGAAACGAAAAGTTTGTAATTTTAAATTGTTTTTTCAATTTGGCTGGGATGTCCTTGAAGATAAAATACGGGTATAGGAGGAATGTAAATGGATTTTTTTGAGACTGTTATAATCATTGTGAATTTTAGTATTCTAGGCTGTATATTGTTTTTTAGTGAGAAAATAAAACAATGGTCTGTCTTCATTCTAACAGTTGCCTTTTGTGTGGTTGTGGTGCAGCTTATCGTAGAAGGGTATCGCTGGCAGATGATTCCTGCTTATTTGTCCCCATTTATTTTAACAAGCTGCTATCTATTTGCTGAATCAAAAAAGAACGTTAAAAGTTGTGGGGCATTCACAGTCAAGACAGCGCTACTGGTCATTTATTTGACTATTGCGGTCATGCTTCCTTCCCTCATGCCGGTAGTTTTATTTGAAAAAACGAGCGGTCCCTTCAAGGTTGGTACTACACTTTATCATTGGATTGATTATAATCGAGAAGAACCTTATATGAAAGATTTGAACGGCCGGCGCGAGCTGATGGTTCAGGTTTGGTATCCTGCAAAAGAAAAAGGAGAGATGAATCGCGCACCTTATATCCATAACTCGGATGAGATTGCCAAGGGGTTGGAAAAATCATTGTCTATTCCAGCATTCGCGTTTCATCATCTAGGCTTGATGAAGTCGAATGCATTCATGGAAGCTCAATTGTCAGATTCAGAGGAACGTTATCCGGTCCTACTCTTTTCCCATGGTTTAAGCGGTTTTCGCAATCAAAACACGTTTGAGGTGGAGGAGTTGGCCAGCCAAGGTTACATCGTCGTAGGAATTGATCATACCTATGATGCTGCAGCTACCGTCTTTCCAGATGGCAGAACCGCTTTTGTACAGTCGATCAATTTAACTGATTTTGCCGAACGAGATCGCCATATCAAATTATGGAAGGAAGATGTTGTTTTTGTACTTAATCAAATAGAGAAGCTTAACCAAAGCGATAAAGATAATCGCTTTACAGGAAGAATGGATACATCCCGAATTGGAATGTTTGGACATTCTTATGGTGGAGCTACAGCTGCGCAAGTGTTAGTGGAAGACTCCCGTGTCAAAGCAGCCATCAATATGGATGGTACATTATATGGGGAAAATGTTCCGAAATCTATAGTTGGAAAACCGTTTTTGATTATGAATGCAGAGACTAGTGATGATTCCACGAAAGATTTTTTAGAGGGAAAAGTTCGTAGTGACCATGCACTTGCAGGTGGTGGCATGTCAATGGTTATTCCCCATACCAATCATACGAGTTTCACTGATTTTCATTTGTTCTCTCCTTTGTTACGAAGCTTAGATGAAGATCCAAGATACGTTCACCGTATTATAAACGAATTCAGTCTCGCTTTTTTTGATCGATATGTGAAACAGGTAGACGATAGCTCTGCGCTTGAAAAATTGGACTCCAAATACCCAGAAGTGAAATTTAAAGTGAATTAATGACAATGTCTTTTAATATATTTGCTAACAGTTGGGTATATATTTTAATCATCAAGAAAGATTGCCCTCTGTAGCATACAGAGGGCAATCTTTTTTAAATTAATATAAAGGAGTTTTTTTATGTTTAATAGATTGAAGTATTTTCTTTTATCCGAGAAAGAAATAGTTGAAACTGTGAAGAATTACAAGGAGGAAAAAATACATGTTTTCATAATAAAAGATTTTTTAGGGGAGTTAATCTTAATAAGAACTCTTATATTTTTAATGTTTGTTCCAATATCAACTTTTATTTTTTCAGTTGTAATTTTTGGAGCTGTTTTCTTTTTATCCGGTATTAAGATTACCATTTGGGGCATTGCTATAATGTTATTGGTTCCAATAACATTACTTTTCTATATGAATATAACTAATACATCAATTATTATTACTGATTTAGTGAAGAAATTTTTATTAACCATAAAATATCTAAATCCATTTTACTCAATATTAAATAAACCTTGGTTATTTATTTTTGAATTATTATTTGGTTTTTTATATGTCTTCGTGCTATCTTTGTTTTCTATTTGGATAGTATTACATTCATTAGAAATAGGTTTCTCTGAATTTAGTTCAGAGGACAATCGAAGTTTCCAATTTTCAATTATTATTTTGCATACAGCAATTTATTTGTTTATAAGAGTTCATGGCCAGCCTTGTAAGACAACTAAGCAAAAAATTAAAAAACTGAAAATGAAATTTTATTTATGGTTTTGTTCTATGATTGCAAGTATTGTATATATATTTGAATCACTCTTTAATTATATGAATGGAATTCAAGCAATTTATTTTATATTTGTTTTAATGATTGCTTTAGAAAGAACAGTGACACATTATAAGAAATTTATAGATTTTTTAGAATCTGAAAATTTGTATGAAAAATAATTTTAGAGAGAAAAGTCATTTGAAATATAAAAAGTTATACCTACTAAGTACTGAACGAGTAAAAAAACGCTATTCTTTCTCTAGAATCATAGGAAAGGATAGCGTTTTTTATGTCTATTTTTGTATCTGATGAACTACAACTATTTGCTCAAGAAATTCAATGTTATTTATCCCCGAACATCTTAAGAAATCTTGCCAGAGAGTCTGGTTTCGTGCAACGAACCTGTAAATTCCAAACAAAAAGTTTACTCAATTTATGAGTATGTATGGAAAAAGAAAGAGATTCAATAATGCTTTGTTTAATATTAATTTATACAGAAATACATATTAAACAATATGTAATAATACATTTTATGATGATTTATTAAAATAAAATGTTATATTTTTGTGTGGAATATATAAATGGAGGAAATGTAATGAACAAAAATTTAAAATTTACTCAACTGATAATCGGTATGAGTACGATGGCATTATCATTTGGAAGTATTCAAACACAGATATCAGCTGAAGAAAAAGCACCCTATAATCTGTTGCAGATGAAACCAATTGGAACAGAAACTTCAAAAGATGAAATTGCACATGCTACAAAAGCGGATGGAACTTTAACTTTTGAAGAGCGTTTAAAAGTAGGTGATTTTTCACAAAGGCCAACTTCGGTGATGAAACATAATGACAGGCAATTAAAGCAAAGCTATACTCTGGCAGAACTGAATAAAATGCCTGATAGTCAATTCATTGATACGCTATCAAGAGTTTCATGGAATCAAATTACAGACTTATTTCAATTCAATCAAGATACGAAAGCTTTTTATCAAAATAGAGAACGTATGAACGTTATCATTAATGAATTAGGACGACGAGGGAAATCTTTTACGAAAGAGGACTCAATGGGAATTGAAACTTTTGTTGAGATATTACGTTCTGCTTTTTATGTGGGATATTTTAATAATGAAGTAGGTTACTTAAATGAGAGAAGCTTCCATGACAAATGTTTACCAGCATTAAAAGCTATTGCAAAAAATCCAAACTTTACATTAGGTACAGCTGAGCAAGATAGAGTAGTAGTTGCGTATGGGAAATTAATTAGTAATGCTTCTAGTGATGCTGAAACAGTACAGTATGCGGCAAATATTTTAAAACAGTTTAATGATAACCTTTCTATGTATGCTAATGATTATATGAAAGAACAAGCTGTATATGAAATCGTAAAAGGTATTGATTATGATATACAATCTTATTTGCAGGAAACGAATAAAAAGCCTAATGCAACAATGTGGTATGGAAAGATAGATAACTTTATAAATGAGGTTAGTAGAATTGCTCTCATACGGAATTTAACAACTGAGAATAGTTGGCTAATTAATAATGGGATTTATTATGCAGGACGTTTAGGGAAATTTCATAGCAATCCAAACAAAGGATTGGAAGTTATTACACAAGCGATGAATATGTATCCTCGCCTAAGTGGACCTTATTTTATAGCGGTAGAGCAAATCAAAACAAACTACGGTGGAAAAGATTATGATGGAAATACAGTAGATTTACAGAAAATACGTGAAGAAGGGAAGTTACAATACTTACCTAAAACATATACATTTGATGATGGATCTATTGTTTTTAAGACAGGCGATAAAGTAACAGAAGAGAAAATTAAAAGGTTATATTGGGCAGCCAAAGAAGTAAAGGCACAATATCACCGTGTAATTGGAAATGATAAAGCACTAGAACCAGGTAACGCAGATGATGTGCTGACAATTGTAATTTATAATAATCCAGATGATTATCAATTAAATAGACAATTATATGGATATGAAACGAACAACGGCGGTATTTATATTGAAGAGAAGGGTACTTTCTTTACATATGAGCGTACACCAAAACAGAGTATTTATAGTCTAGAAGAGTTATTCCGTCACGAATTCACTCATTATTTACAAGGAAGATACGAGGTTCCTGGTTTATTTGGGAGTGGAGAACTATATCAAAATGAACGCTTAACTTGGTTCCAAGAAGGGAATGCAGAATTCTTTGCAGGATCTACACGTACAAATAATGTTGTTCCACGTAAAAGTATTATAAGTGGCTTATCATCTGATCCGGCAAGCCGTTATACTGCAAAGCAAACTTTGTTCGCAAAATATGGATCATGGGATTTTTATAATTATTCCTTTGCACTACAGTCTTATCTATATAATCACCACTTTGAAACCTTTGATAAGATTCAGGATTTAATCCGTGCAAACGATGTGAAAAATTATGACGCGTATCGTGAAGCATTAAGTAAAGATGCACAGCTGAATATAGAATATCAAACGTATATGCAGCAGTTGATTGATAATCAAGATAAATACAATGTACCACAAGTAACAAATGATTACTTAATACAACATGCACCTAAGCCGTTAGCTGAAGTGAAGAAAGAAATTGTCGATGTAACTAATATAAAAGATGCAAAAATCACAAAACATGAGTCTCAATTTTTTAACACATTTACTGTAGAAGGCAAGTACATAGGTAGTACATCAAAAGGTGAGTCTGAAGACTGGAAAACAATGAGTAAACAAGTCAATCAAACCTTGGAGCAGTTGTCTCAAACAGGATGGAGCGGCTATAAAACAGTTACAGCCTATTTTGTTAACTATCGTGTGAATGCAGCCAATCAATTTGAATATGATATTGTTTTCCATGGTGTTGCAACAGAGGAAAAAGAAAAAACAACGACTATAGTAAATATGAATGGACCATATAGCGGGATAGTAAATGAAGGAATTCAATTCCATAGTGATGGTACAGAAAGTGAAAATGGAAAAATTATTTCTTATCTATGGAACTTTGGAGATGGTACAACAAGTACAGAAGTCAGCCCTACCCATGTATATGGAGAAAAAGGAGCATATACTGTGGAACTAACAGTGAAAGATAGTAGAGGAAAAGAAAGTAAAGAACAAACCAAAGTTACTGTAAAACAAGATCCGCAAACAGGTGGATCCCTTGAAGAGGAAAAGGTACTCCCGTTTAATAAGCTTGTAAAAGGAAATCTGATCGCTCCTGATCAAACAGATGTTTATACGTTTGATGTTACAGTTCCAAAAGAAGTAGATATTTCTGTGGTAAATGAACAAAACATTGGGATGACATGGGTACTTTATCATGAATCAGACATGCAAAATTACGTAGCTTGTGGTGAAGATGAAGGAAATGCTATAAAGGGAAAATTCGTAGCGAAACCAGGGAAATATTATTTGAATGTGTATAAATTTGATGATAACACTGGTGAATATTCATTATTAATAAAATAAATTTATTTTCAATATGTATATAACGGTTGTTTTTTAGGAGGAGTCTGTCACGATAGACTTCTCCTATTTTTTACTCTAAAATAAGTTAATAAATTAGGTAATTATCTTTAAAAATAAATCATTATAAACCTAAAATATTCAATTAAAAAATAGAAGAGAGGGAGCTTGCGTCTTAATAAGACTAATATTAGGAGTTATGTCACATTTCGATTAAATAAAATATCGTAAAATCCCCAGAATAAATTTTTTTGCATGTTCATTCATTTAGGGTAATTCTCAACTCTTAAGCTGATGTATGTGGGGGACCGACTCATATACATCAGCTTAAATAATTAGATATTTTATTTATTAAGTTAAGCGAAATTTTATTCGTATAGGAGGAAGGCCCATTTAATTCTTTTTTCGAATGTTATTCATGTTTATCGTATTCCATCGAATGCGCTTGTTACCAAGTGATGTACATAGGAATCATCCAACTTATCACCGGTTACTAGCAACCGATAAAAAATTGGTCCGTAAATGAGATCGATGGATAATTCAATATCAAGGTTTTCTTTCAATTCTCCTCTTTGAATTCCCTTCTCTAGAAGTTGCTTTGCTTGCAGTCGACGGGGCTGGAAACATCGAGTGCGATATTCCTCTTTCAGTTTTAAGTCAACGTTTGATTTTCTCTTTGCAACCAGAAGTTCGTAGTCGCTTAAATGGATTATTCATGTCTATTTTCTTTTTGGGTGTTGCTGTTGGATCCTTTTTCGGAGGATGGAGTGTAGCATTGTGGATCGGAATCGCTTTTCCGACCATAGCGCTGCTTTATTTTGCCACAGAGAAATAGTTCAATAATCAAATTTAAACAGATCGGATTCGCTTGAATGCATATTCATTAATATGTCTGATTTTTATAGATTATTTGCGGTTATTTTGAAGTTTTTACATCACAACCAGATTTTTTGTCTCTATCGCTAAAAGAGGGCAAAACTCACCATATAAAATGTGTCCGAATTCCATTTAGACTATGAAAAAAGAGAGCTTGCGCTAGACAACAAGCCCTCTAAAAAATAACGTAATTGAGATATCTATATATTAACAGTTATTTTCTAACGATTCTATATGTCTTATGTTGAGAAATAAATTATAAGTGGCTTGATAACGCTAAAATGAATTATTGACATAATATTTCGACGATAATATAATAAATCTCGAATTCAAGATAACTTGTAAAGGATTGGTAATTATGAGAGCTTATCTTTAAAGTTATTTGTTATATTATCAAGGGAATTACAGCCAATCACTAAACGTATGAAAAGGATCTAAAAATTTATGGACTTAATGCAACTGAATTTGCAGTGCTTGAGCTACTATACAGTAAAGCTGATCGGCCTATAAAAAAATTGAGGACAAAATATTACTTGTAAGTTTTTGTATCACGTATGCATCAATTATTTCAGAAGGTATTGAATTGGTGACACTAATTTTTCCACAGCATAGAGAGGGGATTCGGCAAATATTTGGTAGTTTGGACTATATTGAGAAAAAATGATAAGTAAACAGTTGAAAAAGTTAGGATATTACGCACAGAAAGTGTAAGTTTTTAGATGTTATTTCTGTTTAGTAATATCCTAATTAAATATAAATTAAATAAATAGGAGGGAAAATTAATAAATAGTAGTAAATGTATTGTAGTACAAAATAAAGAAATTATGTAATTGCAATTAATATAGTAGGAAATAAAGTTGTTATGTTCACGTATACATATCGTCCTTTTCATTATAAATCTTTCATAAAGCGGAGAGTGGGTATCAAGAATGGAGTTACGTCATTTAGAGTATTTTATTCAAGTTTGTAATAATAATAGTTTTACTAAAGCTGCGGAAGTTCTAGGTATTTCACAGCCGACTTTAAGTCAACAAATACGTGTGTTAGAAGGTGAACTTGATACACCTTTGTTTCATCGAGTTGGAAGAGGTATCAAAATGACAGAAGCGGGTAAGCTGCTATTTGATAAAGGAAAATTTATCATGCAACAATTTGATGACGTTTATAATGAAATTTTTGAATTAAAGGGTGTAAAAAGAGGTGTGATTACTATAGGAGGTCTATTAGAGGACCTTACTTATTTAACACCTTATATTATGAAGTTTCAACAACATTATCCCAACATCGTAGTGAAAATTGTAGAATCCGAAGTTGCCGTAAATCAAATCGTTGACAAAAATATTGATTTTGGGATTACACGTAGTGCTCAAATTCCAGACACATTAACAAACACCCTTTTGTATAGTGAAGAGCTCGTCCTTGTCATTCCAAAAAATCATCCTTTGAATGAAAAATCATTTGTTTCTTTTCGAGAATTAGTAGGGCTGAGTAGAATAATGGTTTCATGTAGTTGTCGTGAATCTATTAAAATATATTGTGAGAGTTTAGGGTTATCTTTATCTGAAGCAAATATAGAAACAAAATCTTCTATTTCTCTATTGAGCCTTGTATACAATGGACATGGGGTTGCCATAATACCTCGTTCACTGGTTAACTTTGTTAATAATGATACTTTGAGCATAGTTCGTATTACTGATCCAACACCAAGCCAAGATATTAATCTTATTCACTTTGATGATAAATTTTTAAGTTTTGCAGCACGTATCTTTATGCAGAAGTTAAATGATTCGCAAAAAGTATCAGTGTAATAGAAATAATAATGATTCTAATGTAACAATTGAAAAATTAAGATCTATATTAAAGTCAAAGGGCAGTGGATTTATATGTGTGGTGTGATCGATTTGTGACTTTTACTTAAGGGAAAGGGGTAGACTTTGCACGGAGAGAAGGATGTAAAAAACAAATCAAGTTTAAGCTATCAACTCTTTTGTCCTATTAAATAGTAATAGATTCCAATAGAGATATACAATGCTATTTCGAATCTACATATCCTTATTGCAGAAAGAAAACCACCGGCATTATACCGGTGGTTTTGATTTAGAAAGCAAAGCAAGTACAACCAATACCCCATTTAGTTCCATCTTTTCCTATTACGGTATGAGTGTGTTGATGGAGAGGGTTACTGCAACTATGTAACTTGTTATCATGGGCATCGTGAGAAAGTATAGTGTTGGCTAGGTTAGCACCGCCATAACCATAAACGCCCGTCGGTGACCAGTCAGGTGATGCTGGCGGCAATTCAGGTGATAAATTTTTAAATTCATCATTTCCATACACAACCTGTCCGCCCATAATTGTGAGTAATGATTCAAGGTTCTTGATTTCTTCTTCTGGCACAGTAAAGTAGTCAGCAGACAATACAGCAAGATCAGCAAACTGACCTACTGCAAGGGTTCCTTTTTTACCTTCATCACCAGAGAACCACGCACTTCCTTTTGAATATAATTCCAGGGCTACTTTTCTATCCAGTTTATTTTTTTCATCGTATATCGAAAGTCCACCAATGGTTTTTCCGGCAACCATCCAATAAAGAGCGACCCAAGGGTTATAGCTGGAAACTCTAGTTGCATCACTACCGGCGCCAACAGGTATACCAAGGTCTAACATACGATAAATCGGAGGAGTACGCTTTGCAGCTTCCTTTCCGTATAAATCAACAAAGTATTCACCTTGAAAAGCCATGCGGTCTTGGATGGCAATACCGCCATTTAAAGCCTTAACACGTTCCATGCTACGATCTGAGATTGTTTCTGCATGATCAAACCACCATCGTAGACCATTAAAAGGAATTTCACTGTTAACTTCCTCGAATACATTTAAGAAACGTGTGATTGACTCATCATAAGTTGCATGTAAACGGAAGGGCCAACGGTTTTCCACCAATAGAGAAATTACTTTCTTTAAGTCAGCTTCCATCATCGTAGCTAGTTCAGGCCGTGGCATTTGAAATTTTTCAAAATCGGCTGCTGAGAATACTAACATCTCTCCGGCACCATTCATTTTATACTTATCAGTTCCTTGACCTGGAGAAACAATTTTTGCCCATGAAGCAAAGTCTTCATATTCATGATTTGGATTTTGCGTAAATAGATTATAAGCAATACGCAAAGTTAATTGTTCCTTCTCGGCTAAATGTTCAACAACTTTGTAATCATCAGGATAATTTTGGAATCCACCACCTGCGTCAATAGCACTTGTAATACCTAATCTATTTAATTCGCGCATAAAATGGCGAGTTGAATTAATCTGGTCGTCAAAATTAAGTGCTGGTGCTTTACCCAAACTTGAATAAAGAATAGAAGCGTTAGGATTCGCAATTAAAAGGCCTGTTGGATTACCTCGTTTATCCCGCTCAATTAAGCAGCCTGGAGGGTCTGGTGTATCTTTTGTATATCCCAGTGCATGCAGCCCAGCACGATTTACAAGTGCTCTATCGTAAAGATGTAGCACAAAGACAGGAGTGTCTTCAGAAACGGCATTAATTTCTTCCAAAGTTGGCAACCGTCTCTCTTTAAATTGAAATTCAGACCAACCTCCAACTACCCTTACCCACTGAGGAGCAGGTGTACGCCTTGCCTGTTCTTTGAGCATTTCTAGAGCAATAAAAAGTGATGGCACGCCTTCCCAACGTAATTCCATATTATAATGTAGACCACCACGAATAACGTGTATATGAGAGTCATTCAGGCCTGGAATAGCTCTCTTTCTTTTAAGGTCTATTTTCTTTGTTTTTTCCGTGGCACTATTAAGAAGCTCATCTCCACCTACTGCAGTGACTAAACCATCAGTTATGGCGATAGCAGATACCTCAGGCTGAGAAGGGTCAAGGGTAGTAATTTTTCCGTTATATAAGATCATATCCGGTAAAGTCATGTTCACACCTCGTCTACTTTCTATTATTTTGTAACCATGGATGAAATAATTTACCGAAAATCGGCATGACTACCCATGATAGCAAGGACACTATACATACTGAAACAAAAAAGGCCGACATAATAGGATTTATATGTTTTATAATAGGTCCTATCACTTTAGGAACTAACATGCTAAGAGGCCATACACCCAGAAGGGTAACGATAGACATTTTCCATTTTGGAGGTGGAACTGGCGTTTTCGGAGTAACAAACCAATAAGCCAAACTACTTTCAGTTTTGTAACTCGGATTAGTAACTTGAAATTGTTCTGCCGTTTTTAACAAATCCCGGCGAATGTCTGATTCTTGCCAAGCACGTAGATGCTCATACGTATCAAAGCGAAAAATAACAGTATACTCTCTCGATTCGTTATTTGGGACTATTAGATTTACACCTAAATGCCCTGGGAATTTAGTAGCGGCAGCCTCAATTTCATGTCTCCATGTTTCAAACTGCTTTTCTCTACCTTCTTGAATTTCCCATGTAACAATCGTTGTTACTGGATCAGCAGCATCCATCGTGTTCCCTGTATAAGTCTCTTCGACAGCTACTCCTTCTTGTTTCATATTTTCCTGCTTGGAAGCGCGCCGTGCACCATAGTATATGCGTATTCTACTCCTTGACCATAAGCGCCAGTGTGCTCCTTTACAATTTCCATTACAGCATCATAAGTGTCTTTGTGTGCCCAGTCACGTTGGTATTCAAGTAAAACTTGAATTGCTGTCACTGGAATTGCACCAGCTTGTTCTACACGACGCATAGCAGCGTTATGTGCTGTCAGACTAGTACCACCTGAAGCATCATCAACTGCATACACTTCATAGCCAGCTTTCATTGCTTCAAGCACAGGGAATGCAAGGCAAACTTCAGTCCAAAGTGCTGCAAATATTAATTTCTTTCTACCTGTTGCTTTAACTGCTTCAACAAATTTTGGATCTTCCCAAGAGTTCATTGAACTGCGTTCTATAATTTCATGGTTTGGGAATATATCAAGAATTTGTGGCCAAAAATAACCAGAAAAGCTGCGTGTCTCAACTGTAGTAAGAATAGTAGGTACGTTAAAAGTTTTTGCTGATTTAGCAAGTAGCATAACGTTATTAATCAATGTTTGTCTATCAATACTTGCAACTCCAAAAGTCATTTGAGGTTGAAAATCAATCAAAATTAATGCGCTGTTCTCCGGATTTAACAATTCTAAATTACTCATAATAAAACGCTCCTTTTTTAATTGTTTAAAATTGTAATCGTAAAAATAAAATTTTTGCTATACCTTTTAAATTAAAAGAGAGTGCTGATTTAATCAGCACTAAATGTATACTATCCATTTTTTTGAAAGTGATTTAAAGCTATTTCTTTGAAATACATTTATCCCGCATTAACGGGCAGTAAGACCCCCACCTCAAAATTCAGCGGAAGCAAAGAAGTTAGGTGGGGGATCAACTGCCTGTAAAAGCCCGATTGGTTCAACTAATAATCAGTGGGGGATGAACAAAACCCCCACTGATTAAAGTTTCACTTTATGCATTTTGTTTACTAAGATCTCGCTGAGCTCCCCTATAGCTTCCAATTATATTTTGATAGCCTGGAAGATTGCTAGCAAGCAAATTGCCAAAACCTTCGACATCGTTGCGCCAATCGCGTTGTAATTCGCAAGCTACGCTAAACCAGTTCATAAGTTGCACACCACTATGTGCCATACGAGTATTGGCAGCATCTGCAACTTGTTTACTGAAAGTTCCTGAAGCATCCGTAACAGCAAATACTTCATATCCAGCTTTTATAGCGGAAAGTGCCGGGAAAGCAACACAAACGTCCGTAACTACGCCTGCGATGATAAGTTGTTTTTTTCCAGTTTCTTCGATTGCTTTTACAAAATCATCATTATCCCATGCGTTAATTTGTCCAGGTCGAGCTATTTTTGGTGCATGAGGAAAGAGATCAACCAATTCTTGCATTAAAGGTCCATTAGGCCCGTTTTCGAAACTTGTTGTTAAAATAACTGGTAAATCAAAAAACTTAGCAGTATGAGCAAGAGCTAAAACATTGTTCTTGAATTCATCAACACCATAGTCACGTACTAGTCCGGACATAAGACCAGTTTGATGATCTACTAAAAGCACAACAGCATCATCTTTGTTAATACGAGAATAGAGATCAGTCATTATGTATTCCTCCTAAAAATTAAGTAATCGAAGAAAGTTTAAATAGTCGGATACTATCATAAGTTTCTTCGTTTATAACTAAGCTGACCAATAATATTGGTTATAGCAGCATTCACAGAACATGAAGTGCTATACAATTTTATAGTATTTGAAAACTGATTCGTTAATCAATTCTAAATTATCTATAATTCGTATAGGTCGTAACTATAGTTGTTTTCACTATAAAATAGATTGGTTTTACCTATACATCCTATAGATAGAACAATATTGATAGTCACCTATTTTTGTTATTACAATTGAATAGGAGTAATGTTCAGTAATTATTTTTTGATGAAAAAGGTATTAGAGGGGGGATTGTTCCAAAAGGAGAAAATGAATGCATTGGAACAATAGAGTTTCATACTTAGAGTTCACAACATAAACGTGCATGAATAGGTTATGACATTCATCCGGATTATTGAAGAAAAGGATACATATTAGAATATTTTTTGGAGGTAGAAGCATGGCTAAAATTACTGTAGGAACCGAAAATCAAGAACCAATTGAGATATATTATGAGGATTATGGCACAGGAAAACCAGTTGTACTAATTCATGGTTGGCCGTTAAGTGGTCGATCTTGGGAATACCAAGTTCCCGCTCTTGTTGAGGCTGGATACAGAGTTATAACATATGATCGTCGAGGATTTGGAAAATCATCTCAGCCGTGGGAAGGGTATGAATATGATACCTTTACTTCTGATTTACATCAACTATTAGAACATTTAGAGCTTCAAAATGTCACACTTGTTGGTTTTTCTATGGGTGGAGGCGAAGTAGCCCGGTATATTAGTACGTATGGAACAGATCGTATTGAAAAGGCTGTTTTTGCTGGAGCAGTACCTCCATATTTATACAAATCAGAGGATCATCCTGAAGGGGCATTAGATGATGCAACAATTGAAGCGTTCAAAAGTGGTGTGATTAATGACCGCCTTGCATTTCTTGATGAATTTACTAAGGGATTTTTCGCAGCTGGTAATCGAACAGATTTAGTTAGTGAGCCATTCCGTTTATATAATTGGGATATAGCAGCCAGTGCATCACCTAAAGGAACACTTGATTGTATTACCGCCTTTAGTAAGACAGATTTTAGAAAAGACTTGGAGAAGTTTAATATACCTACTCTTATTATTCACGGTGATTCTGATGCAACTGTACCATATGAATATAGTGGGAAATTAACACATGAAGCAATTCCTAATTCTAAAGTAACGTTAATAAAGGGTGGTCCACATGGGCTAAATGCAACGCATGCCAAAGAATTTAATGAAGCACTCCTATCATTTTTAAAGGACTAATTACAACTATATAATTGTTAATTAATAAATTATAAACAAGTTAAAATAAAGCTTTATAAAAGATGCTCTTGGATAAATCCAGGAGCATCTTTTTAATGGTGATATTGAGATGTTAGGTTGATAAATCTCCATTAATTTTGGATTGAATACTCTTCTTAACAGCTAAAATATATTGATTAGAGTTTTTTAGATTTCTTAGAAGTATTGTTATATTACTATCAAGATAATATTTTGAATAATCCTCAAAATAAAGAAATGTTTTGTCAGAAAACAATAAAATCTTATTAATTTTTATAATTAGTTGAATTTTTATAGAAATAATTCTCTTAATATATTAAAATAACATCGTATTATGTCAGATTTTAATTAGGGGAGAGAAATTTTATGTTGAAAAAAATCATTCCAGTTGCTTTAGCATTAAGTACAGTTACTTTTACTAGTGTATTTGCTATGCCTTCAGCCCAAGCAAGTACAGAATTAAACCGCTACATAGATGTACAAATGCTCGGTATTAACGATTTTCATGGGCAACTAGACACTGTAAAAAAAATTAACAATAAAGATGCAGGGGGAATTGAGTACTTAGGGGCTTATTTACGTGATCGTGAAAAACAAAATCCGAATACATTAAAGGTACATGCTGGAGATGTTGTTGGAGCAAGTACTCCTGTTTCAGCATTATTACAAGACGAACCTACGATTGAATTTCTAAATGATTTGAAATTCGATGTTGGAACGATAGGGAATCATGAATTTGATGAAGGTGTTGAAGAAATGAACCGCCTTATTTATGGTGGATACCATGAGAAAACAGGGAATTTTAAAGGAGCAAAATTCCCATATGTTGCTGCAAATTTCTATAATAAATCCACCGGTCGTTTATTTTTACCACCATTCACTATAAAAAAGGTACAAGGAGTTCCTGTTGGATTTATCGGAGTCGTAACAACGGATGTTCCTAACCTTGTTATGCCTACTATGCTAAAGAATGTAGAAATTACAGATGAAGTTGAAGCTATTAACAAATCCGTAAAGCAATTAAAAAAACTAGGCGTTAAATCTATCGTTGTTCTTGCACATAACGGAGGTATAACAGATGGGAACGGCGTAACAAATGGTGATATCGTCCGATTAGCAAATGAGACTGATCCAGAAGTCGATGTTATTTTTGGTGGCCATAGCCACACTTATGTAAATGGAACTGTTAATAATAAACTTGTCGTACAAGCAAATTCATATGGTATGGCTTTTGCTGATGTTGATGTAAAGATTGATCGTAAAACACAAGATATTGTTGAGAAAAAAGCAGAAATTGTTACAACTTATCATGAAGGCATAGAGCCTGATAAAAAAATAAAGAAGAAGATGGAGAAATATCAAGCAAAAATCGCACCTCTTGTTAATGAAGTTGTAGGTAAGTCTATTGCGCCACTAGATCGCAAACTCAATACGGCTGGTGAATCTACTCTTGGAAATTTAGTTGCTGATGCCCAGCGTACAACAATGCAATCCCAAATTGCACTTATGAATCCTGGTGGTATTCGTAATGACTTAGATGCTGGTGATATTACATGGGGAGAGATATATGGTATTCAACCATTCGGAAATCAATTAATAAAAGTAAATTTAACAGGTCAAGACATTCGTGATATTTTAAATCAACAATGGCAAAAAGACATAACAAGAATGCTTCAAATTTCAGGAATCCAATACACTTGGGATGCGAACAAGCCCAATGGAGAAAAAGTAACAAGTATTCGCTTAACGAATGGAGAAGAAATTATTCCTTCTAAAACTTACAGCGTCGTTGCTAACGCATTTTTAGCTTCAGGGGGAGATGGATTTGTATCTTTTAAAAACGGTAAAGATGCTGAAACAGGACCAACTGATTTTGAAGCATTAGTAGATTATATAAAAAAATCAAAAGAACCAATTCAGTCTATTATTGATGGAAGAATTCAAAAGATAAATTAGGTTTTTGTTAATCTTAAAAACAAATAGATTACCTGTGCACTATACTTTTTCGTGTGCAGGTAATCTATTTTTTTTGCGTTTTCGGGCACAGATGCTACTTCAACCCTAGTGTACAAGTGATTTTGAATGTAAGGAATTTGTAAGGGATAGGTAAGGAAAAAGAGATTTTCATTGTGTAGGATAAAAATATAAGGAGGCGTGAAGGGGGGATAAGTACGGCATATATATAACAATTAGTAACAAGAGTGTTTTGTGAAAATAATGAGTACAATGATTGCAAATGTATTGTTGCCTTTTCATCATTGAGAGAATGGATAGCTGTGTGGCTCGTATATGACACTGCTATCAACTATCTATACAATTTTAATAGAAGAGAGGAATTTTTTATGAAAACACGCAGTAAAATTACATGTGCAAGTCTAGCACTTTTAATAGGTGGAAGTTCCCTGTTATACATAACACCAACATCAGTTGTAAAAGCAGAATCTACGCAAAATGTATCTAGTTCGTTACAAACAAGTACGCAAAGCGATCGTACTTCCGTTAAGAAAGCAATGCGAGATGAACTGCAACTTGGATACCCAGGAATACTCGCTAAAATTTCTAAGGGGGATAAAACTTGGAGTTATAGTGCTGGGGTAGCGGATCTGAAAACTAAGAAACCAATGCAAGCAGATTTTCGCTTTCGCATTGGCAGTGTGACGAAAACGTTCATTGCAACAGTTCTACTTCAATTATCTGGAGAGAACCGTTTGAATCTAGACGACTCCATTGAAAAATGGTTACCTGGTGTTATTCAAGGAAACGGATATGATGGTAACCAGATTACGATCCGGCAAATATTGAATCATACAAGTGGTATTGCTGACTATATAAATTCAAAAGACTTTGATATTACGGATATAAAAAAATCGTATACGGCTGAAGAATTTGTAAAGATGGGGATTTCACTTCCCCCAGACTTTGCCCCAGGAAAGGGTTGGTCTTATTCAAATACAGGATATGTAATACTAGGAATCCTTATTGAAAAAGTAACAGGAAACAGCTATGCGGAAGAGGTTGAAAATCGGATTATTGAACCGCTTGATTTGTCAAATACATTTTTACCTGGTAATTCAAGCGTGATTCCAGGCACCAAGCATGCCCGTGGCTATTTGCAACTAGACGGAGCGAGTGAGCTAAAAGATGTTACTTATATTAACCCAGGTAGCTCGGATGGAGATATGATTTCTACTGCTGACGACTTAAACAAATTCTTCTCTTGCTTACTAGGTGGCAAATTACTGAAGGAACAGCAGTTAAAACAAATGCTTACTACAGTTCCTACAAATAGAGAGGGAACCGGATATGGTCTTGGAATACTTGAAATTAAGCTTCCGAACGGTGTCTCGGTATGGGGACACAGGGGGGCCGTTCCAGGGTTTTCCACTTTTGCTGGTGGAACACTTGGAGGTAAACATACACTCGCTATCAATTCGAACAGTTTAAACCTTAATAACCCAGAAGTTTTTAAAAACATTTTACTTGCTGAATTTAGCAAGTAGGAAAAACGGATAAATTTTGTCATTTGTAATTTCTATCGGAATGGATTACCGCTTGAAAGAGTTTAGAGGGATTAAGTATCTATAATTGTGTAGGAGCAGTATTTGCAAAATTAGAAATTGAACTAAATTTAACCATCAAAGATAATATTAGTGGGAAAAATTTGAGGGACATTAAGGATTTTGTGAAGAGGACTTCAAAAATGAAATAACATTGTAATAACTTTCTATTATTAATTGAAAGTTATTACCCTATAAATTCAGTCATTTATTATATAACTGAGTGCATAAAAAATGAACCAAACTCTATTAAATAACGTAAAAGCTAAAAGGTTTTCGCTTTGGGAACATCTCAAAATATTAAATTGATGGTAACTTTGTTGTAGCTCTTTAAACATACCTATATTAAAACCCAAATATCTCAGCATTAAATTGAGATATTTGGGTTTTTCTAAAGGAATCAATTTTTTAAAAAATTTTTAGAAATTTAAAGATAAAGTATTGTATACATGTAAGTATGATTAAAAATGAAAAGTTGTAAATGCTAAATTTAATTAAATATGCCTTACTCTCTTTAACATTGGCCTGAATGAATAGTTTATAGGAGATTACACTGGCTAAAGATGCGATAATTGTTCCAAGCCCTCCAATATTTACTCCTAGTAATAAAGCTTTCCAATCAGAAGTAAAGTTTGATAGAAGAATTGAAGTAGGAAAATTGCTAATCAATTGACTCAAAAATATGGAACTAAAGAAGACTGAAGTATCTCCTCTTAAATTAGCGCGAGCAAATGTCCCCAGTGCATCGGAATGGGAAATGTTTCCGATAAAAATAAAAAAACAGACAAAGGTTATTAGAAGAAAGTAATCAATCTTAAATAGTAAGTTTCTATCTAACGTAAATGCTGCTATCAGTGTGACTATTAGCGCAATGTAATAATTAATAACACCAAAAATAGATGCAATGATAGTAATAAGTATCAAAATCCAGACGGTAGCTTTTTTTCGATTTTTCACGGTAATAACAGGTAGTTCTATTTTCAAATCTGTTTTTTGAAGTTTTTGAGTAAATATAAATAACAAACTAATTCCAAGTACAGCTAAAAGCAGGATTGAACCTAAAAATGGGATGAGCTTAATTCCATAGTAAGAATATAGGTATAAATTTTGTGGGTTTCCCATAGGCATCAAGCTACTACCGATGTTTGCCGCAATTGTCTGCAGGATGATTGTATCCATCATGTTCATTTGTGTTTTTTTACTAATGACAAGTGTTATTGGTACAAAAGTGAGGAGAGCAACATCATTTGTTACAAACATGGAGCAAATAAAGCATAACAAAATTAGAATAATAGATATTGACCTGCTGTTATTGCATTTATTTAAAATCGCAACGGCAAGTTTGTCTAATATCTTTAGCTGTTCCAAGGCCTTAATGGCCACCATTAGATTAAATAAGCTAATTAACACTTCAAAGTTAATATATTCGATCTTTGGCGAATGTATTAAGCAGCTTACAATTGCTAGTATCAGTGAAATGGTAAGTACTAAATCCTTTTTTAAAAATTCGAATTTCATAAGGAGTCTTTTTTTATTTTGAACGAATACTATTTCTTTCACAATACACCACCTGTAATCTATGTTAGTAAATATACGTTTTTGGGATAACTCGATATTGCTAGAAAAGAGGATGACATAAGGTCCTAAATAAGAGTTTTGTAATGTTTCATCCCTTCAACAAAATCCTTTTTTCTTAGTGTCTTTCATGTTGTAAATATGTGCAATATAGACGAATCCAACTAGGGGGATTAATTGAGAAAACAAATGTTTTTTGTATGATACCATAAATAAATTAAATGTTTTATTTTTTAAATATTCTTATAATATTCCGTTGATTCTTGATTTCAAATAATTTATATGAACTTCTAAAAGAGAAAAAATATGCATGTTTTTATGAAGAAAATAGAGGCTTGTCAAAGGATAGATAGAACAAAATCTGCGACGTTTGGATACTGTATAAAATTCACAAAATCTCACTGTTTTTTTAGATGAAAAATCTTAAAATATTTTTTTGTTTTTATAAAAATCTGTACTTTTTCGTAACATTCTGTACTTTTAATTATAAATTAAAGACAAGCTTCTCTTAGTTAAAGATTGAAAGCGCTTTATAGATTTTTCGTGAAATTTTTACCTAGCCTATTTTTGAGATTAGTAGTAAGAAAGGAGATATTTCCATGTTCTTAAGAAAATTAACAAAAAACCAGTTAATCACTATTGATTATTATGATTTAAATGTAAATCACCGGTAAACGAAACAAACATAATAGTACAACAACATTAGTGGATAAGAATATTAGTTTTGCAGAAGGGGATAGAGCATCGTGTGTATAAATGGTAAATTTTAGAAAATTCAGTTTTGCGGTTGCGTGTTGCGATGTTTGTTTAAAAAGGCCAATTCTATTAATATAGAAAATTTTTATCCTTGTTGTATTTGAATATGAATGAGGTATTTATGCCAAGGAATATAGGTGATTTTATATAGATTATGATAGATAAATTTTTGGTATGGAGTGATAATATGGAAAGATTTTTTGTAGAGTTAGTCGGATCAACAAATGATTTTTTATGGTCTAAATTGTTAATTATTATGCTTGTTATTTGCGGAATTTATTTTACATTTAAATTGAATTTTGTACAGTTTCGAATGTTAAAAGAAATGGTCCGTGTATTAATGGAGGGGAAAAGTGGTTCTAAAGATCAAATCTCTCCTTTTCAAGCGTTTTGTATTGGTATGGCAGCCCGCGTTGGAACAGGGAATATCACAGGAATTGCGATTGCAATTGCATTAGGTGGTCCTGGAGCTGTATTTTGGATGTGGATTATTTCTATTATTAGCTCGGCCTCCAGTTTTGTCGAAAGCACATTAGCACAGATATATAAAGTAAAAGATAAAACTGGTTTCCGCGGTGGTCCATCCTATTATATGGAAAAAGGGTTGAATAAACGTTGGATGGGAGTATTATTCTCTATTTTAATCACAATTACTTTTGGTCTTGTATTCAATTCAGTACAATCAAATACAGTTACAATTGCTTTTCAAAACTCATTTGGTACAGATCGTCTAACAGTTGGGATAATCATGGCCATTGCTTTCGCTGCGATTATTTTTGGTGGTGTACAACGTATTGCAAAAATGGCTGAATACAAGGTGGTATTTTTAGCAGTATTATACATTGGAGTTGCATTATTTGTTGTAGTTACCAACATATCAAAAATGCCGGAAGTTCTTTCTCTTATTGTTCAAAACGCATTTGGTTTTAAACAAATAGCAGGCGGTTCAATTGGTGCAGCACTTATGAATGGAGTTAAACGCGGTTTATTCTCAAATGAAGCTGGTATGGGAAGTGCACCAAACGTTGCCGCAACAGCAACAACAAGTCATCCGGTGAAACAAGGACTGATTCAAGCATTTGGTGTATTAACGGATACACTGATCATTTGTACTAGCACTGCCTTTATTATTTTGCTGTCTGATGCATATAAACAATCGGGGTTAAATGGTATTGCACTTACACAAGCAGCATTAAGTGAACACATAGGTCCTTGGGCATCGGGTTGTCTTGCTATCTTTGTTTTTTTATTTGGATTTGGTGCGTTAATTGGCAACTATTATTATGGTGAAACAAATATTCGCTTCTTACATACAAGTAAAGTGTGGTTAATGATATACAGAATAAGTGTGTTGGCTATGATTGTATTTGGTTCTGTTGCAAAGATTCAAATTGTATGGGATTTAGCGGACTTATTTATGGGCTTTATGGTTATTATTAATTTAATTGCTATTACCTTACTTTCAAAAGTAGCATTTGCGGCGTTACAAGATTATATAAACCAGAAAAAAGCTGGTAAAGATCCTGTTTTTTATAAAGAAAACATTAAAGGGCTTGAAAATATTGAATGTTGGGATAGTTATGAGAAAACTTCAAAAAAGAAAAGTGTGTAATAAGAAGGATATTCAGACTGCAATATGTCTGAATATTTTTCTTGGTTCTAGTGCAAATATTATTGATTATAGTAAAGAAAAAATCATTCTATATAAAGTTAATAGTACGGGGGAATATGATTAAATGATAAAGGATTCTAGCGTTCAAGTTGAGGGTCAAGAAAAAGTTTGCTTAGATCAATGGGTAGCTCATTATCGAGCGTATGCAGCTAAGGGACGAAGCGCCAGTTATATTCCCGCTCTGGGGGAAATAAATGTATCGCAGTTAGGTATTTGTATAGTAAAGCCAGATGGAACAATGATAAAATCAGGAGATTGGGAGATACCTTTCACATTACAAAGTATATCAAAAGTAATCGGTTTTATAGCCGCTTGTTTAAGTCGCGGTATTTCTTATGTATTAGAACGAGTTGACGTAGAGCCAACTGGAGATGCCTTTAATTCAATTATTCGTTTAGAGATACATAAACCAGGAAAACCTTTTAATCCTATGATCAATGCTGGAGCGATTACGATAGCTTCACTTTTGCCAGGGACATCGGTGCAAGAAAAATTAGAATCTCTATACGTATTAATTGAAAAAATGATAGAGAAGCGTCCCGCTATTAATGAAATAGTATTTCAATCAGAATGGGAAACGGCTCATCGTAATAGAGCATTAGCATACTATTTAAAGGAGAATGGTTTTCTAGAATCAGATGTGGAGGAGACACTAGAGGTTTACCTAAAACAATGTTCGATTGAAATAAATACAGAAGATATTGCCTTAATAGGGCTTATACTAGCACATGATGGATATCATCCTATTCGCAAAGAACAAGTGCTCCCTAAAGAAGTAGCTAGGTTAACAAAAGCTTTAATGCTAACTTGTGGAATGTACAATGCTTCTGGAAAATTTGCTGCTTTCATTGGATTACCAGCTAAGAGTGGGGTATCCGGTGGAATTATGACACTTGTTCCCTCAAAATCTAGGAAGGATTTATCGTTCCAAGATGGATGTGGTATTGGTATTTACGGACCAGCCATTGATGAATATGGGAATAGTTTACCAGGAATTATGTTGTTAGAACATATTGCAAAAGAATGGGATTTAAGTATATTTTAAAAAGGAGCACAGATATTTTGGTGTTAGAGCGAGTCCAAAAGTGTTCAGACCTTATATTGTGTCTGAACATTTTTGAGTTATAAAGTATCTTTCTAAAGTAGAAGGGTGTAATGAATACTCACAATCTATAATGCTTTCGTTTATATCTTATTTATCAGTTTTTGAAAAAAATAGAGTAAGTATTGTATTAATGCAAATAGGTTTGTATACTGACTGTTAGGCGAAAGTGAGAAGTGATTATTTTGAATCTTAGTAATTTAGTAAAAAAAGACATCTATATTCTCGTTTTAATGATACTTACAGTACCCTTAGTAGGTGAAATAAAGTCATTTCCTTTAAATGAAACATTTAGAATGAGCTTTGGCGCACCAACATTTTTCTTTTTTTTGTTATTGTTTCGACGAATTCCAGCATTTTTACCGGGTTTTTTAACAGCGATAGTCGTTGTAGTATTTCGTATCTCAATGGATGTCATTATAAAGGGAAATATGGATTGGCTAGCCGCTTTTCATACTCACTATCCTAGTTTTTTCTTTTATTTTACTTATTCGTATCTCTTTCATTTAGCAAAAATCAAACGTTTTTATCATCAACCACTAATGATTGGTTTTATTGGTTGCATGATTGAAATACTGTCAGACTGTGTGGAATTAATGATTCAATATTTCGTATTAAAAACATCGATCACATCCGAGGCAATAAATGAGATTATTGTTATCGCATGTTCCCATAGTTTTATAGTTCTAAGCTTTTTCAATATGATGAAATTGTATGAAGCGCAATCAAGGGAGAGACATATAAAGAAGCAAAATGAACACATGCTCATGCTTATCTCTAATTTATATGAAGATGCTGTTCATTTAAAAAAAACATTACAAGATGCTGAGAATATAACAAAAAAATCCTATGATTTATATAAAACCTTAGACTCTTTTGAGCACAAACAGATGGATTTTCAGTTTGGGGATTTAAGGCAACAGGCATTACAAATTGCTGGTGAGGTCCATGACGTTAAAAAGGATAACCAACGTATTTTTGCTGGACTTTCAAAACTAATTTCTGATGAAAGTTTTACAGATTATATGTCTGTACATGAACTAGTAAATATCATTATACGGGCAAATACGAAATATGCACGGTTGCTAGAGAAAGACATCCAATTTGTGTATAAAATTGATGGTGTGCATTCTCATTATCATATTTACACAATCTTATCTATTATAAATAATATCGTTACAAACGCTGTAGAAGCTATCCAAGGTATGGGAACCATCACAATTGACATTAATAAAGACCACCATTTTGTTGAATTTCAAATAGGCGATAATGGTCCTGGTATTTCTTCAAAATATAAAGATTCAATTTTTGAGCCTGGGTTTACTTCTAAATATGATGATTTAGGCAACCCATCGACAGGTATCGGATTATCGTATGTTAAAGAAATGGTCGAACAACTTGAAGGTGATGTTACGCTTGAGGACAGAACCGAAGGAAAAGGATCAATTTTTATAATTAGATTAGGGATTGATCATATAATTTCGAAAGGGTGATTCTATGTATTTTTATATAGTAGATGATGAAAAAGCGGTTCGCTCAATGTTGGCTCAAATTATCGAGGATGAAGACCTTGGGGAGGTTATAGGAGAAGCTGAGGATGGTTTATCTTTAGAGCAACAAATGCTAATCCTTAAAAATATAGACATTTTATTTATCGATTTGTTAATGCCGATTCAAGATGGAATAAAAACAATCCGTCAAATAAAACCTTCGTTTAAAGGGAAAATCATCATGGTCTCTCAAGTAGAATCAAAAGAATTAATTGCTGAAGCTTATTCGCTTGGTGTTGAATACTATATTATTAAGCCAATTAACCGGATTGAAGTATTAACAGTTGTTCGGAAAGTCATTGAACGAATTCGTTTGGAAAAATCGATAAAAAACATTCAAGAATCGCTTAATATGGTACTAAAATTGGATAGTAATTCAAGTACGCAAGAAAAATACCGTAATGAAAAACATTTAAATACTTTTAATCATTTTCAAAATTCCATTCATTTTCTTTTGTCTGAATTAGGAATAGCCAGTGAAAGTGGAAGTAAAGATTTAATGGATATGCTAGATTATTTATATAAATATGAACAAGATAACACGTTGGAACAAGGCTTTCCCTCACTAAAAGAGATTTTTATGAATTTGGCTCAAAAAAAACTTGGGGATTCAGCTGAAGATGCCGAATTAAAAAGGTTCATAGAAGCTTCCAAACAACGGATTCGGAGAGCAATTTATCAATCATTAAACCATTTAGCATCCCTTGGACTTACTGATTTTTTAAACCCGAAGTTCGAAAATTATGCTTCTAGATTTTTTGATTTTACTACCGTAAGGAGAAAGATGACAGAATTGAATAATGAACCAACATTACCTGCTCGTATTGATACGAAAAAATTTATTCAAGTTCTTTATTTTGAAGCAAAACGAATACACTTGGAGTTAAGATGATAAACTCTTGTTAAGTATTATTTTCAATTGATAGATTGATAATAATTTTTCTTTTTATTCTCCTTTATTTCATATTAGTTTTAAAATCAGAAAATTCCGTATCGATTTGGTAGAAGTGCATGAACTTAGAACAAAAGAATATGTATTTTTTATTTTTTTAAACATTAATATTCATTAAAAAAACGAGTATTTCCAAAATAAAATATAACTACATAGTAAGTTGAATTTAAAAAAAGATGCTATCTTCTAGCATCTTTTTTTCTTTAAGAGGAAATATCATTGATCCTTATATTATTTGAAATTCAAATGCGGGCATATAAATAAGGGAAAAGGAGATAATATTTAACAAATTATAATTGGAAATGGTATTTTAGGTCAGAAATGTTTTTATACTAATTAGGTTATTTGTACTAAATAAGCATAATGTCTCGCTTTTCTGCTCTTTAATCTTATAGTTATTTTTTATTAAGTACATATCGTTTTTTAGAAATCTCAATCCTAGCAGAGTATATAAATTGGGTGATAAAAATGTGGAACATAATTACTTCTTATCTTCCAGATTGGAAAGTCTTTGTACAAGCTTTTATCTTGTTTTTAATTCCGTATACTATCTCAAGATTTTTTCATTGGGTTCGTATGTCAGAGAAAGAGTGGGAAGAATGAGTTGGTGGAAGTCAAGAGACAAACAAGTGAAAAAAAATAATATTCAAAGTAAAACGAAACAAGAGCATAAACCATCTCAAAATGCAAACGTTCATTTCACAAATGATTTTGCCTCTAACTTAGAACTTATAAAGCAACAAATCGGACATAATTCTGATGTTCGCTTTCGGAAGTTTAATATTGGACGCACAGATATTCAAGCTGGGATCGTTTTTGTTGATGGTCTATCAGATAAAGAGATAATTGACAAACATATTATGAAATTACTAATGGATGATTTTTCTGATGAATATAAAAATGAATCTTCTTATGTGGAGGGGACTGTTTCAAAAGAATATATTAAAAATAAAGTTCTTACAATTAGTGAAGTAGCAGAAGTCCATTACATAAAAGATTTAATACCCAAAGTATTGATAGGTTCAACAGCTCTTTTAATTGATGGTTTAGCAGATGTGTTTATTCTTGGTACAACAAAAGCAAATAAACGAAATATTGAAGAACCAGTATCGGAGGCATTAGTCAGAGGGCCACGGGTCGGTTTTACTGAAGTATTGAGTGATAATACCTCACTTTTGCGACGACACTGTGCGGATGAGAACTTATCATTAGTAAAGCTACCAGTAGGAGAACGTGCAAAGAAAGAGTTAGTTGTCGCATTTATTAAAGATCTTGCTAGTACAGAATTGGTGGATGAAATAAAAAACAGAATTCAGAAAATTGACATAGACAGTGTACTCGAATCTGGTTATATAGAGCAACTTATTGAAGATAATTATCTCAGTCCTTTTCCGCAGATTCAAAATACAGAACGACCTGATCGTGTTATTAGTGCTTTAATGGAAGGTCGAGTAGCTATTTTGTTAGATGGAACACCATTTGTTTTAATTGCTCCAGTTACATTTAGTATGCTGCTGCAATCACCAGAAGATTATTATGAAAGGTGGCTTCCTGGTACGCTTCTCCGCTTATTACGCTTCATGACAGCTTTTGTTTCATTATTTGCCCCAGCACTATATATTTCTTTTATTTCATTTCATCCAGGATTAATTCCCACTAAGCTCGCTATTTCTATTATCGGATCGCGAGAAGGAGTTCCTTTTCCCGCTTTAATAGAAGCGTTAATTATGGAAGTAGCTATCGAAGTTTTGCGAGAAGCAGGTTTACGTCTGCCTAAACCGATTGGGCCTGCAATGGGAATTGTGGGTGGTTTAATAATTGGTCAGGCTGCCGTAGAAGCAGGAATTGTTAGTCCAATAATGGTTATCGTTGTTGCGGTAACAGCTATTTCTTCTTTTACTATTCCGCAATATAGTGTGGGAATTACGTTACGCATTCTTCGTTTTATAGCTATGTTTTGTGCTGCGATATTTGGCTTGTATGGAGTTATTCTCTTCTTTCTTTTACTTTGCAGTCATTTAGTGAAACTGAAAAGTTTTGGCGTTCCTTATACCAGTCCTGCTGTTCCATATCGATTTAGTGACTGGAAAGATTTTATGGTTCGCATGCCATTAAAAATAATGAGACGTCGACCAAAAATAATGCATACCAAAAAAAATATCCGCAAAAGGTAGCTGATGACGAAAGGAAGTGGCCTTCAGTGATTACTAAACTTAAAGACCGAATAACAACTTCGCAAGCAGTTGTTATTATTGTAAATTACATACTTGGGACAGGAATCCTCACTTTGCCCAGAGCATCTGTGGAAAAAGTGAAAACACCAGATGTATGGCTAAGTGTGATATTAGGTGGAATACTGGCAATGGTTTCAGGAGTAATTATGGTCAAATTAAGTCAGCAGTTTCCAGAAAAAACATTTTACCAATACAGTCAAGATATTGTAGGGAAATGGATAGGCAGGTTGCTTAGTTTTCTTATTATAGGGTATTTTCTTACAACTTCAGCATTTCAAATTCGTTCAATGGCAGAAGTAATAAGCTTTTTTTTGCTCGAAGGAACCCCCACATGG
The DNA here is from genome assembly GCF_057624735.1 of Bacillus sp. LQ01. NCBI lineage: Bacteria > Bacillati > Bacillota > Bacilli > Caryophanales > Bacillaceae > Bacillus > Bacillus sp. LQ01. Next base: position 2,272,942 of record NZ_JBYEZL010000001.1, on the reverse strand, counting down.
GCTATTGTTATGCCTTTTATGTGGATAGGTCTCTATTTGATTATGAGTGGTATTAATTCAATTGCACGGATGTTTGAAATAATATTTCCTATTACTGTTTTTATTTTTTTAATCATTTCCTTTATGAGCATCGGAATATTCGAGATAGATAATCTCCGTCCCGTATTGGGTTTGGGGATTAAACCAGTGTTAGATGGGATAAAAACAACGTCTCTCGCATATACAGGTCCTGAAATTATGTTAATTCTTTTGGTATTTATGGAACAACGAAATAAAGCAGTAAAAGCTATTTTAGTTGGAATTTCTATTCCGTTAATCTTTTATGTAATAACTGTTGTAATGGTCATTGGTGCATTATCAATTGATGGGGTTGTAACAAGAACATGGCCGACAATTGATCTTATGCGCAGTTTTGAAATTTCTGGATTGATATTTGAACGTTTTGAATCTTTATTGCTTGTAATATGGATTATGCAAATATTTGCTACCTATACGATTAGTTATTATGCAGCTGCATTAGGATTAGCACAACTCTTTAAAAAGGGAATTCATCCGTTTATTTTTGCTTTGATTCCAATCATTTACATCATTGCTATGACTTCGAAAAATATAAATGACTTGCTTAAATTGGGGGATATGCTCGGTAATGCTGCTTTATTTTTATTTGGTTTACTGCCACTGCTTCTTCTTATTATTACGCGATTAAAAGGAGGAGTAGTGTGAAAAATAAATTTAATTATATGCGGTTCTATTTGGCTTTGTTATGGACGCTTTTGCTTCTATTTTTAACAGGATGTTGGAGCAGTAAAGAAGTAGAAGAGTTGAGTTTAACTGCAGGTATAGCACTAGATAAAGGGAAGGATTCAACAATTGAGAAAGAGGATGAGGAAGGAGGTTATCCTAAAAGAAATCTTATAACAGCTACTTATCAAATTGTTAGTTCGCAAGCACAAAGTAAAGGAAATGGACAACAAAAACGTTATATAAATGTTTCTGAGACCGGTGATTCCATTCATCAAATTGTTCGTGAGTTTTCATTGAAAAGAGAGAGCACAATGTTCAGCCCACATTTAAAAAACATTGTTATTAGTGATAGTCTTGTACGTACATTCAGTTTAGAACAATTACTTGAACAGTATCTCCGTGACAATGAAGTTCGGCTTAGCTGTATGCTCTTAATTAGCAAGGGTCTAGCGAAGGAGGTACTGGAATCAAACAAAAAAGGAGAAATCCCAGCATTTCGTTTGTCTGGAATTGCAGATAATAGAAATAGAACAACAAGGATTTTACCTCCTGTCTCGCTCGCTAAATTGGAAGGAAAGATGCGGTCAGGGTCCAGTTTTCTTTTGCAAAATGTAATCTCGATAAAAGGGGAAACAAAATTTGCAGGAGCTGCTGTAATTAAAGGGAAGACAAAAAAGTTGATGGGCTTTTTAAATGAACAGGAATTGGAAGGAGTAGTATGGATAAATGGAAAAAGGAATGGTGGTGTGGTAAAAACTTTTGATAAAGAATCAAAGAAACTCATTATATACGAAATAAAGTCAATAAAAAGCAAAATCATACCACATGTTAACGGAAATAATATTTCCTTTGATGTAAACATTGAATCAGAAGGGCGTTTGTCTGAAAATTGGATGCAATCAGGAAAAGATTTTGAAAATGAATTTTTAAAAAGGGAAGAAAAAGCTATTGAAAAAGAAGTAAAGCACTTAGTACATCATGTTACAAAAAAAATACAAAAAGAATACCAAGTCGATATTGCGGGTTTTGGCAACCAATTAAGAATTAAACACCCGAGAACATGGGAGAAAGTCAAAAAAGATTGGGATCAAACATTTAGTAAAGTACCGATTAAATATCATATAAATGTAACTATACAAGATTATGGAGCGTCAAGTTTAAAACGGTGAGATACATTAATTGAAATTATATTTACATCAAAACAAAAAGTTATAAAAGTTTTAATTTGAAAATTTTTGTAACTTTTTGTTTTTTTATGTCCTTCTTATTATAGATTAAAGAAATGATTTTATCCCGCTATTTGCCGGGCAGTAAGACCCACACCTCAAAATTCAGCGAAAGCAAAGAAGTTATTAGAGGTATATGTAAGCTCTATATAGGAAGGAGAATTTTGAAATTCTATTGATAAACCAAGTAATTGTAATAGCCCTTATTTAGAATAATAATTTCAAAATCAATAAAATTTAGAGTAGAAGGAGCAAGAGCAAATTATTATGAATAAACAAATAGGATTCATCGGATGTGGAAACATGGGTATTGCTATGATAGGTGGGATGATTAAAAAAAATATAGTTTCTCCAGATCAAATAATTTGTTCAGATTTAAATGTTATTAATTTAAAAAATGCTAGTAATGAATATGGCATAACTATAACTACTAACAACAATGAAGTCGCTAACAGCGCTGACATTTTAATTTTATCAATCAAACCAGATTTATACTCATCGGTAATTAACCAAATAAAAGATCAAATAAAAAATGATGTAATCGTTGTAACTATTGCTGCAGGAAAAAGTATTAAGAGCACTGAGAATGAATTTGGTAGAAAGTTAAAAGTTGTTAGAGTAATGCCTAATACACCGGCACTTGTTGGAGAAGGAATGTCTGCGTTATGTTTTAATGAAATGGTTACAGAAAAAGATATAAAAGAGGTACTGAACATATTTAATATTTTCGGCCAGACGGAGGTTATAAATGAAAAACTAATGGATGTTGTTACATCTATTAGTGGTTCTTCTCCAGCATATGTGTATATGTTTATAGAAGCCATGGCAGATGCTGCTGTACTTGGCGGTATGTCGAGAAAACAAGCTTATAAATTTGCTGCTCAGGCTGTATTAGGTTCTGCAAAAATGGTATTGGAAACAGGAATACATCCAGGTGAATTGAAGGATATGGTTTGTTCTCCAGGTGGAACGACGATAGAGGCTGTAGTAACGCTAGAAGAAAAAGGTTTAAGAACAGCTATCATTTCAGCTATGAAACGTTGTACGCAAAAATCTATGGAAATGTCTAGTTTAACTAGTAAGTGAGAAGCGAATTTATATAATATTTTAAATCTATTTAATGTAAAAGAAATATTATGAGGCTAGTTAATAACTAAGTAAATTTATATACAACACTAACGAGAAGAATAAACCTTATTTTAAAGGGGATACAGAAAATATGAGTAATTTACTAAAAAAGAAATCCGTTACACAATTGTTAGAGCATAATCAAAGCAAGACTTTAACGAAAACATTAGGAGCATTTGATTTAATTATGTTAGGGGTAGGCTCGATAGTTGGAACGGGCGTTCTTGTGTTAACTGGATTAGTAGCAGCAAGAAATGCTGGCCCAGCAGTTGTTTTTTCATTTATACTTGCAGCAATTATATGTGGATTTATAGCATTATGTTACGCGGAAATTGCTTATACACTCCCGGCGTCTGGTAGTGTATATACATACTCATATGCAACAATTGGTGAGTTTGTTGCTCATCTAGTAGGTTGGTCATTGCTATTAATATATATCGTGGCAACAGCGGCTGTCGCTGCTGGATGGACAGGCTATTTCCACAATTTAATAAAGGGATTTGGATTAGAGATACCTAAAGCTCTAGTAACGATTCCTTCGCATGGTGGTATTGTGAATCTACCAGCAGTAATCATTACATTGATATTAGCATGGATGTTATCCCGTGGTACGAGGGAAAGTAAACGAATCAATAATACAATGGTATTGATTAAAATTGGAATGATTTTGTTGTTTATTACGGTTGGTATATTCTATGTAAAACCAATGAACTGGATACCAATTGCACCATACGGTTTAAGTGGAGTTTTTACGGGTGGAGCAGCTATTTTATTCGCTTTTACGGGTTTTGATATATTAGCAACTTCAGCAGAAGAAGTAAAAGATCCGAAACGTAATCTTCCGATCGGTATTATTGCATCATTAATCATATGTACAATTATTTATGTTATGGTATGTCTTGTTATGACAGGAATGGTTTCCTATAAAGAATTAAATGTTCCTGAGGCGATGGCTTATGTAATGGAAGTTGTAGGACAAGGAAAAGTCGCTGGTGCAATTGCTGCAGGTGCTGTAATTGGCCTTATGGCTGTTATTTTTTCCAATATGTATGCGGCAACACGAGTATTCTTTGCAATGAGTCGTGATGGATTGTTACCGAAATCATTTGCGAAAGTTAATAAGAAAACTGGAGCACCCACTTTTATAACTGGATTGGCAGGAATAGGGAGCTCTATAATAGCTAGGTTTATTGATTTGAAAGAATTAGTTAATTTAGTTAATATCGGTAGTTTGGTGACGTTTGCGTTAGTTTGTCTATCAGTTATTATTCTACGTAAATCACACCCAAATTTAAAACGTGGATTTATGGTACCTTTTGTACCTGTATTACCATGCGTTGCAATTGTATGCTGTGTGTTTTTTAATGCTAAATTTACCGTTAAGGACATGGGTGTACTTTAGTATTTGGATTACTATTGGGGTAGTAATATATTTCCTTTATTCGATAAAACACAGTAATTTAAATGAGGAAACGATCTCGAAATTACATGATAAAATTGCGAGATAATAACGATAGAAAATTTTATTAATAATCATATTGATAGTTGAGGAACATAGAAACAGTTTTTTGACATTTAGCAAGAGATAAAATAAGAGATGCTAGGGCAGCTAAGTACTTTTTTAGAAACCTTGCTTGTTTTTTACGATTTAAAACTGCTAAGGAGAGAGAAGTATGAGTGAATTGCATTTTATGAGTATAGAAGAATTAGATAATAAATTGAAAAAATCTGACAGTGGTATTTATTTCATTAAAGATTATAATGACAATATTATTTATGTAGGCAAGGCTTTTAGTATAAAAAGTAGAGTATTAGCTCATTTTAATAGTTATTCCAATATTGAGGAATATGTCCATTTATTTAATAAAGTAGCGTATCTCATTGAAGATAGTTTGTTAAAACGCTCATTGTTACAAGTTACTTATATGATTAAATATAAACCAGTATTAAACAAAGAAGTACAAAAAGAATTCCCAGAGTTGTATACTCAATACATTAAGCAGACAAATAAAAAATTTATGTTGTTAGAAATTGATGAAGCTAAAGAAAAAGGGGATGAGTTAAAGAATAAATTAGTAAAATTAGTGGGTGGAAAAACTATGTTTTATGACATAATTTCTCTGTTAAACAATGGATATAACTATCATGTCCTCGCAAAAGTATTGAACATAGAACTTCAAACTTTAATTATAATAAAAGAACACCGAAATAAATTCCCGATACCACATAATTATAAGAGGACAATAAAACATCAAGATATAATGTATGCTTTATCTGGAAAAAAGAATTTAAGTACTTCAAGGTTAAACACTTAACTTTAAAATAGTAAATTCGTTGCTTTTGTAGCTTTTATTGTTATATTGAAATGCAATGTACATTTGTGTTTCAAATTTAATTGGTGGAATAAGGGGAGGGAAAGGGTTCCTATAAAAATACTGGAATAAATTAGGTTGCTCATGCATAAATAGCATAATTAGGTACATGTTATTTATAAATATTCAAAGATGCGAAAGTAATACAAATGAAATTCTTATTTCTGCTACTACAAGTACTATTGAGCAAATGAAGTATGAAATTGCTTTTGAACTAGGAGTCACACTGGGACCTGATACATCACATCATCTGCAAATGGTTCGGATCGGTGGAGAGATTACAAAACGCTTAGTTCGAATGGCTGAAAAACAGTTAACAGGTCAATACAGAGTACACTAAGAAAATAATCCGTATATGTATATGGATTATTTTTCCTTTAATTTACAAAAAAATAAATTTTGAAATCGAAAAAACCTCTCAGATTCCTTTGTAATAAACTTTTTTAGTTGTATTAATGACATAGGTATCAAAAGATAATCAACCCGATACGAACGATGTATGGGCCCTTAAAAGAGTTTTGGTGTTATTTGTAATTTTAATTTCATAATACTTAAGCCGATATAATAAAATGTTTTATGTCTAAATTGATATAAAGTAATAATTATTAAGTGATATTTCTTTTTTATAGAATAAGTAAAAACTGATATTGTAGTAATTACTGTTTTGAGGTCAATTTACTGTGCACCTTAATTATTGAAGTTTTTTTGTTGATTAACAACTATTGTATTTGGAAATTAATAATAAGTTTATCCCGCTATTTGCCGGGCAGTAAGACCTCCACCTCAAAATTCAGCGGAAGCAAAGAAGTTAGGTGGGGGGCGGGCTGCCCGTAAAAGCCCGATTGGTGAGAGCTAATAATCAGTGGGGGATGAACAAAACCCCCACTGATTAAAGTTTCACTTTATGTGATGCGGTAATAAAACTATCTAGTTTGCTATTCTTAGTATTTGTAAAGTCTATATATTTTTCCTCTTTTGTGGAAAGTAAAACTATTGTTACGACCAGTAATATAGTGTCATGTTTTTGAATATTCCATTCGTTTTTTATTTTTAGTTGATGAAAAGACCTTTCTCTCAATTAAATATTTAATTGAGTACTTGAATTTCCTCCACCTTGTACTTTTCAAAGCATAGTGCTTCAAAAATAGCCGTATCGCTTTCATCTGTTTCCAATTTCACAACTTCTTTATTATCTTTTTCTAAAATTTGGAGCAAAATAGTTTTTCAGTTTCACATTTAAATTAGCAGTATTTATTTTTTGAATTCAATTTGTATAAATGATTGAATTGGAACTTTGACTGTTGTTTCTTACGGTGGTACAGTATCTCCTGTTACTTTCGCTTTATTTTAAATCTTTTTCCAGCTTGGTCCTCGCATTGACTACCACTGTATTTTGAAGTACTTCACTGTTTTCTCAAGTTCAATAATTATATTTTGTAGAATTAAGAAAAGAACTTAGTGTATTTCCTTTACTTATCTACTCTGATATTTAGATGCTAACTACAATTAAATAATATATGATTTTTATAAAAAAGATATAGTAATATTTTGTTGTGAATTGTACTAATTTGATATTTTATAGTATTATTTGTCGTGAATTATATATAACAAAATATATTTTATGGATCTATAAAGGAGAATGTAATGAATACTTCTATCGATATACAACACTTGTGTGATCTTGCACATAAAGCATTTAATGCCCCTGTACATATTTTATCTGCAGACAGAAAAATTTTATATCATTCTACATCTGATAATGTTTGTAGTCCTTTTTATTCTTCAAAAGAAGAACATCTTAGTGATATTTATCAAGAAAACGATCCCTGTAACTTGCCACTTTTTCGAAGCAACAACTATCTTGAAAATTTTGTTCTAATTCATATAGAAAATCATGATGATATTAAAGGGACTATTATAATCGGTCCTACTATACATTCAAAAGATTCAGATGATATGATCATAAAATTTCAGAAAGAATTTAAATCAAATGATAACATTCAAGAAAGACTTGCCTATTATCAGTGTTTATCTGAGATTAAAAAAACTACATTAATTGATATGGGAATTTTATTACATTACATGATTTTCAATGAAAAGTTAGATGTAGATATTGTCTTGGAAAAAAATAAAGTACTAGAGGAAACTCCTAATAAAAATGTGAAACCTGATTTATATATTTTAAAACGTCGACAAAATAAACCTAAAACGCACAATATGGCATTAGTAAATGATTTCTTTTCGACTATCAAAGAAGGAAATAAAAAAAAGTTAATACAGTATATGTATGCGGTTTCGCAAGAAGATGTTGAACTTATGCTAGTAGAGGATCCGCTCAGGAATCAAAAAAACCTTGGAATTATTGCGATTACCTTAGCCACTCGATATGCAATAGAAGGAAATCTGCCACCAGATATTGCTTTTGCCCATAGTATTTTATATATACAAACCCTAGAACAATTAGATAATGTAGCATCTGTAAAGCGATTATCAGGGGACGCTTTACGTACCTTTGCAGATCGTGTGAAAGAATACAATGCAAAAAAGTATTCTTACGCGGTTACTACATGTATAAAACATATTAATAAAAATGTTTACGATGGAATATCTCTGAATGAACTTGCTAATCATTTAGAAATTACGCCTACTTATCTGTCTAAACTATTTAAAAAAGAAATGGGAATTACTTTAAGCGAATATATTCAAAGGGAACGAGTGGAAGAAGCAAAGAAATTATTAACCCTCACTACTTATTCGTTATCAGATATCTGTGCTTGGCTTAACTTTAATGACCAAAGTTATTTTATAAGAGTTTTCAAAAAAATCACTAGCATGACTCCTAGGCAGTACCGTGAAAAATATACAATAATATAAGCTTGTTATTTGCTGTCTCCAATGTAAAGACTTAAACATGGGTGTAAGTATCCCAAAAGATGAAAATACTGGACTTATTACTCTAGAAAGAGTTTGTGATTTGTCTAGAAAAAGAACTTGTATTCAAATAGACGTATGAGATTAACCAGATATTATCTTGTTAGCGGAACAGTTTCAATTTTTAGGAGTTAGAAAAATAATGGAGAAACAAAGTATATCTATTTTTTTAATAACAATCATGTGCTGAATTTATCCCGCTATTTGCCGGGCAGTAAGACCTCCATCTAAAAATTCAGCGAAAGCAAAGAAGTTAGGTGGGGGGCGGGCTGCCCGTAAAAGCCCGATTGGTGTGGGCTAATAATCAGTGGGGATGAACAAAACCCCCACTGATTAAAGTTGCACTTTATCGGTATAGTTCTGAATCAGATAAACTAGTCTGATGTCAGCTCAAACAAATAGCTCTTGAAGACTTTATAAACACATATGTGAGTAAAAGCTCAATGGAAATCTTTGTACCATATTGTTAATTTGAAAAAATACACTAACCGTTATTTTGCTAAAGGGAATAAAAATACAGAAGGCTGCAAAGTGTTCCAAGGAAGCTTTGCAGCTTTTTTGTAATTTAAAACCTACGTTTATAACGAAGATAAGTTTATAGACTAATATCTTCATATTAGATATTTATTAATAATGATATTAGGATGTTTTGTAAAAAATCAACAATATAACATATATTACTAAATATATCTACATTTTATGCAATTATACATAACTAAATAAAGGTAAAAAAGTATAAAAAGACCTATTATATTATTCTATAAGTATTTTTTCTAAAATAAAATTTCTTGGCTGAGCTAAAATAGTTATTTTTAACCGTATACACATTAATTTGTAATCATTACAATTACAGAAATGAAATTTACAAATAACTATATTTATATAATTTTTTTCGGTTCATATTTTTATTTAACAGTAAATTATCGAGCTTAATCGACAAAATTTTTCTATTTACGCATTAAAAATTTAATGTTTTAATGAACAACATAACTGGTATGACCAGACAGAAAGGAGAAGGTTACGCTAATAGGAATTATAGTGAAGTTGTAAGTAACATTATGTCTTTAATAATTTTCTAAATAGTCAATTCGTTTACAAGAGGTCAAGAATCAAATTGGTAATAAACGTGTTCTAAGTTTCTGCGTAACAAAAGTGAAGTTATTCCGCAATAAAAGTATAAGCAATGTACAGTATAATTTCATCTTTTGTTGTCTAGTAAGGAGTTTGCTGACAAAACTAAGAGGGATATTATCAAATTGAAATTAAACAATGTTATGACAAGATTAACTGTAAGCATTGGTTTATTGATCCTCACGATTCTGTAAGTTAAACCGCAACTTTAGGAAAGAATTAATAATTTACTACTCATAAGGTGCCTGATTCAAATATAGTTAATAAATTTTTGTTATTTATATTTTAAAAAATAGAGTATCGAAATGAGAGATAAATAAAATCCTTATATCCTATTAGAAGTAAAAAACAACGATATTAACGTATCTGAAAGATTTCTCCTTCTTATCCAGTTTACAAAGAGAGCGGTCGTACAAGTTATATGAATTAAGTTATAAAAACAATGGTAAAGGAGTGTACGGAATGAAAACTAAAATAATGACAGGATTTTTAATAACATCCATTGTAACTGGAGCAACTATTCCTATCAATACTCTCGCAACACCAATCGTTCAAGCAGAAACTCAACAAGAAAACATGGATATTTCTTCATCATTACGAAAATTAGGTGCGCATTCCAAATTAGTCCAAACGTATATTGATCAATCTTTAATGAGTCCTAATGTACAGCTAGAGGAAGTCCCAGCTTTAAATACCAATCAATTCCTAATCAAACAAGATATGAAGGAATGGTCATCGGAACTCTATCCACAGTTAATTCTATTAAATTCAAAAAGTAAAGGATTTGTAACAAAATTTAATAGTTATTACCCGACATTAAAATCGTTTGTAGACAATAAAGAAGATAGAGAAGGGTTTTCGGATAGACTTGAAGTACTTCAAGAAATGGCTATGACGAATCAAGAAAATGCGCAACGACAAATCAATGAATTAACAGATCTTAAATTACAGCTTGATAAAAAATTAAAAGATTTTGATACTAATGTGGCAACTGCGCAAGGCATACTAAGTACAGATGGAACAGGAAAAATAGATCAGTTAAAAAATGAAATATTAAATACCAAAAAAGCAATTCAAAATGATTTACAGCAAATTGCATTAATACCAGGGGCTTTAAATGAACAGGGATTTGCTATATTCAAAGAAGTTTATAGTCTTTCAAAAGAAATTATTGAACCGGCTGCTCAAGCAGGGGTGGCAGCGTATAACAAAGGAAAAGAAATTAACAACTCTATTTTAGAAGCGGAGAAAAAAGCGGCGCAAGAAGCGACAGAACAAGGTAAAACTGCTCTAGAGATTGAAGCAGCAAAAAAAGCAGCTCGTGAAGCAATTGAGAAAAGCAAACAAGGTGAAATAGCAGCCGCAGCCGCAGCAAAAACACAAGAGTATGACCTGATGAAGGTCATTGATACCGAAAAGATTAAGAAAACATTTGGCGTTTTTGCTGAAGTAAATAAATTAACAGCAGAACAGCGAGCATATTTAGATGATTTAGAGAAACAAAATCAAAAAATATATGATTTAACAACGAAATTATCAATAGCTGATTTACAAAAATCAATGCTTCTTCTTACACAAAATGATTTGCATACGTTTGCAAATCAAGTAGATGTAGAACTGGATCTACTAAAGCGCTATAAAGAAGATTTAAATCTAATAAAAAATAGTATTACAAAATTATCCACTAATGTTGATACAACTAACGAGCAGTCTCAAAAAGATACATTAAGACAATTAAAAAATGTAATAAGTTACCTTGAAGAACAAGTATATAAATTTTAATATTGCGTTTTTTGGTAATTCATAAAGATTATAAGCATTTAGCGAAAGAAGGAGAATAGTCATGAAAAAATTTCCATTCAAAGTATTAACTTTAGCTACATTAGCAACAGTTATAACTGCTACTACCGGTAACACTATTCATGCATTTGCACAAGAAACGACCGCTCAAGAACAAAAAGTAGGCAATTATGCATTAGGCCCCGAAGGACTGAAGAAAGCATTAGCTGAAACAGGGTCTCATATTCTAGTAATGGATTTATACGCAAAAACAATGATTAAGCAACCAAATGTAAATTTATCTAATATCGATTTAGGCTCAGAGGGGGGAGAGTTGCTCAAAAATATTCACCTTAATCAAGAGCTGTCACGAATCAATGCGAATTACTGGTTAGATACAGCGAAGCCACAGATTCAAAAAACTGCTCGTAATATTGTAAATTACGATGAACAATTTCAAAATTATTACGACACATTAGTAGAAACTGTACAAAAGAAAGATAAGGCAGGTCTAAAAGAGGGTATAAATGATTTAATTACTACAATCAATACAAATTCAAAAGAAGTTACAGATGTGATTAAGATGCTACAAGACTTCAAAGGGAAACTATATCAAAATTCTACAGATTTTAAAAATAATGTTGGTGGTCCGGATGGGAAAGGTGGATTAACTGCAATATTAGCAGGTCAACAGGCAACGATTCCACAACTTCAAGCTGAAATTGAGCAACTTCGTTCTACTCAGAAAAAACATTTTGATGATGTATTAGCATGGTCAATTGGTGGTGGATTGGGAGCAGCTATTTTAGTTATTGCAGCTATTGGAGGAGCGGTAGTTATTGTTGTAACTGGCGGTACAGCAACACCGGCTGTTGTTGGTGGACTCTCGGCTCTTGGTGCAGCTGGTATCGGTCTAGGAACAGCGGCTGGTGTCACAGCATCTAAGCATATGGACTCCTATAATGAAATTTCTAACAAAATCGGAGAATTAAGTATGAAAGCAGATCGTGCTAATCAAGCAGTTCTTTCGCTTACTAACGCGAAAGAAACATTGGCATATCTATATCAGACTGTAGATCAAGCGATATTGTCTCTAACAAATATTCAAAAGCAATGGAATACAATGGGTGCAAATTATACAGATTTATTGGATAATATCGATTCTATGCAAGACCACAAATTCTCTTTAATACCAGATGATTTAAAAGCCGCTAAAGAAAGTTGGAATGATATTCATAAAGATGCAGAATTCATTTCAAAAGATATTGCTTTTAAACAGGAGTAGAACTGAAATTTAAAACCTAAATTGGAGGAAAATGAAATGATAAAAAAAATCCCTTACAAATTACTCGCTGTATCGACGTTATTAACTATTACAACTGCTAATGTAGTTTCACCAGTAACAACTTTTGCAAGTGAAATTGAACAAACGAACAATGAAGATACAGCACTTTCTGCAAATGAAGCGAGAATGAAAGAGACCTTGCAAAAGGCTGGATTATTTGCAAAATCTATGAATGCCTATTCTTATATGTTAATTAAGAATCCTGATGTGAATTTTGAGGGAATTACCATTAATGGGTATGTAGATTTACCTGGTAGAATCGTACAAGATCAAAAGAATGCAAGGGCACATGCCGTTACTTGGGATACGAAAGTAAAAAAACAGCTTTTAGATACATTGAATGGTATTGTTGAATACGATACAACATTTGATAATTATTATGAAACAATGATAGAGGCGATTAATACAGGGGATGGAGAAACTTTAAAAGAAGGGATTACAGATTTACGAGGTGAAATTCAACAAAACCAAAAGTATGCACAACAACTAATAGAAGAATTAACTAAATTAAGAGACTCTATTGGACACGATGTTAGAGCATTTGGAAGTAATAAAGAGCTCTTGCAGTCAATTTTAAAAAATCAAGGTGCAGATGTTGATGCCGATCAAAAGCGTCTAGAAGAAGTATTAGAATCAGTAAACTATTATAAACAATTAGAATCTGATGGGTTTAATGTAATGAAGGGTGCTATTTTGGGTCTACCAATAATTGGCGGTATCATAGTGGGAGTAGCAAGGGATAATTTAGGTAAGTTAGAGCCTTTATTAGCAGAATTACGTCAGACCGTGGATTATAAAGTAACCTTAAATCGTGTAGTTGGAGTTGCTTACAGTAATATTAATGAAATGCACAAGGCGCTTGATGATGCTATTAACGCTCTTACTTATATGTCCACACAGTGGCATGATTTAGATTCTCAATATTCGGGCGTTCTAGGGCATATTGAGAATGCAGCTCAAAAAGCCGATCAAAATAAATTTAAATTCTTAAAACCTAATTTAAATGCAGCGAAAGACAGTTGGAAAACATTACGAACAGATGCTGTTACATTAAAAGAAGGAATAAAGGAATTAAAAGTGGAAACTGTTACTCCACAAAAATAGGGAAATATTAATTCTGTTGTAAAGTGAACTAAAACATAGAAAGTCTATGATTACACTGTTAAACAGAAAAGTAATAATTAATAAATCCTTATATAACAGAAAGGCGGAGTCTCATTAAAGACTTCGCCTTTCAATTATATATAAGTATGATTCGAATAAAAAATAACCTTGTAGTTTAATTGCTTTTTTAAAATTTGCAACAGAATCGGTTAATTTGAAGCAGATTATATACATTTTCTTTAATACTTAATGATTTGAAGGCTGCTAAAGAAAGTTCAAACGATACTGATAAAAGATGTAGAACTCATTTTGAAAGACATCGCTTTTTAATAAGATTAGAACTTGAAACCATACCTTATATAGGAGGAATACGAAATGATGAAAAAAATCCCTCATAAACTACTCGCTGTATCAGCGTTTTTAACTATAACAACTACTTATGCAGTCATACCACTAGAAACTTTTGCAATTGAAATTGAACAAACGAACACTGAAAATATGTCTCTTTCAGCAAATGAAGAACAGATGAAAAAAGCTTTGCAAGATGCTGGTTTATTTGCAAAAGCTATGAATGAATATTCTTATTTGCTAATTAATAATCCAGATGTGAGTTTTGAAGGAATAACTATTAATGGAAATGCAGATTTACCTAGTAAAATTGTACAAGATCAAAAGAATGCAAGAGCACATGCTGTTACATGGAATACACAAGTAAAAAAACAGCTTTTTGATACATTGACAGGCATTATAGAATACGATACAAAATTTGAAAATTATTATGAAACCTTAGTAGAGGCGATCAATACTGGAAATGGAGATACTTTAAAAAAAGGGATTACAGATTTACAGGGAGGAATTCAACAAAATCAAAAGTCTGCAAAAGCATTAAAAGAAGAATTAATTCAATTAAAAAATGCTATTGGAGAAGATGTTAGAACATTTGGAAGTCATAAAGAGACATTGCAATCGATTTTAAAAAACCAAGGTGCTGATGTGGAGGCTGACCAAAAGCGTCTAGAGGACCTTTTAGGACAAGTAAAATATCAGAAAGACATAGAATCTAAGGGCTTAGACATGGTGAAAATCCCCTTTATTCCAACCTTGATTGCTGGTGGCATAATGATAGGTGATGCAAGAGGTAAGTTAGGTTGGCTAGAACCTGAATTAGCAAAATTGCGTCAGACTGTAGATTATAAAATAACATTGAATCGTGTAGTTGGAGTTGCATTTCATAATATTAGTGATATGCATAGTATGCTTGATAGTGCTATCACTGCTCTTACTTATATGTCTACGCAATGGGAGGATTTAGATTCTCAATATTCGGGTGTACTGGGACATATTGATAAAGCTGATCAAAAAGCTGATCAAAATAAATATAAATTCTTAACCCCTAGCTTGAATGCAGCGAAAAACAGTTGGAAAACATTAAAAACAGATGTTGTCACTTTGCAAGAAGGGATAAAAATTGCAGAGAAAAAAGAACAGGATTTTTTGAATCAGCTTCGTCCATCAAACGTTTTCTACTTTTATAAAAAAATTCATAACGCATACACTTTTGAAATAAAGACTGGAACAAATGCGCCAAATGCGTCTTATAAAGTTATGAATTTAACTAAAAACACTGTTCATAATATGTGGAGTGGAGGGGCTAATACTAACATGTGGGCTGATTGGCTTTCATTCAATCCAAATGATGAATTTGCGGTAGTAGCAGTAGTGGATGGTAAAGAATATGTTGTGTATAAAGACAAAGTACAAAATATAATGAACTGAATCTGAAAGTAACGAAGTAATTGGAGCTGGAGAATAAACTAGACACCAAGTTAATTGAAAAATTGCAATGGCATATATCTCCTTATATCCTAGAATAATTTGCTCAAGAAAAAGAATTTGTTCAGCGAAAAAGTAAATATTGAACCAAGGAGTTAGTTGTCTTATGTGTATGGTTTTACCGAAAGGTTTCAAGTACATTACTCATACAATTATGTAGTTATCCTGAAGCATCTACAGGTGTTCTTATCGACCTTGAAGAACTACTTAGCTTCCTAAGTTGAGTGATTTTATGCAAAATTAAGTGAACGTTTTTGTACATAGATTAGTTGACATTTATATAGTTTTTTTCCATTTTTAAAGATAGTTTTGTTTTTTATGTTATTTTTCAAAAATTACTGCTGAAATTTCTATATTCATCACTCAGCATATAATCATTGTTTGATGAAATGACATACCACGTCCCTTAGAGTTTCAGACATATTACGATAAATTAAAGAAAAAAGATAATAGTAGTCAACGGTTACTATTATCTTTTTTGAACTATTTTTCATTAAAATATCTCATCTGCTGTGCCCCTTATTTACTTTTCTAGATTTTATCCTAGTTTAAAATTTATGCATTTGAACTGTTTATACAATTTGTAGGATTTTTAGCTTTTTTGTCGAATACACTTAATGCAAGGAGGGACATTACATGATTATTAAAGATTATTTCATCAACCTTTCTATTTTTTCTTTATTAGTTAGCGCAGCAATATTTATTCAAGTGTTTACAATTAATTCTAGTCGATATTTTGAAAAGCTCTATGGAGGGATTATTGCAGTTACGTTAATGTTCTTTTCTTTTCCATACATGGGATTTTCCTACGATCTTCGAGTTGTTCCTCTTATTCTATCTTTTATTTACTTTGGTCGTATTGCTGGTTGGATTACGTTAATTAGCATAATTGTAATGCGTATCTTTTACACAGGAGGGTACTGGGAACCTCCTGTGATTGCTTATTTAGGTATGGGGATTCTATTTTCTACCTTTAAAACTTATTTTAAAAAACTACATCCTTTTAAAAGTGCATCGTTATATTTTTCTGTTTTTATTGGAATAAAGTGGTTAGTTGGCGTATTATTTAATACTACATTACTTTACACAGGAGGCTTATTATATATAGCGTTAGGGCTTTTAATTGGGCTATTTCTTATGGAAGCCTACCAGAGATTGTATTATTTAACACAGGACTTATCTAAAATGAATCGAGAATTAAAAAAATCGAAGCAAGAACTTGCAGATACCGTACATGAGCTTCAAGGAGGAATTTTTAAATTTAAAAAAGTGGGTAAGCACTTTATACACACTTTATGTGATGGACAGTTTTATTATCAAAACGGATTTTATTCTGAACAGGTGGTAGGAAAAAGCTTACGTACTATTGATGCTTCTATTGTTCCTCCACATTTAGTTCCACAATTGATGAAGTACTATCTTCAGGCATGGGAAGGAAAAGAAATTATATTTGAATTACCTTGGCCAAATGATAAAACTATTATTCTTATTGCGCTTAGGCCGATTAAACGAAATGGACAAGTTATTGAAGTTGTTGGTTCTACAGTTGATATAACCGAAAGGAAAAAGGTAGAATCAGAATTAAGCGCTACCAAAGAATTATTGGAATCATTTATAAAGCACAATCTAGATGCTATTACCATTTCTGATCGAGAAGGGCATATTTTACAAGCGAATAAAGCTTATGAAAAGATATTTGGGTGGTCATCACAAGAAATCATAGGTAAGAGATTACCTTGTGTACCAGATTTTTTAATGGAAGAATCGCTTAAAAATATTCAGAAAATTCTAACAGGCGAATCTGTGGTTACTAGATTAGAAACTGTTAGACAAAGGAGCGATGGGAGTCTTCTTGATGTCAGTCTGACAGTTTCTCCTATACTAGATGTAAGAGGAAATGTGATAGCTTTATCAGCAATATGTAGAGACATCTCTGAAAGAAAACAAGCAGAAAGAGAACGACATCGATTACACCAGCAATTAAGAGATAGTGAAATGAAGTACCGTGCACTAATTGAACAAGCAACTGATGCGGTATATGTAGTAGAGCTGAATGAAGATAATGCTCCAAGTCGATTTATTGAGGTAAACCCTGTTGGGTGTAGAAGATTTGGATATAGTAGAGAAGAGTTGCTCTCATTATCATTTTCAAATATAGTACCACAAGATTCTCAAATAATCGTAAGGTTATTAGAAAAAATTAAAAAGGGACAAACTTCCTTCACTTTGCAAGATGAATATGTTTTTCCAACAGGAAAAGTAATAACAACTGAGTTTAGTGTTCGTGTTTTTAACTTAAATGGTAAAAAAGTTTTCCTAAGTATTTCTCGTGATATCACTGAACGGCTAAAAACAGAAGAATTATTACGAAAATCTGAAAAACTTGCTGTTGTAGGACAATTAGCGACTGTAATGGCTCATGAGATTAATAATCCATTAACTGCAATGAAAGGGTTCATGCAATTACTAAAATCAACGGAAAATGAAAATAATCAAGGTTATATAAATATAGTATCGTCAGAGATTGAGCGTATAGAGAGTATTACAACTGAATTTATGGCGGTAGCCAAACCACAGGTGGTAAAAATAAAACCTAATGATATTAGTGTGCTAATGGATCAAGTTTTAATGCTACTACAACCTCAAGCAATGATGAATAATATAAAAATTAGAATCGATCTTAACCCTGGTATTCCATTGATTTCATGTGAAGGAAATCAATTAAAGCAAGTATTTGTTAATATATTAAAAAATGCAATTGAATCTATGCCGATGGGAGGAGAAATTCTCATTCAATTAAATATACTTGATAATAATCAATTAAGTATTCGTTTTATCGATCAAGGGTGTGGGATTCCAAAAGAACGTATACCATACCTTGGAGAACCTTTTTATAGTATTAAAGAAGAGGGGATTGGCTTAGGGTTAATGATCTGTTATAAAATCATTGAAACACATCAGGGAAAGGTATTTATTGAGAGTGAAGTGAATAAGGGAACTACAGTTGAAGTCACTCTCCCTATTTGTACACTTCAAAATTAATATGTTCTTTTACTGAAATTTTTTAAGAAACCATACAGAATGTAATGATAATGTTACTTAATGAAATAATAAAGAGAAGAACACTGGTAAATGTACCCTATAGAATAGACACTTGAAAAAGCCTGTTATAAAAACATCCTTTCTTTAGAACCAAAAGAAAGGATGTTTTTAATATTGTAATTTTTCTTGGGGATATTTCAAATTTTTACTTGTAATACATTTTTTAACTAATTTTGGTTAAGTTAGTTAAAAAGGCATTATTTTTAATGAGCATATTGACATATAAATATCCCTCATTTTTAAAATAGAAATTTCTAAAAACTATATATAGGTTCTTTTTGAAAGGAAGGGTATTATCAATTGAAACCACATGAAAAAGTACCTGTTCACTCTATAAAATCTTTGCAGGAATTAATGCAATTACTAAAAAAATCTAAAGATTTTATAACGTTGGAGATCGCTTCAAACAAATCCTCTATAGTCATTTCATATTTTAGAACCTTAATCGATGTAAATATATTTCATGAAGAGGTTTTAACTTATATAAAAGAGAAGAGCTGCGATTCATTACAAGATATTCGGTCTGTCTTACCCTTTGAAAATTCAAAAATAACAAATCAAATTGAAGATATTCAGGATAGTATTTTAAATGGCTATATACTTATTCAGTTCGATACAGATAAACTAAATTGTTTGTTAGTAAATGTGTCAAAGAAAGAAAAAAGGGATATTACAAAAGCTGAAATTGAATACAATATTGTGGGTCCGCAAATCGCATTTGTCGAAGATTTAGATGTAAATTTAAATTTAGTACGTAGAAAGCTCCCAACACCTTATTTACAAATGAAGGAATTGAAAGTAGGCTCTCTCTCTAACACAACTGTTGCGATTGTATTTATTGAGGGAATTGTAAATGATCAAAATCTACAAGAAATTATAAAAAGGGTAAGTCAAATAAAAACAGACCATGTTTTGGATAGTACTTATTTGATGCAGTTAATTGCAGACAACCCGAATTCTATATTCCCTCAATTTTTGAATACAGAACGTCCGGACCGTGTGGCAGCTGTATTAGCAGAAGGGAAAATTGCACTTTTTGTAGATGGCTCGCCTTATGCCATCACTCTTCCAACAACATTAATTGATTTTTTTTCTACGACAGAAGATTACACCATGCCTTGGATTATAGCCTCTTTTTTTCGTCTATTAAGGCTTTTTGCTTTTATATTTTCTGTCTTAACGACGCCATTATATGTCTCGATCTTAACATATCATTACGAGCTTATCCCAAAAGAACTTCTTGAAACGTTAATCATATCGAGAAGTAAAGTACCTTTTCCTCCATTAATTGAAGCACTTTTTTTAGAAATAACGATTGAATTACTGAGAGAAGCAGGGGCACGTTTACCAACTAAAGTGGGTTTAACTGTCGGTATCGTAGGTGGTATTGTAATTGGACAAGCATCGGTAGAAGCAAGTCTTACAAGTAACGTACTTATTATCATTGTTGCACTTTCAGCTCTTAGTTCATTTACAGCACCAATATATCGAATTGGTAATACAATTCGAGTAATTCGTTTTCCTTTTATAATATCTGCACACCTATTGGGCTTATTAGGAATTGTTTTAACAAGTTCTTTCCTTTTAGTACGCTTATTACGTACAGAATCATTAAGACGTCCTTATTTGTTCCCTTTTTATCCTACACGTCCTACAGATTGGAAAGACAGCATTATACGTATGCCAATCTCAGCGATGTTTCGACGTCCTATTTTTTCAAGGTCTAAACAGCGTTTTCGCTTTAATCCAGAAGAGGTAGAGAAAAATAAAATCATATCACGAAATGATTTTGATGATTGAATTTAACAGGGAGGAGCATTATGAAACAGATCCCAATTGAGTATCAAGTCTCGCCATATATGGTATTTTTTTTAATTATTACTATACAGTTGGGAGTTGGTATGCTTGGTTTTGAAAGGATTAGTGCAAAATTAGTTGGAAATGATGCGTGGATTAGCACGCTACTTTTTGGAATATCTGTTAATGTTATGATTTGGATCATATATCAGATTTTAAATCAGGGTAATGGAGACATCATTGCAATCAATCAAAACGTACTTGGAAAATGGATTGGTGGATTGCTCAACTTCATTTTTTTATCCTATATTGTATTGTTAGGTGCAACAACACTACATACTTATATCGAAGTAGTACATGTTTGGATGTTTCCTTCAATTTCATCTTGGGTTATAGCAGGGGCTTTTTTGGGTCTATGTTATTACATTGTTACTGGAGGATTTCGTGTAGTTGCCGGAATCGGCTTCTTTGGAATCGTTATCCCAAGCATTCTAATCTTCACATTTTTTTATCCTTTGCAGTATGCAGATTTCCAGAATTTATTTCCAATTGCACAGCATTCATTCCTAGAAATTATGAAAGGAATGAAAGGAAATATGTTTAGTTTTTTTGGATTTGAAATGTTATTGCTGTACTACCCATTTATTAAAAAGGCAAAAACGTCTCAAAAATATGCGCACTATGCAAATTTAGTAACGACTATTGTCTACACATACCTTATGATTTTAACTCTTGCATTTTTTAGTGAAAAACAACTAGCGAGTGCGATATGGGCATATTTAAGCATGATTAAAATTATACAATTTCCCTTTATAGAGCGGTTTGAATACATTATTGTTTCTGTTTGGGCTTTTTTTATATTACCCAATGTTTCCTTTACATTATGGGGAGTAAGTCGTGGTATAAAAGAGGCACTGGGAATAAAGCAAAAATATGTTTTGCCAGTTATCATCCTATTCATCTTTGTTTTATCATTTTTCTTGAATAATCGTAATAAAATTAACTTATTAAATACTTGGACAGGTCAAATGGGCTTTGTATATATATATGTATACCTACCTGTACTATGGCTAATTCAAACGGCTAAAATAAAGTTAAGGAGATAAACATGAAGCGATGGATACTTTTCCTTATATTAAGTGTCTTCTTAATAGGTTGTGCTAAAACGAAAATTGTGGATGACATTGACTTAGTTCAAGTTGCGGCATATGATACCGAAGCAGAAGGTAAGCTAAAAGGAACCTTTGCGATTTCAGCTTATAAAGGAGGCGGGGAAGGTGAAACAAAAATCTATTCAGCATCAGGCCAGACTGGTAGAGAAGTTCTTGCAAGAGCATCCGAAAAATCTTCTGGACCTCTAGAGTTGGGGCAATTGCGTGTTATTATATTTAATGAAAAAATAATTGAAAAGGGAATGCAGGAAATTTTAGAGACTTTGAACCGAAATCCTAGTGTAGGAAATGCAATTTATTTAGCAATTACAAATGTAAAAGGGGAATCACTATTAAAGGGGGACTATTCTAAAGAAAAAGAAATTGCTTCCTATCTATCCTCTTTACTGGAGCAAAATATGGACAATGGAACGCAGCCCAAAACAAATTTTTTTATGTTTTTAAACCAACTTAATGATGATGCGAGAGATTCCTATTTACCGATAATATCTAAAAAAGGTAACGTGTTGGAGTTAGATGGAATAGCACTTTTTAAAAGATGTAAAATGGTTGATAAAGTGAACCCTAAAGATTTATTTGTATTTAAATTGTTGACAGATAATTTTAAACAAGGTACATACCAATTCAAACTACCTGGTTCTTCAAATACTTACGCTACGATAGAGAATATAAAAGCTAGAACAAAATATAAGATGGAGGGGAATAGTAAGCATCCATTCGTAAATGCTCATATTCAAGTTAAAGCTGAAATTCAAGAATTTACAAAAACAAAAAATCTAGATAATCCTAAAGAAATAAAAAAATTAGAAAAAATTATGGAAAAAGAAATAGAAAAAAAAGCAACTACATTGATAAAGAGATTTATTAAAAAAGACACAGATCCTATAGGACTTAGAAAGCTTGGTAGAACTCACGTAAGAAAATGGAACAGTCAAGAATGGGAAGAATCCTATAAAGATTTACGTTTTCGTGTAACAGCTGATGTAAGAGTAACCCAATCTGGTGTCACAGAATAAATCAAATAAGATATGGGAAATTTTAATAAAAAATATAGTCTCGCAGGAGATTAGGGAGAAGAGAAACGATTAACAAAGAATTTCATAAACATTAAGATGCTTTGTTAATCGTTTTTATACCTGTAGCTTTATCACTTATAGTAATCATAATTATAATAAAAGAACAACGAAACAAATTCCCGATACCACATAATTATAAGAGGACAATAAAGCATCAAGATATAATGTATGCTTTGTCTGGAAAAAAGAATTAAGTACTTCAAGGTTAAATACTTAACTTTAAAATAGTAAATTCGTTGCTTGTAGCACTTCAACTAGACTGTGTCCCCGAAAGTTAGAAAGGTCGGTTTGTTAAGTAGCCTCTAGGGAATGAGCCTAGTACAATACCGGATTCATTCCCTTTTATTTTTCCTTGATTCTTTCATGATTATAGTACTTTATATACTTTGCTAATTCTTGTTTGAATTCTGTTATACTTTCAAATTCTCTCGATACAGAAATAGACATACAAAAACGCCATTCTTTCTTATAAATCTACAGAAAGAATGGCGTATTCTTCAAAAGTGAGTTCCTTTATTGAAAAGCTTTAGTTCTATATGACAGATAAAAGGGCAAGCAACGCTAAAATAGCGAGAAGTCCTTGTTTCATGATAATTGATTTATTGGATGTGAGACCTCCGAAAATAGCTGCTACCCCACACAAATGATGAAAAATAATTGAATCATATAACCAATGGGATTGTTTCCAAGTATAAGTCCCCAAATGAGGCCAGCTGCTAAGAATCCATTATATAAACCGTTTACAAATTAATTGTCTAAGTATTTCTAAGTTTAAAGAGTGCAGTGTCTTCGTTTTTTATTGAATTAACTTTTACATGTTGGTTCAATATTTTCTATTCTCTTGGAACTTAGTTCTCGTTTACTTCTCACAAAAGCAATAAAATCTATTATCTCTTCTGTTGACAGTGATTCTCCATCTACTAAAAGTGTTGCATCTGGATCGTTTAGGAGTCTTGTAATATCAATTACATCTTTGTTTTGATGTGAATGTTCAATTCGACCTAATATATAATCTACAGATGTATCAAATAAATCGGCTATTTTAGATAAAGATTGTAATGAAGGTAATCTATAACCATTTTCATAACCAGCATAGGTGCTTTTCGCAATCCCAAGTCGATCTGCTGTCTCTTGTAAGGACCATTTTTGATTTTTTCTTAATTTAGATAAACGTTCCAGCATTCGTCTCATACCCCATCTAATTTTATTAAATTAATTATAGCATAGAAAAAGAATCAAGAATAGAAAAAAAGTACGCGTATTGAATACAAAATCTTGATTAATTCAAATTAAGTTCTATAATGATAAATATAAATACGCATTACGCGAACGATATATCGTTGTTTATTTTATGGAGGGGTTGTGTATGAAGAAAATTTTATTACTTGCAACTGGTGGGACAATTGCATCTGTGGAGGGGAATGAGGGGCTTGTTCCAGGATTGTCTGCTGAGGAATTATTGAATTATTTTTCGAAGTCTTCTCGAAACTTAGAAATAGATTGCAAAATCTTAATGAATATTGATAGTACCAATATGCAACCTGAGCACTGGAAAGAAATAGCTAATGCTGTTTTTAATCACTATGATGACTATGACGGGTTTGTGATTACACATGGAACGGATACGTTAGCTTATACATCTTCCGCGTTATCTTATATGCTGCAAGGTTTAAGAAAACCAGTTGTTTTAACAGGCTCACAAGTACCTATTAGTTTTAAAAAGACAGATGCAAAGAAAAATGTAGCTGATGCTCTTAGATTTGCCTGTGAGGATGTTGGCGGTGTGTTTATTGTTTTTGATAGTAGGGTGATTATTGGGACGAGAGCAGTTAAAATGCGAACAAAAAGTTATGATGCATTTGAAAGTGTGAATTATCCATATGTTGCTGAGGTAAATGAAGATGAAGTGAAATATCATTGGAAGCCAACGTCCCCCCATAATGAACTTTCAATAAATACTAATTTATGTACGGATGTTTTTCTTATGAAATTGTATCCAGGTACAAAGCCAGAGATATTTGATTGCTTAAAAGATTTGTATAAAGGAATTATTATTGAAAGTTTTGGAAACGGTGGATTACCTTTTGAAGGAAGGAACTTGCTTTCGAAAATTCAAGAGTTGACTGAAATGGGGATTGCTGTAGTGATTACTACTCAATGCCTGGAAGAAGGAGAAGACATACTTCTCTATGAAGTAGGACGGAAAGTGGCACAACATCAAGTAATATTGTCTGGAGATATGAATACGGAAGCCATCATAGCAAAATTGATGTGGGCGCTTGGGAAAACTAATAAATTAGAAGAGATTAAAAAAATTATTGAAGAGCCTTTAGTCTACGATTTAACAATAAAATCTGATAAGGATTGGTAATGACTTCATATGATTTATTTAGGTTTTACATTTAATATGGGGGAGAAATTAAAATGGCAATGACAAACAAGAATATGCGAGTAGAGAATGATTTTTTGGGAGGAAAGGAATTACCTATTGAGGCATATTACGGAATTCAGACTTTACGCGCTGTTGAAAATTTCCCGATTACAGGGTATAAAATTCATGAAAGTTTAATTAGAGCGTTCGCAATTGTAAAAAAAGCAGCAGCGCTTGCTAATACAGATGTAGGAAGATTGGAATTGAACAAGGGTGGCGCGATCGCAGAAGCTGCTCAAGAAATTCTTGATGGAAAATGGCACGATCATTTCATCGTCGATCCAATTCAGGGTGGAGCGGGTACTTCAATGAACATGAATGCAAATGAAGTCATTGCCAATCGTGCTCTTGAATTATTAGGAATGGAAAAGGGAGACTATCATTATATTAGTCCAAATAGTCATGTAAATATGGCCCAATCAACAAATGATGCATTCCCAACGGCGATTCATATCGCAACGTTAAATGCATTAGAAGGCTTATTACAAACGATGGGTTATATGCATGATGTATTTGAATTAAAAGCCGAACAGTTCGATCATGTGATTAAAATGGGACGTACACATTTACAAGACGCTGTGCCAATTCGCCTTGGACAAGAGTTTAAAGCATACTCTCGCGTACTTGAACGTGATATGAAACGAATTCAACAATCGCGTCAACATTTATATGAAGTAAATATGGGGGCAACTGCAGTTGGTACAGGCTTAAATGCAGATCCAGAATATATTGAAGCAGTTGTAAAACATTTAGCTGCAATTAGTGAACTACCGCTTGTTGGTGCAGAAGATTTAGTAGATGCGACGCAAAATACGGATGCTTATACTGAAGTATCTGCAGCACTTAAAGTATGTATGATGAATATGTCTAAAATCGCGAATGACCTTCGCTTAATGGCATCAGGTCCACGTGTTGGCTTAGCGGAAATTATGTTACCAGCTCGTCAACCAGGTTCATCTATTATGCCAGGGAAAGTAAACCCTGTTATGCCAGAAGTTATTAATCAAATTGCGTTCCAAGTAATAGGTAATGATCATACAATTTGCCTTGCTTCAGAAGCAGGACAATTAGAATTAAACGTTATGGAACCAGTACTTGTTTTCAACTTACTGCAATCGATTAGCATTATGAATAACGGTTTCCGTGCTTTTACAGATAATTGCTTAAAAGGAATTGAAGCGAATGAAGATCGCTTAAAAGAGTATGTTGAGAAAAGTGTAGGAATTATTACAGCCGTGAACCCTCATATCGGTTATGAAGCAGCAGCCTGCGTTGCGAAAGAAGCAATTGCAACAGGGCAATCCGTTCGAGAACTTTGTGTGAAAAATGGTGTATTGTCACAAGAAGACTTAGAGTTAATTCTAGATCCATTCGAAATGACACACCCAGGGATTGCAGGAGCAATTCTTTTAAAGAAAAATTAAAAGAAGAGGGGGGGGACAAGTCCCTTCTCTTTGTTTACAATATAGGGAGATTATAAGTAAGTATACAGTGGCGTTTAATGGTTTATAGAAACAAAATTAAGAGGAGCAGCAATATAATCAACATCACTTTTAAATAAAGAGGATTTATTAAAATATCCTATCATGTTAACAACAAATTCACATGAACCTTTATAAAGCATTATGACCAACCATGAATAAATAGTTGGCCATAATGATCTTAAAGATCCATATCTTTTAATCCAGGACTATGCTCATTTGGCATTTCAGGAAGTTCTGGTACAGGAAAACCTTTTGGCGGGTCAGTTACTGCTAATGTTCCTTTGTTTCTACTTGGTGATTCACCTTGGAATATTTCTCCCATTCTTGTTGGATCTAAACTAAAATTAAATTGTGCGTTATGGAATCCCATGTCTACATACTTTCTGCACTCTGGGTATTTATTAATATCATAGTTCGGCACAGGGAAGAGTTTCCCCCATTCAACACCCAATGTCTCTAAAGCTTTTGCGAAAGCATTTTGATGTGCATTATCACGTACAATTAAAAATGCAAGTGTTTCTCTAAAAGTTTGATTGGAACTCATTTCATAAATTCTAGTTTTTTGAAGTACACCTGTAGATTCAAGTACTACGTTATCTAATAAATCGCTAATTAAATTCCCATGACTATATACCCAAGATCCATTCCATGGGTTGCCAGCTGCATCAACAGGCAATGAACTTTGAGCACCTACAATAAAGTGGTGAGGATTTGCATGTTTAACCGCTTCATCAAGTGGTGCGTTGTCAATACCAGCATTTCCTGGCGTAGGTTCACCAGATCCAGTTAATAGTTGATTAATTGTATGTTGTACAAGTTCTACATGGCTTATTTCCTCTAAAAAAACACCTCGAAGTAAATCACGATATTGCTTCTCTTTACCTCTAAAATTTGAGCTTTGGAAGAAGTATTGCATCATTGTACGCATTTCGCCATAATGCCCACCTAATATTTCTTGTAAAACTTTTGCGGCAGCTGGATCTGGTTTGTCCGGCTTGATAATATTAATCAGTTCTTCTTTATAATAAAACATGAAGTACACCTCTTTTAAGTTAGTTAACATTGTTATCGTGTCCGCTATTTGGTTACTTAATACTTTAATTCATGTTTTTACCAATTAATTATTATCTCAAAATGCAAAATTTTTGAAAATAACTATTTTAGATGTGAGATGAAAATAGGGGATAGATACTTAGCATTTAATAAAAAAAGATAAGATTACGAAATGTAATCTTATCTTTTCATTAAGAATAATGAATTGTAGCTTCAAGGCTTCAGAATGACTTTTATACAATCATCTTCACGATTATTAAAAATTTGATAACCGTAGCTCGCTTCTTCAAGGGGGATTTTGTGTGTAATAATCTCTTTTGGATCAAATTCTTTATTTGTTATTTTTTCAAATAGTTCTGGCATAAAATGAATGACAGGTGCTTGTCCCATTTTAAGATTAATATTTCTAACCCAAAATGCTCCGAGTGGAAATGCATTATAATTGCCACCATAAACGCCAGTTATTTGAACCGTTCCATATTTTCTTACAGCTTTCGTAGCAATTTGAATAGGGCCGAGAGTTCCGCCTTGTAATTTCAATTTTTGTTCCAGAAATTCTAGTGGCGATTTTTTTCCATCCATTCCCACGCAATCAATGACTACATCAGCACCGCCATGTGTAATTTCCTTTAAATGTTCTCCCATATCTGGAAATTTTGTAAACTCAAATACCTCAACGTTGTTAATCTTTTTTGCATAATTCATCCGATAATCTAAGTAATCCACTGCAATTACACGTTTAGCACCTTGCATCCAAGCAAATTTTTGTGTCATTAATCCAACAGGTCCACAACCAAGGACGATAACAGTATCACCTGGCTTAACGCCTGCGTTTATTACACTCCAATAGGCTGTAGGTAAAACATCTGATAAAAATAGTAGGGATTCATCTTCAAGCTCGCATGATTCCGGTATAACAAATGGAGTAAAATTTCCAAATGGAACTTTTAAATATTCTGCTTGTCCGCCTGGATGATTACCAAATTTCTCCGTATAACCAAAGTATCCACCAGAATCGTAATGAGGGTTTGAGTTATCACATTGACTTTCCATTTCATGTTGGCAATAGAAACAATGTCCACAAGAAACGTTGAAGGGGATGACAACACGATCGCCTTTTTTCACTTTAGTGACATCTGGGCCGACTTCTTCAACGATTCCCATTGGTTCATGGCCGATAATGTATCCTTGAGGTAAGGGCATGTTACCTTGATATAAATGTAAATCAGAACCGCAAATAGCGGTTGAAGTAATTCTTACAATAATATCATCTTTTTTCTCTAACTTTGCATCATCAACTTGTTTAACTTGTACTTGATTTGGTCCTTGATAGGTTACAGCTTTCATCTCATATCTCCTTTTGGATTATGTCTCAAAACATAATTTT
This sequence comes from Bacillus sp. LQ01, assembly GCF_057624735.1. NCBI lineage: Bacteria > Bacillati > Bacillota > Bacilli > Caryophanales > Bacillaceae > Bacillus > Bacillus sp. LQ01. Next base: position 2,243,847 of record NZ_JBYEZL010000001.1, on the reverse strand, counting down.
ATTTAATCTCTTGTTGAAATAGAAATCTTGCTTTTATTTACTGAAGGGAATTAGGAAGTATACATAGTGTTGTTATGAAAGTATGTTATATCAGTTATTCTTTCTTATATGTTTTGCCCTACTTTAAGAAAAAAATCAATTTTTATTCATAATCTAATTTCCATAAAAAGGATAATTATTATTTCATAATTTGTAGCATATTAAAAACATCGGAGGTGAAATAAGATGGCAAACAATAATAGTGGAAGTCGTAATGAATTGTTAGTTCGAGGTGCTGAACAAGCTCTTGATCAAATGAAATATGAAATTGCACAAGAGTTTGGTGTACAACTTGGTGCAGATACAACAGCTCGTGCAAACGGATCTGTTGGTGGCGAAATTACAAAACGTTTAGTAGCAATGGCTGAACAACAACTTGGTGGTAGAGCTAACCGCTAAGTAAATTGGCTTAAAATATAGCAAATATGTAAATCAATTTCTTTTGTGTATTCATAAAAATAAAAAAACTTATATTAAACAGATACTCACTCAAAGATTATTGATAATCTTCTTTCATAATCTTTGAGTATTTAATTTGTAAACTACTTTCCTAAACAATAAACACGCGGTGTTGGAAAGGTGTTTTCCATGCATAGTAGAAAATCTTTTGCAGGAAAAAGCATACTTAAAAATTTGATTTCAATATTGAAATCAATATTTATTATGATATTTTCGAAAGGTAGGAATTTAAAAATGGGTATATTAAGTGGAAATCCTCAAAATGAACCGTTACATTACGGTGAAGTATTTGACATTTGGAGCTATCTTCTTGCTGCACAGGGTGCGATTGCAAGCCATCAAGTATTTATGAATCATACAGGTGATGAAGACTTGAAGAAGTTTTTAGAAGGCTTAATTGAAAATGATATGAATTCGGAAATAGAAGAATTAAAAGCTCTTTTAAAGATTAATGGGGTCGCTTTACCGCCTGCTCCTCCAGAACGACCAGTTGCATCTATCGAAGACATTCCTCCGGGAGCACGTATTAATGATGTTGAAATTGCTGCTGCTGTTTCTGCAGGATTAGCAGCTGGACTTGTGACATGTAGTCAAGTGATGGGAAAATGTCTTCGAGAAGATGTAGGGATGCTATTTGGCCAATTTCATATGAAAAAAGCGCAGGCAGGTGTAACTCTGCTACGTTTAAGTAAGAAAAAAGGGTGGGTAGTTCCACCTCCGTTACATGTAAGAAATTCTGATCAAGCTTAATAAACAAAAATAAAAAAGTGGCATTGGCCACTTTTTATTTTTGAGATGTATCCTCAAGCTTGGATTTATTTATTGTGGAAGAATCTATATATTCATCTGATATTTCCATAGCATATTTATCATGATGAATATGATTGCGATTTTTTAATTCATCGTCGTTACGTAGCACTAGCCTCTTCATATAAATATGGAAGAAAACTTCTGTTCCACCAATAATTAAAGCGGCTATAAATGAAGAAAGTCCAATGTTACGAGTAGCATCTAAATTAGTAAACAAGGATGTTAGTAACCAAGTTCCGAAAAAGCTTAAGCCGAAATCTGCCATTGTAGCAATCATATTTCCGTATTTAGGTAAAATGAAGAGGTCTCCGATTAAATAGGCAGCTCCCGTAAGAAAAAGAGAAATTAGTAATACTCTAGGAATTGAAATACCTTGAAAGATACTGAGCATGATTAGCAATACTGCAGTTATCGCTGTGTATTTAATTAATAAGGCAACAATATGTTTCATCATTTTCCTCCATTGTTTAAACGTATATGGAATACAATATTTCATTAAAAACGGATTATGCTTTTATATAGCGTAACCCGTTTTAATCACCCCTTAATGGTAAGAAGTACAACCTGGGTAAGAAGCAGGCTTATACTATGGATAGTATTTGCGGAATATCGAGCTTTATTCATAAAGGGTAGTTCCATTCTTATAATAGAGATGTTGCCTAAGTACAGTGTTTTTTCATATTAAACTTAATATTCGTTGGTGTTTTGATTCATTAATATAAAAATAAACAAAATATTTCCGCATTTAATGCATCTTTTTATTTATATATTTTCCGTAATCAGGTACAGCAATTTTATCAAATTCTTGAACGAGTGTTTTGAGGCTTGTTGATAGCAATTCACCTGACATTGGTATCCCATGTCCAGTAATAGCGACTAGAGGCTTTAATTCTTCTAATTTAATGACTGATTCTTTAGCTGCTTTCCAGTCTGTTGTTAAATAACGAGGGGGTCCGCTTATTTCCTGTTCTTGAGTTATTACTTTATACAGATACTCCTGTTTCACTGTAACAAAAGCGTCCCCAGCAATTAAAGTTCGGTCTTTCTCTCTGAATAATGAAATATGCCCAGGAGTATGCCCTGATGTATGAATCCATCTAAACTCTGGCATATGGGGAACAGTTCCATCGGTAGGTAGTGCTTTTACGCTATTTCCTAAATCAATCGGTTCATTAGGGAACAGGGGAGACATTTTCGCTACCATACCACCTTCAACTGTAGGGTCTGGTTCTGGATAGCTTTGTTGTCCAGTCAAAAACGGTATCTCCATTTGATGGGCATAGACTGGAACATCCCAATATTTAATGAGTTCAATTATTCCTCCAACATGATCAAAATGCCCATGAGTTAAAATAATTGCTTTTGGACGGCTATTTGTACCAAATCGCTCCTCAGTAACAGAGATAATTTCATTTGCACATTTAGGCATTCCAGCATCAACTAAAACAAAATCATTGGTCTTAGGATTTCCAACAAAGCATATATTGACGATTTGAATCGTGTAACAAAATAAATCAGGTAATACTTCGAGGCCATGACCACTTTCAATTGAAGTTGCTGGAATAAACTTGTAATCACTTCCATAATTCATTTCCTTGTTCACCTTTTGTCCCCCTTAATATGTTTTAATACGACATTATAGTTCCCTAATTTCTCAAATCCATTTTGGGGGATTTGAGAAAAGAATTAGTGGGGATTACAAAAAACAAAAATTAAGGTGGAGACATATCGATTTATATAAAGTGCAAACAGAAAATATTGATTTCACAAGTGTAGTTTTTACTATTTTTTGAGGAGGGGTTATGAGTTAATAAAAGGTTCATCTGAATATTTTAACGTAGGTTTATAAAGAATACAGAACAGTTTCTAATAGAAATTCATTAAATGAGGCGATTACTTGTACCGATGCTTTTCATAATCAAAGGATATTTAAGTTTTGTGATGTAATTGAGATTGATTAAATTATGCTTTTCAATAGCTATTAACAGCCCTTTAAGTGATACTAATATCTCTTACTAGCTATATGATATATTCTATTTTTTATCTAACTAACGCTCTTAGTGTAGCTGGTGTCCTTGCATTGAGTACTTCATGGTTTTTATTCATTTTCACATGTTTCATCCGAAAGAAAAACGGAAATCCCTTCTTTATTAGAGATAGGAAATTCCGGTTCATCTTTTTTATAAACAGTTCAATTGTATTTCAAATTCACATGATGATTCGGTAAATCACCTTGGATAAAGTAGGCTTTATTGATAGCGAATCTGTATTTCTTGATTGATTACTGCCTATTCCTCATACATCATTTTCCTCGTCATTCCACCGTCTACGACAAGGTTTATACCTGTAACAAAATCATTTTCGTTGGCTGTTAAATACAGACAGGCTCGTGCAATATCATCTGGTGTTCCTACACGCTTTGATAGGTGCTGTTCATGATCAATTTTACTTAATTTTGAATAATCTCCTGTTTCAATCCAACCTGGGGAAATAGCATTCACGGTAATCCTATCTTCGCTAAATGAGGCTGCGAGCGCATGTGTAATAGCAACGATCCCACCTTTTGTGGCAGCATAAGATTCTGAATTTGGCTCAGACATAATCGCCCTTGTAGAGGCAATATTCACGATAGATCCACCTTCTTTGTTATGACGCATATACTTTGCTGCTTCACGTGAACCCAAGAAAACGCTTCTTAGGTTTGTGCTTATTACATCGTCCCATTCTTCTAGCGAAATATCGTAAGGAGACTTGAATAACTCTTTTCCTGCATTATTAATTAAAATATCTATCTGACCGTATGTTTGATTAGCTACTTCCATTAATCGAATAATATCTGTTTCCAGCCTTACATCTGTTTGTACGAAAAGTGCTTCTTTACCCTGTTCTTTCATCTTAGTAACTGTTTTTGCACCTGCTTTTTCGTCTATATCTGCTAAAATAACATTGGCCCCTTTTTCTGCATAATGTAAAGCAATTCCTCTCCCGATTCCATTTCCAGCCCCTGTTATGATCACTGATTTATTAGAAAAATCCATTGTAATTACACTCCTTTTAAAAAAATATAACGTCTTTATTTTTTAATATAACATACAAAAATTATCCTTCTGCATAAGCAATAGTTAATTGATTATGCCAGTATTTTTATTCTTCACTAATAAAAGGAGTAATTATCTTTTTTTCATAAGAAGATAACACAATATTCGTTGATGGCGTACCATATTGCATTGAATCATCAATAAATTGTTCTAAACTTTCTACAGAATGTGTTGCTATTTTGACAATATAGCTAATTTCTCCTGCTACTCTGTAACACTCAAGTACATCTGGATGATTGTAGCAAAAGTTAGATAATGATTTACAATTTGTTGATTTAAACAGTATAAGTGCAGAAATTGGACGATTTATTTTTTTTAGAGAAACATGTGCATGGTAACCTTCAATAATTTGTTGTTCCTCTAACTTTCGTACTCGCTCAGTTACTGACGGGGAAGATAAGTGAACCGCTTCCGCTAAATCCTTCATTGAAATTTTTGCATTTGACTGTAATAGTCCCACAATTTTTTTATCAATTTGATCCATAAATTATCCAACCTTTTTTTATAAAATAGAATAACCTAAATTCTTTATAAAATAAAGAAAAACAATCAAATATCCTTATTGAACTTATTTATCAGCCTTCTATACTTGTATAAAATAAGGGTAGAAGGAGGCGGTTTACGATATGAAAAAGATTTTATTATTATTAGCTGACGGGTTTGAAGCAGTAGAAGCTAGTGTATTTACAGATGTACTAGGCTGGAATAAATGGGAGGGAGATGGATCAACCGAGGTCGTAACAGTTGGTCTTCGGAATAAATTAACTTGTACTTGGAATTTTACTGTCATACCGGAAAAAACGGTTGATGATATTCAATTAGATGAATTTGATGCACTAGCTATTCCAGGAGGATTTGAAGAGGCTGGTTTTTATCGGGATGCATACAGTAGAGAATTCTTACATGTTATTCAACATTTTTATGCCAAGCAGAAGCCTATTGCCAGTATTTGTGTTGCATCATTAACGCTTGGAAAAAGTGGAATTCTTGTAGGTAAAAAAGCTACCACATACAGTCATCCAACGAGTAAACGAAAAGAGCAGTTAAAGAATTTTGGTGCAATAGTACAAAATGATTTAATAGTACAAGATGGAAATATTATTACATCATCAAATCCAGGCACAGCTTTTGATGTTGCGTTTTTATTACTTGAAAAATTAACATCTAAAAAGAATGCTGAACATGTAAAGGATCTTATGGGATTTTAGGCATTTATCTTCTTATGAGTTTTTGATGCTTGCTAGAAGTAATGTGAAAAGTCGCCGTGCTCTAGTTCTATTTGCTGAACCCGAGGAAAAAGAAAAAGGGTTTTATTATTACAATACTTATAATAGGAGAATTTTTATGATTATAACACTTTTCACATATATTTTGTTAGGTTTATCTTTAGCAATACCCGCAGGTGCTATGACAGTCCAAATGACTAAACAAGGAATGAGAAATGGTTTCGTACATGGTTGGTTTGTAGGTATAGGAGGAATGACTGTAGATTTATCTTTAATCGTCCTGATTTATCTAGGGTTCTCTAGTGTATTAACCAATCCATGGGTAGAAACAGTTATGTGGCTCCTAGGTTTTATATTTTTAATGTTTATTGGAATAGAAAGCATTAAAGAAGCAAAGTCGGAAGTTAACATAGATGGAGAAGATCCTAATAAATCTTTATTATCAGCTTATTTATCTGGTTTTATGATTGCTATATCACCGGCTAATATTGTATTTTGGATAGGGGTCTTTGGCCCGGTTCTCGTTTCTTCATTAGGTAATGCAAGTACATCTACATTTATATTAATAGCTGTAGGTATTTTATTAGGTATCTTTATGCATGATATGATCTTATTAAGCTTTGTTCATTTTACTAGACGTTTTCTAAATCCAACCTTTATTAAAAGAGTATCTATATTTGCCGCAATAGTCCTATTCGGATTTAGTGGTTATTTTGGTTATGAGTTTATAAAACAAGTAATGACTTTTATCTCAAAAGCATAATTCTTATAAACTTAAATAGGGTGGTTATAAGGTAAATGAAAAAGATACGTATTTTAAACGTAACATAATTGTAAATATGTTATATCACGTAGGCAACCCCTTAGGAATTCATTGATCCCTAAGGGGTTTTTAAATTCCTTACACGTAGCCTTTAGAAAAAAGAAACGATCTCAACTATAATTGATATTGTATGAGCTTAGCTCGATAGCTGGGGTACTACCCGCATTTTAACGAAAATATACGCTAAGCAAATTTCGATATAAAAGAAGCCGAATTTTCTACTTTAAGAAACTTTCGCCTTCAATTCGTTATAAGTTAGTTGCCACTTCGTTTTCTCCATATTCTTTCACTATTTTATAAAAAGTATTTTTCTTTAGTTTCAATAGCCCCGAACTTAATTCCCGTTAGTTCTCCATTTTTCCACTTTGGATAAGTTTCTTCTATAATTCATGTGTTGGAGGGAGTGTGAGGCTCCGATCCTGCATTCCATTTTTTTATTCTCTTCGAAAATTCTTCTTATGTAATCTGTTGCGATTGATTGTAAACAAGTTCTAGTGATACATTTGCAGTTGTCTTTTAACATATTCTTGTTGTTTTGAGTTTGATTTTTTGATCATATTAATCACAGCATCGTATTCGAAAAAGAAATGTTTTTTGTTAACTTCAATTATAAAAACATCATTTTGAACAGGATTTTCAAAGGAAAATTGCTCAAAGAATGTAGGGTGGGTCTCGTTATGCACAAGTTTTAACATAGATTATTGTTCCTTTAACTGTATGATTTTATATTGTGTTACCTAATAATATGTTTAAGATGGAGTAGCACTACATCGCTATTAAGCTAAGAAATACATTCTTTCTCAACACGAAAAAAATGAACTGAATTTCTATGGACAACTATGAAAGGATAAAATTTTCGTTTTGTGGATACTTCAAAACCTTAGGTTGGTGGGCATGTATGGAGTGCTCCAAAATTGATCCTTCTATTATTAGATATTATTTGCTTAAAAAAGCTTGCCATTAATGAAAATGGCAAGCTTTTTATCTCTATGAGTAATATTTAACTACATTAAATTAGAAATTAATTAGCTCGTTCTAATTTTTATATAAAAAGGAAGCAAAATCGTAATTAACTTATTTTGTATATATTTCCTTTTTCTAATAGTCATAAGTGTAATGACTATTCTTTCCAAGGTGAATGTAAAACGCAATCACAGAAATTTTTGCGTTTAAAGCCTGGAAGAAGTAACGAGCAAACATCTGCTTTAATGTTTCCAAAAGTAGTTTCAGGTTTATGAGCGAAACCTTCAAGGAAAGCAGGAAGGATTTTTTGTTTGAAATTATCTCGAGGGAAAGCAGATACAACTTGCTCGCGAATTTCCTCTGAAATTTCGTCATATCCATCCCCCATAACATCGTATCCTACTCCAGAATAAATTAATGAAACTTGGGGTTCTTTATATTCAGCAATTCCAATCGTTGTGTGAAGTGCAATCGAATCCCAAACCAGTCTAATTGACTCATTATCCATGCCATGTTGTTGAAGAAAACTACGTGCAGCATTTGCACCATCTACTTCAAAACGTTTGTCTGGACTACTAAATTTCTTTGTAAGTCCAAGATCATGGAATAGAGCGCTAACATATAATAGCTCTTCATCATACTTAAGATCAGCCTTTTTCCCTTGAAGGGCACCGAATAAGTAAACACGATTTGAATGATTCCAAAGTAAATCGTTACCATATTCACGAAGAATTTCTTGCGCCTCTACAGCTATTTTACTATCTGGAATTACGATACCTGCAACTGTTTTTTGCATATAAATTGCCTCCTATAAATAATTGATATTGTCTAATTTTCTTGCTAGCTCATGAGCTTAACTTAATTATATAAAGCATCTATTATTTATCAATGTAATCGTTTCTATCGTTTTCATAGAAAGTATCTATGATTAAGGTTTCAATAAATCATCAAGAAACAAACTCAAATAACTACTTTTAACTTAAAAAATTTTGGCGCCTCCTATTTCACGAATTAAATTTATCCTTAATATATAAATGTTTTATGTACTCAAAATAATAGATGATATCTATGTTAACTATAGAAATTATAGAATTGATTAATAGTTAACTGAGAGTTAAACTGAAGTTGCTTTACAAGATAGCAATACGAAATGATAAGTAACTTTAATAGATAAAAATTTCACGATAAGGGGTATATAAAGTATCTTGTAAAGCGTGGTTTTAAACGTAAGGATATCTGTATATGTTTAGGTTAGAACTTAAAGGTAATCCTTTGAATCCATTATGCTTTTGCAAAAGAGGACTAGTGTGAAATGAAGTTATTTTCTTGTAGTGAATGGCTTTCATTCTTCTATGTATATTAATAAAAGTAATGAAAGCTTGTTGATGGCAAAGATTATATTATCAATGTTTGCTTTATGTTTTTTAGGAAGCCAATGTTTTTTATTTCATTTAAGTATTTGAATGTGTTTTAGCTAGTTCGCTATTGCAAAGTAGATTGGAGGAATAATAAATGGAGGTTTTTCATTCTGGAGAGCGTACTGTACACGATTTACTAGGTGTACAAAAGATTGCAAACTCTGCAAGTACAATGATTCAACAGACACTCCCAAAGAAGTTCATGAATTTTCTCAATGGACAGAATTCATTCGTGATGTCTTCTATGGATCAAAGAGGAAGAGTTTGGAGTTCATTTTTAGCAGGAAATCCTGGTATCATACAAGCTATTGAAGCCGACATAGTTAAAATCAATACAAAAATAAACGAAGGTGACCCTTTATTTCTAAATATTTTACAACATAAAGAAGTAGGGATTTTAGTAATTGATTTTGCTTCCAGAATAAGAATACGAATAAATGGTAAGGTTTCGATAGTTTATCCAGATGGAAACTTTGAAATCAAAATTGAACAAGTATTCGGTAATTGTCCTAAATATATACAGGCGAGAAGATTCGAATATAAAGCTGTTGAAGAAATTGTAAATAAGAAACTTCATCCGCTTAACACTTTAAATAAAAAGCAACAGAATTGGATTAGTGAATCCGATACTTTTATTATTGCAAGTGCAAGTTTTGAGGGAAAGATGGACATTTCCCATAGGGGTGGGATGCCAGGATTTGTTCATGTCATTAATGAAAAATCAATTATATTTCCAGATTACTCAGGAAACATGTTGTTCAATACCTTAGGAAATATTGTTCAAAATCCCAATGTTGGGTTACTGTTTTTTGATTTTAATACTGGTGCTACATTACAAATCACAGGAGAAGCAAGTATCATTTGGAACATTGATCAAGATATTCTCTCAAAGTTCCCTGATGCACAACGTTTAGTACAATTTCAAATACTTGAAGTACTTGAAGTACCTTGTTATGAATCTTATAATTGGGAGTTCTTGAATTATTCTACTTTCAATCCAAAATAGAAAAGGCGGGAAAATAATATGCAAATTAATATCACTGTTACAGAAGCGGCTATTAAACATTTCGAAAGTTTAGAGACTAAATATCCTAACCATTTTCGATTTCTACAATATGAAATGGGAGGCTGCGGGCGTCCATTGGATGGGGTTGTAAGAATACAATTAATTAAATCAGATGTAGGTTTCGAAGAAATTCAAACAAACTGGAAATCATTTTATATAAACAAAGCCTCTTTAGCTTTTCTTGATGATAATTTAACTATTGATTTCTTTGAAGGATTTCAAATTAGAAGCTCTAGTCAAACTTATAGTCACAACATCCCTTTAGAAATTGAAAAATAAGGGTACTCACTGTTCAATATATAGAAATTTTTAAGCTGAAAGGTGAAATAAATCATATATAGCCAACGAAATTTTTGTAAGGGAAAGGCTATAGGACATTAAATATACCCACTAAGCAAAATTATTATCGAATCTCAAGTAACAAAAGCGTAATTTTCTCTAGTAAATTTAATTAGAGAAAATTACGTTTTTTTATAAATGAAGGAATAGAACATTTAGGCAATAATACAGTAAAGGGAGAGTATGGAGCGTTTATAAAGCTGAAAAATTAAGGATTTCTTATAATATGAATAAAGATATGCAAAAAATATAATTATTTTTTTAAAAAGGAGATTATTTTTATATGGAATTAAGACAGTTAGAGTATTTCATGACACTTTATAAAGAACTTCATTTTACAAAAGCAGCAGATAAGCTAGGTATTACGCAACCTACATTAAGCCATCAAATTAAAGCTCTTGAAGACGAAATAGGTATGCCGTTATTTGACCGCATGGGAAAGAAAATAGCCATCACTGACGTTGGTTCTATTTTAGCCAACGAATGTAAAAATATTTTTAATGCATTAGATAATGTAAAAGAACAAATCAGTGAATTAAAGGAGATAAAAGGAGGTAACATTGCAATTGCCACTTTGCCTGGCGAACTAACAGACTTAGTCTCCACTTTATTATTAGATTTTCATAAAAATTATCCGGAGGTAACAGTAAAAATTATAAGTTCAGATGAAATACTAGAATTAATAAACCAGAATCAGGTTAATTTTGCTGTTACAATTGATTCTTCCGAGTACGTATTCGAAGATGAAAAAATTGTAAAAATACCATTATACACAGAAGAGTTATTTTTAGTGGTATCAAATAACCACTCACTAGTTAATGAACAAGAAATACAATTCTCAGGATTGAATAAATTACCATTAATCTTGTTCCCAGACAGTCATGAATGTAGAAAGTTATTGAATTATACATGTTTACCACAAAAAATAAACTTGTCTCCAATTATTGAGACCTCTAGTATCGAATCGTTATTTGATCTTGTTAGAAATGGATTTGGAGTGACAATTGTCTCTAAAACTTTACTTGATATTACTGTAGATAATGATGTATTAGCAATTCCTATAGTAAATCCTACAATTAGTAGGAAAGTTAACCTTATTTTACGTAGAGATAAATTTATTGGGTTTGGCACTAGAAATTTTATTGAATTGCTTACAAATGAAATTATAAAATTAGGATTTCCTATTTCTGAACAAAGTAAAGAACAGATTAGAAAATTAATTAAATAGTGATTGAATTTCGAATAACTATTAGAGGGGAGATAGAACATATCTATCATTATAATAGAAAAAGTAACATTGCTCTATCTTGTTATAGATATATAATTTAATTAAAGTTTCAATTAGTTTAGATCATCAAAAAAATGTCTTTTTTATCTAAATTTCTTAGAACTTATTTGTGAAGCTTTAATTGACGAGCGTATTTTTTTGACTTTTATTGAAAGTGGATTACACTATAAAAATTTTAGAGAGTAGATAATTTGAAAGTAGGTAAAAAAATGTGTGGCTATGTAGGGTGCTTGTATAATACTGCAAAAAGATATTCAGAAACAGAAAAAATAAAATTTGAAAATATGACGAATCTGTTATACCACCGTGGTCCGGATGACCAAGGATATTTTCGTGACGAGCATGTTCAATTTGGGTTTAGACGGTTAAGTATTATTGATTTGGATGCGGGACATCAACCGCTAGCATATGATAATGAACGCTATATACTTATGTTCAATGGTGAAATTTATAATTATATAGAATTACGTGAAATGTTAATTAAACAGGGAGCATGTTTTTCAACTCAGTCAGATACGGAAGTTATTGTTGCATTATATGCCCAAGTAAAAGAAGAATGTGTAAATTATCTTCGTGGAATGTATACTTTTGTAATTTGGGACCGTCAAGAGAAAAAATTATTTGGTGCTCGCGATCATTTTGGAATTAAACCACTTTACATTGCACAACAGAACGATATAACTTTCTTCGCATCTGAAAAGAAAAGTATCCTACATGTAATGCAAGATAAGGGTGTAAATCCAACTGCTCTCCAACATTATTTTACATACCAATACGGACCAGAACCAGAAACATTAACAAATGATATTAATAAAATTGAACCTGGTCATTATTTCATAAAAGAAATTGGAAAAGAGATAGAGGTTTATCGCTACTGGAAACCATATTTCAATGCTTCAGATATCAAAAAAGAGGAACACATTCGAGCAATTCGTGATGTATTATATGACTCAGTAAAAGTACATATGCGCAGCGATGTTCCAGTAGGTGCATTCTTATCTGGTGGGATTGACTCATCTATTGTTGCTTCTATTGCAAAAGAAATAAATCCAAATCTCCTAACATTCTCTGTTGGTTTTGAGTACCGTGGATTTAGTGAAATAGATGTAGCGAAAGAAACTGCTGAGAAATTAGGAGTAAAAAACTATAGTGTGTTGGTAACACCACAAGAATTTATGAATGAATTCCCAAAAATCATGTGGCACATGGATGATCCATTAGCAGATCCAGCAGCAGTACCATTGTACTTTGTTGCAAAAGAAGCACGTAAACATGTAACAGTTGTTCTGTCTGGTGAAGGTTCAGACGAGCTATTTGGCGGATATAATATTTATCGTGAGCCAAACTCTTTAAAAATGTTCTCATACATTCCCACTTCTGGGAGAACGGTTTTAAAAGCTTTAAGTGGAGTACTTAAAGAAGGGTTTAAAGGGAAAAGCTTTCTAGAGCGTGGATGTACACCAATTGAAGAACGTTATTATGGTAATGCAAAGATCTTCCGTGAAGAAGAGAAAATTAAGTTAATAAAGTCTTACAATGAAAGTGTTAACTATAAGGATGTAACCAAACCACTGTATAATGAAATTAAGGATTATGATGATGTAAGTAAAATGCAATACATTGATATGTACACATGGTTACGTGGAGATATTTTATTAAAAGCAGATAAAATGTCTACAGCTCACTCACTAGAATTACGTGTTCCATTTCTAGATAAAGAAGTCTTTGATGTAGCTTCTAAAATCCCAACAGAATTAAAAATTGCCAATAGAACTACAAAGGCTATTTTACGTGAAGCCGTACGTGGTATCGTTCCAGATCATGTACTAGATCGTAAGAAACTCGGTTTTCCAGTGCCAATCCGTCATTGGTTAAAAGATGAAATGTATGACTGGGCTCTCAATATTATTAAAGAGAGTAAAACCGAACATTTAATTGATAAAAAATATGTATTAAACTTACTGGAGGCACATCGCACAGATAAAGGTGATCATAGTCGTAAAATTTGGACAGTACTAACCTTTATGGTATGGCATCAAATTTATATAGAGCATACATATGATACAAATTTATTTAGTGAAGAGTGTCGAGTATATAATTTAGTTTAAATTTATATGTCCATCAATTTAAGAATTATATAACGTCTCCAAATAAAACTGTCCATTTTTACTTGGAGGGAAAGCATCAACAAAACGTGAATTTCGTACGCTAAGCAATTTTTAACATAGAAAAGGCCGATTCCCTGTACGCTAAGGGAATTGGCTTTTTTATTAGTGTAAGAAATATTCAACAAATCATTACATATCATTATTAAAATACGAACGTATATACTTCAATAACAGCTAACCAAATGATAGGAAAAATACTGTAGTATATTTAACCGTTTGCTAGTATGCCAGAGCAGTTCGTCTGTATTAAAGAAATGATACAGGAGCAAACAAAGATCCCACGCCCAATCTTAACGCAAGATGTAAAAGAAAGGATTGAAAATAAGCTGTTAACTTCATATTTAGGTGAAGAAGAGGTTTTACTTACAATAGCTATCTATATAAAAATTACATAACAGTAGCTGGTATAAATCCAGTAAATAAGACGATTACTTGTAGGATGCTTTTCATAATCAAAGGATGTTTAAGTTTGGTGATGTAGTTGAAGTGAATTAGAGGGGGAATATCTCTTCCTAACTTAATTATATCATGTAAATCAAGTTCGAAATAGACTGTTTATTCGTATTTACTACTGCTACAATCAAGAACACATGCATAGTAAGGAGAGATGTTATATGAGTTCTTTCGTTCTCAATTTTCAGGAAATAGAAAACACGCAGCTTTCGCTCGTCGGTGGAAAAGGTTTGAATTTAGGGGAGTTAACAAACATTCAAGGTATACAAGTACCCGAAGGTTTTTGTGTTACAACGGTAGGATATGAAAAGGCTATCGAGCAAAATGAAGTGCTTCAAACTTTGTTGCAGCAGCTAACAAAGTTGAAAATGGAAGAGCGTGCTCAAATTGGTGAAATGAGTAAGAAGATTAGAGAAGTGATTATGGCAGTACAAATCCCTTCTGATGTAGTGGAATCAGTAGCTCATTATCTCTCACGTTTTGGAAATGAACATGCGTATGCAGTGCGTTCTAGTGCTACGGCTGAAGATTTACCGTATGCCTCGTTTGCTGGTCAACAAGATACGTATTTAAATATTATTGGAAAAGAAAACATTTTGCAGCATATTAAAAAATGCTGGGCTTCTTTATTTACAGATCGAGCGGTTATATACCGAATGCAAAACGGTTTTGATCATAATCAAGTTTCTATATGTTTTGTCGTTCAAAAAATGGTTTTCCCTGAGGCTTCAGGGATTTTATTTACTGCGGATCCGATTACTTCAAATAGGAAGGTGTTGTCAATCGATGCCAGCTTTGGACTTGGCGAGGCGCTAGTATCTGGATTGGTTTCTGCCGATAATTATAAGGTAAAAGAAGAGGAAATCGTCGAAAAGATCATCGCAACGAAAAAATTAGCCATCTATGGACGAAAAGAAGGCGGAACAGAGAGAAAGAAAATTGCTCCTAATAAGCAAAAAGTTCAAACACTTACTGAACAACAGATTTTACAACTAGCACGCATCGGAAGACAAATCGAAGCTTATTTTGGTTGTCCGCAAGATATTGAATGGTGCTTAGCCCATGATACATTTTATATTGTCCAAAGTCGCCCCATTACGACTTTATATCCAATTCCTGAAGAAAATGATGAGGGAAATCATGTGTATATATCGGTTGGCCATCAACAAATGATGACCGATGCGATGAAACCATTAGGTTTATCTTTTTTCCTGTTAACGACTAGTGCCCCTATGCGTAAAGCGGGAGGCAGGTTATTTGTCGATGCTACGCAACAATTAGCTTTACCTGCTAGCAGAGATTACTTAATAAACACTTTAGGAAAATCGGATCCACTCGTAAGAGATGCATTAACGACTATAGTTAAGCGAGATAATTTTATTAAATTATTACCAGATGATGAAAAAGGGAAGAGTGTTGGTAAAAGTGTGCCACCTGCAAATTCTCAACCGGAAATTGAAAATGATCCGGCAATCGTTACAAATTTAATACAGAATAGTCAAGCATCACTTGAAGAGTTAAAACAAAATATGCAACTGAAATCAGGAGTGGACGTACTTGATTTTATTTTGGAAGATATTCAGCAATTAAAGAAAGTATTGTTTAACCCGCAAAGTATCGCTGTCATTATGGCTGGTATGAATGCTTCAACATGGATAAATGAAAAGATGGAGCAATGGTTAGGTGAAAAAAATGCAGCAGACACGCTTTCTCAATCCGTACAAAATAATATTACATCTGAAATGGGTTTAGCATTAATGGATGTCGCTGATGTGATTCGGCCGTACAAAGAAGTTATTACGTATTTACAACATGTAGAAGATGATAGCTTTTTAAATGAACTAGTTCAGTTTAAGGGTGGAGAAGAAGCTCGAGATGCTATTCTAACTTTTCTAAATAAATACGGAATGAGATGTAGCGGAGAAATAGATATTACGAAAACGCGCTGGAGTGAAAAGCCAACTACAATTATCCCGATGATTTTAAATAATATAAGAGATTTTGAATATGGTGCGAGTAAGCGGAAATTTGAAGAAGGACTGCAAGAAGCTTTGAAAAAAGAAGAAGAGTTAGTAGATCGATTACAGCACTTATCGGGTGGAAAACAAAAAGTAGAAGAAACGAAGCGAATGATTCGTAATATCCGTAATTTTATCGGCTATCGTGAATATCCAAAATACGGTATGATTAATCGTTATTTCATATATAAGCAAGCGTTACTGAAAGAAGCTGAGCAACTTGTGCAGAGCGGTGTCATTCGTGAAGTGGATGATATATACTATTTAACTTTTGAAGAACTTCACGAAGTAGTCTGCACGAATAAACTAGATTACGAACTGATACAAAAACAAAAAAATGATTACAAATTATATGAAAAACTAACGCCTCCTCGTATCATGACGTCTGATGGAGAAATCATTACAGGTAAATATAAACGAGAAAACCTCCCAGATGATGCGATTGTAGGTTTGCCTGTTTCTTCAGGAGTGATTGAGGGGAGAGCTCGCGTTATTTTAAACATGGAAGAAGCGAATTTAGAAGAGGGCGATATATTAGTTACAGCTTTTACTGACCCTGGCTGGACACCATTATTTGTATCTATAAAAGGATTAGTTACTGAAGTCGGCGGACTTATGACGCACGGAGCAGTAATTGCACGTGAATATGGATTACCGGCAGTTGTTGGAGTAGAGAATGCTACGAATTTAATAAAAGACGGACAACAAATTCGGGTACATGGAACAGAAGGGTATATTGAAGTGTTGTAATTAAGTAAAAGAACATCCACTATTATAGTGGGTGTTCTTTTACTTAATAGCTGAATTATTTCTTTAAGCCAGCCGCATAAAAAGGTCCATGAACTGCGATTGTTGATAAAAAGCGAGCAATCTCCTCAGGTGTTTCTTTTTGTCCATTATTTAACCATTGTTGGATGACACCTATATGCGCAGATGCCATATAAGAAGTTAAGTATTCGCTTGGAACAAGTAAATTCTCCTTATTAATGAGAGGACCATTCGTATCTTCAAATAATGTTTTCCACATAAAGTCTTTCAGTTTTGTTTGGAAAGATAAATCTCCTTTCGGACTTAGTACAGCTCTCATAAAATCACTATTTTCATTTAGAAATGCAAGAATAGAAGTGATAAGTATAAATGGCATTGTTGGAGAAGGATTTGATCCAAGGTCAGCAATAACTTCTGGGAATTTCTGTTTAGCAATGTTAGAAAACTCGTACATAATGTCTTCTTGGCATTTTGTCATTAAATCAAATTTATCTTGATAGTGCGCATAGAAAGTACCGCGATTAATGTTTGCTTTCGTTGTAATATCTTTCACTGTAATGGCGTCAAAACCTTTTTCTTCAATTAGCTCCACCAATGCATTTCGTATGGCAGTTTTTGTACGAACAACACGCAAATCTAAATTATTATCGCGCAAAGCATATCCCTCCTTAATTTTACTCAACACATTTAGAAAATGTGTCTTATAACCAACACATTCACGATTTTTGATTATTGTATAAGGTTCAACTCGAACATATAATTCAAAATATAAATAAACAACACGTTGTTGGTTATTATAGATCAAATTAAGGGAGGAGAAAAGAAAATGTTTAAAAATAAACTTTTATTGTTATCACCAGTTATTGCACTACTTGTTGTTTTTATTTTTTCATTAACGTTATTTCCAACTGTTCAACCAAAGCCGAAAAACTTGCCAATTGCAATTGTAAATGAGGATCAAGGTGTAGAAATTCCAAATCAACCGAAAATGAATATGGGGCAAACGATCGTTGATAACATGAAAAAAACAGCGAAATCAGAGGAAGAACCCGCAGTGAAGTGGGTAGAAGTAAAAAATAAAGAAGCCGTTCAAAAGGGATTAAACAATAAAGAGTATTACGCGGCATTAGTCATCCCGAAAGAATTTAGCGCAAAACAAGCGTCGTTACGAACACCACAGCCATCTTCACCTGAGATAGAAATATATATTAATCAAGGAATGAATACGGCTGCATCAACTATGGCAGGACAAATATTACAGGCGATTGTTGATAATATGAACAATACTGTTCGCGCGCAAGTATTAGAAGGATATAAGGAAAAAGGAGGTACATTAACAACAGATCAAGCTGCGAAATTAGTAACACCTATTGTAAAGAACGTGAAAAATATGAATGAGGTCGGCAAAAATAGTGCGAACGGTAACTCACCAATATCATTGTTCCAGCCGTTATGGATTGCAAGTTTAGCTAGTGCAGCGATTATTTTTATTGCGATTAGTAAAATGCCAGTAAGCTCAAGAAAAGAAAACTTTCTGTTAAAAGTAAACCAAATCGTAACAGGAGCTATTGCGACACTTGTAATTGGATTTGGTCTTACATGGATTGCGGATGGGATGGTAGGGTTAAATATTTCGAACTTCACGGATACAGCTCTATTCTTATCCATTACTTCTTTTAGTTTCTTCTTAATGATATCTGCGGTACTTTCATTGGTTGGGCTAAAAGGAATCGGTTTATTCGCTTTATTACTATTCTTCGGGGCACCGTTACTATCATTAGCACCTGAGATGTTGTCTCCGTTTTATCAAGACTGGGTTTACTCATGGTTACCAATGAAATTTATGATTGAAGGCCTAAGAGAAATCTTCTTCTTCGGAAAAGGGTTAAGTTGGAATACTCCTGTTACTGTACTCGTTTGGATTGGTATAGTAAGTATGGTTACTATATTAGCAACTGCATTCAAACGTAGTGTAGTAAAAGGGCATAAAACAGAATTGAACGCTTAAAAAAAAGCCGTTTCACTAATTAGTGAAACGGCTTTTTTTGATGAAATCTATAAGCTGAAGAATGAATATTTGCTGATAATAAAGTTTGTTAATTTTTCTGGCTTTTCCTCAATGTAAACACCTAATTGTTGAAAAGTGTTATGTTTAGAATTAAGTCGGGATCTCTAAAGGTCACGTACATTCCAGACAATCTCACCACGTTCGTCATCCCACGTACTGTGATGACGCTTAAATCCTATCTTTTCTAGTACCCGGAGGGAAGCGATATTCCAAGCACCTACAGTCGACCAAAGTCTTTGGCGCCCAGTAGCAATCGCCGCGTCCAGTACAACAGATGCCGCCTCAGTCGCATAACCTTTACCATGAGCGCTGCGGAACAACTCGTATGCAATCTCCGGCTCTTCAAGTGTGGAACGACCGATAATCAAGCCGCAGTATCCAATGAAATCGCCTTCGTCTCTTCTTCGAATAGTGAGAAGGGAAATGCCATTTTCATCTGCCTTCTTACGCATCTCAATAAGCCGTTTACGAACGGAGTCGAGGGTCGGCATGTCCACACCACGTTCGCCAATTAATTTCCTCATCCAAACTGAATCGGATTCCTCCCACATACTCAGGTCAAGTCGTTCGGTTTTTAGCTGGAACTCCATAGTTTTAAATAAAGATGGCATAGTGGAACCTCCTAATTATGTCACTTAACTCATAATAGCTTCGCACCGCATCATGTTGAACCAATCGTTGATTCGCGAATTTATTTTCTTAACTCCCGCGAGAGTTTATAGCAACAGTATACAATAGTATTATTTTATGCATAAGCAATTCCTTTGCAAAATAGACCCTTTTCTCAAACTTTTCTTTCATTCTAAAGCCGTCCCGTTAAATACACAGGCTCCTACTATTTCTAAATGCATAAAATGTTAAGCGAAAGTATGGGGGGATACGATGTATAATTCAAATTATTATGATTGGTATAGGCAAAATGATAAGTTGATTAGTGATATTGAAAAAGCTATAAATGGAGAGTATAGCGCCATAAGCTGCTATGCAAAATTAGCGAATATGGCTCCAAATCAAGTAGAACAAAAACAAATTCTTGAAATTCGTAATGATGAAATAAAGCATTTCCACAACTTTGTACAAATTTATACGAACTTAACTGGAAGGCAGCCGAAACCACAAATTACTGAAGACTGCCCAAATACGTATTTACAAGGATTAGAGTTTGCTATACAAGATGAACAAAAAACAGTAGATTTTTATTTGGAAATTTCAGATGAGACATCGGATGTACATTTGAAAGAGTTGTTACGGAGAATAGCTGCGGATGAACAAAATCATGCAGTATGGTTTTTATATTACTTTGTAAAGTCGAAGTGAGCATTAAGAATGAACGGCTAATGTGGTGCATATATTAGAAATTATTTTAAAAGGCAGTGCAACAATTGAATGAAATATTTAAATGTAAGCAAAAGGAAACCGTTTCGCTAGTAGTGGAGCGGTTTTTTATGATGTACATATGTATCGACAAAATATAGTAATTACATTTGATATATAATGTATGAAACGAAAATGAATAAGTTAGGAGCAAGCATATGAAAAGAGGGATTACAGTAGATATTCTAGATGGATATGATAATTTACTTTGGAAAGTATTAAAGCCAATTGATATTACTGTATTTGATTGGCAAGTCATGGGAAGGGAGGAAGCTTATATAATAATAGGGAATGAATTAGGTCCAGAATTATTTTCAGAAGATAACGAGATCATGGAAGGAACAGAATTAAAAAAGCTAATAAAAGATAACATATATTATCTTTTATTTTTAGATCTAAAAGCATGTCCAAAAGGAGAGGTACTAGGAGAAATTGCAACATTTGAAGAATTTAAGGAGAGTAAGTGTGAAGTAGTCGTATTAGTAGCGGATGGTGAGTATATACAAATTTATGCGAAAAACCAAGAAGAGATTGAAATGATGTATGAAAACGCAGTGAATCAAGGGTTTTATGTAGAATATATTACAGATGAAAATGATGGAAGGACTCGTTTGTCAGTATGGTAGCAATTTGAAAGGGGAAAGGCAATATGGAGAGCAATATAAGTAAAGAATATGCAATTCGAATTGCTACTGAAAATGAAAGTGATAGTATTATCCTTTTATTAAAAGAAGTAGCACAATGGCTACAATATAAAGAAGTGGATCAGTGGCAGTATCTTTTAGGAGAGGAAGCTACGGCTGAAATACTAGAATGTATAAGAGAGAAATATACGTATATTGTTATGAAAGAAGATGAAATAGTTGGTACGATTACAGTTTCTCCTAAACAAAATGAATGGGATGAACATATTTTTGGTAAAGAGGAAGTTTCTAATTCATTATATATTCATAGATTTGCGGTGAAACGGAAGTATAAGGGGAACGGAATTGGAGAATGGATTTTACAGTGGATAGAAGAGAATGTGCAACATGACAAAGAGTATTTGAAGTTAGATTGCGTGGGGCATAATCGTACGTTAAATGATTTTTATAAGAAAAATGGTTTTGAATATGTTGGAAGTACGGATGGGCTTAGTAAGTTTCAAAAGAAAAGGAGAATGTGAATGCATCCAATTAACGTAAGTTTAGTTGAAAAGTTAATACAGGAACAGTTTCCCGAATGGGCCCATTTAGAAGTGAAACCTGTAAAGTTTAGTGGGCATGATAATAGGACGTTTCACTTAGGGTATGAGATGAGTGTAAGATTGCCAAGTGATGCGGCATATGCACCGCAAGTAGAGAAAGAAAATAGTTGGCTTCCTATATTAAGTAAGGGGCTTTCTTTACCGATTTCTACCCCACTTGCGAAAGGAAATCCGTCTGAAGCGTATCCATTGCCTTGGTCTATTAATAAGTGGATAGAGGGAGAAACAGTTACGAAACAAAACGTTCGGGATTTAAATGAATTTGCGGCGGACTTAGGATCTTTTTTAGTAGAATTGCAATCTATCAATGCGAGTAACGGACCTTTAGCTGGAACACATAATTTTTACCGAGGCGGACTTATATCTGTATATGATGAAGAGGCGAGAGTTGCTATTGAAAATAATAAGGATGTTTTTGACGAGGCATTATTAAAGCACCTTTGGAATGTAGCACTTAGTTCAACATGGGACCGTAAGCCAGTTTGGGTTCATGGAGATGTAGCACCGGGGAATTTACTCGTTAAAGAGGGAAAGCTTTGTGCCGTAATTGATTTTGGTATTTTAGGAGTAGGGGATCCGGCTTGTGATGCAGCGATGGCATGGACTTTTTTTGATAAGAATAGCAGAAACGTATTTAAAGAAGTGTTACGTATGAATGAAGAAACATGGAATAGAGCAAGAGGATGGGCACTTTGGAAGGCGTTAATTACATATGATACGAATAGGGATAGTAATGAAAAAGTAGCAGAAGAATCGTATCGTATCATTCAAGTGATTGTGGATGATTATGAGAGGTAATAGAAAAGCCTATTTTAAAATAGGCTTTTTCATATGATTAAATAGTAGAAATGGAAAGAAGGAATATAACATAATTATACAGAATATTTAGATAATAGGAGGTGTCGAATTTTGAGTGAAATTGAATTAAAGAGTAATGTAATTAAGACAGGGCGAGAGAAGGGGATTATTCTTCGGTTTATACTTGCTAGTCTCGTTGGAGTGTTTATGTTTTTCGTTCCTGTTACGATAAACGGTGCATCGTCTATTATGATTGATCATATCGTATCGTGGATTAGGGCTTCGGTTCCAGGCGTAGTACCTTATTATGCATTGTTCGTTATGGCGATTGGTGTGATTTATCCATTTTATACGAAGAAATGGAATGCATCTATCGTAGACATTTGTTTTTCTATTTTAAAAGTAGTTGGCGTTGTATTTGGCATATTATATTGTTTAAAAGTAGGACCAGCTTGGTTCTTTGCGCCAGATGTTGGACCGTTTTTGTATGAGAAGCTAGTCATATCAGTAAGTTTGCTCGTTCCAATTGGCTCGGCGTTTTTAGCGTTATTAGTCGGATATGGATTGCTTGAATTTATCGGTACATTTTGTCGGCCGATTATGAGGCCATTATGGAATACGCCGGGGAGATCGGCAATCGACGCAGTTGCGTCCTTCGTTGGAAGTTATTCGCTTGCTCTCCTTATTACGAATCGCGTGTATAAAGAAGGAAAGTATACGACAAAAGAAGCGGCGATTATCGCTACAGGATTTTCTACAGTATCCGCTACATTTATGATCATCATCGCAAAAACATTAGATATTATGCATTTATGGAATGTTTATTTTTGGACTACACTTGTTGTAACATTCATCGTGACTGCTATCACCGTAAGAATCCCGCCCCTCAGTAGAAAACCAGATACATATGTAACAGAAGAAGGGTTCCCAGAGCCTGTTTATAAAGAGAAAATGTTAGAATGTGCTTGGGAAGATGCGTTAGAAGTATCAAAGTCTGCACCGAGCATTATGAAAAATATTGCATTAAATTTAAAAGATGGATTTATTATGACGATGGGAATTTTACCATCCATTATGTCAGTAGGATTAATTGGTATCGTCTTAGCGAAGTTTACGCCAATATTTGATTGGATCAGTTATATTTTCTATCCATTTACATGGCTATTACAATTACCAGAAGCAGACTTAGCTGCTAAAGCCGCATCAGTTGGCATTGCAGAAATGTTTTTACCGTCATTATTAGTAGTAAGTGCACCACTCGTGACAAAGTTTGTTATTGCAGTTGTTTCCGTATCATCTATTTTGTTTTTCTCCGCTTCCATTCCTTGTATATTATCAACAGATATTCCGTTAAAAGTATCTGAACTTATTATTTTATATGTGCAGAGAACGATTTCAACGTTGCTTATTATTACGCCGATTGCTTATTTGTTGCTTTGAAGTTTTAATAAGATAAAGTTAAACAAAAGAAGCCGTCTGTAAAAAGAGGGCTTTTTTTGTTTAAAAGCGGGATATTCTTATTTATTTTTCGTATACGACGTAACGCTTCTTAAGAAGATTCCTAGTCCCGCAAAAAAGAACCCTAAGCATAATAAGCTGCCTGGCGTTCCCCAAGTAATTTGATCTAGCATTTTTTATCCCCTCCCGTTTATCATTATATAGAATTTATTGGAAATTATCAAAAAATTATTTTTTTAAGGGTTACTGATGGGTCTTCCTACCTTATACGAGAAGAATATATTTGAAAAGAATTCTTTTCGTTATATTTTTTTATTCTTATAATACGTTTTTGATTCTTATGATATAGTAACAGCAAAGGGGGCTTAAAAATGGAAATTATTCACGAAAGAGCAAAGTTGCGGTTAATGGATAATACTGATGTCGAAACTTTGTTTTCGATTGTAGAAGGAAATCGGGATATTTGGGCGTATTTAATCTCTAAAATGGATAGTGTGCAAGATATGCAACAATACGTTCAAAAAGCGATAAAGGGCTACGGAAGAGGTAATCAAATACCTTTCGTAACCGTAGATCAACAGTCGAATAAGATTGTAGGAAGTACACGTTTATATAATATTTCAGTAGAAGATAAGACAGTTGAGTTAGGGCAAACGTGGTATCATCCGAGTGTACAACGTACGAGTATAAATACAGAGTGTAAGTATATGCTTCTCCAGTATGCTTTTGAAAAACTGCATATGCTGAGAGTGCAAATTAAGACGGATGCAAGAAATGAAAAAGCACAACGAGCAATTGAAAGATTAGGCGCAGTAAAAGAAGGTGTGCTTAGAAATGAAAGAAAATTACCGAATGGTTATGTGAGAGATGCGGTGGTGTACAGTATTATCTCGAGTGAATGGCCAGGCGTAAAAGAACAATTGTTAGAAAAATTAGAGTTATATAAAGAAAAGTTATAATTCGTGTTTTGAAAGGTATATTGTTCGTGAGACATGAAAAATATACCTTTTTTCTTACAAAATGCTACTTTATTTTAATTCCTTTTGTTTCATCGTTCCCTTCTGAGAAAAAATTCGTTACAATGTAGTTGTATGGTAATAAACTTATGAATTTAAAAAATGTAATGAAAACCGCAAATGAAAATGAATTGATAATCCTCAATTTTAAATGAAAACCCTTTTATACATAAATAACAAGTAAAGTTCCTTCTTTTAAATAAACTCAAACAAAACGATTTGATATAAATGTTTTTTATAGAAGTATGGATGATGTACGGAGGCAATTACAAATGAAAGAAAATAAGAAGAGTAAGAAAAGACGAATCTTTCAAGTATTTTTACTAATGATTTGTTCTGCTATTTTATATGTAAGTTATGCAGCTTACGATATTTGGAGTTATCGTTTTAAAGCAAATGATGACGTGAAAACGGATGCTGGTATCGTACTAGGAGCAGCTTCGTGGAACGGAAAACCATCTCCTGTATTTAAAGAAAGAATTAATCATGCGATTTCTTTATATAAGAACGGAAATATTAAAAAGATTATTTTTACAGGTGGTACAAAGTTCGAGGCAGAACTTGAGGAAGCACGTACTGCAAGAGTATATGCAATGAAACAAGGTGTAAAAGAGGAAGATATTTTAATTGAAACTAAATCCCTTTTCACTGAAGAAAATTTAAAAAATGCGAAGCAAGTTGGAATAGAGAACGGAATACGCACATACACGATTGTAAGTGATCCACTTCATATGAAACGCGCAATGAGAATTGCAAAACATATTAATATTGAAGCGTATGCTTCACCAACGCCGACATCAGCATATAAAACGTTAGACACAGAAATTCCATTCTTCTTTAAAGAATTATTCTCGTATATTGGATATGTAACCTCTTTGCCATTAAAGGCATTGAAGGGAGATTAACATAAGAAAAGAACCTATCCTTAAATAGGAACTTTTCTTATTAGTCAAAAACATTGTATTTTTATCGGAATAGTGAAACAATAGAGAGGTAGCTTCATATAATCATAATGAAAAAGTGAGCGGTTGATGAATCGAACATAAAGGAGATTATAGTATGGCACTCTCATTTGTTGAAACAGAAGAACAATCTTTCATTATTGCACAAATAAATAAATTGATTCCGAAGTTCATGGAAAGGGAGCATCAGCTAAGTGAATTGGGATCATTTCCGTATGAAAATATAAATGATTTGAAAGATATCGGATATACGAAATTAACGTTACCGAAGGAATTTGGTGGTAGTGCGATTTCTTTATATGACTTTGTTTTATTTCAAGAGAAAATCGCGGAAGGCTGCGGAGCTACTGCATTATCGATTGGCTGGCATCTTGGCATTGTGAAAGAGCTAGCGGAAAATCGCTCTTGGAATGATGAGATGTTCAAATGGTTTTGCGAAGAAGTACGTAATGGTGCGCTCTTTAACAGGGCAGCAACAGAACCGAAAACAGGGAGTCCGACGCGTGGCGGCAAACCAGAAACAATAGCGGTTCAACAAGGCGAGAAGTGGGTTATAAATGGAAGAAAAACTTTTACAACGATGGCGCCAGTACTTGATTATTTTATTATTTCAGCAAGTATGGAAGGCCAAGAAGAAGTTGGTGAGTTTGTTATTCCAAGAAATACACTCGGTGTATCTATTGAAGAAACGTGGGATAGCGTTGCAATGCGAGGGACTGCTAGCCACGACCTTGTCTTACAAAATGTAGAGATAGAAAGTCGCTTTTTTACAGATATAAAAGGCGGGAAAGTAAAACAAAAGGGTGTTGGCTGGTTGCTACATATACCAGCATGTTATTTAGGAATTGCACAATCAGCAAGAAATTATGCAGTTCAATTTGCGGAATCATACAAGCCAAACAGTTTAAACCATTCTATTAGTTTATTGCCGAATGTTAGAAGATTAGTTGGAGAATTAGAACTCGAGCTTATGCAAGCTCGCGTCTTTTTATATCAAATTGCGAAAAAGTACGATGAGGCAGAAGATAAACTATCACTGCAAGCAGAATTAGCAGCCGTGAAATATGCTGTAACAAATGCGGCGATATCTATAGTGGATAAATCGATGCGCATCGTAGGAGCAAAAAGTTTATCAGAAAAAAATCCGCTCCATCGTTACTATTTAAACGTCAGAGCAGGACTGCATAATCCACCGATGGATGATGCAACATTGTCTATGCTGGCGGATGCGGCGTTTCGGTCGTAGTTTTTAAAGCTTACATTTTATTGTTTATGGATATTATAGTTGTTTTGAAAGCACGGGTTTGATTAGTAATCAAACCCGTGCTTTTTATGTGTATGAAGTACTTAGTTGAGATGTAGGTTTTTAATATAAATGATTATCATGGTTTTTTGATTGTTTCTTGTTGAAAAATTCTTATTGTAATGCCGGTTTGGAGGTTGTATAAACATTTTTCGTATTTAATCCCAAATTAATGGTCTTTCTAAGTTTACCATTCGTAAATATTGTAAAAATTGACCTGCATGGACCGCATCATGATAGGCAATTCGTAATAGCATATCACCTAAATATCGTTGATAGCCAACATCGCTTCTATCAATAAGTCTTGAATCTAGCTCGGCTATGTTTATTAATTGAATATATTCTATGAAGTCAGTAAAGTATGATTGTGCCAATTCAATTTCTTTTTTTACACAAGTAATTGGCTCGTCATCATACGGGATACGTATGTCGTTTATTGAACCGTTGTTTTTTATAATCATATGGTAGTAAAAAGTTGAACTCCATACATGACGAATCATCTCACCAAAAGACATAGCCTCAGGATCAGGCTTCCAATTAAGAAAATTATTAGGAAGAGAATTCCATAATTTTTCTGAGCGCCTTCTTGTTTCTTTCAAATTTAATATACTAAGATCAATTGCATTCATAATACATTCTCCTTTACTATTAAACTTAAAATAATTGTATCAATTTAATAGTTAGGGTATCATCGAAATATGAATGTATATCCGAATATCTCATATATAGCTAAACTAATTGCTGAACCTACAAGAGCAATCATATTAGATTGTCTAATGAATAATCAGGCACTACCTGCTAGTGAATTGGCTTATATGGCAAAAGTGTCACATCCAACAATTAGTTCGCATCTTTCTAAATTAGTAGAAGGGAATTTACTTACAGTTGAACAACATGGTAGACATCGTTACTATCGACTTGCTAATCAAGAAGTTGCAGAAGTGCTTGAAAAGTTAGGGACAATTGCACCAACAGTTCAAGTTCGCTCTTTAAAACAATCAGGTCAACTAAAACAAATTCGTTATGCTCGAACTTGTTATGATCATCTTGCAGGCAAACTCGGTGTAGAGATAACTGAAAAATTACTAGATAGGCAATTTATAATTTTAGAGGATGGAGAATACATTGTAACGGAACAAGGTAAGCGATGGTTTCTGAATTTTGGAATAAATATTGATGAGGCAGATACAAAAAGGAGGGTATTTGCAAAACCTTGCCTTGATTGGAGTGAACGGCGTTACCATATTTCTGGTTGGTTAGGGTCTGCAATTGCAAAACTGCTTTTTGAACAGGAATGGATTACGAAAATGGATAAGAACCGAGCTGTCCATCTTACAAAGAAAGGTGTAAAGTTATTGGAAGATCAATTAGGCATTGATATGAAAACTGAGGAAAGAAAAGCTTGAAATTAGAAAAGTCCGTCAAAATGACGGGTTTTTTCATTATGGTAGGAGTGTACATGAATAATAGGATGTTACCAATAATTGTTGCCAATAAAAAAATCTTTCTTTTCATTCTTCTTTTTTAAGTTTTAAAGGAGAAAGCTAGGCTTCTTATTTTTACTAATGTTATAATAAGAAAAAAGCACGAAAAGAGGTCATCTCATGCTAGAGGTTATTGCAACATGTTTAGAAGATGTAAAACGAATTGAAAGCGCTGGCGGGAAGCGGATTGAATTAATTTCATCTTATACAGAAGGTGGTTTAACACCGAGTTATGCTTTTATAAAAAAAGCGGTAGAAGCGGTAAGTATACCAATTCATGTTATGATTCGTCCGCATGCGAAGTCTTTTACATATACGGAAGAAGAAATTGAAATGATGAAAGAAGATATTATAGTTGCACAGAAGTTAGGAGCAGCTGGTGTAGTATTAGGCGTATTAAATGAACGAAATGAAGTGGATGAAGAGAAATTAGCGGACTTACTATCTGTTGTAGATGGAATAAATGTAACGTACCACCGTGCGATAGATGATATAGAAAATCCAGTAGAAGCGATGAGAACTTTAAAGAAGTTTCATAAAGTGACTCACGTTTTAACTTCAGGTGGACAAGGAAATATAGTAGAGAATATTCCGGTGCTTACAGAAATGCAAAAGGTAAGCGATGGTCAAATTCAGCTTGTAGCTGGAGCTGGCGTGACGAAAGAAAATATAAAGCGATTGCTAGATGAAACTGGAATCACGCAGGCGCATGTCGGTACAGCGGTAAGAGAAGGAAAATCATGTTTTTCTGAAATAGATCCTAATTTAGTACAAGAATTAGTTGAAATAATAAAATAAGTGCTTAAGAAAGAGGAGAAACGATGAAGGAAAAT
The DNA here is from genome assembly GCF_057624735.1 of Bacillus sp. LQ01. Lineage (NCBI taxonomy): Bacteria > Bacillati > Bacillota > Bacilli > Caryophanales > Bacillaceae > Bacillus > Bacillus sp. LQ01. Next base: position 2,214,369 of record NZ_JBYEZL010000001.1, on the reverse strand, counting down.
ACGAAGAAAGAATTATTCTCTTGGGCTAAAACGATAGGTTTTACCCTTGTATTAATTGCTATTATTCGCGGTGTTTTATTTACACCTTCTTTAGTGCAAGGTGAATCAATGATGCCTACTTTAAAAAATAACGAACGAGTTCTCGTGAATAAGATTGGTTATAGTATAAGTGGATTAGATCGCTTTGATATTATCGTCTTCCACGGAAAAGAAGGATACGATTTAGTAAAACGAGTAATTGGTTTGCCAGGCGATACAGTTGAGTATAAAAATGATGTTTTATATGTAAACGGAAAAGCGATGGAAGAACCATATTTAAAAAAGTTTAAAGAAAAAGCAGTAGGTCGTGTATTAACTCCAGACTTTACGTTAGAACAAATCACTGGGAAAACGAAAGTGCCAGAAGGCCAAGTATTTGTTTTAGGCGATAATCGTGAAGTTTCTAAGGATGGTCGCATGTTTGGCTTTATTTCAGAAGATGAAATTGTCGGAAAAGGACAAGCTGTTTTCTGGCCGTTGGAACAAGTAAGAGCGTTATAAAGTGTGGTGAAGTATGGGAGAGATATTCTTCCATACTTTTTTATTTGCTTAAAATCTATTGATTGAATTGAAAGAATATTTTATAATTTTAAATTATATGTTTGTTTCGAAAAATGGAATTTAAGTTCCGTAATTTGGAACGAAAGGGAGATAGAATGAGTATAAATAAAACGGCAGTTAAGACAATGGATATTTTAGAGTTGTTTTATGAGCATGAAGAGCTAAGTTTAACTGAGATGGTTCGGCTTACAAATATGCCGAAAACATCTGTTTATCGTTTAATTGGCTCGTTAGAAGAGATGGCGTTTTTACAAAAAAACGAAAAGGGGAAATATCGTTTAGGGGTCGTATTTTTACGGTTCGGTCAACTTGTTTCACAACGATTATCAGTAAGAAATATAGCAATTCCTTATATGAAAGAACTTAGAGATAGTTTAGGACAGGCAGTTAATTTAATAATTCAAGATGGTAATGACGCAATTTACGTTGAAAAGATGGAGGGTGTTCAGCCGGTACGCGTGTATACGGCGGTTGGAAGAAGAGCACCGCTTTATGCTGGTGCATGTCCAAGAATTTTACTATCGCATTTCTCTGAGGAAGAGAAACGGAGATACATAGAGGAAGTGGATTTAAAACAGTTTGCAGATGGAACAATCGTGGATAAGGAACAATTGTTAGAAGTGTTGCAAATGGCAAAAAAGGAAGGCTACACAATTAGTTATTCTGAGTTAGAAAATCATACAGCCGCGATAGCAGCACCCATTTTCGCGAGCGATGGAACGGTTGTAGCAGGCATTAGTATTTCAGGATTAGCAATTGAGTACAGCGAAAGTAACATTTCATATTTTATTGCGAAGGTGAAAGAAACAGCGCATCGCATTTCGAAAGAACTCGGCTTTTTGGCATAGAAAGAGGGAGTAGGATGAAATTTTCTGCGTTAGGGGATCAAGCAATTATTGTTACATTTGGTGAAGAAATTAAGATGGGTATATATGAGAAAGTACAGCGGTTATTTAAAGCACTGCAGCAACATCCGTTTGCAGGAATGATTGAGTGTGTTCCGTCGTTTACTTCATTAGCTGTTTACTACAATGTATACGAAGTATGGAAGAGAAATGAGAGAAGTGAAAGGTCATATGATTACGTTCGCCAGTATATAAAGGAGCTGTGTGATTCTTATAAAGAAGAAGTAAAACAGGATGTGAAACATATTTCTATACCAGTGTGCTACGGGGGAGAATATGGACCTGATTTAGAAGAGGTCGCGCATTATCACGGTTTACAAGTAGAAGATGTGATTCGAATACATAGTGAAACTACATATTTTGTATATATGCTTGGTTTTACACCAGGGTTCCCGTATTTAGGAGGACTATCAAAAGAATTAGAAACACCTAGAAAAGAAACACCACGATTACAAATCTCTCCTGGTTCAGTAGGTATTGGCGGAAATCAAACAGGTATTTATCCGCTTGAAACACCAGGTGGATGGAATATTATCGGCCGAACACCTATTACTCTATTTAATCCGAAAGAAGAAATACCAACATATATTCAAAGTGGTATGTATTTACGATTTATCCCGATAACGAAGGAAGAGTACGTATCGCTTGAGGGGGCTAAAGAATGGATGTAGAAGTTTTGCATACAGGAATGTTTACAACAGTCCAAGATTTAGGGCGATCTTATTATCAACAGTTTGGTGTACCTGTTGGGGGTGCTATGGATAAAAATGCGCTTAGGCTCATCAATATGTTAGTCGGTAATGAAGAGAATGAAGCAGGATTAGAAATGACGATTTTAGGTCCTAAATTGTTAATAAAGAAAACGACTTTACTCGCAATTGGTGGGGTTGATATGGAACCGTTGTTAAATGGAGAACGTATCCCATTATGGCGTCCCATTTTAGCGGAAGAAGGTAGTATGCTTTGTTTTGGAAAAGTGAAAAATGGTTGTAGAGCGTATGTGACTTTTGCGGGTGGTATACATATTGAGCGTACAATGGGAAGCAAAAGTACGTACATACGTGCTGCGATTGGTGGTATAGAAGGAAGAATGCTGAAAAAGGGTGACTACTTCCAAATTGGTGCACAACCAGAAATGGCGAATCGTTTCATTCAAGACTTACAAAAAGATGAGCGTATAAAAACGAAATGGGCAATTAACAACAGCGTACTACCAAAGTATAAGAAACATCCTAAGCTTCGTGTCATAGCTGACTTTGAATACGATCAATTTACAGAAGAAAGTAGAAAGGCATTTTTTACGAAAGAGTATAAGGTATCTAATTATGCTGACCGTATGGGCTATAGGGTTGAGGGAGAAGTTTTAAATAGGATTGAAGAAAAAGAGATTTTATCGAGTCCTGTTACATTTGGAACCATTCAAGTTCCTAATGGCGGACAGCCGATTATATTAATGGCAGATAGGCAAACGACAGGTGGCTATCCGAGAATGGGAAATATCATTTTAGTAGATTTACCTCTTCTTGCCCAGCTAAAGCCGGGGGACTATGTTTCTTTTGAGAAAATTACGCTTGAAGAAGCGGAACAATTGTACATAGAACAAGAAATAAATATGAATCTATTAAAGAAATTCATCGCTTTACGAAGCTGGAATTAGGAGGAATACATTGTGACTACAATCGATTTAAACTGTGATTTAGGAGAAAGTTTTGGAGCTTATAAAATGGGGAATGATGATGAAATTCTTCCGTTCGTTTCCTCTATAAACGTTGCTTGCGGTTTTCATGCGGGTGATCCGTCTATTATGCGTCAAACTGTTGAAAAAGCTTTGGAGCATAACGTAGCAATAGGGGCGCATCCTGGATTTCCTGATTTAATTGGATTTGGTAGAAGAAACATGAATGTTTCAGCAAGTGAAGTATACGATTATGTTTTATATCAAACAGGCGCATTAGAAGCATTTGTAAAAGCGGCAGGCGGGAAAATGCAGCACGTAAAGCCGCACGGTGCCTTATATAATATGGCGGCGTCTAATCCGGAAATTGCAGATGCAATCGCAAAGGCAATTTATCATATAAATCCAAGTCTATTACTTTACGGATTAGCAAATAGCGTGGCATTTATACAGGCTGCAGAAAAATACAAAGTAACTCTCGTACAAGAGGCTTTTGCGGATCGTACATATAAGCAAGATGGTACATTAACGAGCCGTACAGAAGAAAATGCGCTTATAAAAGATGAAGACGAAGCGATAAAGCAAGTACTTCAAATGGTGAAAGAAGGCCATGTAAATGCGGTCAATGGAGAGAAAGTAGCAGTTCAGGCGCAAACGATTTGTTTACACGGTGATGGGGAAAAAGCAGTGCAATTTGCAGGGAGAATATACAGAACATTCGAACATAATGGTATTTCTATATGTGCACCGAAATAAAAAATGAGGGGAAGTGTTGGAATTGGTGAAATTAATCGGGATATTATTAGTGGCAGTGGGCTTTTTATTTAGATTAAATACACTTTTAGTAGTTATGGTTGCAGGTATTGTTACTGGTATGGTTTCAGGATTAAGTTTTTATGATGTGATCAGCATGTTCGGTAAATTTTTCATAGAAAATAGATATATGTCTATGCCAATTATATTAACTTTACCGGTAATCGGAATTTTAGAGCGTTACGGTTTAAAAGAAAGAGCCGAAGCACTTATAACGAAATCAAAAGGAGCAACAACTGGAAGAGTATTAATGTCATATTTTACGATAAGAGAATCATCAGCAGCACTAGGTCTTAATATTGGTGGTCATGCACAAACAGTAAGACCGCTCGTTGCACCGATGGCAGAAGGGGCTGCGCAAGGTAAATACGGTAAACTTCCTGAAAAATTAAGAGAAAAGATTAAAGCAAACGCAGCTGCTGCGGAAAATACAGCTTGGTTTTTCGGAGAAGATATTTTCATCGCAACTGGTGCTATTTTATTAATGAAAGGATTCTTCGATTCAGTAGGTATGCATGTCGGTGTATGGGATATGGCACTTTGGGGCATTCCGACAGCAATATCTGCACTTATTGTAAGCTGGATTAGATTTAGAAGGTTTGATAAATATATAGAGAAAACAATGAAGGCAGAAGGAAAAGAAGAGAAGGAGGCAATCTAATATGAACATCATCACAATGGATACAATCTATTATGTATTAGGGATAATTGTTGCTTTTATCGCTGTTCGTATCGCATTCGATCGTGAACATCCAAACAGATTCGGTTCTAGTTTATTTTGGGCATTGTTTGCAGTTACATTTTTATTTGGAAATGTAATTCCTTCGTTTTACGTTGGCTGTATCGTGCTCGCTATGGTCGTTTTAGCCTCGCTAAATAAAGTGACAAAATCAGAGGAAAAAGAAGTTCCAGTACAAGAACGTGTAAAACATGCTGAGAAATTAAAAAATAAAATTTTTATGCCTGCACTATTAATTCCTATTTTTACAATTATCGGTACGTTGACGTTAGGGAAAATTAAATGGGGAAATGTCTCTCTTGTTGATCCAGATAAAGTAACTTTAGTTGCATTAGCGCTTGGTGCATTACTCGCATTTGTCGCGGCGATGCGTATTACAAAATCGAAAATAACAACGCCTGTTCAAGAAGGAAGCAGACTATTACAAGCTGTCGGCTGGGCTGTTATTTTACCACAAATGTTAGCGGCACTTGGCGGTATTTTCGCGAAGTCGGGCGTTGGACAAGTCGTTTCTGATTTAGTCGGACAAGTGTTACCGACAGAGTATCCGTTCGTTGCTGTTATGGCGTACTGTTTAGGCATGATGCTATTTACAGTCGTAATGGGAAATGCATTCGCAGCGTTTGCTGTTATTACTGGCGGAATTGGCTTACCTTTAATAGTTCAAATGCACGGCGGAAACCCAGCAATTATGGCAGCACTCGGTATGTTTGCTGGATATTGCGGAACACTGCTTACGCCAATGGCAGCAAACTTTAATATCGTACCTGCGATGCTTTTAGAGCTAAAGGATAAAAATGCGGTTATTAAAGCGCAAGTACCAATTGCTCTTTCAATTTTTATCATAAATATGTTTATTATGTACGGCCTTGTATATCGTTTTTAATTAGGAGGATAAAACTATGAAAACAGTATTATTAACAGGGTTTGATCCGTTTGGCGGAGAAAATATCAATCCAGCTTGGGAAGTAGCAAAAGGTTTGCATGAAAAAACAATTGGAGAATACAAGATAATAAGCAAACAAATACCAACTGTATTTCATAAATCAATAAGCGTATTAAAAGAGTATATAGAAGAACTAGTGCCGGAAATTACTATATGTATCGGACAAGCTGGGGGCAGACCAGATATTACGATAGAACGTGTCGCAATTAATATTGATGATGCAAGAATTGCTGATAATGAAGGGAATCAGCCAGTAGATGTACCGGTTGTAGAAGAAGGAGCGATTGCGTATTGGTCTACACTTCCGATGAAAGCAATCGTAAAAAAACTTCGCGAAGAGGGCATACCGTCATCTGTTTCACAGACGGCAGGCACATTCGTTTGTAATCACTTATTCTATGGACTTATGCATGAATTAGAGAAACATGATAAGAAAATAAAAGGCGGATTCATTCATATTCCGTTTTTACCAGAACAAGCGAGTAATTATCCAGGGCAACCGAGTATGTCACTTTCTACTATTAGTAAGGGAATAGAATTGGCAATTGAAGTAACGATGACAGTTGAAGTAGATATTGTAGAGATTGGGGGCGCAACGCATTAAGTAAAATGAATTGTACAACACCTCCTGTAAACAACTGGTATAATAAGAATAGGAAAATACATAGAGGTGATTTTTGTGCAACAATTTGAAGAAGTACGTTTAATTTTAGAAAAAGCGAAGAAAATTACAGTATTAACAGGCGCTGGTGCAAGTACGGAAAGTGGTATCCCAGATTTCCGTTCAGCAAATGGATTGTATGCTGATGCGAATGTGGAGATGTATTTATCAAGAGGGTACTATAACCGAAGTCCGAAAGAATTTTGGAAGCATTATAAAGAAATCTTTCAAATTAATACGTTCCATCAATATAAACCAAATCGTGGACATCGTTTTTTAGCTGAGCTAGAAGAACAAGGGAAAGATATTACGATTTTAACGCAAAATATTGACGGTTTACATCAATTAGGTGGCAGTGAACATGTCATTGATTTACATGGAACACTTCAAACAGCACATTGTCCGAAGTGTAAAGCGGGATATGATTTACAGTATATGATTGATCATGAAGTGCCGCGCTGTGAGAAGTGTAATTTCATTTTAAATCCAGACGTTGTTTTATACGGAGATACACTGCCTAAATATCAAAATGCGATGAAACGTTTATATGAAACAGATGTACTTCTCGTTATGGGAACGTCATTAAAAGTACAACCTGTCGCTTCATTCCCGGAAATCGCAAAGAGAGAAGTAGGGGCAACAACTATTTTAGTAAATGAAGAGTTAACAGGACAGGAATATAACTTTGACTTTGTTTTTCAAAATAAGATTGGTGAGTTTGTTGAAGGGTTATCTTCAATGAAATAAGTTAACGAAAAAACTGAGGTATCTACCTCAGTTTTTTATTTGGGTAATCGCTGTATTAAGCAACATGAAAACAGGTCGATAATGTAGTAACAACATCTCTATAATTTATAAAAATCAATTTGCCCCATTTTTCTTTTAGAATAATATTCATTTTATTGTGCATTAAGGGAATGGTAATAAATAGGATATAAAAATAAAAAACTGAAAATTAAATCTTTTATTTCTTTTATAATTAATATAAAATTCTATATATATCATATAAATAAATTTGATACATAATGACTTTGCGTAGAAATGTTAATAGAATGAAGCGAGGGAGCGAAATGAGACAGAAAAAGGAACAGAAAAAACTATCGAAAAAGAAAAAGACTCATATTCCATTTCGGTTAAATGTACTATTTTTTATTGTCTTTCTTTTATTTTCAGCTATTATAATTCAATTAGGTAAAGTACAAATCATTGATGGAGAAACGTATAGAAATGAAGTAAATAAAAAGGAAGATGTAACGGTAAGCACTCCCGTTCCTAGAGGGAAAATGTTTGATCGGCAAGGTCACGTTATTGTAAATAATAAACCATTGCGAACCGTTACATATACGAAAATGAGAGGAGTAGACTCGAAAGAAGTTTTACAAGTAGCAAGAGATTTAGCCAAACTAATTGAAATGTCGCAAGAGGACATAGACAAGTTAACAGAAACAGATAAAAAGGATTTTTGGATGCAGTTAAATGAAAAGCGGGCAGCGGCGAAAGTAACGAAAGAAGATGAGAGTAAATTTAGAAAGCAAGAAATAGAAGGAAAAGAGTTAGATAAAAAAGTAGAAGAACTGCGCCGGGAAAGAATTACACAAGAAGAATTAAGTGAACTTTCAAAAGAAGACCTAGAAGTACTAGCCATTAAAAGCAAAATGAATGCGGGATATAAAATGACGCCGCAAATCGTTAAAAAAGATGTAAGTGAAAATGAATATGCTGTCGTTAGTGAAAGGTTGGCAAGTTTACCGGGGGTAGATACGACAGTAGATTGGGAACGTGAATACCCAAATGATAAAATACTGCGCTCTATACTAGGTAGCGTTTCTAATGAAAATGAAGGGTTGCCAAGAGAACAATTAGATTATTATTTAGTTCGTGATTATAATCGAAACGACCGTATTGGTAAAAGTTACATTGAAAAACAATACGAAGATGCACTACATGGAACGAAAGAACAGTCTAAAAATATTATGGATAAAGCAGGGAAGATTGTTCGAACAGAAAAAGTGACTGAAGGAAAAAGTGGAAATAACTTGATGTTAACAGTGGATATGGATTTACAGAAAAGAGTAGAGGGAAGTCTTGAAAAGAATTTACGAGCCTTTCATGCTGCAGAGCCGATGATGGATCGTGCGTTCGTAGTAATGATGAATCCGAAAAACGGTCAAATTTTATCAATGGCAGGAAAGAAAATTGTAAATAAAGATGGCGGTATGCAAATAGAAGATTATGCATTAGGAACGATGACAAGTTCTTATGAGTTAGGGTCAACTGTAAAAGGTGCTACTTTATTAACTGGATATCAAACAGAAGCGATTAAGCCGTATACACATTTCTTTGATGCACCAATGTATTTTAAAGGAAGTTCTAAGCCGAAGAAATCGTGGAAAGAATTTGGGGATATTGATGATTTAAGAGCTTTGCAAGTGTCATCGAACGTTTATATGTTTAATACGGCTTTAAAAATGGCAGGCATTAATTATGTCCCAAACAATCCATTAGATATTAAACAAGAAACATTTAATAAAATGCGCTACTATTTTAGACAATTTGGCCTAGGTGTGTCGACTGGTATTGACCTGCCAAATGAATCAATTGGTCAAGTAGGTAGAACTGATAACATACCCGGATTTTTACTTGATTACGCGATTGGACAGTATGATACATATACGCCGCTTCAGCTTGCACAATATATTTCAACCATTGCAAATGGCGGTTACCGAATGAAGCCACAAATTGTACAAGAAGTTAGAGAGCAACCGAATAGACCAGAGGATGTAGGAAAAGTCGTTCGGTCGATTGAACCAGTTGTATTAAATAGAGTGGATATGGACACTTCGTACATTAATCATGTAAAAGAAGGATTTAGAAGAGTTTTTCAAGAAGCTGACGGAACAGGTACCGGAACGTTTAAAGGTCTACCATATAAACCAGCGGGAAAAACAGGAACAGCTGAGACAGTATATGGTGGAGAAAGTGATATTGGAAGAGATGAGAACAACAACCGGAAAAAATGTTATAATTTAACTCTTGCCGGTTATGCACCATATGATGCTGATCCGGAAGTAGCTTTTTCAGTTGTTGTACCATGGGTGAATGATGATAAATCAGGAATTAATTCTGCGATTGGTAAAGACATTTTGGATGCGTATTTTGAATTAAAAACAAATAGATCAAATACAAATTCAATTCCAGTAGAACAACCGAACAAGGCACAGTAAAAATAGTATCACTGCATGGAAACATATTGTGCAGTGATATATTTTTTGAGTTAAAAAGCGCTTTATAAGGTGGGAATGGATATGAAAAAGGAGATTAAGAGAGGCTGGGGAAAGTACATACTATTTATATTGGTGATAGTCATAGGCTACCATTCTTTTACTTTATGTAAGGTGGAAGGGGAATCGATGCAGCCGACTTTATATGAAGAAGACTACGTATTTGTAAATAAAGCAGTAGTACGTCTTTCTAATTTACAACACGGAGAAATTGTCATTATAAAGGAAGCGGATGAATCGAAATATTATGTGAAACGTGTAATAGGGCTTCCTGGTGATGTAATTAACATAACGAACGGAAAGGTATATGTGAACGATAAAAAGCAAGAAGAACCATATACAAACAAAGATTTATTTAACAACACACAAGTGTTTTATAACTTTCAAAAGACAAAAATTCCGCCAAATAAGTTATTTGTAATGGGAGATAACCGCGAAGTAAGTAGAGATAGTCGAAATGGCTTAGGATATATTGAAGAAGATAACATAATTGGCAAGGTAGAATTTGTATATTATCCTTTTTCAAAAATGAAAATAATAGAATAAGTGGGAGAGGAGCAAAACCCCACTTATTAAAGTTTCACTTTATTTTCTTTAAAAAACCTTTTGGATTAAATGATATGAAAAATTTATGTTTAGACTCGTCGATACTTGAAAATAAGCCAAATAACTCATGTGGAAAATGAAAGGAAATGATCGTATGTACAAATACACAATTTGCTTTATTAGAAAAAGCGATAAAATACTGCTATTAAATAGAAATAAAAAACCGAATATGGGGATGTGGAACGGTGTTGGAGGAAAAATAGAAGATAATGAAACGCCATACGAAGGAATAATTAGAGAAACGTTTGAGGAAACGGGCATAGAACTTTCAAGTGTAACGTATAAAGGGACTGTTGGTTTTAAAGGTAAAGATGAGCCCCAGGCTAGTGAAGGAATGTATGTGTTCGTTGCTGATTTACCAGATGGAATGCAAATGAATACACCATTACGTACGGCTGAAGGCTTATTAGAATGGAAAGAAATTGATTGGATATTAGATGGTGATAATAGAGGAGTAGTTAGCAATTTACCAAAATACTTACCGACAGTATTAACAGAAGAAAATAAGTTAGAACATATGTTTACGTATGATAACCGGAATATTATTCATTACACAACTGCATGTTTGACAGAAGATTATACGAACAAACGATATGAAAAACAACTTGTTTCTCAATAGAAGAGGAAAGTGAAAAATCACGTTTTTGCTCTCATCATATATGCGAGGTGATTATATGTTTCAGAAATACAATTCATTGGTCATAATTGTAATATGCATGATATAACTTTTCTTATTATGAAAGAGTAGAGAACATATGTAAACGGAGCAAAAAGGAGGTGGCTTTGCCACCTCTTTTTGTTAGCTACAAATCGCCTTAATCATAAAACGATGTTGCTTCACATCAAAATAACCTTTTTGTAAGATGATTTCATGTATACGATATAATTCCTCACAATACCTTTCAACAGTAAAATCAGGAATTTGCCACGGAATCGCTTTTAAATAATAGACGATAGCGCCAATGTCATAAAAGCGTTGGAAAGGGAATTCCTCTTTTGCATCTAAGATAGTAAATCCATTTTGCTTTAACTCACTGCATGCGGTTTCGAGAGACCAACTTGCAAATTCGCTATTTAGTGGTGAGCCAAACTGTTCATTAAGTTCCGCGCAATCAAGACCGCCAACTTGTTGTGTAAGAAAAACGCCACTTGGAGAAAGAATTCTGTTTACCTCAGAAGCAGCATACGATTCATGTTGATTTATAATTAAATTAAATTGACCATCTTGAAATGGCAAAGCGGTATCATCGGTCACTTCTACAACGGTAACCCCTAAAGGCTCTAATTTCTTTCGAGCAATTGGCACATTTGGAGCGTAGCCCTCAGTAGCGAATATAGTTGACGGGAACGGTTGTAACATAGATAAAAACTCTCCGCCGCCAGTACCCATATCGAGCATTGATTCTGCACGTTGCATAAGCTGAAAAGCAGTACTGCCGTATGACCACGATAAAGGCTCGCTCTTCATTCGACCTGTTTCTGAAATGAAAGAAAAATCCCAGCCGCTAAAATGTGTATTTGCACTTTCTAATAAAGTTAAAAATAATGGATCACGTTTCATAATTATGTCCTCCTATTTTTTTAATGGATGATATGATGAGAAAAGAAAAAGGGAGGACCTCTTATTAAAGTGGAACGGTTTTATGTTTCGTGTTCGAATAGATTCATATAAAGTTACTCCTTGTGAGAATTGTTATTTATATATTCGGGTTAATTGAGTGAAAATCCTTTGAGGGTATAAAAGAAGGCAGTTGTTTAATGAAAAAATAAATTGAGTTATCTACTTTTATAGTATAATTGTTCATTCATACGCATAAAAAAATTATTCTCTCCATAAAATAGTAAAATTATATTGGAGGTTGAATTATGAAAAAATTTAGTGTATTTTCAATAACCTTGATGACTTTTGGAATGTTATTATTTGGATTAAATAGGATAATAGATAGCTATTCTGAGCCTATTATCCTATTAGGGTATATTTCTTTTTTAATTGGAGTGGTTCTGAGTATTATAGCGATTGCTAGACGTGAAGATGGAAGATTAAAATTCATATCACTTATCTCTTTCTTTGTTGTCCTGTTTTTCATTACTTGGTTTGAGTCGTTTCGGGTACTACGAATTATTACTTGGCTAAAAAATATCTATTAAAATTTAAATTGTTGGTAAAAATGGGAAACCTTAAATTTAGGTTTCTTTTTATTATATTCGATTATCAATATTAAAACTTATTAGAGCCATTAATAAAAGAAATAGATATATAAACCGAGTGTAAAAATATTTTAATTCTTTGAAAACATTCAGCGATTTAGTATTCTTTATATATGGAATATTTTGTTTATGCGAAAAGAGGGCAAGGTGCTATATGAAAAGAATGAAAAATGTAATGTTAGTATTGTTATGTTTCTTATGTTTAAGTGGGTGTAATTATAAAGATGACGATCAGGTGAAAAAATATGTGAAAAAAAAGCACGGAATTGATGTGATTGTAACACATTGGGGTGCTATAAACGAAGGGAATATGGGGCATACATATCATACTGTTCAAGCAAAAAATAACAAAAATATTCAATTTAGAGTAGAGGTAGATGGCTTCTTATATTCAAGAATAAAAGGTGATGAATATCAATACGGAAAAAAACATATGAGGAATATAAGAAATTTAAACCAATGCTAGAAGAAATTAAAAAATTAGGTTACGTGGAACCTGAAAATAAAAATGTTTTTCAATATATAGTGGATGATGATATAGAGGAGAAACCAACGGATAAGTTATTATTAACTTTAAAAATGAGTGACAAGATTGATTACAGTCAATTTGAATCAAAAGAATTAGATCGTTTATATGCTCTAATCCAATTCATTCAGAAGAGTAATAGAAAGATAACAACACTTGAAATTGAGGATTATAATGGTGAATCTATAGGCTTGCCTTTTCAAAATGTGCAAAAAGCTATAACGAAAGAAGAACTGCTTTTAACAATGAAAAACACAGTAAGCGGTTATTGGACATATTTGGTTCAAACTGAAACAAAAGTAGGCGTAAGGTTAAATGAAATTCAAAATGATCGTTTTGAAATTGAGGATATTACTTGTCCACACCCGAAAGACGGCAATTGTCTAGAGTATGAATTGACATTAGTTTTCAATGACAGTGAGATAAAATATAGAAATGATCCATATGTAATAGATGATTTGAGAAAGGTAGTCACTATTCTTAAAGAAGAACTATATAATAAGGAATTTAACATATATTTAAGGAACAAGGATGGAACAAGTTATTCACTCTGGCTATCATCCGAAAAAATTAAGGAAAGTAATAACATAGAAGAGTTAGTAAAATAATGATATAAAGAAGAAATTTAAAGTACTTTTTATGTTTGTTATTTCTGTATTCAAAAGGAAAACCGCTTATGCTTCATTTTTGAAGCATAAGCGGTTTTGTTTAAAATACTTAAAAAGAAAAATTTTTTGGTAAAGTACCACTTTTTATTACTGTTCTTAGTCCATGTTTTATAATCCAAGGATTAATAGGATGCTGTTTATCACGTAATTGCTGTAACCACTGAAAAACGAGTTCTTTATCTTCTTTCGTAATATCGTTCATATGATTGGCTACAGATTTTTGAACATATTTAGAAGGGTCATTCATTAATGGTTCAAGAAGCTGTAAATTGTACTTAAAATCATCTTTTAGAGCTCCTATTTTTTTAGCCCAAGGAAGCCTTGGTCTTGTACCTTCAGAAACTAATCTTCTAATGTGGTTGTTTTCGTCATAAATCCACTGTTGCAATATGTCTAGTGTGTCTTCATGGTATGTTTGAAGAAAAGGCCGAATGGCATATTCAGCAGTATTCCTTTTCGTTATTTCATACATGTAAATGTGCCTACTTCTGTTGTATTTTCTGGTCCTAATGTTTTCAGTAATATATGTATGGCTGCATTAAAATCTTTTTGTAAAGCATTGTGTAATTCATCTGCAATTACTTCAATACGATGCTTTAACTCTAAATTTTCAACTTTACATGTTACAGAAGATACAAAGTTTCTTTTAGAGAAAGTAGGATCGTGTTTACAAATAGAATCAGCCATTTTTTCTGCTAATTCTTCGTTAAATAAAAATTTTAACGGAACATATTTACCCATTTTTTCACCTCAGTGGTCAAATGAAAACAATTTTTATTTTTTAATCGACAATCCATAAACTAAAGTCTCACTCGGAGTCGTAATACTAAAACCTGTCGTCTTATAATCAAGTTTCACCGTATCACCAGTGTAGTCTTTCGTGAATGAATCCATTTGTACGATAAGATCTGCATCTTCATATACAACATCATCTGCGTTATATGTATCCCAAATTAAATCGACATCAACGAAAATACTACAAGAGTTTGTCATTGTCCCTCTAATGCGAATGATCTTTTTGTCTTTACGTTCTAATCTATGTATAGCTGCTTTTGCTTCATCAGTAATGCGAATGTTCATTGTATCCCAACCTTTAATTATATTTCTTCTATTATGGCAAAAACAGGAGTAATAGGGAAGCAAAGAGGTTTGCAATAAAAAACGAGCAAACAAATTTGTTTGCTCGTTTCACTTTATTTTAGTTCACATTTATCAAGTGGAATCACTTTTGTTTTTTTCGTAAATTTATATCCTAACCATAGTACTAAGAAGAGTGGTAAACCGATGTAAGAAACGAGTACGCCGTTCCAATCGATTGATTCACCTATAAATGCGCCGTAGTTTTGTCCTAAAATTACGATGATACAAAGTGTAAATGCGAAGATTGGACCGAATGGGAACCATTTTGCTCTATATGGTAAGTCTTTTAAATCTTTGCCTTGTACGGTATATGCTTTACGGAAACGGTAATGACTAATTGCTATTCCAACCCATGCGATAAAGCCAGACATTCCAGATGCGTTTAATAACCAAATGTATACAACACCGTCACCGAATAAAGAAGCAATGAAAGCGATACTACCGACAATTGACGTTACGATTAATGCGTTTACAGGTACACCGCGGCTATCTAATTTGCCTAAGAATTTTGGTGCTTTTCCTTGGCGAGCTAAATCCCAAAGCATACGAGTTGATGCGTACATACCAGAGTTACCAGCAGATAGTACTGCCGTTAAAATAACAGCGTTCATAACAGAGGCAGCAAAGGCAACGCCCGCTTTTTCAAAAATAAGTGTAAATGGACTTACTGTTACATCACTTGCAGCAAGACTTTCAGTTGTATAAGGAATTAATAAACCGATAACGAGAATCGCAAGGATATAGAATAAAAGAATACGCCAAAAGATTGAACGAATTGCTTTTGGGATATTACGTTCTGGATCAGATGTTTCACCAGCAGCTACTCCTAATAATTCAGTTCCTTGGAAGGAGAAACCAGCTGCCATAAATACACCGATAATTGCCATGATACCGCCGTTAAATGGTGCATCTGCAACAGTGAAGTTTTTGAATCCAACAGTTTCGCCCCCCATAATTCCGAAAATCATCATAAAGCCGACAATTAAAAAGATAATAATTGTAACTACTTTAATAAGTGCGAACCAATATTCAGATTCACCAAACCCTTTAACAGATAAATAGTTTAAAAGGAAAATAATAGCTAAACATAATCCGCTCCAAATAAGAGAAGGGGTATCTGGGAACCAAAATTTCATAATTAATGTTACGGCTGCAAGTTCAGCAGCGATCGTAATCGCCCAGTTATACCAATAGTTCCATCCAAGTGCAAAGCCAAGTGATGGATCAACAAATTTTGTTGCATACGTACTAAAAGATCCAGTAACAGGCATGTAAGCTGCGAGTTCAGCTAAGCTTGTCATTAAGAAGTAAACCATAATTCCAATTGCGGCGTATGCAATTAATGCGCCGCCAGGACCAGCTGAATGGATGACACCACCGCTGGCAAGAAATAGTCCGGTACCAATTGTACCGCCGAGAGAAATCATCGTAAGGTGACGCGATTTTAATCCGCGTTTTAATTCACCTTGTCCTTGTGTAGTTTGCGTTTTAGAGGTAGATTGATTTGTTGCGCTATTCATGTTCAACACTCCTTTTCTTGTAGGTTAGGAAGGAGCGGGGGAGAAAAATACAAAAAACCGCCAAAGGAATTTGGCGGAACGTTTCACAAATAACCACCCCATCATACCCTTCCGTTAAGATAGCACCCCACGTTTACACGGTAATTTTGTAAACGTGACAGTTCTGTTCCTTTCGGAGACAGCCCCAGCTCATATTTCCAGAGAAGAAATATAAACTTCGGCAACTTTTCCTTTCAAACGGAGTCGGTGACATTCTCTGTGTCTCGTCCGTTTTACTATTAAAAGTCGCAACCTCTACCTCATCGGATTGATGAGGATTTATATATTGCTAAGATTTTTAATATATGGCAATTGTAATGACTTTCTGAATATATTGCAAGATATTTTGTTAGGAAAAGTCAAAAAATATCGGTTATTGTATAGGAAACGCTCGCAAAACTCCACCCGAACCTACTATTATGTAGCAATAAGCAAAGAAAAAATTGTTATACAAATGTTTCGCAAAAAATATTGAAAAACCCTCTAAATAAAAAGAAAATTCAGAAAAATATAATTCGACATTCATAATAAAGTCATATTATTTGTTATAATTAGAGTAACGTTTAAGCAAAAAGGGGAAATCAAAATGAAATTAGAAACAAAAAGGCTCTATATAGTGCCGTGTACAGAAGAGAGGATTCAAGTCGCTAACGAGCAAGGATATAATAGCGGTCCGCATATTGTAGGGCATGTAGAGAATGTGAAACAAGATGAGGCTTTATTACCATGGGGGGCGTGGTATGTTTTTCGGAAAGAAGATGATAGCGTTTTAGGTGATATTGGATTTAAAGGGAAACCAAACGAGGATCAAACAGTAGAAATTGGCTATGGATTTATTGAGAAATATTGGAATCAGGGCTATGCAACAGAAGCTGTAAAAGAACTAATCGATTGGGCTTTCAAAACAGGAGAGGTAGAAACAATAATTGCAGAGACACTCCTAGATAACTATAGTTCGATGCGTGTTTTAGAAAAGTTACATATGAAGAGAGTAAATGCTACAGAAACGATGATTAATTGGAAAATAGAAAAATAAAAAATACCGCTCTAAATTGAGCGGTATTTTTTTATAGTTATGGTAGCATTTGCTTCTGATCATTTGGATACTCAGCCGTTGATGCGTTAGGACGATTGGAATGATTTCGAACAGCAATGAAAATAGAAATAATAACGACAAGACCAACTGCAACGTAAGAAAGTGAAATAATAGTTGGATCCACTTTAAATGTAGTAAGCAGTGTACGAATATTTGTGAAGATAATAAGACCACCAACTAATACGCCAAGTAAATGGGGCGGAACGATGCGGACTAACCATGCAGCAATTGGAGCTGCGACAATACCGCCGAGCATTAAGGCAAATACCCAAACCCAGCTTACTTGTTCCCAGCCAAGTGAGATGAAGAAGCCAATTGTTGCAGCGAGTGAAACAGGAAATTCACTCGTATCTACAGATCCAATAACTTTTCTAGCTTCATTTCCTCTTGCTAGAAGAACGGGTGTCGTAATCGGCCCCCAACCACCGCCACCAGTTGAATCAACGAATCCAGCGAATAAACCAAGCGGCACAAGTTGTTTGGCAGACATACGCTTATTTGAAGTGACAATTTGTTTTTGAATGATGAATCGTAATAAAATATAAACTCCTAAAGTAAATAAAAATACGGAAATGTACGGTTTGATTACATCTCCAGGCAAATTACTTAAAAAACATGCTCCAATAAATGCGCCGATTGCCCCAGGTAATGTAAGCCTGGAAACTGTATATTTATCAACGTTTCCAAATTTGATATGAGATGCGCCAGAAGCTGCAGTTGTAACGACTTCAGCTAAATGAACCGATGCGGAAGCTACAGCCGGTGCAATACCAAACATTAATAATAGTGAAGTAGACGTTACCCCATACGCCATTCCGAGTGCCCCATCGATCAATTGAGCGAAAAATCCAATAATAGCAAAGACAATTAATTTCTGCATAAATAATCCCCCTGTAATAATAAATGAAAAAGACACTTTTCCCGTATGAGAAAAGTGCCTTTGGTTTTTCCAATCAGCAATAATTAAATTTGTTTCATTATAATACATATTAATCGTATAAATCAACTAGGTTTTAAAGTTTTTGAATTGAATGAAAGAAAAATAAAATATACAATAAAAGGATGGAGAGAAAGGGGAGAAAGACATGTTACGATTTGATCATCTCGTTCACACAGTTCATGGTACACCGGAGGAAGCGGCAAAACAAATGCAGGAACTTGGATTTCATACTGTATTAGGCGGAGAGCATACGAATTGGGGTACTTGGAATAGTTTAAGTTATTTTGACTTATCATACATAGAATTTTTAGCAGTTCAACATGAAGAAAAAGCGAAAGAAGCAGAAAATCCATTAGTACAAGAAACAGTGGTGAAACTACAAAATGGAGAAGGAATGCTACAAATCGCAATCCGAACAGATGCAATTGAGGAGCTAGCAGTTAACTTTAATAAGTACGGCTTACATACGATAGGGCCATTTGAAGGGAAACGCATGAGAAAAGATGGCCGACTTTTAGAATGGAAAATGTTATTCGTTAAGCAAGAAGAGAACGGACCGAAATTACCTTTCTTTATACAGTGGAATGAAACGGACGAAGAAAGAAGAAACGATTTACGTAACAGTGGGACGATTACTGAACATAAAAACAAAGTGCAACAAATTGAAACGATTCATTACGCAGTAAAAAATGTTCGAGAAATAGTACGGAAATGGAAAGAAGTAATGGAGCTATCTACAAGCTCAGTTGTGAAAAATGAAAAATGGAATGCCGAGTGTCAAAGTGTAGTATTTGGAGATATTCATGTGCAGTTTTGTGAACCGATTGGAGAAGGGCTAGTACTAGAACATTTGAATAAGAATGGTGAATATCCATTTGCAGTAGAGTTTAAAGGGGGAAATAAACGAGAGCATGAAGTGCTAGGGAGTTTGTACATATATTGATAGAGGTGAACGTTGTGGAAGAAATACTTAGAGAGATAGAGAGAATACTAGAATGGCCTCGCATGTTAAAAGCGACTGTTATTTCAAAAGGCTTTTCATTCGATGAGAAATATAAAATTGAATTAGAGAGTGGGGCCTCGTATTTTATTAAAGTATGCGATTCATCATATTTTGAACGGAAGCAGGAAGAATATGAATATATGCAGCAGCTAGATTCTTTACATATTCCTATGCCAAAATTAATTCATTTTATTAGTCTTACTAAATTCAATAAATGTGTACAAGTTTTTGAATGGATTGATGGATTAGATGGTGAAGATATATTAAGAACGTTGTCTACAGAAGAGCAGTATAGGGCTGGAAAAAAGGCTGGAGAAGTACTAAAAAAGATTCATTTAGTTGAAAAAGAAGATAAAAGTAATTCATGGGAAATGTCTATATGGAGTAAATATGAGAGATACTTAGAAGCGTTGAAAGAATATGAAGTAGACTTTTTTCATTTAAATACAGTGATAGATTTTGTAGGAAATCATAAAGATTTATTAAAAAATCGTCCCATCGTATTTTTACATGACGATTTTCATCCGGCTAATATAATGATTGACCAAAATGAGTTTCGGGCTGTCATTGATTTTGCTAGATTCGATATTGGTGATCCTATTCATGATTTTCATAAAGTAGCACTATTTACAACGAATATAAGCAAACCATTCGCGATTGGACAAGTTCACGGTTATTTCGGAGGCGAACCATCGCTTCATTTTTGGAAACTGTATACATTGTACGTCGCGATGACATTCCCAGCGGATATCGTTTGGACGAATCGAAGTACACCGCATTTAGTAGATGATATGAAGGAAAGATTAAATGGAATTTTAGAAGATCATAATCATTTTTCATCTTATATTCCAAAATGGTATCAATCAAGCGAATTTAATAAATAAAGGAGTAATTTATATGGATAAAATAGCAGTAATTTCAGATATTCACGGTAATATTCAAGCATTAGAATCCGTGTTGAATGATATTAAATTAAGAGGGATCGAGCGCATTATTTGCCTTGGAGATTTAGTAGGAAAAGGACCTCATTCCAGTGAAGCAATTGAAATCATTCGTAAAGAATGTGAAGTAGTCGTAATGGGAAACTGGGATGATTTTATTACAAAGCCGACTGAATTTGAAGCATTGAAATGGCATCAAAAACAATTATCGGAAGAACAAAATGACTATTTAAGAAACTTACCATTTTCAATCGAGTTTTATATGAGTGGGAAATTCATTCGTATGTTTCACGCTTCACCGAGAAGTTTATATGAAAGAATTCAACCACACGCTTCAAGAGAAGAACGTATTAGTATGTTCGAAAATAGTGATCTGACGGAAAATATAGAAGGGGAAAGAAAACCAGATGTCGTTTGTTACGGTGACGTTCACCAAGCGTTCGTTCAAAATTTCAGAGGGAAAACGTTATGTAATGCCGGTAGCGTAGGAAACCCGCTTGAAATAACGCAAGCTTCCTATTTAATATTTGAAGGGACTTACAATGAAAAAGAAGCAGCGAGCTTTTCTATTCAACTTGTACGAGTACCGTATGATATTGAATTAGCTATCAGACTAGCAGAAGAACTCGAAATGCCAGAAATTGAAGAATACAAACAAGAATTACGGACTGCTTTATATCGAGGGTTTAAGGGAAAGTAAGCTAATAATATATCAACGATTTTTCAAATATATCTATCATAACTTAAAATATATCAATGATTTTTTCGAGATATCAGCGATTCGAGAAAGGATATCAATTTACTGACAAATAGTGACAAATAGTGACATGAATTATTATCTATAATTATATTATGTCAACTAATTATAAAGGGAGATATCATGAACCGAAAACAACGAATCAAAGAAATTGCAGATCATATTGTAAAGCTAAACTTAACCCATCCAATAAGAGTTGGAGTAAGCGGTATTACAGCCTCAGGAAAAACAACATTTGCAAACGAACTAGCGGAAGAAATAAAAAAACGAGGATTACCAGTAACACGCGCCAGCATTGATGATTTTCATAATCCAAGAGTGATTCGCTATGCAAAAGGAAAAGAATCTGCAAGAGGGTATTATGAAGATGCACACGATTATACAGCTTTCAAAGAAAGATTATTAATGCCTTTAGGACCTAACGGGAATTTACAATATGAAACGATTTCTCATAACTTAATAACGGATATGCCTGTACATAATGAGCCGCTATTGGCCACGAAAAATATGATATTAATAGTAGATGGAACGTTTCTATTGAAAAAAGACGTTGCGCATTTATTTGATTACAAAATCTTTGTAGATACAAATTTTGAGATTGCGAGAAAACGTGGTGCTAAGCGGGAAACTGAAGCTTTTGGAAGTTATGAAGAAGCAGAGAAGATGTTTTTAAACAGGTATCACGCGGCTTGTAAAATGTATATAAATGAGCATAACCCAAAAAGTTATGCGGATGTTGTATTTCGGAATAGTGATTTAGCAAATCCAGAAGTTATATTTCAAGAGCGAAAGTAATACATAATCAAAATTATATGTATAGCCTTTTATTTATAGTTATAATTCTCGTATAATTAAATTAACTTTAGAAAGTAAAAAACGGGGGATAAGGCAATAAAAAAACGTAAAAAGGGGACAGGGAATAGAATGAATGAAGTACTAGAACTAAAAGAAGAACTACTACAAATTAAAAATAATAATTATGCTGTACCAGAAGACGTGGATGCATATCCATATGCGCAGTGGATGCTAGATTATATCGGATCACCTGATGCTGAATTACGTGATGATTTAATTTATAGTACGCTTCACACATGGATTACAAATGATGTATTTAGACAAAAAGAGTTAAGAGGATTAATGTTACAAGCAATTAGTCCTGATTATTTATTTTATAAAATTGGTGAAAAGGGAACAGACTCTGTATTTAAACGTGCATTCTCCGTATTAATTCCACCACTTATTTTATCTGTTCATGAAAGAGAACCGTTGTTATCCGAAGAACAACTGTACAGTGTAGCAGAACAAGTGCTGGAATATGTATATTTAGAAGAAGATGTAAGAGGTTACGTAGAAGGAAAAGGCTGGGCACACTCTACTGCACATGCAGCAGATGCGCTTGATGCGTTAGCACGTACAATACAAAATCGTGAATTTTCGTATGCGATTCTTGCAGCTGTTCGTCAAAAGGTTCGATTAAGTGATTACGTATATGTACACTTTGAAGATGAGAGATTAGTAAAGCCAATTATGTCTTTACGTAACCAAAATCTTTTAACTGAAGAAGAGTGGAGCAACTGGTTACATAGTATAGCAACTGTTGAAGACATCCGACATCCGCAGCATGCTATTTTAGTACAAAATATTAGAACTTTCCTAAGAAGTTTTTATTTCAGAGCTTTAGAGACAGAAGGTAGTACAGCCTTTACAGATGATATATTGGAGACTTTGAAGGGGTTGCGTAGGTATTAAAAATTCGTTTTTCTAACAGAAAATTACATAAAACCAACACCTCCCAACCATACTAATAAAATGTTTTGGAGGTGAGTTTAATGGACAAAAAAGACTTTGAAAAAGTATATAATGATTATTTACATCAAGGGGAAGAGCAAGCTCAATTTGAAATAGCTCAGGAAGTTACTTCAGGAGCAGAACAAATTGTTGCTGTTCGTAAAAATGATGAAGGTGATTTGATTGCTTTTAAAACAAGTAGCGGGAGAGAGTTAGATTATATGACTGCTCTTAGTGAAGCAAAATCAGGGAAGTTAGCTCATGTGGACGTATTTCATAAGTATGGCAGAGATATTATACGTAGTGAACCTGATGGAATAAAAGAAAATAACTTAGATAATTTACCTTCATTTTAAAGGGGAAACCTCAAGAAGAGAATGTTCATTACGATATTCTCTTCTTTGTTTTGCGAAGTTTTCCTTGCAAATAGACGATTCATTTTTAAAGTGCGATCATACTTTTAAAGAGCTCTCTAAATTTCTCTTTATCTTCTGCTGTAAATGGTTTCGGTCCCTTTGTACGTTTACCACTTTTTCGAACCATTGCACTTAAATATCGTGTTTGTAACAATTGTTCAATGTTATCATTCGTATACTTATAGCCTTTATGGTGTAGAACGATACAGCCTTTTGCTAAAGCGAGCGAAGCAAGACCGTAATCTTGTGTTACGATTAAATCTTCTTTTTTTGCTAACTGCATAATTCGGTAATCTGCAGCATCTGCTCCGGAATCAACATATATTGTTTCCACACCTTTAGGTTGCTGAGCATTAGAATAATGAGAAAAGCTAGTAACGAGGGTTACAGGGATTTCTGCATTCGTAGCCTCAAAAATAATTACATCTTTTACAGGGCAAGCATCTGCATCAACGTAAATTTTCATTTTTATCACTCCTATAAAGTGAAACTTTAATCAGTGGGGGGTTCATCCTCCACTGATTATTAATTGAACCAATCGGGCATTTACGGGCAGTTGATCTCCCACCTAACTTCTTTGCTACAGCTGAATTTTGAGGTGGGAGTTTTATTGCCCGTTAATGCGGGAAAACTAGGTTCGTGTTGATAATAATGGTAGATTTTTCTTTTGTCAAACGATAGAGCTTTATGTAAAGTTATTTTTCACAAATTAAAATAGCCTCTCGCAAACGAGAAATACCTTCCTCAATTTGATCAATATTCACTTTTCCATAAGATAAACGAATATAACCATCTTTCGCACCGAAAATACTACCGGGCATAAAGGCGATTTCTTGTTTTAAACTTTGCATAATAAGTTGCTTTTCATTTATTGGTTCTTTTAATTTTCCCCATATGTATATACCACCAGTCGGGTTTGAAAAAGAGATTTTATCATGAAGTTGCTCGTTTAGGGCGCGAACGATAACGTCTCTTTTTTCTGCTAATTGTTTTCGTAACGGTACGATATGAGAATGAAATGGTACAGTTTCGAAAAATTGTTGCATAAGCCACTGCGGGAAAATGCTCATACCTAATTCCATTTGGTGCCTTGCGTCTGATAACCTTTCTACTACAGACTGCGGAGCGACAAGCCAGCCGACTCGTAAACCTGGTGCAATCATTTTAGATAAAGAATGTACATAAATGACAGTTCCATTTTCATCAATCGATTTTAAAGTAGGGCAAGGTTGTTTCTTTTCTAGTGTAAGTAAACTAGAAGGATCATCTTCCACAATCGCAATTCGTAAATCTGCGCAAAGTGATAACAGTTTTTTTCTACGTTTTGGATGCAGCATCGTTCCCGTAGGATTTTGGAAATTTGGATTTAAAAAGATCATTTTTATACGATGTTTTCTATACAACTCTTGTACATCATCCGGATTAATACCATGTTCATCGACAGGTAACGGGAAAATACGAATACCTGCTGATTGGAATAACGGTAAGGAATAACAGTGTGAAGGACTTTCGAAAGCGACTGCATCACCTGGATTTAATAAACATTGCACGATAAGGTGTAAGGCTTGCTGTGCGCCAGATGTAATCATAATGGATTGTTCAGTTGCTTCCACTTTTAAATATTCCTTCATATATTTTACGACCGCTTGTCTCAGCGGGAGATAGCCTTGTGGATGATCGTAACTTAATGAATGTGTTAACGGTTGTTCTCGTAAAATTGTTTGTAGTTGATCGTGTGGGTAGAGATTACAACCGAGTTCTCCGTTTGCGAAATCAATAATATTTTCATTTTGTTGTACTTCTGCCCGAATATGGCGAAGTAACGGTAAGTTTGGTAAGAATGTACCGCCTTCTACGAAATTTCTCCAGTTCGGCGTTAATGTTGGAGAAACGCCCCACATATGTGTACTTACACGTGTACCTTTACCAGTCGTACTTTCTACAATTCCCATAGCACGTAGTTCGTTATAAGCAGTCGTTACTGTACTTCGGTTTACATTTAACTGTGTAGCTAATTTTCGTTCGGAAGGTAGGAAGCTTCCTGGAGGAAGTTCTCCGTATGTAATACGTTTTTCAATAAAGTCAACAACTTGCTGATAAATGGGGATTTTACTGTCGTTATCTAGCTTCCATTCCATACAAACGCCTCCGCATCTCTTATATACATTCAGTATAACAAATTGGCTGGGTAAAAAAACAGCCAATTGGACGGTGTTATATCCAGCCAATTTTACTATGCTAAATATGGAAGGGGAGATTTGGATGAAACGATGGCAAATGGAATGGCTCCTAGTATCTGTTGCATTAGTATGGGGAGCAAATTATACAATAGGAAAGTATGGCGTGGCATATATGTCATCCATTCAATTTAATAGTTTACGATTTTTAGTAGCATCACCGGTATTATTACTTATTACATTTATGATGGAACGCTCATTACGTATTGAAAGAAAAGATTGGTTACGATTAGTAGCAGTCGGTATCGTTGGTACGGCAATGTATCAAACGATGTTTATGCTATCTGTGAAATATACTTCAGCAACGAACGCCTCATTATTAATTGCAATGTCACCTATTTTTACAGGGATATTAGCAGTATTACACAAACAAGAACGTTTTTCGATGAAAGTACAAATTGGTTCAATAGTAGCGTTTATTGGTGCAGCATTCGTTTTATTAACAGGGCATACAGGAGGAGCTACTTACGAGTATGCGTGGCTCGGAAATGTAATTGGATTAGTCGCAGCAATTGCGTGGGGATGGTATCCAATATTAGCGCAACCTCTTATCACAAAATACTCCGCAATGAGAGTCACGTCATGGTCTACTTTAATTGGAATTGTACCGCTAGTTATATACTGTTTATTCAACGTAAATTCATTAACATGGCCAGTAGATACACCAAGCTGGGGATCACTAGCATATTCAATCATCTTCGCGACCATCTTCGGACTAGCAATGTGGTATGTCGGCATTAGTCAAATAGGCTCAACGAAAGTAATGGTTTATATGTATCTCGTACCATTGTTCGCAGTTATCTTTGCGGCAGTAACAATTGGGGAACAAATCAATATGATGCAACTAGTTGGCGGGCTTATTATCTTCATCGGTTTATATGTTGTAAAAAAAGGTGGAATCAAAAAGCCAGCTCTCAATTTGAAAAAAGTAAGTTAACAGTAAAAAGGATCTCTTTCATATAGAAGGAGATCCTTTTTGTTTTTGTAATAAAAGCGCTTGTTCAACGGCCCATTTTTGATGATCGTGAATGAGAAGCTTAACAGCAAGTAATGGAGACATCCAGCGTAAAACATGATCATCCTCACAGTTTTCAGTTTTTTTCTGCACCATATTCGCAATATAAAAGAACCCATCGTTTAAATAATATGTATCTTCTTTCTCTGCATAAAAATATCGTGCCGCATTACCGATATATTGATCAATTTCAATTGACCATCCTAATTCCTCTAGTAGTTCACGGTGCAAACATTCTTCTTTTGTTTCATTACCTTCCATACCGCCACCAGGTAAAAAATAACGGTCACCTTTTTGGATAACAGCAATCATTAAAGAAGATGAATGGAAAATAATCGCATAACAACTAGGTCTTAATACATAATGAGCGGTAGATTTTTTCAGGCCAAACGTAAGTTTTGAAATCATAAAACACGCCCTTTCTCTATAAAACACATAAAAGGAATATAAAGGTAAATGCAGAATTATATAAGTATAATCTGAATAGATTGGAGTGATAACACCATGATAAATCGAAAATGTTCAAGATGTAAAGAAATAACAGGTACGTTGCACGGTGGTAAAAAAATTAAGGAAGAATTTCTATGTGAAGACTGTTTGCAAAAAGGAATTGAGAACGGGGAGATCGAATTATCACAAGTGAAGCAAGAAAAAACTTCGTATCTTTCTATAAGAATATTAAAAATAATGAGTGTGATTTATTTAATAGGATCAATTTTAATGGCTTTTTCAACTGGTCCATTTATACATAATATGGGATTTAATGAAATGTCAATTTTAGGATCAGAATTAGGTTTAATAAGTATTGTTATGCTAGCTTCTATATTCCAGTCTGTTCTTGTATTTTGCGGGATATGGGTATTCATTCTATTAGTAGAAACCGTCATTAAAATTTATGAAAAAATGAAGTGAGTGAGAGGGAGAAACATATGCGAGTAAGAAACATCCAAGGGGAAGATTATGTAAAGATTCATTCAGTTTTAAATGATTGGTGGGGCGGGAGAGACATGGTTGCCATGTTGCCAAAATTGTTTTTCGTTCACTTTCAAGAAACGAGTTTTATCATTGAAGAAGAAGGAGAAACGTTAGGGTTCTTATGCGGATTCTTTTCGCAAACGCATAAAGATGAAGCATATGTTCATTTTATCGGTGTAAATCCGAAGTATAGAAGAAGAGGAATCGCATCGACATTGTATTCATATTTCTTTGATGTCGCTCGTGCAAATAATCGTAAAGTTGTAAAAGCAATTACGTCACCAACTAATAAAAAGTCGATACAGTTTCATCAAGAAATTGGTTTTCGAATTGAGGCTGGGGATGATGAGGTAGAGGGTGTATCTGTACATACAAATTATGATGGGAACGGCGGTAGTAGAGTATTATTTTTGAAAAATGTGTAAAATTAGGCTAGCTTAACGTTAGCCTTTTTGTTGTGAGGAGATAAAAGTATGGAGAGTAAACAAAGTAGAAATGAGTACTTACGACGCATTTATAAAGTGCAAGATTATATAGAATCACATATAGATGATTCACTTTCAATTGAAGAGTTAGCGGATGTAGCAGGATTTTCAAAGTTTCATTTTCATCGTATTTTTAAGGGGATAGTAGACGAGCCATTATCACGCTATGTAAACCGATTAAAATTAGAAAGAGCAACAAATTTACTTACATACCGTTTGGATATGACAATTACAGATATTGCGTATCACTTCGGATTCACAGATTCAGCAGTTTTCTCCCGAACATTTAAAAATTATTACGGTGTAAGTCCCTCGCAATATCGAAACGACAATAGCAAGAATTGCAAAGACGTAAGTAATCCTTCTCAATACAATGAATGTAAGAAGGTTCGAGGAAATGTTGAAATTGTATCAGCGGACGATATAAACGTCGCATACATAAGACATATCGGTACATATGAAGAGTTAACGATAGCTTTTCTAAAAATGATAGAGAAATTATTTCATTACGCATCGAAGCAAAACTACCATGTATTCGAGGATACGAAAGTATTAACCATTTATCATGATCATCATGAATTTACAGAAGACAATCATTTAAGAACGAGTCTTTGTATAACAATTCCGAATGAATCCGCAGTAGAAACGAGCGACATTGGAATAATGGTAATACCTTCTGGAAAGTATGCGGTAGGTCATTTTGAAATATTCCAAGATGAATATAAAGGAGCGTGGGGTTTCTTATATGGTGAGTGGCTTCCCAATAGCGGATATAAGCCGAGAGATTCGTATCCTTTTGAAACGTATAAAAATGACCCAAGGCAACACCCGGAAAATAAACATATAGTTGATATATATGTACCTATCGAACCTTTTTAATCATGGATTAAAGGGGAATGAATAATGAAAACTGCTGAAAAGTTAGATCAGATTATAAAAGAAGAATACAAAAATATGAATGGTATGTTAGTAGTACAGAAAGGTAATGTTATTTTTGAAAACTATTATAATGGTCACGGCCCAACTGATGCGTTTCATATAGCGTCAGTTACAAAAACAATTATCTCTACGTTAATTGGGATATGTGTAGATAAAGACTATATAAAAAGTGTTGATCAAAAAGTAATAGAATTTTTCCCGGAATATAACGTTCATTCATCTGAAATAACAGTGCGGCATCTTCTTACAATGACGGCTCCACATCCTTTCGTAGACTGGCAGGAACCGTTAGAAGAGCTATGTACGCAACGAGATTGGGTACAGTATACGTTAAATAAGATAGGAGAAGGCGGAGAAATTGGGATTTTTAAATATTCATCTGCAGGAGTTCATTTACTATCGGCAATCATAACGAGGGTAACAGGAAAAAGTGCGCGTGACTTTGCGAATGAACACTTATTTCAGCCGCTCGGCATGAGAGAAATTCTAAACTACAATATGAAAGCATTTGGGTTTGATGACTTATTCGGAAAAGATGTAAAGGGATGGGTTCATGATCCAAATGGTATTTCGACGGGCGGATGGGGACTAACGTTGACAGCTAGAGATATGGCTAAGTTTGGACAGCTGTATTTGCATGAAGGTATTTATAATGGAGAACAAATTCTTTCAAAATCATGGGTAAAAGAATCAATAGCAATGAACCAAAATCATTACGGTTACTTATGGTGGTTACGAGAAGAGGATGGAATCTTTTCATACTGTGCAATGGGCGATGGTGGGAATATGATTTGCTGCGTACCAGAGAAGGAACTGGTGGTAGTGATTGCTTCTGAAGTCATACCGAATGCAGGGGATAGATGGAAGCTAATTAAAGAATTCATACTTCCTTATTTAAAAGATTAATATGGTTATTTTTATAAAAATAAGAATGAAAGGTTTAGTTAAACTTGTTTTATTCTCTATGGTAGAAAAAAGTGATGTATTAACTAAGTTAAGCACCTAAGATTAGAAAATTTCAACACCTATACGATTATTGAATAGGCGTTGAAGTACTTTATAATTTGTTTAGGTACTTTTAACTCTTCGATGCATTAGATACATCATGCAAAACACAATTGCCAGCAAGATAAATTTAATTAATTCCATTAGGCTAATATCCCATCTTGTTTCTACTCCATCTGTTAAATAAAATACATTAAACATACCATGTAAAATTGCGGGTGTTATCATAGAATGGCTATACTCTCTCGTATACGTCAAAATTATAGATAATATAAATAATAATGAGAGATAGCTTAATATTCCTACAAGCTGAAACTGATAATTTTTATAAAAGATTGATACTGGTAAATGCCATAAAGACCAAAGCAATGCAGTAATGATTGCTGTTTGTTTTAATGAATATTTTTTTCGTAAATGGTAATGAAAATTTCCCCGCCATATGATTTCTTCTAAAAATGCAGACAAAGCAGCAATTGTAAGACCAATGAGTAGGAGAAATCCTAATTCATTACAATGATGAAATAAGAATTTTATATTATAAATATAAAAATAGAAATAGAAATGCAGACATAGACCTAGAAGTATTGGGAATAAAATGGAGAAAATTAATGTTCTTATTTTTGGACGTGAAATTCCAAATGTATGAACTATTTTTTGTTTCTTATATAATTTCTGATATAAAACAGCAGCTAAAAGCGGAATAACCATAGTAAACCCTAAATAATTACGACCATTTTCTATGTTCAGTAAGATGATATATACAAGCGATGTGAGAAAATAAATACATAATGTTGAATGATAAACTATGTTTCTATTCATATTTTTCACCTACTTACATGTATAAGTGCTTAATCAAATATCCGATATTTTAATTATATATGAAATGGAAATTACATATGTTGAACTTGCAGAAAAAATCAGACCAACCCCGTAACTTTCCACAACAAAAAATCGTTTAACAAAAGAAACGATTTTCAATCAAGAATGGGGGAGAACAATGAAAATTTTAATTCTAGGTGGTACGCGATTTTTAGGAAGAGCTTTTGTAGAAGAGGCTTTACAGAGAGGGCATGAAATTACGTTATTTAACCGAGGAACAAACAAAGAAATTTTTTCTAATGTGGAGCAGTTAACCGGTGACAGAAATAACGATGTATCAAGTTTAAAAAATCGAACGTGGGATGTTGTCATAGACACATGTGGATTTTCTCCACATCATATTAGGAATGTTGGAGAAGTGCTTAAAGATAATATTGAACACTATATATTCATCTCAAGCCTTTCCGTATATAAAGATTGGATTCCGCATGACATAAAAGAAGACTATATATTACAACCTGAACCGACGGAAGAGCAAATAAAGGCTGTAGAGAATGGTGAAATATCTCCTTATGAGCATTATGGTGCGCTGAAAGTATTATGCGAAAAAGAAGCAGAGAAGTATTGGCCGGGGCGTGTTTTACACGTAAGAGCAGGACTTCTTTCAGGAATGTTCGATTATACAGATCGACTTCCATACTGGATTCAGCGTGTAGCAAAAGGAGGTAACGTGTTAGTTCCAGGAAGAAAAAATCGTCCAGTGCAGATAGTTGATATAAAAGATGTCGCGAGATTTGGACTCAACATGGCAGAAAATAATAAAGCAGGTACATTCAATATAACAGGTCCGAATGATGAATTGACGATGGAAGAGCTATTAAATACGTGTAAAAAAGTTACGAATAGCGATGCTGAATTTGTTTGGGTAGACGAATCGTTTATGAGTGAACACAATGTGCAGCCTTGGACAGAAATGCCTTTGTGGATTCCAGAAACTTTCCCATTAGATGGTGGGACGAAGCCGTGGAGAGGCGGGTTTTCTATTTGTATCGAAAGTGCGGTTAATGAAGGGCTTACTTTTAGAAGAATAGACGAGACAGTTACAGATGTGTATGAGTGGATGGAGAGTACGGAAGAATGGGAATTAAAAGCAGGTATTTCAGGCGAGAGGGAGAAGGAATTGTTAGAAAGATGGTATCAATAAATTTAGCGGAGTTCTTTGAATATGCTTGATTGCACATAAGGAGGAAAAGGTGATGTGGAAAGACACCATTCACAGTATCTCATCAAATTTAAGCTTGAAAAACCCAGCTACGAAGGATGAACTTACTGATATACAAAAATGTTTACATGTGGAGTTACCGAATGATTTATATCAATTATTACAGGAAACAAACGGTATAGAAGGTGAATACGGTGACTTTATATGGTCTGCTTCAAAAATTAAAACTGAAAATATGAGTATGAGAAATATAGTTGATTTTAAGGATTTATACATGCCTTTTGACTGTTTATTATTTTTCGCTGATGGTGGAAATGGTGATTTGTTTGGTTATTCCATTTTGAATGGAATAGTGCAAAGAGATGATATATATGTATGGAACCATGAAAATGATAGTAGAACGTGGGTTGCTCCTTCTTTAAAAACTTTCATGGAGTGGTGGGAGAGTGGGAAGATAACAATTTAAATATAGTATCAAGAAAAAACGCTTTGTTATTAAAGAAACAAGGCGTTTTTCGCATGTACTATTATTGTAATATATGTATATGTATTGTTACTGATGAAAAGATTCGTAAAATTGAAAAAACATTGAACAAACTAGGGAAATTTAGTAATCTTATTTGTACGATAAATAATAGTTTTATAGCGATTTTTAAATGAAATATAGGAGGTAATCGTTGTGGATCTTACGTTCAAAGTTGAGGAAACATGTTTTAATTACCGCGTTGGAGCAATTTGTAAACATGATAATAAAATACTCATTCTGCAAGGTGACGGTGAAGATTTTTGGTATGTACCCGGCGGTAGAGTAAAAATGCTAGAGAATAGTGAAGATGCATTAAAACGAGAGCTTGCGGAAGAGATAGGTGTTCCTATTAAAAGGAAAAGGTTAATATGGTCAGTAGAAAATTTCTTTACACTTTCTGAGCGAAAGTTTCATGAAATTAGTTTTTATTATGAAGTAGAGCTACATGAGTTACCTGCGAGTGGAGCGGATCAATATATTTTGGAAGAAGAGGGTAGAACGTATTTGTTTAGATGGGTGCCAGTAGAAGAACTGCATACATATAACTTACAGCCTGCATTTATAAAAGAGAAAGTAAAGGATGTATCAGTTCACACAGAACATATCGTATTACAAAAGTAAATGTATTCGGAGGGGAAAATGGTGAAGGGAACTAAAAAAGAGGTACATATAAATGACAAAGTAATTTATTACACACTTATCGAAAAAGGTTCTAGTACGGTTTGTTTTATGTTTTCAGGTTCAGGATACAATTATGATAAGCCGTTATTTTATTACGCAACGATGTTAATGCTTGAACATAAAATAGATGTTGTACATATTCATTATTCTTATGATGGACAATTAATGAATAAACCAATGGAAGAAGTAACGAAAGTAATGATGGATGATATTAATCCTGTAATAAATGAAGTATTAAAAGATGAGCAATACAACGAGACTATGTTTTTAGGGAAGTCACTCGGAACAATTCCGATTGCAAATGATTTAATGAAGAGAGAAGAATTCGCGCAGTCAAAAATGATACTACTTACACCTTTACTGACGTTTGATACAATTTTTGATTCTATCTTACATAGTCGACACGAAGGGTTTTTAGTTATTGGGGATAAAGATCACCAATACAATGCAGATCAAATTGATCAGTTATATAAAACGAATTTACAGATTGAAGTTGTCAAAAATGCAAATCATTCTGTAAATGTTGGGGGATATGAAACGGAAAATTCAATTGAGGCTATAGCGAAAATAGTAGGAAAACTTAAAGAAGTTGTTAGGACAAACTAACCTATTAATACATGCAAAAGAGGTGCGAATTGCACCTCTTTTACTTTAATAAGCCTTCAAAACATGAAGTAAATAATCCTTACGATTCAGCGGATTATAATCAACACGTTTTCGAGTAGGGAAGGGAGCCATAAGCTTTGTGAAACCAGCTGGCTTCGTTGTAAATATGCCTTCTCCTTCTGTAAATGAATGAAGCATGCGTTTAAAATTCTCTGTTTTCGCAACAGGTAATGATCCTGTTAATTGGTAAGAATTATTATATAATATAGGCTCTGCAAAAGTTGCTGGAACGGCAGCGAGCTTATACATTGCGGTACTAATTGCTTGCTCCGGTACAGTTAATTCAAACGCATTAACTGGTTCATATACATATGTTGCAGCTTGTTTTAAAGCATCCATTAAAACGAGCGGTGTTAAGTTTCTAAAGTCACTCGCTGTTGTAACAGGACTAGCATAACCAGTATGTGTTAACGTGACGATAATATCTGTAACTTCCCACCCATATAATCCTTGTTTTAACGTTTGAAATACCGTATCTTCAATCGCTTTATGAAATGCTAAAGGTAGTGAGCCGAGCTCAACACCTAATTTATATGTTATACCGCAATTAAGTTCACCACGTTCAACTTTGAATCCGATTGTTGCGTAAAATGGATTCTCTTTTTCACCCATTACTTCAACAGAATTGCCTACGCCAATTGGTTTCTCGATACATACAACTCGCGTATTTGAAAAATTAACCTGCAAATTATATTTCTCATAAAGTGTTGTTTCAATTACTTCTTTTTGTACCTCACCGAAAAGGCGAATATATAGTTCATTATGAACATCGTCTTTCCAAACTTTAATGAGCGGATCTTCTTCACAGAGTTCCATAAGAACAGCGTATAAATTATGAATTTGCTCTTTAGGTACCGCATCAATGGCAGCTTCCATTTGTGGTTCGGCAAAGTGAATATCTTTTATATAATCCGTACGTTCACCGATAATATCACCAATTTTAATATCATTCAGCCCCCACACTTTACAAAACTCACCGCTAGGAACGGTAGAAGTTTGAACGGTATCTCCATTATGAAATAGGCACATTTTTTTTATCTTTTCTTTATGGAATAGAGACTTACTGCGCTGTATATTAACATATTTTCTAACATGTAAGCTACCTGAAAAAACTCTTATATAAGCAACCTTTTCTCCAGAAGGTTCACGTTCAATTTTAAAAACAACACCGGATAATGGTTCCTCTTGTGCCGATGTAAGAGCTGGAATGAGAGCCGGAAGTTTTTCAAGAAGTTCTGTTACGCTCATACCAGTCATTGCTGAACCGAAAAAGATTGGATACACATTCGCTTGCTGTATTTGCTGTTCTAGTTTTTCTCTTAATAGTGCGTCCGGTATTATTTCGTTATTTACATATGATTCAAGTAACGATTCATTAAATGGTGCTAACAGTTCCATACAATCGTCATATGATTTGTATTCAATGATCCGGGCTTCTTTCGTTCCTTCGTTTAGAACAGAGTAGAAGGGGAATGCTTCATTTGAAAGAACCTCTTTTATTTGTTTCATAACTTTTTCAGTGTTTGCGCCACTACGATCAATTTTATTAACGAATAAAATAGTCGGTATGTTTAGTTTCTGTAATGTTCGCATTAAAATTTTTGTTTGTGCTTGCACACCTTCAACGGCAGAGATAACTAAAATCGCACCGTCTAGAACGCGGAATGATCGCTCCACTTCAGCGATAAAATCAGCGTGTCCAGGTGTATCAATGACATTTACTTTTACAGCATCAATAAAGAAAGAAACGACAGATGCTTTAATCGTAATTCCGCGTTGTCTTTCTAATTCCATTGAGTCAGTTTGTGTATTACCACTATCTACTCGGCCAATTTCTTTAATCACATTCGTTTCATAAAGAATACGCTCAGTCAAACTCGTCTTGCCAGCGTCTACGTGCGCGACAATCCCTATATTTATTGTTGTCATTTGTGAATATCCTCATTTCATTTTCCATTTTCAATTCCTCATTTCTATTTGTATATTGCCGCATTATCAATCACTCTCCAGTTCTTTAAATTAGTATTATTATAGTGCAATTAACATTATTTGTAACGCTACAAAGCGCCTTAATTTGAAAAAAATAAAATGAAAACAAAATGCTTGCATTCTAAATCGATATAGATTATATTAATTGACATATCAACTATTGATACATCAAATGTTTTTATTTTGATTGTAAAGGAGGGTTAATTTGACAAGTTCATGCTCAAAAGAAGCGATTATTTTATATAAATTACACTTTCTAAATAAAGAAGTAAGTTCGAAATTTGAAGGGTGTACGGGTATGAGCCAGTCTCGATTAGAGCTTATACTTCAGTTATATGAAGTAGGTGAAATTAGTCAAAAAGCACTTCAACAAGAAGTGAATATTGATAATGCTGCGATAACAAGGCATTTAAAGCAGCTTGAGGCCAATGAAATGATTGTAAGACGTAAAAATCCAGATGATAACAGAATTACGTTAGTTTCTCTTACTGAAGAGGGACGAAATAAAATTCAAGCATTTCAAGAGGAAAAAGAACGTTTTGCAGCATCTGCATTTAAAGGATTAAGTGAGGAAGAACGCGATAATCTTTTAAATATGTTAAATCACATTCAAGAAAATATAAAAGAATTATAAAAAAGGGAGAATACAACTATGACTAACTCAGTAAAAACAAATGATTTTAACGAAATTTTAACAGGACGTCGTTCAATTCGTAAGTACGACCCTTCAGTGAAAATTAGCAAAGAAGAAATGACAGAAATTCTTACAGAAGCAACACTTGCACCATCTTCAGTAAACATGCAACCATGGAGATTCGTAGTGATTGAAAGTGACGAAGCGAAAGCAACACTTGCGCCACTTGCAAAATTCAATCAATCTCAAGTAGAAACATCTTCAGCAATGATCGCTTTATTTGGTGACTTAAACAACTTTGATAACGCAGAAGAAATTTATGGTACAGCAGTAGAGCGTGGACTTATGCCAGCAGAAGTAAAAGAAGATCAAATGAAAAAACTTTCAGCTTACTTCTCTATGGTTACACCAGAAGTAATGAAAGATACAGTATTAATTGACGGTGGTCTTGTAGCGATGCAATTTATGCTAGCAGCTCGTGCGCACGGTTATGACACTTGTCCAATTGGTGGATTTGAAAAAGACCAAATCGCAGAAGCGTTTGGACTAGATAAAGAACGCTACGTACCAGTAATGCTAATTTCAATCGGGAAAGCTGCTGACAGTGGTTACCAATCAGTACGTCTTCCAATTGACAAAGTTGCTGAGTGGAAGTAATCTAATTAGGTCATAGAAATATATGGAATATGAAAGGGGAAACACCATGATTATTATTCACGCAATATTTCAAGTAGACCCAGCAAAACAACAAGCATTTTTAGAAGAAATTCAGCCACTCATTCATGGTTCAAGAGAAGAAAGTGGAAATGTATCTTATGACTTATATAAAGATACAGAAAAAGAAAGTGTTTATACGATGGTAGAAGTATGGAAAGATGAAGCAGCAGTTGCGAGCCATAATACGAGTGAACACTTCACATCTTTCGTTAGTAAAGCAGCACAATTTTTAACTGCTCCGCTTAATATAAAAGCTTATAATGGAGAATTAGTAAAATAATAAGGTAGAAAAAGATGACTTTAGCATATGGCTGAAGTCATCTTTTTTGTATAAGTAGAATCCATTTTGGACTCAGTTATGTTGATAGATAAGCGTTGCTCGCATCCTCAGTAACAGTGCTGAATTGTATGTTAAATTCGAACATTCGGTTTATTGGGATATTTTTCCGTGGTATAATTTTCTTGTAAATAAAAGGTAGAGGGGAGTAAGTAATGGGAGAATTTCAAAGTAATTTGCATACGGCAACGCAACTTGCAACGAAAATGAGAAATGCTTCAGATAGAATGCAAAGTGCTACTAGTCGCTCTATAAATAAGGCAACGCGTACGACACTATCTGTGAACTTCCAAGCACAAGAGGCAAATCAACAAAATTTACAGATCACGAAACAATTTTGTACTGCTTTTCAACAAACAATTGATAATATCCATTCCGTAGCAAATGAATTTGAGAAAATGGATACAGGACTTCAAAAGACTTTTCAATAATGTAACAACCTACGTAAAGGGGAAAAGGTAGGGAGAAAAGATGAGTCAAGAAATTGAAACGAGAATCAGTCAATGTAATCAAAAATTACGAATTATATTTGAAGAACAAAATGAAAACCGAATTGCGCTGCAAAATCAAGAACGAGCTGAGGTTAGTTTTCATGAATGGAAAAATAGAAGTAATCGTTTATTTAACCGAATACTAGAAACTTGGCACGGCGACAAAGAAGTGTTTCACCTTTTTACGAATATGCGGCAAGAAATCGGACAGTATGAAAGAAAACTTACATTCGAATTAGAAAATGAAAAAGAGACGTTGCTTAAAGAAAAACGGCATCTCAGTGAGAAAGAAAACGACCTTTCCTATGAACAGCAGCAACTACAAAGGGAGGCCAATACATGAGTTTAAACATGTATTTGGGAGAAGTACAAAGTCAAACTCAAAGTATGAACGCTATATGTAATGCTACGATTCAAAGTATGGAACAAGCCATTCAATCTATTGATGCATTTGCGATAGACACAGTATTACAAGGACAAACATACAGTAGTGCAAAAGCCTACCTTGTCCAAACATTTCGGCCATTAGCGCAAGGAATCATATGCTTATGTGAAGAATTAATTCGCCAAAATGAAGCATTTCCAAATGAGTTCCAAGCGAAAGTTGCTTCGACAGATGTGATTGAACAAGAAATAAGAGAACAAATAAGGGGAATTAATCAATCGATTACAAGTATAGAAGCAATAGAAGTACTTACACCAATGCCCGGAGTAGGTGCAATTGTAACGGTATTAGGTGCAATGAGAAAAAAACTGGAAGAAAAACTAGAGCATTTATATGAATTCAATCATTCATCCAGCAACAACTACAGCACCGCTCTCCAATTAGCAGCTAGCATCACAGCCGGACTCGCTGAAGTGCAAAGTGGGAAAGGATTTAGTCCTGTGAGTGGTACGTTTCATAGTGAAAAGTTAAATATGGAATGGGCAAAGCAAATTCAAATAATTATAGAAGAGAAAATACGGAAATCTGATAATGGTATTGGAAAAAGTGTAGACTTAGAGCACAATGTGTATAACGACATTGAAGGAATAAGCAGCGAAAATCAATCTATCAATAATAGATTTACAAAAGAAGAGATACAAGCGACACAAAAATACCTTGAAGGAATTAAAAATGGTACAATAAAAGGGAATATAGGTGAGGATTTCCAAGTTGAAACCGATGATTATGAAATGGAGCATAACATTTTTGGCCAGCCAGTCGGTGGTAGAAGGCCAGTACTCAATCCTTTTTTAATCGGTGTGGCGAAGTTTGGATTCGATTTTCTCTTTGGTGATCTTTTCACACTCTTTGACCCAGAAGCTACCTATGGTGAAAAACTCCTAGCAGTTGGGATGATGACTCCATATGGGAAAGGTGTAAAAATAGTTGATAAACTTCATGATTTAAAAAAGGTTGGAGATGTGAAGAAAGCAACGTCTGGGAGTGCGGGGGTTGCTAAGGGTACGGGTAAGACTACAGAACCATACGATGTAGTACCGTATAGGCCAAGCAATTCACCACTAGAAAATCATCATGGCGTTATGGATGTATGGGCTAAACATAATGTCCCCGATTATGTTAGTAGAGGGGCGAATACTCCAACTATAGCTTTAACTAAAGAGCAACACAATGCTACTAAAGCTGTTTATAGACAATGGCTCTTTGAAAAAACAGGGAAAAAGGTTGGAGGTAAAGTAGATTGGAAATCTGTTTCACCAAAAGAAATACAAGAATTGACGGAAAAAATGTTTGATGCTGCGAATGTACCACGTTTAGCTAGACAAGAGTATTATAGGGCCTTTAATCAATATAATTTTAGGGAGTAATTTAGATGGAAAATATTAATCAGTTGATTAAAAAAGTAAAATCATTACCTAATTGTCGAGTTCAGGAGCCTACAGAATTACCGATAATTGATAAGAATAAGCATATGCTACCAGGTGATTTAAAAGAATTTTATAGTCTTTGTGGTGGTCTAACTTTATTTGAAAATGAGGAATATCCTATTCATATTGTTACCCCAGAGGAGTTTATTTTGGCTAATCCCGTAATTGTAGGAGAGTTATGTGAAGAAGATATTTCATCAAATTGGTATATTATATGCAATGATGGTAAGGATGAATATTTAACAATAGATCTTAGTGAAGAAAGACTAGGTAGATGTTATGATAGTTTCTTTGATCGACATGGAATAGTTGGGGAGTCGCAAATTATCGCAACTTCATTCACTGACTTACTTGAAAAACTTATTAAGAATAATGGACAATATTGGTATTGGCTAAAGAGTGAATTTGAATCACTTGGAGATGCTTATGATGATCAAGAGTGAAAAAGAGAGCCTTTAAGTGGGATAAGAAAGTGAAAGAGTTTTTGAAAGTATGTACTCTATGATGGTTGTACCATCATGGAGTACTATGTGCAATGATAGAATAAGAAAACGAGGTACGAGCTTTGGCGAGATGACATTTTACTGGGTGCTGAATATAAACACATGGAATATATATTAAACTAACGAACTCGTACAAACTCGTAAGTTTTAACGTAGTAGTTGTTACCACATATAAAAGGTGTCATACTGTTACTACAAAACTTACAAATTTATGCTACTTAAAAACATATGAACTTAAAGCACTTGATTGTCAATTAAAGGCAACAAGTGCTTTTTGGCGTTTTAGGATAGAAATGATTAGACACATTATAATTTTATAAGTGTGCTAAGTATTAAATTTTTATAGATTGTAATGGCTATGAACAGGGTATGACGATAGTAGAGGAAAAAATAAAGGATTGTGTTATGTTTTGAAGTCATCGTAAAGTACGTTTTTTGCGGATGGACGTTATGCACACGTTATCCGCAAAAAACAGGCAAACGTTACAGAGATTGTAATTACTGTAACGGGAGAGGACTCAATATGGAAGAGAAAGTAGTGGGTTATGTACGAGTTTCAACAGAAGGACAAGTACGTGACGGATACAGCTTAGCGTATCAAGTAGAAGAAATCGAACGTTACTGTATGGAAAACAACTTACAATTGCTTCATGTATATGAAGATAGAGGACTAAGTGGCGCAACTGTTGATGAAAATGGATTAACAGTTGAACGTGAAGGCTTACAAGAACTATTGTCAGATATGGCATATCAACAAGTGAAGCACGTGATTGTACTCAATACATCTCGGTTATGGCGCTCTGATATGGCAAAAGTGTTAATACAACGAGAGCTAAAGAAATACAAGGTAGATGTGAAAGCAATTGAACAACCCAATTACAGTATATACACACATGACCCAAATGATTTTTTAGTAAATGGCATGTTAGAGCTATTAGACCAATATCAACGTCTCGAGATTGCATTGAAGCTAAGTAGAGGCAGAAAGAAAAAAGCGGAACAAGGTGGATATGCAGGTGGTGGTGTGATGTTTGGTTATAGAGTAAAGAAAGGACAAAAAGTGTTAGAAGTAGATACGGAGAAAGCAGTGGTTGTGCGTAGACTATTTGAATTAAGACACTTTTTTAAACATTGGTCGCTGACTCAATTGGCAGAACGACTGAATAGGGAAGGTTATCATACAGAGAAAGGAAAACAATTTACGAAAGTACAAGTAAAACGCATGTTAGACCGAGAGAGTTTTTATCGAGGGGTATATACATACGGGCAAATACAAACAAACGGTAAACATTCAGCAATTATATAACAGTCGTACTTAAAAAAATCGCTCATTTTACTATATGTACTTATGAAGTTATGAAAATGGATAGGCTTGCGTACCTATGCGCATCGGGAGATGAACGCTCGAACTAAGGTTGCCGACGTTTTTATATATGACTAAATCATTGAATAGAGGGATGAGTTATGCATAATAGGCAGAATTATTTGTATGTAGGAGTAGATTTACATAAAGAGCAGCATACGGCTGTTATTATTAATTGTTGGCAAGAAAAATTAGGAGAAATACAATTTGATAATAAACCATCTGCATTTTCGAAGTTTTTATTAGAAGTAGAGACATATGTGAGTGATGGTTTATCAGTTGTATTTGGTTTAGAGGATGTTGGTGGTTATGGAAGAGCGTTAGCGAAATATTTAGTAGATCATAAACAAGTAGTGAAAGAAGTAAATCCAGCTTTATCATTTTTAGAGCGAAAAAGCCATGTGACGACACAAAAAAGTGATAGTTGGGATGCGGAATGTGTAGCACGCATATTGGTAAACAAATTTAATCAATTGCCAGATGCAAAGCCAAACGATTTATTTTGGTCGATACAACAACTAGTATCAAGAAGGAATGCATTAGTAAAAGCACAAAGTGCATTAAAGAACCAACTACATATTCAATTAAACCATCATTATCCAAGTTATAAAAAGTTTTTCTCAGAATTAGATGGGAAAACAGCATTAGCGTTTTGGCAGCAATATCCATTATCCTCTTGTTTAGAGGAGGCGAATATAAAGCAATTAACAGCTTTTTTATTAGATGTTAGCAACAATACATGTTCAGTAAAGAAAGCAAGCGAAATATTAAAACTTGTAAAAGAAGATGGACAAACAATGAAAGAGTATCAAGAAACACGAGACTTTTTAGTAAGAAGTATTGTACGGGATATTGAGTTTAAAAAGAAGGAAATGAAATACATTGAAAGAGAATTAAAACGGTTAGTAAATCTACTAGATTATCAATTAGAGACGATGCCGGGAATAGAACTTGTGACGGCATCAGCATTAATTGCAGAAATTGGGGATGTAAGGCAATTTCCAAATGCCAACAAATTAGCACGATTCGCGGGGATTGCGCCTGTTTACTTTGGTTCTGGCGGAAAAGGTAAGACACATAAAAGCAAACAAGGAAACAGGGCGTTACACGCTTTATTTTATAATTTAGCAGTACAGCAAGTGCAAGTGGCGAAAGGAAGTAAGTTAGCTAGAAGTCCAGTGTTTTATGCATACTATCAAAAGAAATTAAAAGAGGGAAAAACAAAAGGACAGGCATTAGTATGTATTATGAGAAGACTGGTGAACATTATATATGGCATGATGAAACATAAAACGGCATATGAGTTGCCGGTAGTACAAGAGAAGGAAGTAGTTTAATAAGGTTTTATATGGTTTGTTTTTTTATTGTGAGAGTTTAAGATTACAACATAGGGTACGGGTAAAGCTAATAACTTTAAATTTGGAGATAATGCTAAAAATCATTTAAAAAATGTTGAGAATATAAGCACTAAGAAAGGGGTTAGTGGTGGACATAACATGGATGAATTTTACAATCCTTTAAAAAATCAGGGTGTTGATGTAGAAGAATTAATTATATCTAAAAAATCACATTCTTCAATTGAAGGGATTTATGAGATAGAATACAAAATACCTAGAAAAGATATGGCTGGAAATATTGCAGAACCCGTTTCGTATAAAAATATTAAGGAGCCTAAAACAATATACGATCCAGCAATGATTAGTGATGATAAGATATATCAGTGGGGAAAAGAAGCGATGCAAAAGGGAATAATAAATGGTAGGCTTGTTGAAGGTACTGCTTCAAATGGATTGAAGTTCAGAGGTTATTTAAATGATGCTGGGGAGATAACTAACTTTTTCCAAATTCTAGACTGATATTATCAAGATACAATATTTATAGGAGGATAAAATGAATAGTAATTTTGAATTTATTGAAGATAAAGAGAAAAATGATGAATTGATGTCAATATATTTTAACTTTATAAACGGTAAGTACTTGGAAAGAGCTTTGAGTTTTTTTGTAAAAAAAGAGGGGTTTGGACAAGAAATAGTATTCGTTCATTTTCAGTCTGATTTAGATGAATTTGATATGTCACAGCTACCTACACCTTTAGATGATAAGCATGTGTTAGTTGAATTAGATTCTCCAGCTGTTGAGTCTGAACAACAAGTGTATTTGGACTTTGAAACTTTTTATAATTATTTGGAAGAACATGTGAAAAAAGAAGTGGAAAAAAATCCAGAAAGAAATGGATTAATGGATTTATTAGTGCAAGTTAAGCGTAGCTTAAATTTGTAATATCTTATAGCCATTTTACTAGATTCGTAGGGCAGAAAAAGAACTTTTTGAAGAACGCGTTTTTATTAGGATTTTATTATATTTCAATAAGGAAGATTGTCTGATATTGAATAAGTAAAGAGGAAGTTATAGATGAAAAAGACTCAACAAAAGAGACTTCACATTTGAGGTCTCTTTTGTTGATTTCAATTGAAAATTATTATTTGAGCGAATGCACTTTCGTACCTCACATTTCACAGGCACATAGGCTTCAATTGATGCTATATAGTATGTTTTTCAATGTCAAAAAACATTAAAAAAAACAGGGCAAAATTATTAAATAGCCGGGTCCATTGTAGAAATGTTTGAAGGTATCTCGCTCATAGGCGGATCTAATTTCTTAACTATCATGGCAGAAGTAGGAACTGGCGGATTAGCGTCACC
Source organism: Bacillus sp. LQ01 (assembly GCF_057624735.1). Classification (NCBI taxonomy): domain Bacteria; kingdom Bacillati; phylum Bacillota; class Bacilli; order Caryophanales; family Bacillaceae; genus Bacillus; species Bacillus sp. LQ01. The sequence continues at coordinate 2,169,922 of NZ_JBYEZL010000001.1, read as the reverse complement.
AATTGTTATTCCATTAGATATAGCAGCAACAGCTACTGGGGCAAGTCTTTTTGTACATGGTGGATTTGTTTGGAATAAATCGATTCAAAATACTAAGGATACTATTCAAAAAATCCGGTCTTCTGGTGGAGGTGCGGCTAACGGTAAACCTAGCAGTAACAAAAATACAACTGTAGATAATTTTGATGCAAAAACAGCTACAAATAAGCAAAAAGGTAATTATGGTGAAATAAAATCTAGTGACAATTTATTGAATAATCAAAGTTTAAAAGAAGCTGGATTTGATTTAAAGCCAGTCGGAAAAAGTGCACCATCAGGCATAAATGATAAAATAGTAAAAGGAATTGATGGATTATACGAAAATGCAAATGCAGAGTCAAAGATCAAATATGTTATAGATGAAGCTAAGTTTGGTAGTTCACAATTGGGGAAAACTAAAGATGGACGACAAATGTCAAATGATTGGTTGAATGGTGCGAAGACGCGAAAAAGTAGAATATTGAAGGCAGTTGATGGAGATGCAAAATTAGCATCAAAGATTACGAAAGCATTACAAGATCAGGAAGTTGAGAGAGTGTTATCAAGGGTTGATAGTAGTGGAAATGTGAAAACATTTAGAATAGATGCAAAGGGAGACATAATTGGAGAATGGCCATAATTTAAGGCACTAGGAGGAATTGAATAGTATGAGAGATCCTTTATGTATAGAAGAAAAATGTAGAGAAGGAATAGAATATAATAAAGAGTTTATTGAGGAAAATAGAGAGGAGATTAAAAGTTTTGAAGAAGATGAAAGGAATGGTATTCAAAGAAAGGCTAAAGATAATAAAAGTCTTATAGAAGGAAGGTATCTATTAAATTTTAATTATGAGTTAGAGGATATTAACGCAAAATATTCCCTAGGAGAAGCTATCCATACAATAGAAGGAGATTTTGACAACGCTCTTATTGATTTGAGGCATATAGGGGAAAATGAAGTTGGATATTTAAATCTAATTTGGATGATATCTCTAGGGATTTTATTAGAGACGGAGAAAAAGAATCTTGTAAGTTTAGCCAAGCTAGTTGAGAAGGAAAATATGAACGACGCAGTAATCGATTTCCTCTTATGCGCTAGTGATATCGGATACACAAAAATGACGAACAGATATTATAAAGAAAATCCATATGCAAAAACGAGAGAGATTATAGAACTTGCACAAACAGATAAAAAAGAAGCGTCTAAAAGATTGCAAACGTATATGGAGAAAGAATGGTTTAAAGGCCATTATGATTATGAATGGAAAAATGCGCATAAAGAACCTGGATATGTAGGGTATTGGAGCTTTGAGACAGCTGCAATAGTAAAGATACTCGGACTTGATGATACAAGTTTAAAAGATAATAATCATTATCCATATGATTTGGCACATTATAAAAATGAAATGAAATTCAAACATATAGACCTAAGTGAATATCACTATGAAGATGAGACAGAAGAAATCGAGGATATAGTAGAAGGAATTGAACATAATCCTGCACTGGAAAATATTATTCCGCCAAAATGGCATTCATTGGTCAATGAATTGATTCATGACTATGAGAATATGGATGATAGTAGTTTTTATGAAAAATACAAAAAAACGATAGGAATAGGTCAAGTGTGGTTCTTACCACAAGAGTATGAAGAAGAAAATAAGCAAAAAAATCTATTAGGAAGTTTAATTGTGTTTGCCCTGACGGTAAGAGATTATATATTACAATTGGATTATAAAGAGGATTTAGAGGACTACATTGATAATCTTAAAAATTTCTGGAATGGATCAGAAACAAAGTTAATTCAATTTATGTTAGAGAATGATCAAAATTATTATGCATGGGTACCAAAAGAAGCAAACATCCCAAATATGTATGAAGTGAGGATAGAGAGTGTCGATGTAGAGGAAGTTCTATAACGATAAAATAGAAATGGTTTTCATTATATGTAATATTAGAATGCATTTTACTAGTTAATTGAAAATAATGCATGCGTGGCAGAAAAAGGGTGTATTGTTACTAAAAAGTACAGGGAAAGAAGGCTGTTGGATTGAGTTAAGCACCTCATTGTCAATATACGACAATAGGTGCTTTTTGCGTACAATGAAGAAAAAATAAAAGATTCATTTTCACTATATTTCATCTTTGAAATAAATGTTATAATTTGGAAAAAATATATTTTTAATTTTTAGAAAATTAAAAGGTGGTAGATTACTATATGAGTACATTAAAGAAAATTACTAACAATATTTCGAAAGTTATTATAGGAAAAGATGAATCGATTGAACTGGCAGCTATAGCTCTTATAGCAAGGGGACATATTTTATTAGAAGATGTACCTGGAACAGGAAAAACAACGTTAGCGAAAAGTTTGGCTAAAAGTGTGGACGCTAAATTTCAAAGAATACAATTTACAGCGGATACTTTGCCTGGAGATGTTATTGGTCTTGAATATTTTCATGTAAAGGAATCGAATTTTAAAACAAGGTTAGGACCGATTTTTGCAAATATCGTATTAGTGGATGAAATTAATCGAGCTGTACCGAGAACACAATCTTCGTTACTTGAGGTTATGGAAGAGCGTACTGTTACAATTGCGAAACAGACACATTCATTACCAGAACCTTTTTTAGTTATAGCAACGCAAAATCCACTCGAATCAGCGGGCACATTTCCGTTACCAGATGCTCAGTTAGACCGGTTTTTACTCACAATACGCCAAGGTTATCCTACGAGAGAAGCTGAAAAGGAAATGATGAATCGGTTTCAAATGAATGATCCATTAGAAACGTTACATTCTATTATTTCAAGTGAAGAAATTATTACGATGCAAAAGCGTGCAAGAGAAGTGTTAGTAGGGAATGATGTGCAAGATTATCTCCTTGAAATTATTGAAGCAACTCGTAACCATGAGTTAATTGAAATTGGTGTAAGCCCTCGGGGAACGTTGGCATTTATGAGAGCAATTCAAGCACGGGCAATATTAAATGAAAGAGATTACTGTACGCCAGATGATATTAAGACGCTCGCTGCATCCGTTTGTGCTCATCGTTTAACGTTAACGATTGAGGGAGAGATGAAAACGACGAAAGAACAAATTATGAAAGAAATTCTTCATACGATTAGTGTGCCAGTGGAGAATGTACGATGAATCAACAGCTTGCGTATACACCTTTAGCGGAGCCTTTCGTAATGGGGGTTATGTCAGTTGTAGCCGTTATTTTAAGTGTATTTTCAAGTAATCTACTGTTTTTATCTCTCGTATTTTTATATGTAATTTTAATAGGTGCTATGCATGTATATATACGTAAAGTATCTCGTGTTGAATGGGAATACAGTCAAGGGAATTCGAATGTTTTTATAGGTGAAACGAATATGTGCAAAATGAAAATTTCAAACAAGTCGATATTTCCTATTCTTAATATCGTATTTCGATTTAAATGTGAAAATAAGCTAACTTGGAATCATGATGAAATAAACAAAAATTATAGTACAGGTTCAAATTATTATATGAATTTTAATTTAAAAGGAAGGGAGTCAGTTTTATTTGATTTGCAAGCTGTAGCGTTAAAAAGAGGCATCGCGAAATGGGAAGAAGTTGAAATTGTTATTACTGATCTCTTTGGATTTATAACGAACCATATAACATATAAACAAGTTGATACGCCCTCTTATTTAGTCTTACCAGCTGTTCCGAAAATACAAGTTCCTGAATTACAAGAATGGTCACGAGGATTTCGAAAAGCGATGTCTTCACCCTTATATGATGAAACGAAAGTAATGGGAGTAAAGTCTTATGAAAATGAAGATTTTCGTTCCATCCACTGGAGTGCAACAGCGAAAACAGGGACGCTAACTGCGAAAAAGTATGAGCGAACACAATGTGATAAATACGCGATTTATCTCAACTTGCAAAATAAAAGTGGTGTTTCTTTGCGAAATGATATAGAGGAACTAATTGAATTAACAGCAGGTATATGCAAACAACTTCTTATGCAAAACTGTTCGTTTGAAGTATGGATCAATAGTGTAAAAGATAACGGTTTGCTACACATAAAAAATGGGGATAATCGGAAACATTTGCAAAATGTATTAAAGGTACTTGCCTCGATATCAGACCAAGATACGCCTATATCTTCTTCTTACTTTTACACAGCAGGCTTTCGTCGAAAGGAACTGGATGCGGTTCCTTTAATTATTGGTACTTCACCAAAGAAATACAGTAGAACGAATAAATGGATTGTAATGAAAGAATAAGAAGGGGCTTATGTCATGGTGAATAAGAAGCGGCATATGAAAGTGAAGTTATGGAGTGTAAGAACTTTAATCATACTTTTCTTTGCGATTAGTGCGATAACGTTATCACAAGGTGTTGTGTATGTACAGGACATAGTAAAAGAGCGTTTTTTCAGTAAGACTAAGACAATATCGGAAAGAAATTATGACTTTACTAGTATAGGTGAAAATTTCGATGATTCCAAAATAGATGAAGATGAATATGAAGAAGTAGAAGATACAGGTATAAGAACGAAAACGGGTAAAAAATTTCAACCTTTCGAAAGAGAAAGTCTATGGAGTGACGTGCTTTCTGTTCTTTCAAATATATGGATTACTATAGCTTTTTATGTGATAATTGCAATATCAATTATATATGCCATCTACAAGTATATTAGGAAAAAATTGACGAAAACAGAAATAGTACAGGAGAAAGAATTGATTACAAAGCAAACTGCGGTAAGAAGCATAAAGAATGAAAAAGTCATTCATCAGTTAGAACAGCCGTTACCGACAGATAAGATAAGAAAAACGTTAGTTGAATGGGAAAGAACATTACCATTTCATGAACAGAGAAGGTCCTATGAAACGATGCAACAATGGTTAAAAAGAATTTGTAGAACAAGGGATATTATCTTGTTATATGAGTCTGTTCGTTATGGTGAAAAGACGTATACGGATTTAGATGTGGAAGAAATAATGAAGTGGGTAGAGGGAGATGGGAAGGTGGATACATAAATATTCACCTTTTCTTTTTTATATGGAAATTTGATTAACATGAATTATTTTCTTATATGAAACCGTATTCAAATAGGTAAACAAAATTAACTTTATTTACTTATACTTCATTACATGTTAACCTATACTTAATTTTTATAAATAATAATTAATTTTTGGTTTTTTAAGGGTGTGAAAATGTAATGAAATCGGTATTAAAAAGCATACTTATTTCCTTTGTTTTTTCTGCAGTAGGTATGTGTTGGTTGCTGTTCTTATTATTCAAAGGGGACGGAGACTGGTTATTGTCTTGGATAGGCGTATTAATGGCATATTTATCTTTATATACTTTAATAGATTTATATTGTAAAAATACATACGATAAAAAAATAAATAAATGGCTTATAAAAACAGCGGTGACTAGTTTTAGTTTTTCTGTATTAGGAATCTCATTTTGTATCATACATGAGCTATTAACACCATGGAGTCTTAGTTTAATGGTGTGGTATTGGTTGCTAATGTTAGTATTATTTTTAACAACTATAATATCATTAATCAGTTTAGTATTTGTTAATCGTAAAAATCACAATTTCACCGTTAGATATAGAATGCTCATACTTCTAAATGTATTTCTTACACTAGGACCAGTATTATGGCCGCTATTACTTTCTATTATTGGAAATGGTATGAATGCTAGTGCGGGCTGGTAAAAAGGAATATAAATTAGTTGTGTAAAGAATAGGATGAAAAGTTGATATAGTATTTTAAATGTTTAAGAGAACATGTTTACATAAAAAATGAAAACATGTTCTCTTTTTATTTGCATGCATAACTCTTCCTCAGTTTACCGTATTTAAATTTAAACGTAAGTATTTCGTAAGGAATGGATAAGAAAAAAGAGAGATTTATCATATAGGATGAAAGTATAGCTTGAATCAATCCGATATTAATGGAGGAGAGAAAGCCTTATGAAAAAATGTAATTCAATTAAGTTAGCAAGTTTTGCAGTTTTATTAGCGGGTACTGCTCTATTTACACCTGGTTTTACTGTGACTGCAGAGTCAACTCAAAATATTTCTAGTTCGTCACAAGTACATGATCAAAAGAATCGTAATGGCTGGAAACAAGTAATGCAGGAAACAGTACAGCTTGGTGCTGTAGGAATATTAGCTAAGACGTCTAATAACGGAAAAACTAGTAGTTTTACTGCTGGCGTGGCGGACTTAAGTACAAAGAAACCGGTGAATTCGGATTATCGCTTTCGGATTGGTAGTGTGACGAAGTCGTTTACTGCCACGACTATTCTTCAATTAGTAGGAGAAAATCGCTTACAACTTGACGATCCAATTGAAAAGTGGCTACCGGGTCTCGTGCAAGGAAATGGGTATGATGGTAATCAAATTACGATACGACAACTTTTGAATCATACGAGTGGTATCGCTGAATACTTAAAGTCAAAAGACGCGGACATAATGAATTCGAAAAAAACGTATACAGCAGAAGAAATAGTGAAAATAGGCCTTTCGCTGCCTCCAGATTTCTCGCCGGGTAAAGACTGGTTGTATTCAAACACAGGATACGTAATACTAGGAATGCTTATTGAAAAAATAACCGGAAATAGTTATGCGGAAGAAATCGAAAAGCGAATTATTGAACCTTTGGACCTATCAAATACGTTTTTACCAGGAAATTCACCCGTCATCCCAGGAAAGAATCATGCTCGTGGATATGTGAAAATGGAAGGAACAGGCGAGTTGAAAGATATTACGTATTATAATCCAAGTTTAGCTAATGCAGCTGGAGATATGATTTCTAATGCGGATGATTTAAATAAGTTCTTTTCATCTTTACTCGGTGGTAAGTTACTGAAGGAACGCGAGCTAAAAGAAATGCTTACTACAGTTCCTATAGAAGGAAAAGGGGTTGGTGACGCATACGGTCTTGGAATCTATGAGACTAAACTTCCAAACGGTGTTTCAGTTTGGGGGCATGGAGGTGGAATTCCTGGATTTACAACTTTTGCTGGGGGAGTAATTGGAGGCAAACATACATTGGCTATCAGTCTCAACTCTATAGGTGGGGTCGATATTGTTCCGCAGTTTAATAAAATGATGCAAATTGAATTTAATAAATAGATGAAAAGAAAGTGAATGGAATTTTGTTATAGTTATATTTAAAAGAGGTGCTTTTTTAAGTTCGCAACTATGGACAGTAGTTGCATTTATGATATGGCATCAAGTGTATTTCAAAGTGAAAATCAATCTTAATGCTTACGATAAAAATAAAAAGGATGTCAGTTACATGACATTCTTTTTATTTTGGATAAAAAAGGTATGTATGTAGTTCTGAAAATTGTTATTTTAAAAATTATTAAATATAATGAAGGATATAGGGGCGCCAATTGGGGAGTTATGAATGGAAAATACTTTAGTTAGTTAAGTATTTCTCGTTTTAATCAAAATAATTATGAGTTGATTTGGAGTTGAATACAATGGGGGAAAATCATTATAAATGGAGTAATAAACAATTACGAGAGCATGTTGAAGTAATAGATGGTAAAAGAAGTCCGCACATTTTATGTAAGAACGCAACTTATTTAAATTCCTATATGCGCGAGTGGATGCAAGCAAATATTTGGATCTATGATGACCGGATTGTTTATGTAGGGGAAAAACTGCCAGTGCAACTGCATGAATGTGAAGTCATTGATTGTGATGGAAAGTATGTAGTTCCAAGTTACATAGAACCTCATGCACATCCATATCAATTATATAATCCTGAAACTTTAGCGAATCATGCGATGCAGTTTGGGACAACAACTTTTATTAATGATAATTTAACTTTATTTTTCACATTAAAGCGTGAAGAAGCATTTCGTTTATTAGATGAATTCAATAAGATTCCAGCAAGTATGTATTGGTGGTGCCGTTTTGATGGACAGACTGAATTGCAAAACGGGGAAACTTTATTTAATCGTGAAGAAATAATAGAATGGCTTAAGCATAAAGCAGTTCTTCAAGGCGGCGAGCTAACAGCATGGCCAAAACTATTACATGGCGATGATGAAATGTTAACTTGGATGCAGGAAACGAAGCGATTGCAGAAGAAAGTAGAAGGACATTTTCCAGGTGCATCTGAAACGACTTTAGCGAAGTTAAAACTGTTAGGTACAGATTGTGATCATGAAGCGATGACAGGGCAGGAAGCTTTCACTCGTCTTATGCAAGGTTACACTGTTTCCCTAAGAAATTCTTCAATCCGCCCAGATTTAGAAGTTTTACTGAAAGAATTGTTGGAACTAGGCGTAAAGCAGTTTGATAGATTCTTTTTTACAACAGACGGCTCACATCCTTCGTTTTATGAGAATGGAATGACAAACGTTATGATTTCTACCGCGATAAAACAAGGAGTGCCAGTAATAGATGCATACGATATGGCAAGTTATAATATTGCTCGTTATTATAATATGGAACATGTACATGGTTCGATTGCGACAGGTAGAATTGCTAATATCAATATTTTAGAAAGTAAAGAAAACCCAGTACCAATTAGTGTCCTTGCAAAGGGGAAATGGGTGAAGCGTGACGGTGTAAATACACATGAGGCATTACATATAGACTGGAGTAAACATAAAGTAACTCCATTATCATTAGATTGGTCAATAGAAAAAGAGGATATGATTTTCTCTAATAAAACGGGGATACACTTATTAAATAACGTTATTACAAAACCATACACTAGTGAAATCAATATAGACTGTGATGAATTGTCCACAGATCATGATGAATGTTTCCTTATGATGATTGCTCGTGATGGCAGTTGGCAAGTGAATATAGCTGTCAAAGGTTTTGCAAAAGAACTAGGTGGGCTTGCTAGCTCTTATTCTGGTACAGGTGACATCATTCTTATCGGAAAAAGAAAAGAAGATATGCTTACAGCTTTTCGTAGAGTAAAAGAGCTCGGTGGTGGAATGGTCATAGTAGAAAACAATGAAGTGTTACACGAAATAGCATTACCATTGCTCGGGATTATGTCTAATTTAAAAATGAGAGAATTAATACAGGAAGAGAAACAGATGGTGAAATTACTACAAGAGCGTGGCTACGCGTATGATGATCCAGCATTTACAATTTTATTCTTTTCTGCGACGCACTTGCCTTTTATACGAGTAACACCTATAGGATTATATGATGTGAAAAGTAGTAAGGTAATTGCCCCGCCCGTGAATTTGATAAAGCAATATTAAAAGGAAAGATCCTATAAAAATTTTATTTTATAGGATCTTTCTTATTATTAGCATAAGAATATTGTAAGCCTCAAATGATATAGTATCTAAATCATTTGAGGTGATATGTAAATATGAAAAAAATATTTTACATTTTAAGCGTATTTATTCTGTGTGTATCGATACAACACGTTGTACATTCCCAATCAGATGCACCAGAGTTATCTTCGGATTGTCTCGAAGAAAGAAAAGTTAGAGATGAAAAGTATGTGAAGAATATAATACAGGACATTAAATCCACATTTAATTTAAATATTGATGAACATAGTTTTTGGGAAGTAAGTAAAAGAGATCTGGAGGCTGCTCATTTGATGTATGGTGGAAAGGAAAATGATTCTTATTATACTTCGCTAACTAAAATTTATGACAGTGGTGGATTTAGCGAACAGCCCAGCCTATTTGTGAGGGCGCAAGAAGCATTTTTACTTTATAAAGAAAAAGATAATATCAATGTAATGAAACGCCTAAAACTAGACGTTGAAAAAGGGGAATGGCTCGTTATAAAAACGAAAAAGAAGAAAGGGAAAAAAGTGAAATTTAAGCCGTTGCAATGTGAAAAAGATTATATGAAAAAGAGAAATGAATAACAAAATACTTATTCATGCTATTTTATTCAACGATAGTTTGCTGTTGATATGAAATAACAAAGGTAAACGAACATATTAGCTTTATGGAATATGTTTGTTTACCTTTGTTTGAGAGATTTAAAAATTGGGGATGTTGTTAGTTGAAATTTATTTACTGGCTAATGAGCTTATAGCATTCAATGAATTTGTTCTTCATAAACATTAGATTTTGTGTCAAATGATTTATACATTGCCGAAACACCTATGTATATTTTATTCTACAGTATTTATAAAAGAATGTTGGCTATTCATAAGAAATATGATTGGCACGGTTTTTGCTTGTATTACATGTAAGGAAGGGAGATTGTATGTAAGGAATCTGTACTCGTAATAGTATAAAACAAGCTACTATTGCATTATTAATCATAGTTGTATTTATAGCGGAACTGTAAATACATACAAATAAGTGGGTTTTTGGTTTTGGAATTCTGAATTTTCTTTTAAATTATTAGGGGGCAATGGTATGGTTAAATATTCGAAAATTTCTAAGTGGATTCTTGGTGTTGGATTAGTGACAATAACATGTAATGGTTTGCAAATTCAAGCAGAGACAAAAGAGAAAAACGTGAAGAACGTATTACAAATGGAGCCGGTAGGAATACAGAAATCTGTTAATGAATTGGCGCACCCTTCAAAAGTACAAGAAAATGCATCTTTTACAAAACGGTTAAAATTAGCGGATTTATCGCAGCGTCCACTAGCACCAACCGATAATATTAAGCCGTTAGCTGAAGAAAAAAAGTATTCGATGGCTGAGTTAAATCAATTAAATAATAAACAATTAACTGATCTTCTTGTGACAATTAAATGGTATCAAATTCCGGAATTATTTCAGTTTAATAGTGATAGTCTTAAATTCTATCAAGATGATAGCCGAATGCAAGCGATTATTAATAAACTAGCAGAACAAGGACAAGCTTATACGCAAGATGATTCAAAAGGGATTGAAACATTAGTAGAAGCTCTACGTGCAGCGTTTTATTTAGGTTTTTACCATGATGAATTAAGCAAACTAAATGAGCGTAGCTACCATGATAAATGTTTACCAGCTTTAAAAACAATTGCAAAAAATCCAAATTTCAAACTTGGTACATCAGAACAAAATAAAGTAATTGCATCATATGGAAAATTAATTGGAAATGCATCAGCAGATGTTGAAACGGTTTTATATGCAGGTGAAATTTTTAAACAATATAACGATAATCTTGCAACTTTCATTGAAGACCGAACAAAAGGAGACGCTATATATGAGTTGATGAAGGGAATTGACTTTGATATTCAGACGGATATGTACACGACTGGAAAAGAGCCAAAAGATACGATGTGGTTTCGAAATATTGATAACTTTATTAATGAAATAAATCGTTTTGCACTACTTGGTACAGTAACAAATAAAAACGGATGGTTAATTAATAATGGAATTTACTATGCTGGCCGATTGGGCAAGCTTCATAGCACGCCCACAAAAGGACAACAAGTTGTTACAGATGCAATGCGAATTTATCCATATTTAGGAGAGCAATACTTTGTTGCGGCAGAACAAATTACTACAAATTATGGAGGAATAGATGCGAATGGAAAAACTGTAAATTTAGATCAAATTCGAGAAGAGGGTAAAAAGAAATATTTACCGAAAACGTATACGTTTGATGATGGTGCAATTGTCTTTAAAGCTGGGGATAAAGTTAGCGAAGAGAAAATTAAACGTCTATACTGGGCGGCAAAAGAGGTGCGTTCTCAATTTTATCGTACAGTTGGTAGCGATAAACCACTTGAAAGTGGACATGCTGATGATGTGTTAACGATGGTTATTTATAATAGCCCAGATGAGTATCAATTTAATCGTCAACTGTACGGATATGAAACGAATAATGGTGGGATTTATATTGAGGGGACAGGGACTTTCTTTACATATGAACGTACACCAGAGCAAAGTATTTATAGTCTGGAAGAATTGTTCCGCCATGAATTTACGCACTACTTACAGGGAAGGTACGAAGTTCAGGGATTATGGGGCCAAGGGGAAATGTATCAAAATGAACGTTTAACATGGTTTGAAGAAGGGAATGCAGAGTTCTTTGCAGGTGCAACGCGATTAGATAGTGTAGTACCACGAAAAAGTATAATTGGTGGGTTATCTAATGATCCTGCAAAACGTTATACAGCATCACAAACATTAAATGCGAAATATGGAACGTGGGATTTTTATAATTATTCGTTTGCACTGCAATCATATATGTATAATAAGCGCCCAGAAATGTTCGATAAAGTACATGATTTAATTCGCGCAAATGATGTTTCAAGTTACGATGAATACCGTGCTACATTAAGCAAAGATAATAAGTTAAATGAAGAATATCAATCTTATATGCAAATGCTTATTGATAATCGTGATAAGTATACAATTCCACAAGTATCAGATGAGTATTTAACTCAGCATGATCCAAAATCGCTTTCGGACGTTACGTCAGATATTACGAATGAAGCGAAATTAAAAGATGTGAAAGTAACAAAGAATAAATCACAATTCTTTAATACATTTACACTACAGGGGACATATACAGGAAGTGCGGCTAAAGGAGAAGTTGAGGACTGGAAAGTGATGAATGAAGCAACGAATGATATGTTGAAACGTCTTTCAGGAAAAGAGTGGACTGGATATAAAACATTGACTGCTTATTTTGTAAATTACCGTGTAAATAATGCTGGGCAATTTGAATATGATGTTGTGTTTAGCGGAGTGAATACGGAAGAAGGTACGGCTGTAGAAAAAGAACCGAATAATTCATTTGAAACAGCAAACCCACTATCTTTGAATATTTTGTTAAGAGGAACCTTGAGCGATCAAGATCAGGGGGATAAATTTGTTATTGATGTAAAGGATCAAAAAGATTTACAAATTTCTGTTACGAACGAACAAAATCTTGGATTGAACTGGGTATTATATTCTGAATCAGATTTAAATAATTATGTAGCTTATGCAACAAAACGTGATGGGAACAAATTGCTTGGAAATTATAATGCAAAGCCAGGGAAATATTACTTAAGTGTATATAAGTATGGTGGTGGAACAGGGAATTATACGGTACAAGTAAAATAGTTTACTATAGTTTGTTTTGAAAGGCTACTTATTACATTTTTTAGCGAAATAAAGTATTTAATGTTAAACATTAAACTAATTCAACATATCCCTGTTCTAATTATAGAACAGGGATATGTTGGCTTTATATTTTTAAATTAAATAACCTCATTGGATTTTGATAAGAAAATAATTAATATAGATCTGAATTCTCATTCGTAAAGCATGTTTTAATCTTCTTAATGCTCTTTCATTTTTGTCTCAATGCTTGTTTTCAAATCAGTTGATACTTGATTGAAATACCCCAAAACGATCTCCCTAATATCATCGGATATAACTTTCAAATCACTAGCTAAGTTTTCGGCGAGATGTTCTTTTTCTATTGGCTGTAACTTCGTATAAAATTCACCAGCTTGTGTAAAGTCATCCTGTTTCGTTATAGAAGCTCTTTCAAGTTTACCTTCAACGTACCTTCCTTCACCGGTTGTAATTTGATTAGCAGGTGTCCAATCTTGCTGCTGGTTAATCGTTAATTTGCGAAATTCTGGACCAATTCTTCTTCTTTGTGAATCACTGTAAATGTTAGCGCGCCCTTGCAGCATTTTATCATCTGATAGTTCTGCACCATCCAGTAAATTAGAAGGAGAGAATGCGACTTTTTCTACTTGTTCCATAAAATTTTCAGGATTTTTATTTAATACCATTTTCCCGACTGGTATGAGAGGATACGTCTGTTCATCCCATACTTTTGTGTCATCTAAAGGATCATAAGAAAGGTGCGCTTCATCTTTCGGATCCATGAGCTGGACGTATAAACCATACTCCACTGGTTTGCCATTTTCAATAGCATCATATAAATCTTTCCCGCTATAATCAGGATTTTCGGCAGCTAGTTTAATTGCTTCTTTACTAGTAATGTACTGTACACCTTCAAACGGGTACCAATGATACTTTACATACTTTCGATTACCTTCCGCATTTCTCCATACATATGTATTAACACTATGTCCTGGAATGTGGCGAAGACTTTTGGCCGTACCATTATTAGAGTATAAACGGACAACAAAATGAATAGATTCAGGTGCTTTAGCGACAAAACTCCAAAATCTATTAGGGTCTATTAAGTTATTTTTAGGTGAAGGCAATAATGCTTGAATCGTTTCAGGGAAACGCATCGGATCACGGACAGAAAAAACAGGAATGTGATTACATAAAAGGTCAAAAATGCCTTCTTTTGTATAAAATTTTGTAGAAAAACCGCGTACATTTCTAGCAGTATCCGGTGTTCCTTTCGTACTAACAGCTAACGAAAATCGCACCATAACAGGAACTTTCTCATTAGAATTTTGTAAAAAACTTAATTTAGTATGTTCAGACATCGAATATATCGTTTGAAAATAACCGAACGCACCAAATCCTTTTACATGAACAGGTCTTTCTAAAATTTTTTCATGAATAAATTCTTGTAACGTCTCGTGAAGTACACTATCTTGCTCTAGAACAGGTCCACGTGAACCAACTGTTTGTGAGTGAAGGGTAGCTTGTTCATTACGTTCGCCTTTTTTATTAAAGTGATTCCCTAGTAAAGATTGCCCCTGTTTATCATAGTTTTCATTCATCGATATAGCCTCCAAATTTATTTCGTCTATTGTTACTAAATATGATTTTATAATCTTGATTATGTATGATATGCAAAGTAGTAACAGACCGCTAGATGAAAAAAACGTGTATGTAGTGGACCTGTTGAAATAGAAGAAATTATGGAAAAATGAATATCGTGAAGAAAATTACTATTAAAATTTTAATCTGAAAAATGAATTTATACATGAGTTTATAGAGAATGAACAGAAATAAACAGGGAAAATAAATAGGAGGAATTTAACATGTCGGATTGGTTTCAATTAGATAAAGAATATATGATGTCTACGTATTGTCGTACGAAGGTTGCGATAGAAAGAGGAGAAGGATGTAAACTATATGATGTAGATGGTAAAGAGTATTTAGATTTATTTTCTGGCGTAGGAGTAAATGTATTAGGATACAATCATCCTAAAATTGTACAAACGACAATGGAGCAAGTTACAAAATCGTTGCATCTGCCGTTTCATTTTTTAAATCCAGTTGCGATTGAATATGCAAAGAAATTAGTGGATTGCTCATTAAAAAACGGAAAGGTCTTTTTTGTAAACTCTGGTACGGAAGCGACAGAAACAACTTTGAAATTAATTGATAAATATAGAGCTAATACGAATGAAGAACGTGAAGGAATTGTAGTGCTGAAGAATAGTTTCCATGGGCGTACGTTAGGGGCACTTCATTTTACGAGACAAGAAAGTGTATATCAAAATTTCCCTAAAACATCGATTCCTGTATATGAAGTAGAGCGCGAAAATATAGACCAATTAGAGGAGACTATTATTAAAGAAAAACCAATTGCGATTATGCTAGAGCCTGTTTTAGGAAGTGGAGGAATTTATCCTTTATCAAGTGAATATTTACATGGTGTTCAATATTTATGTGAAAAATATAATGTACTTCTTGTCGTTGATGAAGTTCAAAGTGGTATGGGTAGAACGGGAAAACTATTTGCTTATCAAAATTTTAATATTACACCAGATATTATTCAAATTGGTAAAGGAGCAGGAGGCGGGATACCGCTAGGAGGAATTATTGTAGGCAAAAAGTTATGTGATGTATTTTCACCAGGAGATCACGGGACAACGTTTGCTCATTCATCAATGGGAACGGCTTTAGGGTTAACGGTATTAAACACATTGATTGAAGATGGTTTAATGCACGAAGCGTATGAAACGTCACTATATTTAAATGATAAATTACAAGAAATTCAGAAAGAAAACTCTTATTATATTCAGGAAGTACGTCATGCTGGTATGATGTTTGGAATTAGTTTAAATGATACAAATGAAAATGTGAAGAAATTACAGGTAGAGCTAATGGAAAAAGGGATATTAGTTGACGTAACACAAGGGAATATTATCCGTTTACTTCCTCCATATATAATTACAAAAGAAGAAATTGATACATTTATTACTCAATTTATTACTTGTATGGATAAGGTTGCTACTGTAGTAAGTGCTTAAAAATTAAAAGCTATATTTTATATAAAGTGCACTCTAATTGTTGGGGATAGTTTACAATTGGGGTGCATTTTTTATAGTTGAATTTTGTAAAATATAGTCGTTTGTATATGATAACGGAAAAATAGAAGGAATTTCGTTATATTTGAGTGGTGAAGAAAAGGGAAAGTAAGTATAAAGATAGTAGATAAAGCGGGTGGTTTAAATAACTAATGATAGAACGTTTTGAAAATAATAGCATACGAATATATAAATAATAAGAATGAGGTGATATATTGGAAAATAATGATATTCAATTTACTTCTTTACAAATGAGAACGGATAAATATGGTTGGGCTAGTATTCAATATACAAATAAAAAGCAGGCTATCTTATATACTCGAAACGGAGGAGTAGAATGGGATATTGTCAATCCTCTTAATTCAATTGTATTATTTGGGTATCCAATAAACGCTCGAAGCTCTTGGGCATATGGTTTAACAAAAAAGAATGACGATTTATTGCCAGCTATATTTTATACAGTTAATAGAGGAGAAAGATGGAGTGAGTTTATTTTACCGGTTGAAGAAGATTGGGAGAAATCGACTGATGTTCAAGTACAATTGCATGCTACGAATATGGATAGTATATGGATTGTATTATCTAGAAAGCTTGCATCAAATAAATTTGAACATAATTTATACTATTTGAAAACGAAAGGGAAAGTTTGGAAAGTAATAAAAAATATAAGTATTAGTGATAGTATTTCAGGGATAACATTTATAAACGATCTAATTGGGTTTATTTCACTACAAAAACATTATGAAACATCAACGGTATTTAAAACAATAAATGGTGGGGAAAGTTGGCATCCTATAAAAGATATTCCAAGTCTTGAAGGAATTAATAATGGGACTGCTATGGCTTATAAAGCAATCTATAAAAATAAATTATTAGTAATACCAACTAAAAAGAATGATGATGTATTTTTAATGAATTACTCATTTGATAAGGGGAATTCGTGGCATATTTCAAATAAAACAATAAATACTAGTAAAGTGGCTGTTTCGTTTTTTAGTTCCTATTATGGCTGGGTTATAAATAGTGAAAATGGAAGTGTATATCAAATAATAAAAAAAGGATCAAAATGGATCAAAGTATCAAGTAATCCATTATTAAAAAATGTATTTTGTTTGCATTTTTTTAATCGGCGTAAAGGTTGGGCGTGTAATAAAAAAGAAATATTTACTACAAAAGATCGCGGTATAACATGGAAAAAGGTAGTATATAAAATTAATAATATTGATAAGTTTATTTAAAAGAGTCCTAAAGAAATTAGGACTTTTTTTATTTTTAAATGGTGAGAGTTGTAACAAACAATGATAAGAGAAAAGAGGTAAGTGTAGAACTTATATTTTCAAAAATAGACGGTTGTTTTTACACAGTATAATTCACTTTTGAATATGTTAATAAAGTAGCGAATTCACAGGAAATGGTAATACTTAATATTTTATGTCACATGATGTGTAAAGGGGGCGTGTAATGAAATCGTTAACGGTTATTATTTTGTATAGTGAAAGAGAGCAAATATTAGAAGAGTCAATTCAATCTATATGGAAGCTAAATCCTCTTGAAATTATAATTTTCGTTCCTAACGATAGAAGTAATTTGTATGAAATAGCAAAGAAACATAAATGCCATATTGTTTTGATGGATAAATATAGTACGTATTATGATGGGTATGAAGCTTCTGTAAAGGCAGCAAAAGGAGATGTATTGTTATTTGTAGATAGTAATTTTTTATTATCTTCAAATGAAATGAAGAATTTTATTGAGCCAGTCGTTACAAATCAGGCTGATGTAGTATTAAACAAAATAGATAAATTTATAGAAGTTGATAAATGTCCAAATATGGATATTGTATGGAGAAAAATGTTAAATGAAATTTTAAGTCGACCAGATTTAAAAAGCAATTCAATACTTTCGTTACCATATGCGCTTACGAAGGAAGTAGTGGGAAACATCGGCTTTAATTATATGGAAGATATCGTTCTATCTTATATGAAGATTGTGAATCAGGGGTGGCGGATTAACGATCAATGTGCAATAAGAACGTTATCTAAAGATGAAATGTTCGAAGAAGAAGGGTATTTATTTAAAAAAGAATTATTAGAAAATGAAAAAGAGAAAGTGGAAAAATATTTAATTGGTATATCCAAATGGATAGAGAAAAAGGGAAGAAGAGTAGGTTTTACTGATGCAGGAAAAAGAAGAGATATTATTCAAAGATTAGGTGAAAGCAAGCAGTATCCTTCGTATCATCGAGGCTGGGGAATGCATTCTTCAATTTATAACGGGAAACAACTTTCTGTCATTATACCAGTACAAAATGAAGAAGAGACTATAGAACAAGTAATACTTGAGGCGAGAAAAATAGAACCACTAGAAATAATTGTCGTTGTAAATGGTTCGACAGATCAAACGGCTAATATTGCTAAAAGACTTGGTGTTACTATTATTGAATATAACGAACGACTTGGTCATAATGTTGGACGTGCTATTGGAGCGCTTGAAGCTACAGGAGATATTCTTTTATTTATTGATGGTGATTTTAGTGTTTCAGGAAGTAATTTGCATCATTTTACAAAAGCAGTTTCAGCTGGTGTAGACATAGCATTAAATGATTTGAATCCGATGTTACATCCTCCGTTTTATGTTGTAGACGTCGTAAAATATATGCTTAATTTAGCATATAATCGTCCAGAATTAAGCAATGGCTCATTAGTAGCAATTCCACATGCTATGAGTAGATCATGTTTAGATGCAATAGGCTGGGAAAGCTTACTATGCCCTAGTCTTGCACAAGTAAAAGCTATATTACAAGGGTATAGAGTAGAATGTGTACATTACGTTGATGTTGTAAAACCGAATAGAATTCGTTTAATGGAGAATGTAAGTCACAATGGACATCCTCCAGCAGTATTAAGAATAATTGGTGATCACGTTGAAGCTCTCTCTTACTTAATAGAACATCTTGAAATAGATGGAAAGGGTGATTAAACTGTTAGACCAGTACAAAAAAATTAACATTTCATATGAACAATTATGGCAAATGGATTTTCAAATTACAGAACCATTTATACTCAAGGTTGATTGGGATAAAGTAACGTATGAATTTTTAATTCGTATTAAGCCCGATGCTTCTAACACTATTGTTTTTGGATCCGGAGCAGGTGGGTTTCAAGAACAGCCAATTGGTCCACCTATTTTTCATCGACATTCTTGGATGGATGAATTTGAAGATACTGTTATATATTATAATGACCCTACGTTATATCTTGGAAAATTATCTTTAGGCTGGGGACAGGGAGAGTTAAATAGATTTTATTTACAAGATATAGCAAATATTTTAGAAATAGTATTTGTAAAGTTAAAAGTTGATTCGAAAAATGTGTTGTTTTATGGCAGTTCCGGGGGAGGATTTATGTCTTTAATTTTAGCTGGATTCGTTAAGGGCTCCACAGCTTTAATTAATAATCCTCAAACAAATTTATTAAAATGGATACCTGTACCAATAAATCTAGTTTTCGATTTGTCTTATCCAAATTTATCAAGAGAAGAAATTGAGGAGAAATTTGGCGAAAGAATTAATGTTGTGAAATTTTTTAATCACATTAAATATGTACCGAATATTTATTTTTTACAAAATTTCGCGTGTGAATTTGATGTGCAAAATCATTTACTACCATTTATTTCTGAATTAGAGCAACTTGATAAAGACACGGAAGTAAATCAAATTATAATTGACTTATATTTTGATAAAAAAGCAGGGCATGCAGCTGTAGGGAAGAGTGAAACAATTGAATATATAAAAAAAGTAAAACCTAATCAGACTGTAAAAGAAGAACAAAAAGAAGTGGACCTATCAGTCGTTATAGTTTTAGGAGAAGAAAAATCAAAATTGAATCAAATTTTAAATAAAGTGCAGCATATAAAACCAATAGAAATTATTATTGTAGCTGATGATAGAATGAGTGCGATACAATCTATACCAACATTTGTTGAAAGTAACGTTGTTGTGATTGAGGAGAAAAGTAAACGGAAAGCACCAGTTCATGGGGCAAAAATCGCCAATGGTGATGTAGTCTTATTTTTAGATGGGGAAGATGTTATTTTTTCGGTAGAATTAGAGCGATTTATAGAACCGATACTGAAAAAGGAACAGGATGTAATCTTAAATAACATAGACTCCGTATGTTTTGAAAAGATGAGAGTAGAATGGCCAAGTATTGCTATGGTGTATAGAAAAATAGTAAACGATGTATTGGGGCGTATGGATTTAAAATATGATTCGATGTTATCTATGCCATATGCTATTACTAAAAAAGCAATTGAAGACATGGGATATGATATCTTGCAGAACCCTATTCTGTCCCAAGTCACTCTTATTGAGAAAGGGTGGCGACTACAATCCTCGTCAGCCATCACTAACACCTCCTTGAATAATATGCCCGCAAACGAAACCTCTTTCTATAAAAATGAATTAACTAAATTAGAAGTATATGAGATTAAAGAAAATATAAAAGCTTTGGAGAGTTGGTTACAACGAAAAGATGATAGAGGTAACTATACAGATGGAGGAAGAAAAAGAGAAATTATAGAGCAGTTAAAAAAACAAAAGAATTATTCACGTTTCCATAAAGGATGGGGAATGAATTCATCAATTTATAATGGAAAACAGTTATCAATTATTATACCAGCACAAAATGAAGAATCAACGATTAAAGAAGTTATTCTTGAGGCAAGAAAAATTGAACCGAAAGAAATAATTGTTGTCATTAATGGGTCAACAGATCAGACAGAAGTAATCGCTAAGCAATCAGGGGCAACAGTAATTGTTTATGAAGAAAGATTAGGGCATGATGTAGGACGGGCAATTGGTGCACAAGAAGCTACAGGGGATATACTTCTCTTTATTGATGCTGATTTTGCTATTCCAGCAAAAGATCTTCATCCGTTAACGCAAGCTGTTGCGGATGGTGTTGATATGGTTTTAAATGATTTAAATTTAAATCTTAGATTTCCTCTATATATTGTAAGTTTATATAAATATATTTTGAATATTGCTTGTAACCGTAAAGATTTAGGGGTAGGATCTACAATTGCTGTTCCCCATGCTATTAGTAGAAAATGTTTAGAGGGAATTGGCTGGGACACTCTTCACACAGCGTGTGTTGCACAAGTAAAGGCAATATTAGAAGGGTATAAAGTCGGATGTGTCCATTTTGTAGATGTAATGAAACCAAATCGTATTCGGCCACAAGAGCATTTTGCGACGATAGGACATCCACCAGCTGTATTGAGAATTACTGGGGATCATTTAGAAGGACTTTCATATTTATTGAAGAATAAGGATTTTAAAGATTTATTTTAAAAGGTAAATTTGTCTATTGAATGAGTAACTTAAACATTTCATTTATGCAACTTGACGATATTTAGTATTGCAATGAAACTAAAATCAAAAATTTTTATTATTTTTAGCTCAGGTACAAGTGAAGAGCATGTTTCACTGACTGATAGTAAATGAACAAGTAACTAAAAGGTAAAGGCTTCTTTATATATATGAAGAAGCTTTTATCTTTTTTATTTTAAGTATGGAAGGTAAAGGGTAAATAAAGTTGTATTTTTATTTTTGGATAAATCGATATTAGATATAAGAAAGAAGGGAATATTTTGTCTTGCATCAATAAAAGTTGTTTTAATATTTCTTTAGAAACTAAAGTCAATCCAAATGGTGGCGCAGAAATATTCGTAAGGTGCAATGATGAAAGTTTGTCTAATTTTAATGTAATACCATTTATCGCATGTATTTCTATTGCAGTGAAAGATGATTTGAGTTTCTTAGTTAATTTAGATAGTTTAATCAAACGTTAATTGCCTATAAAACGAATAGTAAAATAGCATCTAATTTACAAGACTTAGTAAGAGAGTCGTGTCCGAATTTGATTAACTGCATATATTGTTAAAAGAAAGGAGGGAGAGTTATGGCATGTACTACGAATAATGTTTGTTTAGATGTGTGTCTTAAAATTACAATTACCCCTGGTAGTGGAATTGATGCAGTAGTCGATTGTGGAGGCACATGTGGGACAAGTCCTACTATTGTAATTAGTCCTAGTGGATCAATTGTTATTACTTTACCATTAGTTGCATGTTTCTCAATTGCACTAAAAGATGATTTAAGTGTTGACTCTTCATTAACAAGCCTCTATTTTCAAACTTCTTAAGAAAGATACAGAAATGAAAAGCCTGCCTGCTACTTCTCTTTTGATCTAATGTAAAAATAAAAAAGATGGTTACAACCATCTTTTTTATTTTGCTATATATTTAAAATAAATTCATATATTATTTGGTGGTAAGAATATACAATTAAAAGCATTCAGTGTTTCTTTTTTTGTTCGATGAGGTAAGAAATTGCTTCTATATGATCACCAATGATTTGTTGCGTTGCTAATGAAAGGTAGCCTTCCTGCGAGAAGTGTTTTTCTGGTCGAACTCGATTTATCTTGTCAACGTCGATAGAATGAACATTTTGTACATGCAATCCTGCTAAAATTGTTTTAACTTGACTTAAGGTTGGTGAAAGAAGAGAAGCAAACCCAATTGTATCAATGCATTTTCGACTAAAAGCATGAGGGACAGCAGTTGTGGAGCCCATACCTAAATCTTTTCGATTACATGCTAAATTAACAACATGCTTACATGCAGTTACGATAGTATAAGGAACACGATACATGTAGTAGTGCTCTAATTTATTTAAAGCTAAATCGGTTCCATTTTGAACAGATTGTACAAATGGTAATAAATCAGAACTAGGAATTAAGAAATCACCATCAATAAATAATAATATATCACCTTTTGCAAAATATGCACCAACGGCACGTCCGGTATCAATGCCGAGTGCTTCTTTGTAAGTAATAACTGTTGCACCGCAATTCTTCGCCAATTCCTCTGTTTTATCTGTTGATCCATTAACAATAATGATGATTTCTAAAGGTTTTAATTTCTGCACCTCAAAAATGATAGATTCTATCGTTTTTTCTTCATTTTGAACAGGGATAATGATGGATAATTGTTTATTTCCATAAGTATTTGAATAAAACTCTTTACCTGTAATTATTTTGGATATAGCTCTTTGTTCGCCGTTTTGAAGTTCTAAAATAATATCCCGCCTTCGATTATTATCAGTATGGTTTCCTCTTGAATCTTGTAATATATTTACCCAATTTTCAATTGCTTCTAGGTGATAACGAATGAGTTGTTTTGAGGGGAAGGAGGGAATTTGCGGTATAGAAATTTTAAAATGATTGCTAATGCGAAAATTATTTTTAATAATTTTCATTTGTGCTAATATCGGATTTAATAAACTTTCTGGAGTAATTGCTTCAAGAATTTTCTTTGTTACCGCGTAGGGAGGAAATAATAGTGAGTTAACATGTAAATCTGGACGATGAAAGAAATGATTCGTAACTTGCTGCCAAATCATTTCTATAGTTGGCTTTTGCTTTTGATAAAAAAAATCATCTAAATTGTTTAATACTAAGTCAGCTGATTTATCTAGTAATGGTTGAAGAAATTGTTTAAGTAAGGAAGGGGGGATATTGTAATTTGCATCTAAAAATAAGAGGTACTTACCTTTTGCTTTTTTGGCACCAATTACATAACAATTATTTGATTCTGTCGGTTCTTCTAATGTGATAATTTTACAATTGTAAGATTGTGCAATATCAATGGAATCATCGATACATCCGTTAATAGTAAGGATAATTTCTAAAGGCTGTAGTTGTTCACAGGCTTTCAAAATTTCAGGTAAAACTTTTATGTTATGCTGTATACGAATAATAATAGAAATTGGATTTTTACACATAAGTAGTCTCCTTTTTAATCAGAGGTAGTTATTAATAAGGTTAGATAAAATAGGAGATATATATTTTATTATATACGTAACGACTATTTAGTTTTATCAGACTTAGAATTTTCATTACTTGAATTGGGACCTTTATTTATTCCAGACGCGAGTAAATTATTGAGAACGCTAAGGTCTAATTGCATAGGGATTGAGTTTTCGGATGTAGTTTTCTCATTTTCTTTTTTTGTAGTTAATATAGTCTTTATATTTTTTATTTCTTTATATTGTTTTAAGGTAATGAAAAATCCAGAAATAATGAAGAGAAAAGAAACAGTAGTAAGTAAAAGTATTATTTCCAACATAAAAGAGCCTCCTTTAAAACTATAATAATATTATAGTTAAATGTAATAAAACAGAATTCGAGTTAATGAGTTCACTTTTTAAATATATGCAAATCTTAAGTAAAAGTTACTGATTTCTAAGTTAGAGGAAGCAATTATAGAAACGTTATAAATATAAATAAATGAAAGTTTCATTTGTAGTGTAAAGGTATATATTATATAAGCTAAACGTCATTTTATAACAAGTTAAACAGGGTTTAATTTTATATAAAAAGAGCATTTAATTGGACAAATAATTAATTATGTGAAATAATAATAACAGATAAGGAGACGTTGTTTTTCCTTAAGTGCTTCGAATTAATTTTATTCAATAAGAGAAGGTGTGCTTAAAGAAGTTAAATTAAATAAGGAGCTGTTTTATTATATGCAACAAAATAATGATTTAAATTTTGAACCTCAAGACGTTAATATTGTCAATCCTAAACAAGCCAGGAAAGCAGTAATTGCTACTGGTATAGGGAACGCAATGGAGTGGTTTGACTTCGGATTATACGCGTATTTAGCGGTAATTTTAAGTCAATTATTCTTCTCAGGTGTTGATAATAGTGGATTGCAACTTGTACTTACATTCGGTACATTTGCAGCAGCCTTTCTCGTTCGACCAATCGGAGGTGTATTCTTTGGTAGAATAGGAGATAAGTACGGCCGAAAAATCGTGTTAAGTACTACTATTATTTTAATGGCACTTTCTACATTATTCATCGCATTACTACCAACCTATGAACAAATTGGTGTATGGGCACCAATACTACTTTTAGTTGCCCGAATGATTCAAGGCTTCTCTACAGGCGGCGAATATTCAGGAGCAATGGTTTATATCGCAGAATCTTCTCCAGATAAAAAGCGTGGTATACTCGGTAGTGGTCTTGAAATTGGAACACTCTCAGGTTACATTGCTGCATCGGTAATTGTTACCATTTTGACGTTATTGTTAACAGATGAGCAAATGCTCAGCTGGGGATGGCGTATTCCGTTCTTAATAGCTGCACCAATTGGTTTGGTCGGTTTATACTTACGCCGTCATCTAGATGAATCTCCAATCTTTGAAGAGATGGAAAAAGCACAAGAGGAATCTGAAGACAATGAACAATTTTCATTTATGGATATTATTAAATATCACAAAAAAGACTTCTTATTAAGCACAGTAATTGTCGCCTTCTTTAATATTACAAATTATATGATTCTTTCGTATATTCCTTCTTATCTAACTCAAGTACTTAAAGTCGAAGAAACAACAGGCTTATTAATTATTTCTATTACGATGGCACTTATGATTCCACTAGCACTATATTTCGGTAAATTAAGTGATAAAATTGGTAATAAACGCGTTGTGCAAATTGGTTTACTTGGTTTAACTGTATTTGCAATTCCAGCATTTTTACTAATAGGTAACGGACATATTGCAGCTATATTTGCAGGTATTTTCGTACTAGGTTTCTTCTTAAGTGTATATGAAGGAACATTACCTTCATTATTACCATCACTCTTTTTCACTGATGTACGTTATCGAGCACTTTCGATCTCATTTAATATTTCTGTATCGATATTCGGTGGAACAACACCGCTCGTATGTTCATACTTAGTTCATGCAACTGGTAACCCGCTCGCACCGGCATTTTATTTAGCAGGTGTAAGTATTATTGGATTAGTTGTATTTAGTGTACTATTCGTTACGACTTCAGGGCGTGCGCTAAAAGGTTCATATCCTACAGTAGAAACGAAAAAAGAAGCACACCTAATCGCTAAAGAAGACCCTGAAGAAACACTTTGGTGGCATGAAGAGTCATTAGAAATTGAAGCAGGGAAGAATGCTTCAATTTAAAAAGCAACGTAGAAGTATAAAAAGACTCCTATGAATATAGGAGTCTTTTTGTTACGTTATTTCTTTCGTTTCTTCAAACTTTTTTGATATGCATAAAGCTTATGAATCTCTTCCTTAAATTCATGTAGAAGTACAGTGTTTGCACCATTTGAATAACGCACCGTATTATAAGCATCTATAATAATATCACTTTGAATATTTACATCTTCTTCATCGTTTATTCTTTCTAGCCAAGCCTCAACAGTTTCTCCCCGTTTTCTATTTAAAGGAGGGGTTAACTTACTCTCTAGCTTGAAAATTTCCTTCCGAATTTCGTTATGTGGCGGTTTATTTCGTTTAAAACGATTTTGGCTTATTCCTTCTTTATCAGTAATGATAGTAGATTCGAAGGCGGGCATATTTGGTAAACTTAAATGTTTTCGTTTTTTTACTATTTTCCAAACGACGTAAATAGCGATAGCTGTACAGACTATTATTGTAGCGCTATTTATGAGTATTGGATCAAAATCAGGAATTTTTTTTCCGTCTTCAATTTTGGGTTTTAAGAGATGTCCTTTATTTGCCCAAACATCTTCAGTATCTTTTAATTCCGCTGCTTTAATTAATGGCATTAAAGCATAGCCGACGCCTAATGCGACTACTTCCGTTATAAAACCAAAAATAAGTCGAATGAAAGGAAATACTTGAACAATTAATATACTCATTAAGCCAATCGTAATGATAGAAGCAAAACGTAATAGTTGTTGTTTGCGATTTGCCCCGGTTAACCAAAATGTAATCATAAGATGCAAGGCTAACATTAATAGTTTCCACAACGGTGGAAAGGGTGCATAAAATATAGCTGAAACGACAAACCATACAATACCACCTAAAGATTTTTGAACTGGATATCCAGGTCCGACCACATGTACGATAAAGAAAAATAGTGGTAATATGATTGTGCCAAAAAGAGAAAAAGGTAAAAATAAAGAGAAAAGAACGATTTGAAGAACTAAAAGTATTACAAATCCTGTTGTTTTTTTCTGCATAAATTTATGAATAAGAAATACTCCAATATAGCCTGTTGTTAAAAATATTGCAATACTAATTAGTTCATCTCTTTCTGTTAATAATGAAAGCAGGAGGAGCAGAATGAAATCATGAATGTGATATAGCCAAGTTTTCAACTGGTTCCACCATCCCTTCACTAGTAATGAGAAACGTTGGCTGCGAGAGAAGAGGGAGTTCATTTCTTTGTAAACCAATGTATATCATTGTAGACGATCGTTCTCTCTTTCTCTTTACATAATGAAGGAATCCTTGTTTCGGAAGTAACGTACTATCATCTGAAATACGGGCTAATTCTTCTAAAGCTTTTGCATATTGTGTTTGTCCTTCATTTAACGGTACATGTAATGCACCGCCTTCTGCTAATACACTAATAAACAATTCAAACGGAATGTGGTGCTTCGTTGTGTACTGGAAAATGTATGTTGCATATGAAATAAGTTCTTCTACATTATCTTTCCAACCAAATCCACGATCGGCAGCTAAAGAAAGACAAATCGTCCAACTATAATTTTTTACAGGTTCATATTGCTTCGCTTGTAATTGTTGCATTTTAGCAGATGCCTTCCAATGAATAGAGCGGAAAGACTCACGCTCATATCGCTTTACACCGATAATAGATGTTTCATCATTGTAAAAAGAAAAATTCGTTCGATAAAATCCATTCAAAAGTTGCTGAAGTTCTTGCAAACCTGCTACTTCTTTAGGAGAAGGATACACAATAATTTCAGTCCTTAATTTATCAAAAACAGGTAAATGTACAGTTAATAGATGAAATGGATCTTTTAATACACATTCAAACTGTTCAATTTGAAACACACCACGCTTCGTTGCGGTTAATGTTAAACCCCATTTTTGTGCCGAATTTGCAGGTTGTGAAAATAGGAAAGAGAATAATGTTTTTGATATTTGTTCAATGCCTTGCTCTTTATGCGGTATAAGGGACGAATTTAAATGAAAGTAACAAACACCATTAACGAGCGGTATGCTGGCTCCATTTTTTAAATGAATAAAAAACTGTCCAGATTCCTCAGGAAAAAGCCGTGTAGTTTGTTTCTCATTTATGATTTGAAACTTCTTCTCTATGAAAGCGACATATTTATAAATAAAAATCGCAAATATATAATAGAAGAAAAAGAGAAACATAAGCATTCGTTGCGGGAAAAAGAATGTGAAAAGTAACGCGATTGGAACGGTTAGTTGAATAATATGGAGTTGAAAAAATAAAGGCACAGTTACAACACGCTGTCCATTCATGCTTGCTCAATCTCCACAGGTACGTCAACTTCTTTTAAAATACTTTTCATAATATCATTTTTTGTCGTACGTAATGCACCTTCCATTGATAAGACGATACGGTGATTCCAAACAGAAGGAACTAACAATTGTATATCTTCTGGTGTGCAATATTCTCTCCCGCGTAAAAAGGCTAAAGCTTGAACAGCACGTACTAAAGCTAATGTAGCACGTGGGCTTACACCGTTAGCGATATAATCATGATTTCTTGTAGCATGAGCAAGTTTAATAATGTAATGTTCTAACGGTTCCGAAACAAATATTTCTTTTACTCGTTTTTGAGATTCTAAAATATCTTCTAATGAGATGACAGATGTGACACTTTCTAATGGTAAATCGTTCCGAAAACGTCGCATCATTTGTAGCTCATCTTCAGGAGTAGGATAACCGATTGAAATCGTCATTAAAAAGCGATCAAGCTGTGCATCTGGAAGAGGGAAAGTCCCTTGTGATTCAATTGGGTTTTGCGTCGCAATAACAAAGAACGGTTTCGGCAGAGGCGTAGATTGTTTTTCGAGCGTCACTTGTCGTTCTTCCATCGCTTCTAACAAACTCGACTGCGTTCTCGGCATTGCACGGTTAATTTCATCTGCCAGCAAAATGTTTGTCATAACTGGTCCAATTCTTAATTCGAATTCGCTTGTTTTTGGGTTGAAGTATTCAATACCTGTTATATCACTTGGAAGTACATCGGGGGTGAATTGAACGCGAGAAAAACTACCACCAATACTTTTGGAAATGGTTTTCGCCAGTAACGTTTTCCCAGTACCAGGCACGTCTTCGAGTAGTGCATGTCCATCAGCAAGAAGTGAAACGAGCAGTAGATCAATAACATTTTCTTTCCCAACAAACACAGATCCGATGTTTTCTTTCAATTTATTTATCATATGTACCATTCCTTTCATTATAAAAGAGCTAATATTTCTATATTTTAACAAATTATTCAGAAAATTTGTATGGTTTTTTAATTCAAAGAAATGGATATTTAATTATTAAATTACTCTTGCATATTTTGGAATATGATTATACAATATCGATATACGATGTATCGTGAGTCGATATATCATAAGGCGATGTATCGGAGGTAGTTATAATGAATGGGAAGGCGCAAAAATATATTCCGTTAACTGAGGCGACATATTACATATTGTTATCACTAGTGAAACCAATGCACGGATATGGAATTATGCAAATGGTAGAAGAGATGACAAATGGGGAAGTAAAGCTCGGTCCTGGTACTTTATACGGGAATACGACGAAATTACTTAAAGAAAAATTAATTGTTGAAGTTGCCTCTACAGATAGAAAGAAGTGCTATGAGTTAACGCCGTTTGGGAGAGAAGTGTTAGAGCTAGAATATAACAGATTGCAGAGATCTGTAAGGAATGGAAATAGTATATTAGGGGAGTGAATGGAAGATGGAGACAAAAAGGGTATTTAAATTTTTTACGGCATGGAATTTAGAAAAAGAAGAAGCTTTTTTACGAAAGATGCATCAGCAAGGTTGGGCATTACAAAAATATAATTTAATGTATACGTTTCAGAAAACTGAGCCAAAAGATGTAATATACAAAGCTGATTTTAGATTGGTTTATAGAGATTCGAAAGAACAACAACAAGAGTATTTCGAAATATACGAAATGTCAGGTTGGAAACGCGTAACAAGTTTCACAAGATGGAATTATTTTTGTAAAGAGGTAGAAGAGGTTAATGAATTGCCTGATATTTACTCAGAAAAAGAGACGAGGATACAAAAACTAAATGAATTATTGCTATTCCTTGTTATTATATCAGCAAGTATATTACCATCAATGTATAACCTATTTTTAAGCCCGATGGAATCAAGATTGCCAATGTGGGCGAAAGTTACGACAGGTCTTTCAGGTTGTATGTGGATGTACTTTTTTATAAGACTCTCTTGGAAAATCAAAAAATTAAAAAGTGAAATATTATAATAAAGAGTGGAGTTTAAAAGAAGTTGATGAGAGGGAAAACCGAGGTCAACTTCTTTTGTTTCTATATAAACGTAATTTGCTCACTCTTTTTTACATAATAAAAACTATGCAATTAAGGTGTAGAACTACTAGTTAAGTATTAAAATCTTATAACCAAATAAAAATCATAAATGAATAAGAAATGATTCTTAATAATAAACCACTAGTTAAAATGATCCGAAATCCTAAATATTAATATTACTTGATGTATTGCCCTTTTTTGAATATTAGCAAAATAGTGCGAAGTTTAACATATAATAAGGAAGAAATCCATTTTTAATTAACTTATTAAACGAAAAAATCCCTTATAGAAAAATCTATTTCTATAAGGGATAATCATGTTTTTATTAGAAAGACTGATTTTGAGCAGGTTTAATAAATTGTTCTGGATTTTCAACAAGCCCACATACAGCGCATTGGACGCGATAAGTAGGTCCTTGATAGGCCATATGAAAAGCATTCATCGTTTCATTTGTGTATTCTTCTTCTACTTGACCAGTTTGTGGATTTAATTTGACTGGTTTTACTTGTTGCTCAAGAATATTAAAGCGGGTACGGTTTGTTTTACAACTTGGACATAGCATTGGTTCCATATGTATACACCTCCATTTGTATCATTTCTTAAAATCTTTAATTTTATGCAAGCAAAAAACTTTCTCAATATAAATAGGTGTTTAATGTATTTAAAATTCAGAAAAAATAAAATATAATAAAAGTACGAACTGGTTATGTCCAAACCAAATCTCCTGTTTTATGCCAATAAGCTGGGGGGCCGAGAAATCGGCCTCATTTTTTTTGCTCATTACTACAAGGAACAAGGTTTTTATGAGACTTTTGTCGAAATTTTAGGAATAGATACAAAGGGGGATGTAAAATGAATTTGAAAATGAAGTACATCATTTTATATGTAGAAAAGTTTGAAGCATGTTTAAGGTTCTATAAAGATATTTTACAGTTACCTATAAAAGCAGAGCACGGAACATATATTGAATTTAATACTGGAACTACCATTTTAGCGATGAATACGCGGCAAGATGTGAAAGAATTAACAGGACTACCGCTTACAGAAGGTGAATTACAGTCTTCTCATTTCGAATTAGGATTCGTTGTTGAGAATGTACAAGAAACGATTGAGCAATTTAGAGAACAAGGAATCAAGATTTTAGTTGAACCTATTGTAAAACCGTGGGGACAAACAATTGCCTACATTGCTGATCCAGATGGAAATTATATTGAAATTTGCAGTTCATTAGAATAGAGGGAGAAAGAGAGATGGGATTTCCGAAACTAGAAACAGAACGTTTACGACTAAGAGAACTTACACTATTAGATGCAGAAACGCTGTTCCAATATTTCTCGAAAGAATCAGTTATACGTTATTTCGGAATGGATTCTTTTGAAAATATTGAGCAAGCGAAAACAACGATTCAAACGTTTAAAAATCGTTATGAAGAGGGCAGTGTATTTCGCTGGGGAATCGAGAAAAAAGGGACGGGCCAATTAATCGGAACGTGCGGATTTCATTTAATTAATAATCATCATAAACGAGCTGAAATTGGTTATGAATTAGACGATACATATTGGGGACAAGGGTATGCAACGGAAGCATTACAGGCAATTTTAACTTACGGGTTTGAAACATTGCAACTTATTAGAGTTGCTGCTGTTGTATATGTAGAAAATAAAGCTTCTCAAAAATTATTAAGTAAAGCAGGATTTCAAGAAGAAGGATTACTTCGAAAACATATGATTCAAAATGGAGTTGCTCATGATACCATTTTATATTCTTTATTAAAAGAAGAGTGGAAGAAGTAATGAGTACAAACGAACTTATAACGATTATGAAGAAGCATAGGGAAAATAGATTCATTTTAGGTATAGATGGTTTAAGTCGATCTGGAAAAACAACATTTGTAGCCAATTTAAAAGAAAATATGAAACAAGAAGGCATTCCGTTTCATATTTTCCATATTGATGATCATATAGTGGAGCGTAATAAACGATATCATACTGGATATGAAGAATGGTACGAGTATTATTATTTACAATGGGACATTGAATGGCTAAGGCAGAAATTTTTTCAAAAGCTACAACACGAAACAAAATTGAAATTACCTTTTTTTCATGAAGAAACAGATATATGTGAAATGGAAAAAGTACAGATTCCTATTGTAGGCGTAATTGTTATTGAAGGAGTTTTTCTGCAGCGAAAAGAATGGAGAGATTTCTTTCATTATATGGTCTATTTGGACTGTCCAAGAGAGACAAGGTTTCTACGTGAGAGTGAGGAGACACAGAAGAACCTTTCAAAGTTTGAAAATAGGTATTGGAAAGCAGAGGATTATTACTTAGAAACGGAATTGCCGAGGGATAGGGCGGATTTAGTCATCCAATGATTTGAAAATAGAAGGTGAATAGAATGAATATTTTATGGGATTTTGATGGGACGTTATTTGATACGTATCCTGCATATACAATAATGCTTTCTGAAATATTAGGTGACTCAGTAGAAAAACAAGAAATATACAAAAACTTAAAAATATCATACTCTCATGCAATTCAGTATTATAATATTTCATGCGAGCAGGAAGAAAAGATTAAAGTTTTGAAGGGAAAATTCACGCCAAAAGATATGAAACCTTTTGCAGGTGTCGAAGAGGTTTTGAAATTTGCAGATAAAAATGTGATTATGACCCATAAACATAGGGCAGGAGTTATGGACATTTTAAAATATTACGGCTGGGAAAAATACTTTGTAGATATGGTTACAATTGACGATGGCTTTCCCCGAAAGCCCAACTCTTTAGCTTATAATCATTTACATAAAAAGCATAATATTGATTTAGCTATTGGAGATAGAGAATTAGATTTATTACCTGCAAAAGAATTAGGTATTTCAACATGTATGTTTCAAGGTAATTGTGATGTAGCGGATTATTCTTTATCACATTACTCGGAGTTTTTTAAGGTAGTGAGTGATAGAGAGTTTTCTTTATAAAAGAAGTTATTAATAAAGACTGAATCTTTTATTTTAAAGGTACAGTCTTTATTTTTTAGAACTCTTTCATTTTATTCCGCATTAACGGGCAGCCTGATTGCTTCAACTAATAATCAGTGGAGGGTGAACAAAACCTCCACTGATTAAAGTTTCACTTTATTTTCTGTATATAATAATTACTAGAGATTAAAGGATAATCGTCCATCTTTATTAAGGAAGTGGCCAGTTTATTTTAACTAAATTATGGTTATTCATGTTAATATGAACTCATAGCTATATAGAAGGGGTGGGGTTAGTATGAAAACTGAAATAGTTCCTAAAAAGAAGTACAGTATAATAAGCTATGTATCTTTACTCATCGGCATTCTGTGTTTTCTATTCGTTTTTATAACGCCAACAAGGATAGCCAATGCAGGTAATATAGTTGGGGATTATATTACAATTGCCCTTACAGGTGTAGGTATCATGCTTTCAATAATCACAATGACGAAAAGAACAGAGAAGAAGGGAATTGCTATTCTTTCATTAATACTGTCCTCATCATTTTTTATATTTTGGATCATAGCAATTATCCTATTGTTTACTGGTCAAATTAGTTTTGCGCCGTAATGTGTAATAAAAAGAGTCCTTCTCGTATGAAGGACTCTTTTTACTCGGTATCTTCAGGTTGATATTCTAAAATATCACCCGGTTGGCATTCTAATGCTTTACATATTGCTTCTAAAGTTGAAAAACGGACTGCTTTTGCTTTTCCATTTTTCAAGATAGAAAGGTTAGCCATTGTAATTCCAACCTTCTCCGAAAGTTCTGTTACACTCATTTTTCTTTTTGCTAACATTACATCAATATTAATAATAATTGCCATATTATTCACCTCAGACCGTTAAATCATTTTCTGATTTTATATCTATAGCATCTTTTAATAGTCTTTGGAGAACGGCAGCAAAGACCGCGATTACCATTGAAGAAAAAATCATAATCATTCCGATAATAATAATGCCAGGGGCATCATCTCTCTCTGCCACGAGATAAAAAAGTGGCATACCTAATACATATAATACACTAATTGCCAATGCGCTGTACTTAATATTTTTTAAAGCTTGAACAGATAGCTCTGAGAATGCGTTATTTTTATCAATATAGTTTAAAAGCTTAAATGTTTGGTACAGTGCGAAGTAATAAGGTATTGCTGTTGCGTATAAATTGATAAATACAAGATATTTAATATATGCAATATATGGATATAATTCTGCGGCAAAATTTCCTATTTTAGGGACTAAAAAAATGCACATAGCAAGAACGGGGATTCCGATTAGAATTACAACGGTCTTTAAAAAGAGTGTGGATCCTTGTTTCATAAAAAGCACCTCATTTATTTAATATCTTATTAATTTAACATGAAATTTATTGTTTAACAATAAAATTTTATTTCTTTTAATCGAGGATTTATTGTTAAACAAGTAATTAATGAAAAGGATGTTAAATCTTTTTTATAAGATAAATGATACATATCGATATTTAATTAAAGAAAGAGAAAGTAACTATTGTTAGCTTTATGAGAATTGGGAACTAATAAAACATATGTAGGTTTTGGTATGGAAAAGGAAATAAGGTGTATTGAAATGAATGCAAAGTTTATGGAGGAACAATCATGTTGAATTATGGTGTGAAGATGAAAAAGTTACTATTAGTGGGAGCTATAATAGTAAGCGTATTAAGTACGGAAAGTATGATGAATTATCATGCGGCCAAAGCTAAGGTGAAAAAAGTAGAACACCAGCCTAAAAATATAATTATGATGGTTATGGACGGAACGAGTTCAACGGCGACAACATTGGCTCGCTGGTATAAAGGGGCACCGCTTACGTTAGATCAAATTGTAACAGGAGGTGTTCGTACGTTTTCGGCGGAATCAGCTATTACAGACTCAGCGCCAGCAGCAACAGCTTTAGCAACTGGAAATAAATCGAATTCAGGATATGTAGGTATATTACCTTCTATTGTAAGTTCGCCTAGCTTACAGCCAATAAAAGAAGAAGAAAAGTTACGGCCGGTCGCAAACGTATTAGAAGGCGCAAAATGTACTGGTCGTGCAACTGGCATTGTTGCTACATCTGAAATTCAGCATGCTACTCCGGCCGGATTCTCTGCTCACCATGTCAATCGCAAACATTTTGACGTAATTGCGAAGCAGCAAGTATATCAAAATATAGATGTCGTATTAGGCGGGGGAAAAGCGGCGCTGTTACCTATGAAAAGTAATGGAATCCGAAAAGATGGTGAAAATTTAGTAAAGGTGATTCAAGACAAAGGATACGATTTCGTTGAAACGAAAGATGCGTTATTGAACTCCAAATCTAATAAAATTTGGGGCTCTTTCTCACATCATGCTCTTGCGTTTGATATGGATCGTATAGCAACAAATCCAGAACAACCAACACTTTCTCAAATGACAGAAAAAGCAATTCAAACATTATCAAAAGATAAAGATGGCTTCTTTTTATTCGTAGAAGGTAGTAAGCCTGATTGGGCAGCTCATGCTAATGATCCAATTGGGATGATTAGTGATGTATTAGCATTTGATGAAGCGGTAGCAAAGGCGTTACAATTTGCGAAGAAAGATGGGGATACGATGCTCATCGCTTTAACTGATCATGGTAACAGCGGCATCTCTATAGGGAATAGGAATACGACAAAAGGATACAATACTACACCGGTTTCTGTATACATCGATCCATTGAAAAAGGCGAAAATGACACTTGAAGGAACTATAAATAAACTGAAATCTGATTTATCAAATGTAGAAGATGTAGCTAAACTATACGGTTTGGATAATCTAACTCATGATGAAAAAGAACAATTAAAAGTGGCAAAAAAGAAAATGGATGTAGGACGAATTTTTACTACATTATTGGCTAATCGTGCAAATATCGGCTTTACGACAGGAGGACATACAGGTGAGGATGTATTCTTACATTCTTATGGACCTCAAAAACCAGAAGGCTTAATCCAAAATACAGACATTGCGAAGACGATGGCGAAAGCGATGGGCTTTAACTTAGAAGAAGTAACGAATAAAATATTTTTAGAGAGTGAACAAGGCTTTAAGAAAATCGGTGCAACTGTAACAGCCGACAAAACCGAAGGAGCAAACCCGTTACTCGTAGTAAAACATAATAAAGTAGAAGCACAATTATTTGGTAACAAAAATATAATTCGTATCAATGGTAAAGGGTATGAATTAAGAAGTATTATTGTAGAGAGTAATGGAAAGTGCTATGTACCAGAAGAAGCAATTCAACTATTTGTAAAGCATTCTCGTTAAAAAATTGCCAACCAGTTAAGTTAACTGGTGGCAATTTTTTGTGTTTATTCTAAATATAAGTGTTCGAATTGTTTTGTGAATTTTTCCATATGAGGCTTGTATAAATGTTAAAGGGAAATTATATTTTTTTCTTACATTAAAAAATTTCGTTTTGTAGAATAAGAAGTTATACATATAGTAAAGTCTAATGAGTTATCAATTAATATTTACGAAAAATATATTAATACTTTAGAATTTCTTTAATGTTCATTATTTTTTATTTAAGGTTATCCGTTATATTTATAATATGTTTATTTCAATTTATTGTATTGAAGCTCAGTTTTATATAATTATAAAGCAATCATCAAAATAAAATCTCCACTAGAGTAAATTTATTGTTTTTTTGCGGAAATTATTATGCAGCTAAGAAAACTGTAGTTTATTGAATTAGAAATATATTAGAATTTACTTGAAGAAAGAGAGAGGGAATAAAATGAATATAGTGCACTTACGTCCTAAACAGCGGTCTAAGTATCGCATTATGCTAGGGAAGTGGTATTACTCTACAAAGAGGTACATTCAGTGGTTGGCAGACGGAAAAACATATGCAAAAAGGTTCCAACAAGAAAAGCTACCTTGTACAGCAATTCAGCACCGAACGATATTACTTCGTAGGCTCAAAAATGTAGATATGTGGTATCAACAGAATAAGGTTGTTAATTTGAAAATTGCTGTTAAAAAACTAAATGGTATCGTCATTAGACCGGGAGAAACATTTTCTTACTGGCGTTTAATAGGTAAGCCAACGAGGAAAAAAGGGTATGTAGAAGGTATGGTATTACATTACGGATCTTTTCAAACAGGTATTGGAGGAGGTCTTTGTCAGCTTTCGAATTTAATATATTGGATGACTTTACATACACCACTGACAGTAACAGAACGATATCGTCATAGCTTTGATGTCTTTCCTGACTCTAGGCGCACTCAACCGTTTGGGAGTGGGGCGACTTGTTCCTATAACTATTTGGATTTACAAATTAAAAATGAAACGGACCAACCGTATCAACTTCACCTTTATATGACAGATGAACATTTAGTTGGTGAATGGAGAACAGTCTATCCGCAACTTTATCAATATGAAGTGTATGAGAAAGAACACTCAATTCAACCTGCATACTGGGGCGGTTATATACGACATAATGTGATTCAACGTAAAGTATATAATCAACAGAAACAGTTAATAGAAGATCAATATGTAACAGAGAATCACGCTATAATGATGTACGAACCACTATTAGCTTGTAATAATGAGAATAGTGAGTAATATGGTAATCCATAGATTAAATAGTATAGAAAATATTTAATTCTTATTTTTATTAAAAAAGCATGAATCCCAGATTTACTGGATTTTGATTGTAACTAAGAACATATAAAAGTTCACTGTTATTTATAGGAGAGTCTGTTTGTTTTTATATCTTATGTATTTCACCCTGCATAAAAAAATATTTCTCAACATTTTATTTGTTGAAAAAAGATTGAATATTCGTATTATAACGAATATTATGTTGTTATCGGCAAAAAACGATAATTTGCAGACACTGGGGAGGAAATACATTGAAAAAGAAAAAGAAATTAAAACCATTAGCGGTATTAACAACAGCAGCAGTACTAAGTAGTACGTTTGCTTTTGGAGGTCACGCAGCGTATGCTGAGACACCAACATCATCTCTACCAATAGATGAGCACTTAATACCGGAGGAGCGTTTGGCTGAAGCGCTAAAACAACGGGGGGTAATTGATCAATCTGCATCACAAGCTGAGACTTCAAAGGCTGTCGAAAAATATGTTGAGAAAAAGAAAGGGGAAAACCCTGGGAAAGAAATCTTAACAGGAGATAGTCTTACGCAAGAAGCCTCTGACTTTATGAAAAAAGTAAAAGATGCAAAAATGAGGGAAAATGAACAGGCGCAGCAGCCTGAAGTAGGCCCAGTAGCTGGACAAGGTGCAGCATTGAACCCTGGGAAATTAAATGGAAAAGTACCTACTACATCAGCGAAGCAAGAAGAATACAATGGAGCTGTTCGAAAAGATAAAGTACTTGTTTTACTTGTAGAATTTAGCGATTTTAAACATAACAATATTGATCAAGAGCCAGGATACATGTATTCTAAGGACTTTAATCGTGAACATTATCAAAAAATGTTATTTGGTGATGAACCATTTACTTTATTTGATGGATCGAAGATTAACACATTTAAGCAATATTATGAAGAACAATCTGGTGGTAGCTATACAGTTGATGGGACTGTAACAGAATGGCTTACTGTTCCAGGAAAAGCATCAGATTATGGTGCTGATGCGGGTACTGGTCATGATAACAAGGGACCTTTAGGACCAAAAGATCTTGTGAAAGAAGCATTAAAAGCAGCGGTAGCAAAAGGGATAAATTTAGCAGACTTTGATCAATATGATCAGTACGATCAAAATGGTAATGGAAATAAAAACGAGCCAGACGGCATTATTGATCATTTAATGGTTGTACATGCTGGTGTTGGTCAAGAAGCTGGCGGCGGTAAATTGAAAGATGATGCGATTTGGTCACATCGTTCAAAATTAGGTTCAAAACCATATGCAATTGATGGCACGAAATCTTCTGTTTCGAACTGGGGCGGAAAGATGGCTGCATATGATTATACAATCGAGCCTGAAGACGGAGCAGTTGGTGTGTTTGCACATGAGTATGGCCATGATTTAGGCTTACCAGATGAATATGATACAAAGTACTCAGGACAAGGTGAACCTGTTGAGTCATGGTCTATTATGAGTGGTGGTAGCTGGGCTGGAAAAATTGCAGGAACAGAGCCAACGAGTTTCTCGCCACAAAATAAAGAGTTTTTCCAAAAGAATATGAAGGGGAACTGGGCGAATATTCTTGAAGTAGATTATGACAAACTTAGCAAAGGAATCGGTGTTGCAACATATGTAGATCAAAGTACTACAAAATCTAAACGACCTGGAATTGTTCGTGTTAACTTGCCGGACAAAGATATAAAAAATATCGAATCAGCGTTTGGTAAGAAGTTCTATTACAGTACAAAAGGAAATGACATTCATACAACACTTGAGACACCAGTATTTGACTTAACAAATGCAAAGGATGCTAAGTTCGATTATAAGGCATTTTACGAACTTGAAGCGAAGTATGATTTCCTTGACGTATATGCGATTGCAGAAGATGGAACGAAGACACGCATTGATAGAATGGGCGAAAAAGATATAAAAGGCGGCGCGGATACAACTGATGGTAAGTGGGTTGATAAATCATACGATTTAAGCCAATTCAAAGGAAAAAAAGTAAAACTGCAATTTGAGTACTTAACAGATATTGCAGTAGCTTATAAAGGATTTGCGTTAGATAATGCAGCCTTAACTGTAGATGGAAAAGTTGTTTTCTCTGATGATGCAGAAGGTCAGCCTGCAATGACGTTAAAAGGCTTTACTGTGTCTAACGGATTTGAACAGAAAAAACATAATTACTATGTAGAGTGGAGAAATTACGCTGGTTCTGACACTGCGTTACAATATGCACGTGGCCCAGTATTTAATACAGGAATGGTTGTATGGTATGCGGATCAAAGCTTTACAGATAACTGGGTAGGCGTTCATCCAGGTGAAGGGTTCTTAGGAGTAGTAGATTCTCATCCAGAGGCAATTGTAGGGACATTAAACGGACAACCTACTGTGAAGAGCAGTACGCGTTATCAAATTGCCGATGCGGCATTCTCATTTGATCAAACACCAGCATGGAAAGTAAATTCACCAACACGCGGTATCTTTGATTATAAAGGATTACCAGGAGTGGCAAAATTTGATGATTCTAAGCAATACATCAACAGCGTTATTCCTGATGCAGGACGTAAGTTACCGAAGCTAGGACTGAAGTTTGAAGTGGTAGGCCAAGCTGAAGACAAGTCTGCAGGTGCAGTTTGGCTTCATCGATAAAATAAGGTAAAAAGAAGAGAAGCTGCGATAAGTCGGTGAAACTGACTGATTGCAGCTTTTTTCTTCTTGTGAAAAAACTCGCTGTTTTTTATGTATTTATTGGAAAAATATGAAGTTTCTTTGATACATAAAATGCTCCGTCTGTCCAATTATAGAAGCTATTTTGGACGTAAGAAATTTGTAAGTAATGAGTAAGAAAAAAGAGATTTTCATAGTATAAAATATTTATTATAGCTACTTTTAACACCTGATACTAATAGTGTGCTATAATATGAATTAGCAACAAAAAGGAAAGGAATTAGAACAATGACCTTAGAAAATACTAAAAATTTAAAAAAACAAGTTGCTCCTTTTGAAAAATCAACGATTAAAAAAAGTGTTTGGCAACTGATCAACACAATCGTGCCATTTATTATTTTATGGTACCTTGCTTATAAAAGTTTGTCAGTTTCTTATTGGTTAACATTAGTTCCAGCACTGTTAGCCGCTGGATTTATGACAAGGATTTTCATTATTTTTCATGATTGTACCCATTATTCATTCTTTAAAAGTCGACGTGCAAATAGAATAGTTGGAACGTGTATGGGTGTTTTAACATTATTCCCATTTGATCAGTGGGGGCATGAGCATTCTATTCACCACGCTACGAGTGGTAATTTGGATAAGAGGGGTACAGGGGATATTTGGACGCTTACAGTAGATGAATATGTAGCAGCACCATTTAGACTCCGTTTAGCATATCGTTTATATCGCAATCCATTCGTTATGTTTGGGTTAGGCCCGATTTATGTTTTCTTGCTTAAAAATAGATTTAACCGAAAAGGTGCTAGAAAAAAAGAACGTATGAACACTTATTTAACGAATATTTTAATCGTTGCTATTGTAGGAATGCTTTGCTGGGCAATTGGATGGCAATCGTTTCTTTTAGTACATGGTTCTATATTTTTAATAGCAGGTTCAATAGGGATTTGGCTGTTTTACGTACAGCACACATTCGAGGATTCTTATTTTGAAGAAGATAAAGAATGGGAATATGTGAAAGCGGCAGTGGAGGGAAGTTCTTTTTATAAACTTCCAAAAATTTTGCAATTTCTAACGGGTAATATTGGATTTCATCATGTTCACCATTTAAGTCCAAGAGTACCTAACTATAAACTAGAAGAGGCACACAACAATACTCTTCCTTTAAAAAATGTACCAACAATTACGCTTGCTACAAGCTTGCGTTCACTCCGTTTCCGTCTTTGGGATGAGAAAAGTAACAATTTTGTTAGCTTTAAAGATGTCAAAAATATAATTAAAAATAATGTTTCTGTTCGGGTGAAATCTGAACTATAATTGCATCGTATATAAAATTCCCCTTAATCATTTTCGATTTAAGGGGAGTTTTTGTTTAAAGATTAGATGCCAGATAAGAAGAAAAATTAAATGTTTCAAATTGTAATGGAAGCAGATTAGGAATTGCTAGTACGTAAGTACAAATACAAGATGACAATAAATGCATTATGTTAACAAGTGGAGTTATCATGAATGTTCCATTACGATAACTGTTCATAAATCCGACGAAAATTAATAGCAAAAGGGGGATCGTACAACAGTATATCTAAAAAATTAGAAAAGACTTGAACGGAAATTTCATTCATTTTTCTTGGTGTTCCGCATTCCATACACTTAAATAGGATGCATATTCTAATTCATCTGGATTGTCATGTAACATAGAAATGAATTCTAATTTATTTCTATCACAATCTAGAAAGTATACACTTGCAGCGGGCATCCACCTTTGGACAATTGGCTCTTGATTTCCTTTTCCTTGACTTCCTATCACTTCTATTCCACGCTCCTCTAACCACGCTTTAGAAGTCATTAAAAACTCTAAATTTACACCAAAAGCAAAATGTCTCAGCTTAAAGTCTTCGATATTATTTACTTCCCATAGTCCAAGCATTTGTTTTTTATTTTCTCCGACCCAAAAGAAAGCCACTCTTCTTTTGGAGAGTTTTCTTGCTAACGTTAATCCTAGCTTGTTTTGATAGAAATTTATCGCTTTTTCTAAATTTCTTACATGTAAATGAGTCTCGTATATGTTCTGTATCATTATGATCATTCCTTTCTTTCTTGGTAACTACCAGTTGAGTAATGAATGTAATTCTAATAATGTACAGCTATATCTGATATACCTATTTATTATTATATCGAAATTGAAATACGATAAATCCAACTGAGGTAGCAAGTTCAAATGAAAATTTTACTACTTTTGTAGGAGAAGAGAAAAATCCATTAAATTCAGGTGAACTCATATTTAAATAATAAAAAAAGACAACACATGAAGTGAAACGCCACGTGTTGTCTTTTTTGTATCGTACAATATTACGAAGTTTCGCTAATTTTAGTTTCACTTTGAGTGTTAGTTGCAATTCTTTTCTTAACTTTAAAGTGATAGTAAGTATAGCAAAAGATGATAAATGGTACAGTACAATAAATGCCTAGTCTTTGATCTGGGATAAAGATAAGACTTACTAATATAATGCCATACAATCCAAAACCAAGAATTG
The DNA here is from genome assembly GCF_057624735.1 of Bacillus sp. LQ01. NCBI lineage: Bacteria > Bacillati > Bacillota > Bacilli > Caryophanales > Bacillaceae > Bacillus > Bacillus sp. LQ01. Next base: position 2,126,520 of record NZ_JBYEZL010000001.1, on the reverse strand, counting down.
GTACAAGGGGATAGAGTGGAGTTCTGAACTTCAAGTCGTCTAATTTTCCACCTTCAGCTAAATAGTGTTTGCGGAAAAAGAATTGAGAAACACAAATTGACATCCAAACAATAATTGTTATGACTCCAGAAATGGAAATTAACCATAAGTAAACCGTTTCAGCAGCTACGACGCTTGTTAAAAGAGAAAAAGCAGAAATAGCTATTGTCATGATTAAAGCGTTGAGAGGAATCCCACGTGATGATAATTTCTTTAAAAATGCTGGAGCCATTTCGTTTTTTGATAAAGACCAAAGCATTCGAGTAGCAGCGTATAGTCCTGAGTTTGCAACAGAAAGAACAGCAGTAAGAATAACAAAGTTCATAATATCAGCTGCATATGGAATACCGATATTATCAAAAACAGCAACGAATGGGCTCTTTGTGAGTCCTGCTTCTTCCCAAGGAATTAAAGCAACAAGAACAAAGATTGCTAAGACGAAGAAAAACATTGTGCGCCATATAATATTTCTAATAGAACGAGGTAAAGTTTTTGCTGGATCTTCACTTTCACCTGCTGCGATTCCGACAAGCTCTGTACCTTGGAAGGAATAATTGACTGTAACCATTGTTAATAGAATAGCTGCAAGTCCATTCGGAAATAAACCACCATGATTTACGAAATTTGAAAGAAGTGGAGCTGGTTCGTCGCCTTTTAAATCAATAAAGCCGAACATAGCGGCGCCACCAAGAATTATAAAAGCTATAATGGCAGATACTTTTATACTTGAAAACCAAAATTCTGTTTCTGCATAACTACGAGCAGATAATGCGTTAATAGTAAAGATTGTAACGCCAAATATTAAACACCAAACCCAAACAGGAATATCAGGAAACCAGCGCTGCATTGTAATACCGGCAGTTGTAAATTCAAGACCGGTCGTATTCGCCCAGCTTAACCAATACAACCATCCGATTGTAAAGCCAGTTGCAGGATTGATGAATTTAGTGGCATATTCCTGGAAAGAACCCGAAACAGGCATGGCTACAGCGAGTTCACCAAGACATAGCATAACGAAATACATTAATAATCCACCGGCCATAAAGGCAAGTACGGATCCACCAGGTCCAGCTTGACTTATAATAAAGCCAGATCCGTTAAATAACCCCGTTCCAATCACACCACCGAGTGCAATCATAAATAAGTGTCTACTTTTCATCGTACGTTTTAATTCATTGTTTGTATTGTTTACTTGCGCCATTGTTTTCCTCACTTTCGTAGTTGATAGAATAAAGTTTGATGTTTTTCCGTATTATGGAATGTATTCCGTGATGTGAAATCTTGTTATAATTTTCAGATAATTAAAAAGAAAAGTCAATATTTTTTTGTTTGCGTTTTCAATTCGTTGTTAGTGATATATTTTTATTGTTAGAAAATTAAATAAATAGATTGATTTCATTTCGAATGTTTGCTAAATTGATAGTTAATTAAGCATACTAACATATTACGAGTAAAGTTGAGGCGAGTTATGGTACAGTCCATTGATCGAGCGATAAGTATTATTAAATTATTGAATTCTACAAATGAAAAAGAGTATTGGGCTATTTCTGATATAGCTGATGGAACACATCTCCCGGTTAGTACAGTACATAGATTACTTAACTCTCTAATGGAGCATGGGTTAGTTACACAAATTACAGAGACAAAACAGTACAAAATTGGACCAATGTGGATGGAAATAGGGTTGCGTCAATTGGAGAAGGTAGACTACAGATCTGTTGCAAGAGAAGTGATGAAACGTTTGGCTGCTGAAGTGGAAGAAAGTGTCTATTTGAATATTCCAAACGGAACGCATTCTATTATCATTGAAAGAATTGATAGTCCTTTAAAAATTCGGGTTATCGATAATCTAGGAGAACAAATTCCACTTTCAATTGGTGCTGCAAATAAAACGATGCTTGCCAATATGAAAACGAATGAAATGGAACATATTGTAGAGTATTTACTTCCTTCATTACCAGAACAAATGCAAATTCTTCTTAATCAAATAAAGCAAATAAAAAATGAAGGATATGCTGTCAGTTATGGTGAAAAAACAGAAGGGACAGCTTCAGTAGCTGCACCTATTATCGGATTTAATCATAAAGTAGTAGGAGCATTAAGTGTTGGGTTAATTAGTCATCGTATTAATGATGATCGACTATCTTTTCTTATTAGCAAGGTAAAACAAGCAGCTCATGAAATATCAATAAAAATCGGCAGTACATCAGAACTATAATTTTGATAGCTGTCGTCATTTTTTATTCATATATTGGAATTCGTTTTCATAATGCGGAAAAATAGGGGGATTTATATGTCAAAGTGGCAATCAAAAGAACAATTGATTCAATTATTAAGCAGTCTTGTTGAAATTCCTAGTATTACAGGTACAGAGGCTGAAGTGATATTGCCAGACTTTGTTGTGGAGCAATTATCTGATTTACAGTACTTCAAAGAAAACCCGCACCATGTGCAAAAAAATCCGACGGGGGACGGACGATATTTTGTTACAGCACTAGTAAAGAAAAGCGATAGTACAAAAAATACTGTAATTCTAGTAAGTCACTTTGATGTTGTAGATGTACAAGATTACGGAGTGTGGAAAGAAGATGCATTTAATCCTAAAAAGTTAACATCTATGTTTTATTCTCATAAAGATGAACTTCCAGACCATGTACGTGAAGATATAGAACATGGAGATTGGCTGTTTGGTAGAGGAACAATGGACATGAAATGCGGCCTCGCATTACAAATGGCAATGATTGAACAAGCATGTGAAGGAAGATTCGATGGGAATGTTCTTTTATTGGCTGTACCAGATGAAGAAGTGAATTCTGTAGGGATGAGGGCCGCTGTTCCGAGACTATTAGATTTAGCAAGAGAGCATAATTTAGATTATAAAACGGTCTTAAACTCAGAGCCTATGTTTTCAAGACATCCTGGTGACCAAAATAAGTATATTTACACTGGCTCTATTGGTAAAGTGTTACCTGGTTTTCTTTGCTACGGAAAAGAGACACATGTAGGTGAACCTTTTGCAGGGTTAAATGGGATTTATATGGCTTCATTAATAACAGCAGACTTAGAGTTAAACACAGACCTTTGTGATATTGTAGAAGGGGAAGCGAGTCCGCCGCCAACTAACTTACTTCAAAGGGACTTAAAAGAGGATTATTCTGTACAAATTCCGCATCGTGCAGTCACATTATTTAATTTGTTTTTATTAGAAAAATCAATGACAGATGTAGTTTCATTGTTACGTCAAAAAGTAACAAAAGTAGCAGAGAAAATAGAAGAGTCGTATGAAAAACATGCATATCGTTTTTCTAAATATAATCCATTTATACCACCTAATCTCAAAGTAAATGTATTAACTTATGAAGAGCTTATCACATATGCAATTGAGCAACATGGACGAGAAAAAATAGATCATATTCAATCTAATATTATAAAAAATAGAGGAGATAAAGATGATCGTGCGGTAACGATTGATTTAGTAGATAAATTAGCGATTTTATGTAAAGAAAAGGCACCGATGATTGTACTTTTCTTCGCTCCGCCGTACTATCCAGCTGTGAGTTCACGCAACAATCCTTTAATAAAAGAGGTAGTTGTAGAAATGGAAAAGTACGCACATTACAATCATAAAATTACATTTGAAAACCAAAATTATTTTGGGGGGATTTCAGATTTAAGCTATGTAGGCTTGCAGTATCCACTGGATTCAATGAGTTCGCTTGTAGACAATATGCCATTATGGGATAGAGGCTATTCAATTCCGCTTCAGGAATTAGAAGAGTTTGATGTTCCAGTATTAAATATGGGACCGGTAGGAAAAGATGCACATCAATGGACAGAACGTCTAGATGTAAACTACGCATTTGAAACACTATTAGATATGTTACCGAAATGCATTGAAAAATTATTAGTTTCTAATAAAATTACACAATCATAGTAGGGAATAGGTAAGGGATAAAACAGAACCTTTAAAGAAGAGTCAAATCAAATTATTTTAATATAATTAAAAAGTAGAACGGCCAAGCTCAATTTTATATGAGTTTGGCCGTTTATCATGTAGTGAATTTTTAATTAAAATTATGTGAATTCATAGCTAACGTAATCTCTTTTATAGTTTTATTTTTTAGTTTGACCAGATAGTTCAACAGACTTTTGCGTACAACGCTGCATAGCTGAAATAATCGCTGTTCGTAATCCTTTTTCCTCTAATGTTGCTACAGCTTCTATTGTCGTTCCGCCAGGAGAACAAACCATATCTTTCAATTCACCTGGATGTATTCCTGTTTCTAGTACCATTTTTGCAGAGCCTAACACAGCTTGAGCAGCGAATTTATATGCTTGATTTCTTGGCATACCATCTAGTACAGCAGCATCTGCCATCGCTTCTATAATCATATATACATAAGCTGGTGAAGAACCACTTACGGATGTGACAACATCCATTAATTTTTCACTTACGATCTCTGTTTGACCAAAACTATTGAAAATGTTTAGTACATCTTCTAAATCTTTTTCTGTCACCATTTCATTAGGGCATAATGCAGACATTCCTTCTCCAACAAGAGCAGGAGTATTAGGCATTACTCTTACAACCTTTACTTTTTTATTAAAGGCATTTTCAGTACTTTCAATACTTTTTCCAGCAGCGATCGTAACGATGATAGCATCGTTTTTGATTACTTCTTTTATTTCATTAATTATTGATGAATATAGGTCTGGTTTGATTGATAAAATTAAAATATCAGCATTTTTAGCTACTTTATTGTTGTCGGTAGTTGTAGTTAGCCCATATTTTTCACTAGCATTTTTTAAATTAGCAGTGTTTAAATCTGAACAAATAATTTGATTTGAAGACACTATATTTTTGTTTATCATTCCGCCAATCATAGCCATTCCCATATTTCCGCAACCGATGAATCCAATTTGTTTATCCATAATAACTCAATCTTGCTCCTTTTATAATCAATTATATCGGTTTGATATTATTTTCTTAGAATAAGAATAACATCCCTGTGCAATATAAAGAAACATTCTAAGAGAATATATTCCTTTTTGCAACACTAAAAGACAAAAATTAATTATATTCGACATTATGTAAATATATACACTATAATGTAAGGTTTTATGTTTATGAATATGAGTTAAACTTATATCATTTTGTATTTTCATTCAGTAGGGCGATAATTTCATACAAATAACTTGTGGCTCTATTTATTTTTAAAAATACCTCTTGACACCGAATCGAACTATATCGCATAATATAAAAAAATTAGATTGAAAATCGTTGAAGGGAATTAGTACATATGTCTTCTTGCGAAAGAGAGTGGAATTCACCGGCTGAAAGATTCCTCGTATAGAATATATCGAACCTATCCCTGAGTCTTAAATGAAAGTTTAGGCGTTCGCCTGCGTTATAGGCACCAAGTGGATATCTATGTATATCAATTAAGGTGGTACCGCGGAACAATGACCGTTTCGTCCTTTTTATTTTATTAAGGGCGAAGCGGTCATTTTTATTTTGCTCTTAAATACTTCAGTGCAGCATTGATGAGAATAGATATAGTTACAAAGTGAATGAAGTGTAATTTATAAAAAAACTTTGATTTTAGACTTGGGGGATAAAAAAGTGAAAAAACAACGAATTGTTGTAAAGATTGGGAGTAGTTCCTTGGCAGATAGTCATGGAGGCATCTCTACAGAACAGCTTTCAGATCACGTTGCCGCATTGGCTCGGTTGAAAGAAGATGGGCACGAGGTTGTGTTAATTACATCTGGAGCCGTCGCTGCAGGTTTTTCAGCGCTAGGATATCCTAGCAGACCTGTAACGATTAAAGGGAAACAGGCTGCAGCAGCTGTCGGACAAAGTTTGTTAATGCAGGCGTACACGGAGGAATTCCGTAAATATGGCATCGTTACTGCGCAACTTTTGCTGACGAGAAGTGATTTTTCTAGAAAAGAACAATATAGTAATGCTTACGCTACGTTAGGAGAATTATTAAACCGTTCCGCTCTTCCAATTATTAATGAAAATGATTCCATCTCTTTAGAGGAGCTAACGTTCGGTGATAATGATATGCTGTCAGCTTTAGTAAGCGGGCTTGTTTCGGCGGATATGCTTATGATCTTTACGGATGTGAACGGGTTATATGACAAAAATCCTCAGAAAAATGCGGATGCAAAAAAATATTATTTTCTTCCTGAAGTTACGGAAGAAATTTCTTCTCTTGCAGGAGATGCAGGCTCAAAACTTGGGACTGGCGGTATGAAATCAAAAATCGATGCTGCAAAGACAGCACTCTCTCTTGGTGTGAGTGTATTTATCGGAACAGGACGTGGACAGGAAAAGTTTGTAGATGTTTTGAAGGGTAAGGGTGATGGAACGTATGTTGGTAATGCTCCTCAAAAAGAAATGAAGATGAACAAGCAATGGATTGCCTTGCATTCGCTTGTTAGCGGACAAATTGAAGTAGATGCTGGGGCAGCTACTGCCATCATTCAGCATGGGAAGAGTTTACTTCCAGCTGGTGTTACGAATGTATCAGGATTTTTCCAAGTGGGTGAAGTTGTAGAGGTTGTAACGCAACAAGGGCGCGTAATAGGAAAAGGACAATGCACATATAGTGCAGAGGAACTAAGAGATGTAAAAGGTATGCAAAGCCAAGATATTCAAGTAAGAGGCGAGAGACATAGTTATGAAGTCATCCATAGGGATCATTGGGTTTCACTTTAAAAAGGAGGAAATAAAAATGAATGAAGTGTTAGCAAAGGGGATAAAAGCAAAAGAGGTTGCTAGAGAACTTGTGCTTAAAACTACAGATCAAAAAAATGAAGCACTTGCTGCAATTGCTAATCAGCTGATAGTAGAAACAGCTTATATTTTAGAAGAAAACAAACGGGATATTGAAGAAGGTAAGGAGAAAGGATTTTCTCATTCACTCCTTGATCGCCTTTTGCTGAATGAACAACGAATTGTTGATATGACAGAGGGTATTAAGCAGTTAATTGAATTACGTGATCCTATTGGAGAATGTGTAAGTGCATGGGAACGACCAAATGGACTATCTATTCAGGAGATGCGCGTACCACTTGGTGTTGTCGGAATGATTTATGAGGCAAGACCGAATGTAACTGTTGATGCTGCTACAATTTGTTTAAAAACAGGAAACGCAGTAATACTACGTGGTAGTTCTTCTGCTATACATTCTAACAAAGCTATCGTTAGCGTTATTCACCGGGCGCTTAAGCAAACTAGCTTGCCTTCAGAAAGTGTACAGCTCATAGAAGATACAACGAGAGATAGTGCAAAACAGTTGTTTACATTGAACGAGTACTTGGATGTTCTTATACCAAGAGGCGGTAAACAATTAATTGATACAGTAGTGAGAGAAGCGTCTGTTCCAGTACTTGAAACAGGTGCGGGAAATTGTCATATATTCATTGATGAAACAGCAGATAAACAAATGGCGTTTAATATTATTATAAACGCAAAAACGCAGCGTCCATCTGTATGTAATGCAATTGAGACGATTGTACTTCATGAGAATTGGGCAGAGCAATATGGTAGCGAGTTGTTTTCTTCCTTGAAGGAAAGAGGAGTGGAGCTACGTGGTGATAATAAAGCAGTGGCGATTGATCCTTCTATCTTACTTGCGACAGAAGAAGACTGGGAAACTGAGTTTTTATCTCTCACACTAGCAGTGAAAGTGGTTTCCACTGTTGAAGAAGCGATTCATCATATAAATACGTATGGATCTATGCATTCTGAAGCGATTATTACTGAAAACGAGGAAAACGTCAGCAAGTTTTTTACTTCTGTAGATGCCGCGGCACTTTATCATAATGCATCGACTCGTTTTACAGATGGATCCGAATTTGGATTCGGAGCGGAAATTGGTATCAGTACACAAAAGTTACACGTAAGAGGACCAATGGGGCTTCCAGCATTAACTTCTACAAAATATGTGATTCGTGGAAATGGGCAAATTCGAAAATAATAATAAAAGACACTCAATTGGCTTGGGTGTCTTTTATTATAAAAATTATTTACCATACAAATAGCCCAACGAGCATAGCACTTAATAAAGAAACAGCCATCCCGCTAACAAGAAGCTTCCAAACATTTTTACCGATGACTGATGATTTTTCTCCGCCAAATAATGAATTGTAAGTTCCGTAAATCATACCTACTGTACTAAAGTTAGCAAAAGAAGCTAGAAATGTCGTTGCAACCGCAACCGTATGCGGTTGTAACGACTTTAAGTTTGATTTTAAATCCATCATTGCAACAAATTCATTCGTCGTTATTTTGATCCCCATTAATTCAGCTACATACATAGCATCACTGCCTGATAAACCGAGTAAAAATGCAAAAGGACTAAAGATAATGGAGAAGATTTTTTGAATTGTTAACCCCGTTACAAAAAATCCTAAAATCCCATTTAAACATGCTGTTAAAGCTACATAACCAATTACCATAGCTAAAATAACGATAACCATATTCATCCCAACTAACATACTGTTTGAAATAGTAGAAAAGAAATCCTTTTTTTCATGTTTTGAAGGTGTGTAAACAACGTCTTCTTCTTTCGAAACTTCCACAGGATTTAATACATTGGCTAAAATTAATGCGTTAATACAATTTAATGGAATGGCGCTGAAAATATATGTTGCTGGCACCATTGATAAATAAGCGCCAAGAATGGATCCGCTAACGCTACTCATACTCATAATTCCAAAAGTTAATAATCGATTTTCTTTTAACACAGATAATTGATCACGAACAACCGCAAGTGCTTCGGTGTTTCCTAAAAACATCATTTGAATCGAAAAGAAACTTTCTAATTTTGGTAAACGAGAAATCTTTGAAATAACTGCACCTACTTTATCAATAATCCAAGTTAAGATTCCGAAATAAGATAGAATATCGAAAAAAGTAATAACAAAAATGATAGGAAGTAACGCACTAAAGAAGAAATCAATGTGCTGACTTTCCATAGCTGAAGGAAATGCAAATCGAATACCTTCATTCGCACATGCTAGTAGCCAACTGAAAAATGACGCAATTTTATTAATGATAATACTGCCGAGCTTTGTGCCTAACATAAACCATGTAATAAAAAGCTCCAATAGGATGAGAATTACAATTGGTCTCCATTTTATATGTTTTTTATTAGGCGAACATAAGAAAACGATTAATATGACAACGAAAATCCCTAACATATTCAATATGAAATGCATGTCAACAACTCCTTGAGGCTTATTATTTCTATATAAAAAAGCATCTATTCTTCCAAATTTGGATTATGATTAGAAGTTATGAAGCATGTAAGTTATGTTAGGAATCAATGTATTTTAATTTGCTTTATTTTGAGCAATCGCAGTAATTATCGAACAATTAGTTGTTTTCAATTGTTTTGTTAGATATTAAACGTATGCGATTTTAAACATCGTTTATCCCGGATTAACGGGCAGTAAGACTTTTACCTCAAAATTCAGGGAAAGCAAAGAAGTGAAGTGGGGATGGGCTGCCCGCAAAATCCCGATTGGTAAGAGCTGATTAAAATTTCACTTTATAAATAAGAACGGTGAGTTGGCCATGAACCTTGAAGTTTCCGAAGCTGTATAATTTGTCCTGTATGATAAGCATCATGCAAAAGGATATTCATATATTGTTGCCAAACTGGTAGAGAAGGACTTAGTTGATCTAGTTCTGCTTCTTGAAGGGCGGTTAATGAAGATTGTAAGGCATCATGTACTTGAAGCGTTCGCTTTTCTCTTCAATAAACCTTCTCTATAGTTGAACAAGAGAGTGAAATACAACGTATAATTGAGCCATTAAAAAATCTCATTTTTAATATGATATTTAATAATCAAGGCTTTCATTGAGTCAGAATGAAAAGAGTATAAACCTTTTTCTGTTTGCTCATTGATTAAAGTTTTTTTAAAGTTGCAAAACGGTTCTAAAAATATAGAAGGTAAAATTCGATAAAAATAGAATATGTTATATAGCAAACAAGGAGGGGATAAAAATGGAGGTCTATCACATAACGAGCAGAAAAAGGGAAACATACAACATTCAGGTGAAATATTCGATACTTTTCGAATGTGCACTTGGCATTGCAGCGATTACTCATAAAAGGTTAATTGATACTCTTGAAAAGACTCAAAGTGAATGGGAAGAAATTAAGAAAGCATTAACAGAAGAAATGAGAGAACACTTACAGTTTGTAGAAGAACATAATACGTGGAAAGCATTACTCCAGTTATTGTATGAAGAGGATTTTCAAGATTTATCGCAGTTTAATTTTAAAATTGATTCATTTTCAGAAGAAGATTTGAAATTTATATGTTTACCGTTTTTAGGAGAGAAGTATGAAGAGAAAAGACGTTTAGCTGCAACGGGAGTTGTATGTGCAATACACGAACTAAAGGAACTAACAGATAATCATCAGTTTTTTTCTACTTATATTAGCTTTATATGTAATGTAGATGTACAAGTGCTGAAATCGCATTTAATCGCTGTTATGACAGGTTGGTATGAGAGTGTTATTAAAAGAGAGGAAGAACAAATACTTTCTATATTAAAACGAGATTATGAAGCGAAAAATGAAATGAATAAAAAGATGAAGCCGGAAGAGTTTGTCGAGTGGGCGACTGGCGGAGTGAACTATATGCCAGAGCCAAGTGTTCATCACGTACTTCTTATTCCGCAAATGACATACAGACCGTGGAATATTGAAGCGGATATTGATGATACGAAAGTATTTCATTATCCAGTTGCGAATGAAAGCATTCATCCTGAAGATCCGTATGAACCGAATTATTTTTTAGTTCAAAAACATAAGGCTCTTGGGGATGAGGCGAGATTGCGAATTGTAAAAATGTTATTTGAAAAAGAACGTACATTACAGGAAATAACGGAAAGATTACAGCTTGGTAAATCGACTGTACACCATCATTTGAAATTGTTACGTGCAGCGAAGTTAGTTGATATACATGACGGAAAATATGTATTAAGAAAGAAAGCAGTACAGTCTTTAGCGAAAGAATTAGATATGTTTTTGAATAGATAATTAACAACGAGAATGTACATAAAGGGAGGAATATAAAAGAAAAGTTGGTGTGTGAAATTGAAAAATATATTGAAAAATCGTTCGTTCTTTTTTATGTGGATTGGTAGTGCAATCTCTGAATTAGGAGGGGCTTTCGGAACGTTATGTAATTCAATTCTAGTATATGAGTTAACAGGATCGGAAATGGCTTTAAGTAGTATGTGGCTATTATATTTCATCCCATCACTCATACTGCAATTAATAAGTGGCCCATTTATTGATAAATGGAGCCGGAAGTGGATTATGATTTTTTCACAATGGATACGGGCGTCCGTATTCTTATTACCTTTGGTGATGCTAGTTACAGGTAGTATAGAAGTTTGGCACATTTATGTTGTTCAAATTGTAGTGGGACTTATTACACCTCTTTATACACCTGCAAGTCAAGCAATTACACCGAGCATTGTAAGTCAAGGACAACTTCAAGACGCAAATGCGTATATTGATGGAATGACTCGTCTCATGATGTTTCTTGCGCCAGTATTGGGCGGAGTAGTCATTCATTTCATTGGAACAGAACTTACATTATCTTTCGTATGTATTTGTCTATTTGTTAGTGGTGCTTTCTTACTTTATATAAAAGAAAAGAGAACTACAACAGATATACGAAAAACGTGGCTAGAACAATTTCTTCAAGGTTTTACATATTTTTTTACAAAACCAATCATCGTTTGGCTCGGTATATTTCTTACTTTCGTGCAGTTTGGAGTAGGGGTAACGATGGTCATAAATCTTCCTTATATAAAAGACGAGCTGTTAGCGGGATATGCAGAGTACGGCTATTTTATGGCAGGTTTTCCACTTGGCTACGTAATTGGCTCAGTATTAGTCGGAAAAGTAACATATAAAAGCCGGCGTATACTTATGCTTGGAGGATTGTTTATAGGGGGAATCACATACATTTCATTAGGATTCAATCATAGTATTATCATTGCAATACTAATTGAAGTAATAGCAGGGATTTGTATTGCATTTTTCAATGTTCATAACACAACAATATGTCAACAAATCGTCCCAAATAATATGATAGGACAAGTATTTTCAGTGCGTTTATTTTTTATACGATCCGCTATGCCATTAGGTGTGTTAGTAGGGGGAATATTGAGTGAAATGTGGGGAGTAAGAGCGCTATATGTAATTATCGGTGCAATTATATGTGTTACATCTTTAATAGGGATGTTACTTCCATATTTCAAATTTTTAGATGAGGCGATAGAAAAGAAATCAGCATAATTCAAAAAATTAAAACTTTACAATTGAAAATAATTATCATAATCAATTATAATAGAAGAATACTAGTATTCGTATAACAAAGAGGGAGTGGAATATATGTTTATCGAAACGAAAACATTTACAGTAAAAGAAGGTACATCAAATATAGTTGTAGAACGTTTTACTGGAGAAGGCATAATTGAAAAATTTGAAGGCTTCATCGATTTAAGTGTTCTCGTTAAAAAAGTAAGACGCGGTGACGAAGAAGTTGTCGTAATGATTCGCTGGGAATCGGAAGAAGCATGGAAAAACTGGGAAACAAGTGAAGAACACTTAGCTGGACATAGAGCGGGCCGTGGTAAACCAAAACCAGATCATATTATTAATGTGGATCATGCGGTTTATTATGTGAAATCATCGAAATCGGCTTATCAACAGTCGTAATATACAAGCAGAGGATACATGTTGTAGAAGCAAACATGTATCCTCTTTTTTATTACTGGGGGGATGGGAATGATAGGAAATCTTTCATTCATTTAAAAAACGTTCTAGGCTATAGAAAAAAATATTAGACTTATAAAGCATAGTCTTAGACGGAACGCTTGAATATTTTCCCTTACATATTTAAGTGTTATGGAAATGAGTCTATATACCTTCTGTTTAAAAGGAGATGAGTACATGAAGCTGAATCATTTAAATTTATGTGTTGATGATTTATCAGAAGCGAGACATTTCTTTGAAACATTTTTTGATTTTCAATTTTTGGAGCAAAAAGGGAAAGCACTTGTAGTCATGAGTGATGAGAGTGGTTTTATACTTGTACTAAGTGATCCAAAAGCATTTAAAGGGAATAAGGAAGTTACGTATCCGGAAGCTTTTCATATTGGTTTTTTAGTGGATACATCAAGTGAAGTGGATCAAGCGTATAATCGTTTAGTAGCCGGCGGCATTGAAATAGACAAGGAACCTTATTTGATGCGAGGTAGTAGTTATGGTTTTTATTTTACAGTATTTAATGGCTTATTAATTGAAGTGTCTTGTCTTGATTATAGAGAAGGTAAGAAAGTTTCAAAGCTTAATAGTAATCATCTAGAGTAATCATTTGAAGGTGTATAGAATTTAAGTATGTATCATATTAGAAGACGGATTAAGAAAGTTTCACTGTAAAGTAAAAAAGACAGACTAATAAATAGTCTGTCTTTTCACATTAATTCTTCACATCATCATAAAGTTCAAGTGCCTCTTTCACATTCAATCCATTTTTCACAATGCCATGTATCGCTTGAATCATCGCAGCTGGGTGCTCGGATTGCCATATGTTTCGGCCCATATCTACTCCAATTGCGCCTTCTTGCAGCGCATTGTACGTAATGTTTAATGCGTCTTCAATTGAATCTAGTTTTGGGCCACCCGCGATGACGACTGGGGCAGGGCATGTGCTCGTTATTTTTTCGAATCCTTCACAGTAATACGTTTTAATAATATCAGCACCCATTTCAACACATACGCGGGAAGCAAGTGCTAGAAAGCGAGCTTCACGTTTTTGTAATTCTTTTGCGACTGCGGTAATGCCGAGTACAGGTAGGCCGTAATCGTGAGCTTCAGAGACTACATTTGCGAGATTTGTAACAGTTTGTGTTTCATAGTCTGATCCGACAAAAACAGAAACGCCAACGCCAATTGCGTTTTGCTTCACTGCTTCTTTTACAGGTGTAACAATTGTTTCATTCGCTAAATCTTTACCGACGACAGTAGCACCGCCAGATACACGCATAACCATCGGTGTGCTGCAGTTTTCAGGAATACAGGAGCTAAGTACACCACGCGTTAAAAAGAGAGAATCCGTGTAAGGAAGTAAGTTTTTAACTGTTTCAAGTGGTTGTTCTAGTCCGTGAATTGGTCCTAAGAAATAACCGTGATCTATTGCTAACATTACCGCTCTGCCATCAGGTAAAATTGTATTTAATCGATTTTTAAATCCCCAAGTCATTCCAAATCACTCCTTCGTTAATGTTGGATTTTCCGTTTGTACAGTATCTTTATTTGGTAAATGTGGTGACTTAATAAAAACAGCTTTAAAAGGTTTGTCAGAATGGTTAATAAGATAGTGAGATTCATGAGGACGAACTTGCAGGACATCACCTTGTTTAATTGGAACTCTTTCATTATTCACATAGAAATCTATTTCACCTTCTAATGCATAAAAGACCTCTTCGCACGTCGTATGATAATGGTTTTGAAACTCCTGGCCCGGTTGAATGACAACAAGGCCAAGATCAATATTTGGACCTTGTATTAAATATTTCGGCCCGTTATCACCGAAGCGATAGGAGAAGTCATTTTCATTCGCTTTTAACATACAGTTCACTCCTTTATGTAATGTGTTACAGTGCACCAGGCGCAATCCACATATGTGAGGTGAGCCCTTTATCAGCTAAAGCGAGCTGACTGTCATATACAGTTTTCCATGTTTCATAGAACTCTTTATATAGTTCGTGATTTTCAGTAACTGGTTCGAATGTTTGCTCCCACTGTACAAACTCTTCGGCAGTTTCTTCCATAGATGAATATATGCCAGCACCAACTCCAGCAGCAATCGCAGTTCCTAAAGCAGCTGCTTCTTTCACAACAGGTACTTTTACAGGAATACCGAGTACGTCTGATAGAATTTGTGGCCATAGTTTTCCTTTAGCGGCACCGCCAGCAAAAATAACTTCAGAAGGGAATGTGCCAGTTAGATTTTTTATTAATTTTAAGTTTCCAAGTGTAATGAAGGCTGCATTTTCTTCAATAGCACGAAACAGTTCTTTTTTTCCGCATTTGTCAGCGTCTAAACTTAAATTTAAAAAAGAAGGTGCGGCATGACGCCAAGAAATGTAGTTCATAACGTTTGAAAAAGTAGGGATAATGCCATGTGAACCGACAGGTACGTCTTTCGCTTGTTCTTCTAGTAATTCATAAGCATCTACACCGAGTTTATCAGCAAGTTTCTTTTCTTCTTGGCAAAAAGCGTCTCGAAACCAGCGCATAACGAGACCTGGGAAAAAGGCGATTGTTTCATATTGCCATAGGTTCGGAACGACGTGACAATTTACTCGAATCGCAGCATGTGGATCTGTTATTGGCTCAGTAACATTCACTTCTTGTTGCCAAAAGCTACCCCCGCATATTAACGTTTGATTCGGTTTCACGATTCCTGTTCCGAGCGATGCCATTTGAGCATCTCCACCCCCGGCGACGACAGGAATCCCTTCACGTAATCCAGTTAATGCTGCACACTCTTTTGTAACGTTGCCAATTACTGTACCAGCTTCATTTACTGTTGGTGAAAATGGCAAAGATAGACCGCACTCCTTAGCGACATCGTTATCCCACAATCTATTTTGTAAGTCAAAAATACCTGACGTGCATCCGTTTGAGGGATCAATTTGTAGTACGCCGCTTAGTTTATATAAAATCCAATCGTTTAACATTGTAAAAGAGTAAATATTATTATAGACGTCGGGTTCATGTTTTTTTATCCAGAGTAGGCGTGGTAAAGCACCTAATGAAAAAGTTTGACCAGACTTTGTATATAAATCTTTTTCAAGATGTGACCGAATTTCTTTTAATTCACTAACTTCGACGGATGCACGGCCATCAACATTTGCACATGCCCATATTTCTTGCCCATGTTTATCATATAAAACAAAACCTTCTCGCATACTTGTAGCGCTAATAGCTTGAATAGAAGAGGGAAGTATATTACTTTTTTGCAGAACTTCTTTCGTACACTGTTGTACAAGTTGCCAGTTTTCTTTTACATCAAAATTCATAGAACCGGGGTAACGAGGATCAGTTTTATGAACCCATTCCTTTTGGCTTACTGCAATTTGATTGCCATGTAAATCAAAAAGAACAGCTCGAATGCTTCCTGTACCAGCATCGAAAGCTAATAAAGTAGACATTAAGAATCACCTTCCTTTCTTAATAAGGAGAGCGCAGTTTCTTCATCAGTAATTAATGTATGAATAAAATTCCCTTTTAAAGCCCCATAAATGGCATCTATCTTTTGAGTACCTCCAGCCACACCAATGACATGCTTCATGTTGCGAAGAATCGTAAGTGGTGTGCCAATTAGACGATTATGATGCGAGAGCTCTAATAACTCACCATTCGTATTATAAAACTGTCCTAAAATATCGCCCGCCCCGTTTTGACTTCGAATATATGTCATTTCACGTAGCGTTAATTTTTCTTCTTTTACAATTGTAGCGTCTTGAGATAACCCGCCAATACCGACAACTGCTGTATGTGCAAGTGAAGCGACATGAAGCATATCTTTCACACTTGGTTCTGATAAAATACTTCGTGCCATTTCAGTAGAAGATGCTAGAAAAGGAGTAGGAATAATATGAAGTTCGCCTTGCATGTAGTGTAAATAGTTTTGTTTTCTTGGGAGATAGTGGTTTACTCCGCCTGTTAGCGTTACGAATGAAAGATTAATAGAACTTTCAAAATGAATGTTTTCTAGCATTTTACTTATCGTTTCACCCCAGCCGATGCCGAGTAAATCACCTTGTTGGAGATGAGTCTCTAAATATTGTGCAGCGGCTTTTCCGAGAGAAGTAGCATAATTGTTTATTGGAGTAGGGATAATGAAAGCATCTTTTAAGTGGAACTTTTTCATTAAGTCACGTTCAATGCTCAAGCAATGCAAACCGGTTCCTTTTACGTGAAATGTAACGATACCTTCACTGCGTGCCTTATCTAATAACCGGACGACTTTATTTCTTGAAATATGAAGAAGTGAAGCAATCTCTTGTTGTGTTAATTGATCTTTATAATAGTACCAGGCTACTTTAGTTAATAAATTTTCTTCAAAGTTCAGCTGTGACATACTCTTCATCCCTTTCAACAATTGACCAATGCTTAAACATATGTGTCACATATTTTGTTTATTCCAGTTGAAACGATTAATAGTACATTGAAAAAAGTGTTCTAGATATGAAAAAAGGAATATACAATGCTACAAAACAAGTAGAACAAATAATCATTTTCTCAAAAAATGTTCTGGGTAAAGGCAGGTGACATCATGTGGAGAATGTGCCCTTATTACAAGTGAAGAAAATGAGTAAGGCGTTTTCGAATCAACTTGTGCTAAAGGAAGTGAACTTACAAGTAGAGCATGGTGATATATACGCTTTAGTTGGTGGAAATGGCGCCGGGAAATCGACATTAATGAAAATATTAACGGGGTTATATTCGTATGATAGTGGAGAAATGTATGTGAAAGGAAAGAGACAGCAGTTTGCAAATCCAAAAGAAGCACACCAAGAAGGGATTTATTTAATACCACAAGAACCGCTCATTTTTCCGCATATGACCATTGAAGAAAATATATGTATTGGATTAAAGGGGAATAGAAAGAAGCTTAAAGTAAAAGTTCAGCAATTAATTGACAGTTTAAGTTGGGATATTGATCTTAATGAACAGGGAGAATCGTTATCTATTGCGCAACAACAGTTAGTAGAAATCGTTAGAGGATTAATAAGAGAAGCTGAGATTCTTATTCTAGATGAGCCAACATCGACATTAACAACACACGAAATTAAGAGTCTTTTTGTGTTGATGAAAAGTTTACAAGAAAAAGGAATTGGGATGATTTATATTACGCATCGTTTTCCAGAAATCTTTGAAATTGCCAACAAAGTAGCAATACTACGTGATGGAATGGTTGTAAGCCAAGGTGATGTATGTGACTATACATATGACATGCTGATGGAGGGACTATTGCCAAAAGGATATAAACAGAAAGAGAAAATAGAAGTAGTTCAAGAGACAGTAAAGACGAAAAAAATATTAGAAGTGGTTGATATAAATGGTCACGCATTCGAAAATATATCATTCACTGTACATGCGGGTGAGGTTGTAGGTGTTGCTGGCATTATAGGATCTGGCAGAACGGAATTAGCAGAAGCGATATTTGGATTGAAAACTATAAAATCAGGGTCTATCTTATTGGGTGGAAAATCAATTGATACGTGTTCTTTGCATAAAAGGCTAGATGAAGGACTAGTTTATGTGCCAGAGGATAGGGCGAGGAATGGAATTTTCTCAATTGCTTCTGTTAAAGAAAATATTGCAGCGGCAAGTTTATATCAAAATAATCGCTTTTTTATAAATCAAGAAAAAGAAAGCGCTTTAGTTAATTCGTTTATAGAACAATTCCGAATTGTTGTACAGAATATGAATAAAGAACTGGCATCTTTATCAGGAGGTAATCAGCAGAAGGTCGTGCTTGCGAAGTATCTTGCATGTAATCCTAAAATTATTATTCTTGATGAGCCGACTCGCGGAATTGATGCGAAAGCAAGGCTTGAAGTGTATGAGACGATAAAAAAAATGAAAAGGGAAGGACTCGCAATTTTATTAATCTCTTCGGATGTTGAAGAGATTGTCCAATTAGTAAACCGTGTATATGTAATGAGAAATGGGCGATTTGTTTCTCATATGGAAAAAGAACAACTGAGTGTGAATGAAGTTACACGCCTTGCATACGGAGGTGTAACGGAATGAAACGTATGTATAAAAGGCACGAAACGTCTATCATACTGTTACTACTAATTTATATAGCCATTGTCGGTATAATAAATCCTAGTTTTATTCAATTTAACTCGTTATCTTTACTGATGAAATCAAGCGTTATTTTAGTCGTTCTAGCAATTGGCCAATCGTTCGTTTTATTTACGAAAAATATAGACGTATCAGTTGGTTCAAGCATGGGATTAAGTGCAGCAGTTTGCGGAATGATGTTAACGAATGGGTATAGTGCATTCTTGTCGATATTTGTAGCTATTATACTTGGGGCCATTATCGGTTTCGTAAATGGTATTGGAGTTGCAAAGTTTCGGATACCAGCCATTATTATGACATTAGGGATGCTAGGAATTGTTAGGGGTGCAATGTTAATCTTCACAGGCGGGAAGTGGATTGAAGATATTCCAAACGATTTTAAGCAGCTGTCATCTATCATCATTCTTGGTTTACCTATAACTGTATGGTTCGTTCTTATTATTTTACTACTACTATACTTCTTTTTAAGAAAAGTGCCATTGGGAAGATACTTTTATGCGGTAGGTGATAATGAAGATGGCGCGAGGCTTATTGGTATACCTGTTAATAAAGTGAAGATATATGCGTTTATGATTTCAGGCATAAGCGCTGCGCTCGCTGGTTGCATATTTGTTATGAATATCGGGTTCGTCCCAAATCAAACAGGTACAGGATTAGAATTACAAGTAATCGCAGCCGCTGTACTAGGAGGAATTCATTTAAAAGGAGGAACAGGATCTTTATTTGGAGCTGCATTAGGAGCGTTATTTTTAGAAACAATAAGTAGCTCACTCGTCTTTTTAAAAATACCAGCATTTTGGAATAATGCTATTTCAGGTTTTTTACTATTACTTATTATTATATTAGATAGCGTCATGAAGAGGTGGAAAGCAGAAAGGAGGATGAATCTATGAAGTATTTTTACAGATGGGAAGGTGTGTTAATCATATTACTTCTTATAGAATTCATTCTCTTTAGTTTTATAAATAGCGATTTCTTAAATATTAGTAATCTCCTTTTTAGTACAAATGATTTCCTATTTATCGCAATTGCGGCGATACCAATGACTTTTGTTATAGTAACAGGAGGAATTGATGTATCTGTAGGATCAATTATGGGGCTAACCTCGATTTTAATTGGTGTGTTTTGGATGAATGGGATTCATATTTTACTAGCAGTAATAATGGCACTTATAGTCAGTTGCTTAGCAGGAGCTTTAAATGGACTCATTATAAAAATGACAGATGTAGAACCACTAGTCGTTACACTCGGAACGATGTTTTTATACGGAGGAATTGCGCTTGTCGTTTCAGGAGGGGCGGGTGCTTCTGGATATGAAGGGATAAGCGGTTTACCTGATACTTATGTACAACTAGCAAATGGTAGTTTTATAGGAATACCCAATTTATTATGGCTACTTATTTCATTAACAATTGTATGCACGATTTTGTTTCACCGAACGATATATGGGCGCCACGTACAATTAACAGGCGCGAATGAAAATGCAGCAAAATACACCGGGATTAAGACGAAGAAAGTAGTAATCATTGCTTACATACTTTCTGGGTTAGGAGGTGGATTAGGAGGAGCTTTCTTAACTGCATATTTCGGTTCTGCACGTGCTGATATAGGAAGCGAAACAATATTACCAATCATTACAGCAGTCGTCTTAGGCGGTACACTTATTACAGGCGGAAAAGGAAGCATTATCGGTACTGTACTGGCGAGTATTTTCATTGGGCTCATGCAGTATGGCTTGCAAATGGCGGGTTTAACAAATGAACAATCCAATGTAGTAATAGGTATTATCCTTATTCTTTCAGTTATTATGAGACATTTCAAATTACATCAATTTTTAGCGGGGAAAAGACAGAGTTTGCATAAGGGGGAAATGTCATGAAGAGAAAACTAGGGATTGTATTGATTGTATGTATTTGTTTAATCGGTTTAATTGCGTGTTCTAGCCAAAAGGCAGATAAGAAAAAGGCTGATGATGTGAAATTTGCATTTATTCCGAAATTAACAGGAGTTGGTTTCTTCACATCGGGAGGTGAAGGAGCAAAGGAGATGGGAGAGAAGCTAGGCGTACAAGTGAAATATGATGGGCCGTCTGAAGCGAGTGTATCAGGGCAAGTAAAGTATATAAATAATTTTATTAACCAAAACTATGATGCACTTATGGTTTCCTCTACATCAGTTGATGGTTTATCGCAATCACTACAACGTGCTAAGAAAAAAGGAATGACCGTCTTAACATGGGATTCTGATGTGAATCCGAAAGATCGTTCTTTTTATATAAGCCAAGGAACACCAGACCAACTTGCTAACTTATTAATAGAAATGACTTCTAAGCAAATTGGAGATAAAGGAAAAGTAGCATTCTTTTATTCTAGCCCGACAGTAACGGATCAAAACCAATGGGTAACGAAAGCGAAAGAAATTATTAAAAAGAAATATCCGAACTGGGAAATTGTAACGACGCAGTACGGTGAAAATAATGCACAAAAATCTTTATCCGTAGGGGAGAACATATTAAAAACGTATCCAGATATTAACGCAGTTATTTGTCCAGATGCAACAGCACTCCCAGCAATGGCGCAGGCAGCTGAAAACTTAAAAATGGATAAAAAAGTAGTGGTAACTGGATTTTCTACACCGAACGTTATGCGTGATTATGTAAAACGAGGAACAGTACAACAATTTGGTTTATGGGATGTAAAACAACAAGGTGCTCTCGCAACGTATGTAGCAAATGAAATTGTTGTAAAAGGGAAGAAGTTAAAAGTAGGGGATAGCTTCGAAGTAAAAGGAATTGGAAAAGTGAAAGTAGAGCCAAACTCCATTCAAGGATATGATTATGAGGCAGAAGGGAACGGAATTATCGTATTACCAGAACGAGTTGTATTTACGAAAGATAATATTGATAAGTATAATTTTTAGTAGACAAAAAAACGTCCGAATATATCGGACGTTTTTTTATTTCTGCATTAATTATGAACAGTTTCTTTTTCGTTTAATCCAAGTGTACGACCAGTAGAAGTGTGAAGATCTTGGAACAATCTTGGATTTTCAGTTAGTGAAATGCCATATGAAGGAATCATTTCTTTTATTTTTTCTTCCCATTCTACCATGCGGCTTGGGAAACATTTTTCTAATACTTCAAGCATGACGTGAACAGCAGTAGAAGCACCTGGTGATGCGCCTAGTAATGCGGCGATTGAGCCGTCAGCTGCACTTACTACTTCTGTACCAAATTGAAGTGTTCCTTTACCGCCAGCATCAGTATCTTTAATTACTTGTACACGTTGTCCAGCAACTACAATATCCCAATCTTCACTTTTCGCGTTCGGAATGAATTCGCGTAATTCTTCCATACGTTTTTCATGTGATAACATAACTTGCTGAATTAAGTATTTTGTAAGTCCCATTTCTTTTACACCAGCGGCTAACATCGTTAAGACATTATTCGGTTTTACAGAACCGATTAAGTCAAGATTTGAGCCAGTTTTTAAGAATTTAGGTGAGAAGCCTGCGAATGGTCCAAACAGTAAAGCTTTTTTATTGTCTATATATCTCGTATCTAGATGAGGTACAGACATTGGCGGAGCGCCAACTTTAGCTTTACCGTACACTTTCGCATGATGCTGCTCTACAACTTTTTGGTTTTTACATACCATAAATAGTCCACTTACTGGGAAGCCACCGATATGCTTTGATTCAGGGATACCAGTCTTTTGAAGAAGAGGTAGGCTACCGCCACCGCCGCCAATAAAGACGAATTTAGCAGTATGATGCTCAATTTTACCACTATTCATATCGTGTACTTTTACTTCCCACAAACCATTTTTCGTGCGCTTAATATTTTCGACACTATGCTTGTAGTTTAGCTCGACATTTTTTGTTTTTAAGTAATCAAACAACATACGTGTTAATGCACCGAAGTTAACATCTGTTCCAGAGTCAATCTTCGTTGCCGCCATCGGTTCATTAGATGTGCGACCTTCCATAATGAGTGGAAGCCATTTTTTTAATGTTTCAGGAGCATCAGAAAATTCCATTCCTTGAAACAGTGGATTTTTTGAAAGCGCTTCAAAACGGTTTTTTAGAAACTCAACATTTTTTTCCCCTTGTACTAAACTCATATGAGGTAGTGGCATAATAAAATCTTGTGGATTACGAATTAATTTGCTCTTTACAAGATATGCCCAAAATTGTCTTGAAAGCTGGAATTGCTCATTCACTTTTACAGCCTTACTAATATCTATAGATCCGTCAGCTTTTTCGGAAGTATAGTTCAGTTCGCATAGCGCAGAATGCCCTGTACCTGCATTATTCCATTCGTTAGAGCTTTCTTCCCCGGCACTTGCGAGTTTTTCAAAAACTTTAATTTCCCATTCTGGTGCTAATTCTTTTAGTAATGAGCCTAACGTTGCACTCATAATTCCTGCACCAATTAAGATAACGTCTGTTTTTTGCTGCATGTTGCTCATGATAATCTCTCCATCCCCTATATTGGCAAAAAAGTGTAGGTGTTTTCTATGTCTAAGCCGTAAAAGAGAAACACCGCCTAGGCCCCACCTAGGTGTATACCTTTTTTGTCTCAATTATATAACCATCTCATACTCTATTATAATAATTAATAGACTAAAATATCTAGTGTTATCTGATAATTTTAAACTATTTAACGTTTTATTCGCTAAAAATCTTATTTAACAAGCTCTTTTAAGGTGGTAAATAGAAAAAAATTACAGTTTGAAATTATCTCGAAAAAGCTTACGTATCCTTAAGTGACTAAATCGAGTACCTTTTTATGGGATTATTCTTTCTGTAATGGTAAGATTATTCTGAAAAATAAAAAGGAGGGACTCTAATGTGTACAAAAGAACAAATTTCAAACTTATTTCGAAACTTTTCAATAAAGGAATGTAAAGGGTCAAGTGATTTATATGAATATTTATCAATGAAAATTGCTGAAGATGAGGAAGTACTTACACTATCGTCCTATGCTCAGGTAGGTCAACCAGTCCCAAACTTACTATTAGGTGCAGTACATTATTTATTGCTAGCAGGGAAAGAACATCATTTAAAAACGTATTATAGTAGTTTAGTTGAAAATGCTGATACAAATTTAGATAAAGCTTTTAATCATTTTAAAGATTTCTGTAAAGAGTACCGAGAAGAAATCATTACTTTGTTACAAACGAAACTCGTTCAAACAAATGAAGTAAGACGGTGCGCATACTTATACCCAAGTTTCTGCTACATATTTAACAAAGTGAAGAAGCCGTTAGCGTTAATTGAAATTGGGACAAGTTCTGGGTTGCAACTGTTCTGGGACCAATATCGTTATTCGTACGGGACGGATGAAATGTACGGAAATATAGATTCAAATGTGCATGTAACTTCTGAAATAAGAGGGGAGAATGTGCCGCATTTTCTAAAAGAAAGCCCATCTGTCGTAGAAAGAATCGGACTGGACTTACATGTGAATGATTTACATAATGAGGAAGATTATTTATGGTTACGTGCTTTAATTTGGCCAGAACATAAAGAAAGGCTTGAGATGTTTGATCAAGCTGCATCTTTAGTGAAAAATGAATCTGTCCAATTAATAGAAGGAGACGGTGTAGAGCTATTATCATCTATTATTGAACAAATAAGTGAAGAAGCTGTTATTTGTATTTTCCATACACACGTCGCAAATCAAATACCAGAACAAGTAAAACATAAGTTAGAAAAACAAATACAAGAAATTGGCGCAAAACGTGATGTATTCCACCTGTATAACAACATGTGGGATCGTGACCTTCATATTGATTATTATATTAACGGAAACGAATATCGTGAAACGGTTGGAGAAACAGAAGGGCATGGGAGATGGTTTAGCTGGAAGATTGGAAATGAGACGCTTATTTAGATTAATAGGGGCGCCCTCACTTGTAAAAGAAGGGACCATAGGCTCAAGCATTGACTAAATGGTTAAGGAATAAATGTATTAGTAACATACAAAAAATGCTTCGGAGAAATCCTAAGCATTTTTTGAATTACATTTAAACCCCATAATGGATCATGTACTTCTGTTCTGCTGCAGCTTGTACAATTTTTGAAGCTAACTCATTCAGCTCATCAGATTTTCTGAAGAACTTTGAAGATGTAACTGTTTCATAGAAAATTGCTAAAGATTCAGGAGGGATAATTGTAATACCACAATAAGCTAAACCGTATTCCTGATTTTTGACTGTATGAAAGTAAGTTTTCATAATTGATAAATTTTGATTTAAACTACTGATAATATCATCATTAACAGAAATACAATGATATTTCTCTGGTGTATAATCATTGTAACTTTTTTGAGAATTAAATTCGTCAATTATTCCAAAATCATGGACACATGCCATCATTATCATCCTTTCAACTTTAATAAAGTGAGTTCTATTAAAGCAAAATGGTCATTTTGTTTACGTGTAATAGAAATGATTATGTAGTTCATTAGTATAGTACTTCATAAAATATCTTCGTTTCTTCTTCGTGAAGACAGTTTACTTATCGATAAACGCATCAGGAGCCCAAGTGGCGATTTCATTCCCAGGTGCAGCGACTACAAGCCATTGCTCACATAGGACACCAGCATGCCAACATTCATAATAATCATGAAAACCATTTAAAAAAATAATTTGTCCACTATCTAATGTAATAATTAAATGAGGGCTTTCTAAGCCAAGTTGTATATCGGTAACTTTTTGTCTTCTTATCTTAAATATTCTTTCATATTCTTCTTCCTCAGAATAAACTTCAAATTCATCTTCATTTAATGGGTATCTTTTTTGAGGTTTATTAAATAAACACCATTTTGATTCGATATTGATATATAATTGCTCGTCATAATCAACGGAGTCGTGAAAGTTTGTAAATTGAATCTTTATAGCGCCTGAAGAAATACCAAATTGTAATCCATCAACTTGTGATCCGATAAAGAGATTTTTTAACACTTTTTCAGCGTAAATTTTATCCTCTGTATTCATTCTTGAATTCCTCCTTTTCATAAAAATATACCTTATATTTTTATTGTAATAAATAAATTTTCATGTAAAATGAACCTTTTGTGAAAAACGAGCGAATATAGTGTGAAGGATCATGAGAGGGGAACGGAGCTTTGGATGAAGTACAATTAAAAGAATGGCTATATAAACGAAAGTATGTTGTCCAAAAAAGAGTTTGAGAAAGTGTTACTTTGGATTGTTGAATAGATATTTAGTAAAAGAATTAACCAATAATTATATTATGTAAACTTTATTTATAAAACACCCATTTAAAAAATGGATGTTTTATATTTTAATATATTAGGTGTAATATATAGTTTGAAAAAGCGGAATACTTTGCGGAAAGTTAAAAATATTTTTCGGATCATATTTCGCTTTTACTTCCATTAATCGGTCAAAGTTGCAACTGAAGTATGCATCTGGCCAATTTTTAATGGATAGGTCAGGCGTATTAACGTAGACACCTTTTGTAAATGGAAGCATCGCTAAGCGGAAGTCTTCAACCCATCGAATACTTCCAGCGGCACCTTCTGGTTGCTCCCAAGTAGCGAATATTGACATGTTTGATAGTGCTTTTCGGTAAAAGTAAGCAGTTGCCTCATTTGGCACCTCAGCAACAGCACCGCCTAATCCGTGGGAAAATATGGAGGTGATAAAAAAGGGTAAGTTAAATCGTAATTTCTATTTGATTGCCTTCTGGATCACCTATTACACTTTCATAATAGCCATCTCCAGTAAAACGTGGTCCATTTAATAAAGGATAACCAGCATCTTTTATCACCTTTGTCAGTTCATTCACTCGTTCTTCACTACCGACAGAAAAAGCCATATGAGCATAGCCAGTTATGTTTAAATTAGGCTTATTTTCAACCCCTTTTTTACGCATAAGTTCAAGCCTTGCTCCAGATTCGAACGTAATAAAATAAGATTCAAATTGTTTCATTTCATTATGGTATAACGAGTTTGCTTTACCATTAAAGTATTTTATATAAAAATCACGCATACATTCTAAGTCATTTACCCAAATTGCGATATGTTCAATTTTCATAGGTTTCACCAATCCTATCTGTATCAATTAGGCTTCCACTGTATTAAATTTGCATTTGCATTGCAACAATTTTGCTTTGCTATTAAAGCTAGTTGTTAATTTTTGATTATGTACGTACATACAATATGTAATTAAGTGAATGACCATCATAGTAATTACAGAAAAGGGTGAATACAGTATATGAATCAATTTGAGCAAATGATGTACGTTGGTGTCATCATGTCTATTGTACTATCTGTAATGATTTTAGGGTCCTTATATTATAATCCTCGACTTTCATTAACTGATTATCCGAAAGATATTCAAAAAGTAGTTTTTCCAAAATCGATTCATGAAAAAAAGCAAACCATTTATTTTAATATTTTATATAATACTATTCTTTTCGGTACTCCTTTCATTTCTACATATATACTACATAAGCATGAAAAATTAATGTATATGGATGCCTATTTACACACTTTTGGTATTTTAATGATTTTCAATTTAGTAGATTTACTTATAATTGATTGGCTAATTTTTTGCTGGATTACTCCAAGGTTTGTTGTGATTCCTAGTACGGAAGGTATGAAAGGATATAAAGATTATAAGTTTCATTTAAGAGGGGCTATTGTTGCTACTCAAATTTTAGCAATCGTAAGTTTATTTTTGGCGGGAATTGCCACAACTATTTAGTGTGAAGAAGGGTATGGAGCTTTTATAAAAGATAAGGAGATTTATAATATATAGAATTAGAAATGAGAATTTGATAGTATTGGAGTAAGGAGTTTTAATAACAGTATATTAAACAATATTAATATACTGTTGCAAATGTTTTGATATTATGTAAAATTATACAATTTTACGGAGGCATTTGATAAAATTCAAAAAAATTTAATGGAGGTTAATATGAAAAAAGTAATTGGCGCAGCAACAGCAACTGTTTTTGGATTGGGAGCGTTTACCACAACTGCTACCGCAGAAACAATTGTAACAGCAGATGTACTTAACGTACGTGAAAAACCGACTACAGAATCAAAAGTGGTCGAAAAAGTAAAGAATGGGCAAGAGTTAAAAGTCATAAATACCGAAGATGGCTGGTCAAAAATTGAGTTGAATGGTAAAGAAGTGTTTGTAAGTTCGGAGTTTACAAAAGATGTATATCATGTAACGGCGAATTTGTTAAATGTACGCACTGAAGCAAACACGGATTCAGAAATTCTTGGCAGACTAAAAAAAGATGATGTAATTGAATCAACGCATCAAGTAAAAGACGGATGGCTGCAATTTGAGTATAAAGGAAAAACTGCTTATGCAAACGTTTCTTTCCTATCAAGTACAGCACCAACTGAAAAGAAAACTGAAGAGAAAACGAAGCAAGTAGCGAAAGTACAAAAATCAGTTAAAGAAAAGAAAGAAGTAAAGACGCAGAAAGTAGCAAAAGCGAAAGAAACAACGAAAGCACAAGAAATAGTAAAGCCTAAAGAAGAGTTAAAAGTCAAAGAAGAAGTAAAAGTTAAAAAAGAAGAGAAAGCGCAAGAAATAGTAAAGCCTAAAGAAGAGGTAAAAGTCAAAGAAGAAGTAAAAGTTAAAGAAGAACCGAAAGTGCAAGAAATAGTAAAGCCTAAAGAAGAAGCAAAAGTCAAAGAAGAAGTAAAAGCGCAAGAAATAGTAAAGCCTAAAGAAGAGGCAAAAGTCAAAGAAGAACCGAAAGCGCAAGAAATAGTAAAGCCTAAAGAAGAGGCAAAAGTCAAAGAAGAACCGAAAGCGCAAGAAATAGTAAAAGCTAAAGAAGAAGAAAAAGCAAGAGAAATAGCAAAAGCTAAAGAAGAAGAAAAAGCAAGAGAAATAGCAAAAGCTAAAGAAGAAGAAAAAGCAAGAGAAATAGCAAAAGCTAAAGAAGAAGAGAAGGCAAGAGAAATAGCAAAAGCTAAAGAAGAAGAGAAGGCAAGAGAAATAGCAAAAGCTAAAGAAGAAGAAAAAGCAAGAGAAATAGCAAAAGCTAAAGAAGAAGAAAAAGCAAGAGAAATAGCAAAAGCGAAAGAAGAAGAGAGAGCGAAAGAAGAAGAGAGAGCGAAAGAAGCATCTAAAAACAACATACAGTCTGCTAAACGTGAATTAACGGTAGTAGCGACAGCGTATACTGCTGATCCAAGTGAAAATGGTACATATGGTGGACGCGTTTTAACTGCGATGGGGCATGATTTAACGGCAAATCCGAATATGAGAATTATCGCAGTTGACCCGAAAGTAATCCCATTAGGATCTAAAGTATGGGTAGAAGGTTATGGAGAAGCTATCGCTGGTGATACTGGAAGTGCAATTAAAGGTAATCGTATTGATGTTTTAATGGGTTCAAAAAGTAAAGCTATGAATTGGGGAAGACAAACTGTTAAAGTGAAAATTTTATAATAACAATAATTATCCAAATAGAAGTCAGTTCTCTTTATTGAGGCTGGCTTTTATTTTTTTAGTAGAAGGATAATAGGATTTTTAAATGGCTTATTACTAAATCTGTAATAAAACATAAAAATTAATTCTCTGTTTTGATTTAAAAGATGGGAGACTTGCTGAACTTAAAAGTAATGAACTAAATATTTTACCATTCGTTTCATGCTTGAACTGCGCGATGGTGTGGGAACCGCAATATTTTCAGTTAAGTGATGGAGGTAAAACAGTTCAAATCATACAGCAGCAAAATATAGAAGAATGGATAATGGAAGAGGAATATAAGTTACCAGTTTCATTACCAAAAACAACGGTAAAGCTTATAAATATGAAAAATGAAGATATACCTATAGATGAAGATAGTTACTGGGAAGCTTTTGACTTGTTCGGTTCTGAATATGTATGTAGATTATTAGGGGTACCGTTATATGATGATCTTCCAAAGGATTTGGCGTGTCCAACTTGTGCGAAAGAGATGAAATATGTTGCTACAATTACTCAAGATATTGAGGAACGTGGACTTATTTCAGTAGTTAATTTCCAGTTTGGGGAAATGAATATATACTATTATTTATGTATAGATTGTTTAATTATAAAAACTGAAATACAAAATACATAACAAGCCTAACATATTATGTTAGGCTTGTTTTTTGATCGCAACATCATTAAGAATTGCATCAAATATATCTTTTTGCGTAAAGTTATCTGTAAAAATAGTTTCTCTGGCAACCTTAATAGTATCGTGCGGATTATACCATTTTTGTAGGGAATCTTCACCAAATTCGTGTCGTTTGTCCCTTGTGTTATGTCGTCTAATAGTTTCCTCTAATGATAAATCAAAGTAATATGCAAATGCATTTTCATCAAAATAACGAATTAATTCTTTTAACATCTCACCATACCTATGACTGTTCAATATACCTTCTAAAATAACAAATTCACATTTTCCTTTTCCGTACTTCGTAATTTCAAATAGTAAATCATGTGATAAATTACCCATTGTGTCGTGTACTCTAAGCATATCTCTACGTACAATATCCTGTGATACTAAAAGTGTCCCTTGTCCGAAATGTTCTTGTAGTTGTTTTGCAATCGTTGTTTTACCACTTGCGGAGTTTCCTCTAAGAATGATTAAAGTGGATGTAAATATAGGATTAGACATAATGTATTCCCCCCAAACAGCATTAATTATATAGAAAATTTTAACAAATAAAGTGAGGAAAGTGTATAATCAATATGATGGATATTTAAGGAGGGGGTAAGATGGGGGATATATTAAAAAATGCACAACCTATATGGAAACGGACTTGGTTTCGTTATCTAGGGGCATTTTTTATTGTTCAGTTACTGTTTATCCCGCATTAACGGGCAGTAAGACGCCCACCTCAAAATTCAGCGAAAGCGAAGAAGTTAGGTGGGGGATCAACTGTCCGTAAAAGCCCGATTGGTTCAACTAATAATCAGTGGTGGATGAACAAAACCCCCACTGATTAAAGTTTCACTTTATTTTGTGTGAAATCACTGCGTGGGCGCCAAACTTTAGGCCAGGCGGAGAGTTTTTTAATAGAATATTAAATTCTCAATTTTTCACTGAATGGTTCACACTCTATACAATCCCGCAATTTAACGTATTTACAGCATTTTTTGCGATTACATTACTACCATATGCATTAGTAGGTGCAATGAAAGATGTAACAGCAAGAAAAAATATAAAGGAATAATAGAGGTATAATATGCTTTTTCAAAAAGAAGGTTTATTGATTAGATACGTAATGGAAGATGATGCATCTATCATTTCTAAATGGTTAACGGACCCAGCAGTCCTGCGGTATTACGAAGGACGAGATAATCCGCAATCTGTAGAAAAGGTGCTTGATCATTTTATACATAGTCCAAACAGTAATGAAAAAAGATGTTTAATAGAATTTGATACCATTCCGATTGGTTACATACAAATGTATCCAGTGGATTCAGAGTGGAAAGCGTTATATGGCTATAAAGAATCACAAAATGTATGGGGTATGGACCAATTTATCGGTGAACCAGCCTATTGGGGAAAGGGAATTGGAACAAAACTTGTTCAGGCAGCAATTACATATATTATGGGTGAAATGGGAGCAGAAGCAATTGCAATGGATCCGAAAGTAAATAATGAACGAGCAATAAAGTGTTATGAAAAAAGTGGATTTAAAAAAGTAAAGATTTTAAAGGAACATGAGTTGCATGAGGGGAAATTAGAAGATTGTTGGATGATGGAATATAAACAATAATAATGGCTTATACAAACAAAGGGGGATGTGTGAAATGAAAAAAGCATTAATCGTAATTGATGTGCAAGCGGGTATGTATACAGCTGGAATGCCAGTACATAATGGGGGAAAGTTTTTACAAACATTGCAAGAGCTTATTAGGGAATGTCGTTCAAATGATATTCCAGTTATTTATATCCAACATAACGGTCCTAAAGATCATCCGTTAGAAAAAGGTACGGATGGATGGCGAATCCATGCGGCCATCGCTCCGCAAGAAGGAGATAATATAGTTGAAAAGACGACTCCAGATTCATTCCATAATACAAACTTAAGCGAAGTGTTACAAGAGAAAGGAATTGAACACGTTATTCTTTCGGGAATGCAAACAGAGTATTGTGTAGATACGACAACGCGCAGAGCATGTAGTGAAGGATATAAAGTAACGTTAGTGAGTGATGCACATAGTACATTTAATACAGAAGTGTTACGTGCTGAAGATATTGTGAAACATCATAACGCAGTATTGGGAGCGTTTGCGGATGTTGTTGAAGTAAAAGACTTAAAAGTGGCTGCCTCTAAATAAGAGGCAGTTTTCATTAGAAAAAATAGCGTCAAATATTGTTAGTAGGTCGGTATTTTGAAATAATCAATTATATAATTTCACGTACCATAATGAAAAAATACAAAAAGGAGCACCACATAATTAAAAAGGGCGCTCCTGCATTAAAACGTTACTTTTTTTTATCTTTATCCAATATATTTTGTTCTTCAGCAAACTCTGTACCATATGCAAAGCGGCGATTAATACGAATGTTATCATTGTTGTGCCTTGTATGAGAGTTAGAGAAGCGATGAACGATTACTTCAGATAAAGTGAAGACGATGGCAGAAAGGATACTGCCCCATGCAATTTGCATATAGTTGTCTAATAAAATATTACCGAAAATCCATACGCTTAAATATGTTAATAAGAAATCCGACATAATGGCACCAGTATTGCCAATTCGATTTAAAATGATTTTATCAACGAACATGTAGGATACGATTGTAACAAAGAGACTGAATGAAATAATTTGAACAAACGTTGCAGGGAAAAATAAAGCAAGCCCAATGCTAAATGCGATAATGCACGATATAAACTTGATAAGCACTACTGTGAAATCATTCAAAATTTACACCTCCGATTTATACATAGTTTTTCAATAAATTCTGGAGTTCATAC
Organism: Bacillus sp. LQ01; assembly: GCF_057624735.1. Lineage (NCBI taxonomy): Bacteria > Bacillati > Bacillota > Bacilli > Caryophanales > Bacillaceae > Bacillus > Bacillus sp. LQ01. Next base: position 2,093,581 of record NZ_JBYEZL010000001.1, on the reverse strand, counting down.
ATTGTAACGGATTTATTTACATAAAACTTTTTCATGTTCGGAATTTAGTCTAAATATTATAAAAACAATAAAAAAATGTTATAGTAAAATGAGAGTGTATGACATTTTTAGGTAAGGGGGAATCCAGGATGTGGATTACTTCAGAAGTAGAAATTCCAGATGAGTTAATTGATCACCTTGAGCAAGGAAAGTTAGTATTATTTGTTGGAGCGGGAGTTTCTATGAAAGGGAAATCAAACTTACCGAATTTTGATGATTTAGTTGATGAAATTGCAAAAACGTTATATGTCGAAAAACGTGAAATAACAGAACCACATGATTATTATCTTGGTAAAATTGCGAAAACAAAAGATGTACATCAAGTCGCAAGAGATCTTGTTCATATAGAGAAATCAAAACCGAATCCATTGCATTATGCAATTCCAAGGCTATTTCCTTTAGATACAGATATCCGCATTGTAACAACAAATTTTGATCAACATTTTACAACAGCAATTAAAGAAATAAATAGAGATATCAATGTTTATTACGCTCCAGCTTTACCGACTGGGAGAGCTTTTAAAGGTCTTGCTTATATACATGGTAATGTAGAACAGGAGAAAGAGGCTTTAATTTTAACAGATGGTGATTTTGGAAGGGCTTACTTAACGGAAGGGTGGGCGAGAAGATTTTTAGTTGATCTATTCTCAAATTACACCGTTTTATTCATTGGATATAGTCATAATGACCCAGTAATGAAATATTTAGCAACTGGTTTACCACCAAGTACAAGACGATTTGCTTTTGTCGCACAAGGAGAAAATACGTACCATTGGGAACATTTAGGGATAAGACCAATTGTGTATCCGAATAAGGTGAATAATCATCAATCCCTCGTAAAAGCAGTAAAACGCTGGGCTGAATTAATGGGTGATAATTATATTACGAAAAGAATGCGTATTCGGGATATTGTAACAGTTCCCCCGTCAGTAGAACAGGAACAATTATCATACATAAAGCAATCGATTAAAAAAATTGAAACAGTACGTTACTTTGTGGAATTTGCTCATGATTATGAATGGGTCGAATGGTTAGAAGCAGAAGGTAAATTACAAAATTTGTTTATGCTTACGCCAAACTATAATGAAGTAGATGAATTACTTGCAGAATGGTTAGTGGAACAATTTCTTTTTAGTCATCAGAAAGAATTATTTCAATTAATTTATAAAAACTATTCTAAAATATCACCGTTATTATGGAGAACAATTTGTAACTACTTAAACGAAACGAAGAGTAAGATGGACCCGCTGTTGTTTGCAAGGTGGACACTCCTTTTATTAGAAACAGCTGAAAAAGATAGTAGCTCTATAGAAAAGATTTCTAAGTTACTGCAAAAATGTTCTTTTCCTGAGCATAAAGAAATTGCCTTATTGTTACTAACTTTTATTTTAGACGGAAAACTGAAGTTGAAACGTGTAAGAAAATGGGGGAATGATACGCAAGAATCAATAGAACTCGAGGAATCGAGTCGCTTACCAGTATCTACATTTTCTCATGTGGAGCAAATTTGGAACGAAAAGATGAGGCCATATATCGCTTATTATGCTGTTCCAATTATGATGATTGGATTAGAAAAATTGAGAATGTTGTCGTTAAGACAAACGGCACTGAAAAAAAGAAATAAGGAAAATGTAGAGAAAGAGTTTCATCAAAATGATCTTGCATTTTTAATACGAATTGTAAAAGAGTGTCTAACTTATTTATGCGAAAACAATGAAAAAAAAGCGGATTATTATATTACAGAAATGATAGAAGCAAATAGTGTACTTCAAAAGCGAATTGCAATTGATGCGATGAATAAAAATATTTTTGTTCGTGTAGATGACAAAATGAAATGGTTGTTACATGAAGGACTTCTTTTAGATTTTACTTATAAACACGAAGTTTTTCAACTTTTAAAAAGGCATTATGCATATTGTTTAGAAAAAACAAAAGAAGAAGTCACTCGAACTGTAATAAAGCATCTTACAGAAGAGAGGGTATTTGATGCATGTCTCGTATTAGACTTATTATTCAAGTGTGATTCGAATAGCCCATCTACGGCAAATGGGTATGAGTTAATGAAGCAAAAGCATCCTCATTTTCATTCTGAACGATACAGTGTACAAAAGAAAGAAGATACAGCAGAAAGCATTACTTGTAATGTAACTGCTGACGGATTATTGCAGCTGAAAGATGTTGAAATTATGAAGCAAGTTCAGCAATTTTCGCAAGATGGTGTTTTTGAACAACGCCATTTTTTAGAGATGTTATCAAAAGCATGTAAATTAAACACAGAGTGGAGTATTTCATTTGCATACCAATTAGTAGGAGTGCAAGAAATAAGTAATGAAGTATGGTTTGTTTGTATTAGAGAATGGCGAAATAATCGAGGATTGACGAATGAGCAAATCCAAAAAATTATTCCGCTATTGCAGAAATTTGTTAGAAATACTGCTTTTCATTGGTTAATTAGTAGTTTTCTATATGAAATTAGTAATCGACTAGAAGAGTTAGAAGAGAATAGTATACGTGTTGTAAAACGATTTGCTTTTTCAGTGTTCCCTCAAGTTATGAAGAGTGATACAGACTTTAAGCTTGGGAAACAAGATTTTTATAATGAATCAATTCAGCATCCAGTTGGAAAAATGACGGCTGTATTATTAAAGTTGTTATCATATGATCATTTATACGATCGTAATGTATATGAATATTTATTTTTATTTGAAGAACAAGTAAGAGTTAATTCGGAACGAACAAACTTTATGTTTGCTCGTTTAATAGCAGATATTACATTTCTATATCATATTGAAAAACAATGGTGCCGAAAATATTTGTTACCATACTTAGATTTAAAAAAACAAAATGAGATTACGGAATATGCATGGGCCGGCTTATGTTACACGCAAATAAATTTACCTTTATTTACAGAAATGAAGCGATTTATTAAGTATGCGATAGAACATTTGGAAGTATTACATCCGCATACGAGAGAAGCTTTCTTGAAGTGGCTTAGCTTTGTATTTATTAAATGTGTACTATATTGGGAGCAAAAAACAAATTGGTTATACCCGTTACTCATACTAGAAAATGAAGAAAATAAAATTAAGTTTATGCAGTTTTTATGCTATTACGTCAAAACATTAAGTGTAAAAGAACAACAAAAGTTTTGGACAGCTTGGCTCAGTGTATTTTTGCGAGAACGACCAAAAATGGGTGAGATAACTGCGAGAGAATATGTGATGCTTTTACGTATTATTTTATACATGGATGAAATATTAGAAAAAGGATTATGTATTATGTCTCGTGCATTTTCAAGTGTACATGGTAAATGTACAGGTGAGGAAATGAAGCGGTTATTGATTGAAATGCTTCATAAAAAAGAAAGTATGAAAGCGCATAAAGAAATGTTTGCAAATGTGTTTTTTATTTTACTACAAACATGTCACGAAGCCGTTTTATTTGAAAAAGAAATCATACAAATAAAAGAATTATTAGTTCAGTATGAAGTAGAGGAATATGTTTTACATTTACTAGAAAATGAAATAATTCGCATAGGAATTGTAATGGGTGATTTACAAAAAGAATTATAGGACGAAAGTGGAATTTAAAAAAATATATAAAAAGTTGTTGACAGTGTTTTGAAAAGCGTTCTATAATACGAATCATACTTATTCAATTTCAAAAACATTTGAATAAACAAAGTGCAATGAAGAGATCACAGTAGTGGTTAGTCTTACTGTAACAGAGAGCTGGTGGTTGGTGTGAACCAGTACAGGGATAATCATGAATTACAGTCTTGGAGCATCTTTTTCGTAATAAAGATAGTTTGTCTTTATGAGGAAAAAGCGGTCAATTGATCGTTAACAGTGAAGAGAGGTAGACGGAAAGTTAGTCTACAACTAGGGTGGTACCGCGATAAATATCGTCCCTACTGATTTATTCAGTAGGGACTTTTTGTATTTTAGTGGTTCAACTTGAAAATTAAATAGTCATGCATTGAAAGGAAAAGCAGTAGTTGTTGTTTCCCTGTAACAGAGAGCTGGTGGTTGGTGCAAACCAGTACATAAACAAGAGCGAATTACAGTCCTGGAGCATCTTTTTCGTAGTAAAGATAGTATTGTCTTTATGAAGGGAAAGACGGTCAGATGATCGTTAACAATGAAGAGAGGTAGACGAAAGAAGTCTACAACTAGGGTGGTACCGCGATAAATATCGTCCCTACTGATTGAATCAGTAGGGCTTTTTTGTACAAAAAAGTGGGTTTTTAACTAGTAGTTCATGTCTTTGTATGAATTATTAGTTTAAAATAAGAAGAGGTATCGATTCCACTATAAATTTGTATAATTAGTCAGTTCAGAAAATAGAGAATTTTTTATTCTCTTACTATACTTTTAAAACATTAGAGGAGGATTTCCAAATGGCAAATCATGAATTAGATCAATTACGTAAACAGGTAGATGAAATTAACTTACAACTATTACACCTTTTAAACAAACGTGGTGAAATTGTTCAAAAAATTGGAGAGCAAAAGCAAGTACAAGGTACGAAACGCTTTGATCCAGTACGTGAGCGTGAAGTACTTGATATGATTGCAGAGCATAACGAAGGACCATTCGAAACATCAACAGTTCAACATATTTTCAAAACGATTTTCAAAGCAAGCTTAGAGTTACAAGAAGATGATAACCGTAAAGCGTTACTAGTATCACGTAAAAAGAAACAAGAAAATACAATTGTTGATGTAAAAGGTGAATTGATTGGAAACGGAACACAAACGTTCATCATGGGACCTTGTGCAGTAGAAAGTTTAGAACAAGTTCGTCAAGTGGGGCAAGCGATGAAAGACCAAGGCTTAAAATTAATGCGCGGTGGTGCATTCAAACCGAGAACTTCTCCATATGATTTCCAAGGTTTAGGAGTAGAAGGACTTCAAATTTTACGTCAAGTAGCAGACGAGTTTGACTTAGCAATTATTAGTGAAATTTTAAATCCGAACGATGTTGAAATGGCATTAGACTACGTTGATGTAATTCAAGTTGGCGCACGTAACATGCAAAACTTCGATTTATTACGAGCTGTAGGTAAAGTTAACAAACCAGTATTATTAAAACGTGGATTAGCAGCAACAATTGATGAGTTCATTAACGCAGCGGAATACATCATTGCGCAAGGTAACGATCAAATTATTCTTTGTGAGCGCGGTATCCGCACATACGAAAGAGCAACACGTAACACATTAGACATTTCTGCAGTACCAATTTTAAAGAAAGAAACACATTTACCAGTTATCGTTGATGTAACACATTCAACTGGACGCAGAGATTTATTATTACCAACAGCGAAAGCGGCACTTGCAATTGGCGCAGATGCAGTAATGGCTGAAGTTCATCCAGATCCAGCAGTTGCATTATCAGATTCTGCACAACAAATGGACATTCCAGAATTCCATAGATTCATGGATGAGTTAAAAGGTTTCAAAAATAAATTATCTTAATTCCATATCATATATGCATTGAAGAGGAAACAGTAGTGCTTATCTCACTGTTAAAGAGAGCTGATGGTCGGTGTGAATCAGTACAAAGGTAAGCATGAATTACAGCCTTGGAGCATCTTTCCCGACAACTTTTGGAGGGTAAGACGGTCGAACGATCGTTAAAGAAGAAGAGAGGTAGACGAAAGAAGTCTACAACTAGGGTGGTACCGCGATAAACATCGTCCCTACTGAGCGCTCAGTAGGGACTTTTTTGTACAAAAAAATAGTAAAGGGGCAAGAGAAATGAGATACATTACAGCTGGAGAATCACATGGACCGCAGTTAACAGTTATTTTAGAAGGTGTACCAGCAGGTTTGACACTTACGGCGGAACATATTAATAAAGAATTATTAAGAAGACAAAAAGGTCATGGACGCGGAAGACGTATGCAAATTGAAACAGATACAGTTGAAATTGTAAGTGGTGTTCGTCACGGGATGACACTTGGATCACCGATTACGTTAATTGTAAAAAATGATGATTTCAAACATTGGACGAAAGTAATGGGTGCAGAGCCAATTTCGGAAAAAGAAAGTAAAGACATGAAACGTACAATTACAAAACCACGTCCCGGACATGCAGATTTAAATGGAGCAATTAAATATGGTCATCGTGATATAAGAAACGTATTAGAGCGGTCATCTGCAAGAGAAACGACAGTTCGTGTAGCTGCTGGTGCAGTTGCAAAACAAATTTTAAGCGAATTAGGCGTGGGAATTGCAGGACATGTTCTTGAAATTGGTGGAGTAAAAGCAAAACATATTTCAAACTTATCAATTGAAGAAATTCAAACAATTACTGAAAACTCACCAGTTCGATGTTTAGATAAAGAAGTAGAGCAAGAAATGATGAATGCGATTGACAACGCAAAAAGTAGTGGAGATTCAATCGGTGGTATTGTGGAAGTCATTGCAGAAGGTATGCCGATTGGCGTTGGTAGTTACGTTCATTACGATCGTAAATTAGATGCAAAACTTGCTGGTGCAATTATGAGTATAAATGCATTTAAAGGTGCTGAAATCGGCGTAGGTTTTGAAGCGGCACGACAACCAGGAAGCAAAGTGCATGATGAAATTCTGTGGGATGAAAAAAAAGGATACACGAGAAAAACGAATAATGCCGGCGGTTTAGAAGGTGGTATGACAACAGGTATGCCAATTATCGTAAGAGGCGTGATGAAGCCAATTCCTACTTTATACAAACCGTTAGCAAGCGTTGATATTGATACGAAAGAAGCATTCCAAGCGAGTATTGAAAGATCTGATAGTTGCGCTGTACCAGCAGCGGGTGTAGTAGCTGAATCTGTTGTGGCATGGGAACTTGCAGATGCACTAGTCGAACAATTCGGAAAAGATCGTATGGAATTATTAAAACAAAACATTATGCAACACAATAACTACGCAAAAGAATTTTAATAAAAAGGTGGGTTTAACGTGCAAGTAAAAGATCAACTATCATCATTACAACCATATAAACCAGGTAAATCACCAGAACAAATGAAAGAAGTGTACGGAGATCATTTGTTTGTGAAATTAGCATCGAATGAAAATCCATTTGGTTGTTCACCGAGAGTTTTAGAAGAGTTGCAAAACTCTTGGTTGGAACATGCTTTATATCCTGACGGAGGTGCTACAACGCTCCGTCAAACAATCGCAGATAAGTTGCATGTGCAAATGGAACAAGTACTTTGTGGTAGTGGTTTAGATGAAATCATTCAAATGATAAGCCGCGCCGTATTACGAGCGGGAGATAACATTGTAACAGCAGGTGCAACATTCCCGCAGTACCGCCATCATGCGATTATTGAAGGGTGTGAAGTGAAAGAAATTCCTTTAAATAAAGGTGTATACGATTTAGACGAAATTTCGTCAGCGGTAAATAATAATACGAAAATCGTATGGATTTGTAATCCAAACAACCCGACGGGCACATATGTGAATGAGCAAAAATTAACTCAATTTATTGAAGGCATTAGTGAAAATACGTTAATTGTCATTGATGAAGCGTACTATGAATACGTAACAGCAAAAGATTTCCCTAAGACATTACCGCTTTTAGAAAAACATAAAAACATTCTTGTACTTAGAACGTTTTCTAAAGCATACGGATTAGCTTCTTTCCGCGTTGGATATGCGATCGGACAGGAAGAGCTAATTGAGAAATTAAATGTCGTACGTTTACCATTTAACGTATCTTCATTAGCGCAAAAAGCAGCGACGATTGCTTTTGGTGATGACGAGTTTATTAAAGAAATAGTTCACATGAATACAGAAGGATTACAGCAATACGAGAGTTTCTGTAAGGAAAACGGTATACCATTTTATTCGTCACAAACTAATTTCATCTTCTTACCGGTAGATAATGCTGGAGAGATTTATGAAGCTTGTGCACATGCAGGATTTATTATTCGTCCGTTCCCGAATGGTGTCCGTATTACAGTTGGAACAAGGGAGCAAAATGAAGGGGTGATTTCAGTGTTAAAACAACACTTTGAAAATAAAAAAAATAAGTCTCGAGATGAGGCAAATGCGTAAAAAGGTAGTATTAATTGGAACAGGTTTAATAGGAGGCTCTCTCGCATTAGCAATTAAGAAAGAGCACGATGTAACGATAACAGGGTACGATATATTTAAAGAGCAAGTAGAGCGTGCAAAAGAATTACACGTAGTAGATGAAATAGGAGTTGATTTACAGCGTGCATGTGAAGAGGCACATTTAATTGTTTTTGCTTCTCCAGTTGAAGAAACGAAGAAGCTATTACACAAACTTGCGTCATTCCGTTTACGAGAAGATGTTATAGTGACTGATGTTGGTAGTACAAAAGGGTCTATTATGAACGAAGCGGAAGCTTTATTTTCAAAGGATGTTTCTTTCATTGGTGGACATCCGATGGCGGGTTCTCATAAAACGGGAGTTGAAAGTGCAAAGGCACATTTATTTGAAAATGCATTTTACATTTTAACACCAATGAATCACGTGCCAAATAAACAAGTGGAAGACCTTAAAGTATGGTTAAAAGGAACAGGGTCACATTTTCTTGTTTTAAATACGGAAGAACATGATTATGTAACAGGGATCGTTAGTCATTTTCCGCACCTTATCGCAGCAGGTTTAGTAAAGCAAGTTGAGAAACATGCAGGAGATAATCCGCTCATTTATCAACTAGCTGCTGGAGGTTTCAAAGACATTACACGTATCGCATCTAGTAGTCCAAAAATGTGGAGTGATATTGTAAAGCAAAATCGAGAGCATTTAATGGTATTATTAAAAGAGTGGATCTCTGAAATGGAAGATTTATATAAAACAGTTTCTACCGGAGATGCAGGCGAGATTCAAAACTATTTTGCAGGTGCGAAAGAATACCGTGATTCTTTACCAGTAAGAAAGAGAGGGGCAATTCCTGCCTATCACGACTTATACGTCGATGTATTAGATAAGGTGGGGGCATTGGCTCATATTACGAGTATTTTAGCGCGCGAGGAAATTAGTATTACAAACTTGCAAATATTAGAAGCGCGTGAAGGACTGCTTGGGGTATTACGTATTAGCTTCCAAAGGGAAGAAGATCGTATGAAAGCAAAGCTAGCGCTTGGAGAAGAAGAATACCAAACTTATGAAACAATTTAAATGAGAAGGTGAAAAACGTGAAAGAAAGAACAATACAACCCGTTAATAACGGATTGAATGGTAATATTACAATCCCAGGTGATAAATCCATTTCACACCGTGCTGTTATGTTCGGTTCTATTGCAGAAGGGAAAACAACAATTAAAGGTTTCTTGCCCGGTGCAGACTGTTTAAGTACGATTTCATGTTTTAAAGAAATGGGAGTAGAAATTACGCAAAACGGTGATGAGGTTACTGTAGTTGGTAAAGGATTAGAAGGTTTACAAGAACCGAAAGCTGTATTAGATGTTGGTAATTCTGGTACAACAATCCGATTAATGTCAGGTATATTAGCTAACACACCATTTTTCTCTTGCGTACAAGGTGATGAATCTATCGCAAAAAGACCGATGAAGCGTGTAACAAACCCATTAAAACAAATGGGCGCAAACATAGACGGCCGAGAAGAAGGAACATTTACACCGTTAACAATACGTGGCGGAGATTTAAAAGCAATTGAATATATTTCTCCTGTTGCAAGTGCACAAGTAAAGTCGGCTATTTTACTTGCAGGTCTTCGTGCAGAAGGTGTAACAGCTGTTACAGAACCACATATTTCACGCGACCATACGGAAAGAATGCTTGAAGCATTTGGTGTTAAAGTAACTCGCGAAGGGAAAACAGTGAAGCTGTCAGGTGGACAAAAATTAACAGCAACAGACATTCAAGTGCCAGGTGACGTATCATCAGCAGCGTTTTTCTTAGTAGCAGGTGCAATCATCCCAAATAGTAAACTAGTATTACAAAATGTAGGAATGAATCCAACCCGTACAGGTATTATTGATGTTTTAGAAAAAATGGGTGCTACGTTCACTGTAGATCTAATTAACGAAGGGGCATCGGAACCAGCTGCAAATATTACAATCGAAACATCTTCATTAAAAGGAATTGAAATTGGCGGAGATATTATCCCTAGATTAATCGATGAGATTCCTGTAATCGCATTAGCGGCAACGCAAGCAGAAGGAATTACAGTAATTAAAGATGCACATGAATTGAAAGTAAAAGAAACAAACCGTATTGATACAGTCGTTGCTGAATTAACGAAACTAGGAGCTCGCATAGAAGCAACTGATGACGGTATGATCATTTACGGAAAATCAGCTCTAAAAGGCAATACAGTAAATAGTTATGGTGATCACCGTATCGGAATGATGCTTGCAATTGCTGGTTGCCTGGCAGAAGGAAAAACAATTATTGAAGATGCAGAAGCAGTAGGTGTATCATATCCTACATTCTTTGACGAACTTCAAAAATTAGCTAAATAAAAAGGATGGAAAGCAGATACGTGATGTATCTGCTTTTTTTGTTAAAACGTCCTTGTAGTTTCACTTACCGAACTATAATAGTAAGAATTATGATACAATTCAAACAGGGAATGGAGGAGAATTATATGAATGTCATACAATTAAAAGAAGATAAGTTCAGAGAAGCATTACGTTTATCAGAATACGCTTTTCAATATAAAGTAGATGAGGAACGATTACAGCAGCAACTTACAAAGATGAAGGAAAGTCATGAAATATACGTCATTATGGAAGGGGAAGACTTAGCTGCAAAACTACACCTCATTCCGTTTCATATTTACATAGGTAAAGAAAAATTTAAAATGGGTGGCGTTGCAGGAGTAGCGACGTATCCAGAGTACAGAAGAAGTGGGTATGTAAAAGAGCTACTTCAACATTCACTTCAAACAATGAAAAAAGATGGCTATACAGTCTCTATGTTACATCCATTTGCTGTTTCATTTTATCGTAAATACGGCTGGGAACTTTGTGCGAATCTACTCAAATGTCATATAAGTAAGAGCGATTTAGTGATGAAAAAACAAGTAAATGGTACTGTGAAACGTTTTAATAAAGAAAATCATCCAGAAGAAGTCGAGAAGCTCTATGAAGCATTTGCAGAACGTTTTTCATGTATGTTAGTTCGAGAGAAGAACTGGTGGTTACAAGCGGTTTATGATGATTTAACATTAGCGATTTACTATGATGAAAATAAAAAGGCAGCAGGTTACATGTTATACAAAATAGAAAACTATAAAATGACAGTAGAAGAATTTGTACCACTGCATAATGAAGCACGAAATGGTCTGTGGAACTTTATTTGTCAGCATGATTCTATGATTAAAGAAATTGAAATGACAGTAAGTGAAAGCGAACCGTTATTATATTCATTGCAAGAGCCGCGCGTGAAGACAGAAATAAAACCATATTTTATGGGAAGAATTGTAGATGTAGAGCAGTTCTTAAAACAATATGAGTTGAATTGGAGCAATGTACAGCAAGAAGTGATCCTAAACATTACAGACGCATTTGCTCCGTGGAATAACATAACAGTGAGACTTGCAAATCATGAAATAACAATAATAAAAGAAAAAACAATAGATAAAGGCATCAAACTGGATATAAACGAGTTATCTACAATAATGTTCGGCTATAAACGTCCGTTACAACTGAATGAATTAGAATTAATTAGCGGAAGTGAAGAGGAAATACAAGCGTTTGAGAAAATAGTTCCGGTACGAGAAGCATTTATTTATGATTTCTTTTAAGTTTTCAATAGAAAATTGGGCTGCCCAAAAACAATTTTTGGGACAGCTTTCTCTTTGGTTGTCGGTAAGTCGATATATCCTGAAAATCGCTGATATAATTGGAGATGCGCCGATATATTCTGAAAATCGCTGATATAATTAGACTTGCGCTGATATATTCTAATAATCGTTGATATAATTTTTTCACTAAAACGTAACTATACTTTGTCACGCACTTGACTTTTAATCCATGTAATTTATAATTAAAAACGGAATGAATTTTCATTCCTGGAAATAGAGGTGGAAAAAATGGCTAAAAACAAACAAGAGGATATTTTTGATGCTGCGATGCAACTTTTTGCAGAGCGTGGTTACGATGGTACGACAATTCCAATGATCGCTGAAAAGGCAAAAGTCGGTGCGGGTACTATTTATCGCTATTTTGAAAATAAAGAGGCACTTGTTAACTCATTATTTTCAAAAAGTATGTTAGAGCTTTCTGAAATGATAAAAACGGATTTTCCTGTTGAAGCAAATATTCGTGAACAGTTTAGTCATACGTACAACCGTTTATTTGAATTTGCGAGAAACAATGTAGATGCTTTTTTATTTACAAATTCTCACTGTGATAGTTATTTTCTTGATGAACAGAGTAAGAAAATATTTGATGATTTTATAGGCTTCTTTATGAATATTATTGAAGATGGAATCGCAAAAGGTTTTCTTCGTCCATTGCCTCCAGTTGCTTTAATTATTATTGTATATCAACCGCTAGAAAAATTAACGAAAGTAATTGCAACAGGGCAATTAGAATACTCGAAAGAGTTAGTAAAAGAATTAGAAGAAAGCTCTTGGAATGCTATTAGAATCATTTGATTCTATAGCTTTATAAGGAAAGGAATGAATATTCATTCCTAAATAGATTTAAAAAATGAGAGTAGGAGAGGGGATTTGCGTAACTAAGGGAATGAACATTCATTCCGGAAAGACTAGTTTAATAGGATTTACAAAATAATGTAATAGAATAATAGGAATGAACGTTCATTCCGTTACTAACGTGAAACTTTCAAAACGGGAGATGATTCAAATGAGCAAGTTAAAAAGTTGGAGAAGTTTATCTTTTCTATTATGGATAGTTATTACTATTACAATGGTCGTAACGATGCCTAATATGGATCAATTAGTGAAAGAAAAAGGGAAAATTACAATCCCTAATACAAAGCAAAGCAGTATTGCTGACAAGATGATGAAAGAGATGGATAAAGAAGGGGTTGAAAAGTATGAAATTATAGCCGTTTTTAATAGTGGCAATAAGGCAGCTTTAACAGATGAACAAAAAAAGGAAATAACAAAAACAATCAACGCCCTGCAAACTGAAAAAGAGCAATTAGGAATTAAGGAAGTTGTTTCACATTTAGACAATAAAGACTTGGAGAAACAATTAGTTTCTAAAGATAATACGACTATTTTAACGCAAATATCGATAGATAAAAAACATGGTGAAATATCAAAAGTTTCAAATAATATTCATGAAAAAGTGCAAACGAAAGGGGTAAAAACGTATTTAACAGGAAGTGACTTAATAGCGGGTGATTTTCTTAAATCCTCTCAAGAGGGAGTGAAAAAGACAGAAGTTATTTCAATCATTTTCATTCTTGTAGTATTAATCCTCGTATTCCGTTCACCAGTTGTTCCAATTGTTTCTCTTCTTACAGTTGGTATATCGTATTTAGTTTCAATGGGGATTATTGCCCAGCTTGTAGATCAATTTAATTTTCCATTCTCAAACTTTACACAAGTGTTCGTAGTCGTCGTCCTGTTTGGGGTAGGAACAGATTATAACATTTTATTATATACGAGGTTTAAAGAAGAATTAAGTAAACAAGAAAATGCATTTTTAGTTACGAAAGAAACATTCAAATCAGCAGGTAAAACTGTATTATATAGCGGAATAGCGGTGCTAATTGGTTTTGCATCACTTGCTTTAGCAAGTTTTAAATTATATCAATCTACTTCAGCGGTAGCAATTGGTGTTTTAGTATTATTACTCGTATTAACGACTTTAAATCCATTTTTCATGGTGCTTTTAGGAAAAGGAATGTTTTATCCAGTTAAAACATTTAAAGGTCATGAGGATAGTCGCTTATGGGGATTCTTTGCGAAAAACTCAGTAGCAAGGCCATTTGTCGCTTTAATCATCGTATTCGTAATATCGATTCCTTTCGTATTAAAATACTCTAATACACTTAATTACAATGATTTATTTGAAGTGGATAATAAATATGAATCCAAGATGGGTATTAACGTAATAGAGGATCATTTTCCGCCTGGTTTCTCTTCACCGAGTACATTAGTCATTCAATCTGATAAAAAGCTGGATGAAGGAACTTCTCTACAAATTTTAGACGAATTAACTGATAAAATTTCGAAAGTTAAAGGTGTGTCAGAAGTATATGCACCAACACGTCCAACTGGTGAGAAGATAAAAGAATTATATTTAAATAAGCAAGCGGGAGAATTGAATACAGGATTAGGAGATGCCGATGGTGGCATAAAGGAAATTAATGATGGATTAACAGATGCGAAAAATAAAATGGGAAGTAATGATTCAAATAGTCTTGCGAATGTTCAAAAATTAATTGATGGAACGAACGAGGCGAAAAACGGGGTATCAGCATTAGGAACAGCTTTACATCAATTATCAAATGGCATAAACGACGGTGCACAAGGAGCACAGCAAATTGAGAGTGGTTTAGCTTCAGTAAACGAAAATATAAATGTTCTATCTAATGCAACGTCGCAGCTGCATGCTGGTTATGCACAGTTAGAAAAAGGTTTAAACTCTTACGATCAATACTTCGGAAGTATTTCTCAAGCGATTGATGGTGCGAAAAAGGGATATGAACAAATTGAAATGTTAATGACCAATTTCGTTCAAACGAAACCAGAATTAGCGAATGATCCAAACATACAACAAACGATAGGAATTGCTAAAGAGGCTCAAAAGAAATTAAGCGTACTTTCAAATGAATTAAATCAATTAGCAACACAGCACAAAACGGCGATGAGTTCATTTAAAGAAGCGAATCAATCGTTACTGAAAGTGGATAAAGGCTTAAAAGAAATGAGCAATGGAGTTAATAAGTTACAAAAGGGAGCAGCCGATCTTAAAAATGGATTAAATGAAGGTTCTTCAGGTTCAAAACAAATTGCAAATAAATCAGTTGAGTTACAATCTGGATTAACGAAAATAAACGATGGGCAAGGACAACTTTTAACGGGCCTTAAAGACCTGCAAGAAAAGATGGGGCAATTACAATCCGGTTTATCTAAAAGTACAGAAGGGCTTGGAAAAGTAAGTAATGGCCTGCATGACGCACAAAAATATTTAGGGGAGCTCAATGAATCGAAGAGCTCTGCGAAGTTTTATATTCCAAAAGAAGTGCTAGAGGGAGAGGATTTCCAAAAAGCATTGAACACGTACATGTCACAGGATAGAAAAATTGCTAAAATGACTATCATTTTAGATGTAAATCCGTATTCAAAAGAAGCGATGCCAATTATTCAAGAAATCAATAAAACAATCGATGGCACTGTAAAGGGAACGGAATTACATGATGCGAAAACAGCAATTGGCGGAACAACAGCTAGAAACGTTGATTTAAAAGAAGTAACAGGGCAAGATTTCTTATGTACAGCTACAATTATGTTAATTGTAATTGCGATTGTATTAATCGTAATTACACGCTCATTACTAAACACAATATTTATTATTGGCTCATTACTATTAGCGTACTTCGCATCACTCGGTATAAGCGAACAAATTAGTGCACATGTATTACATGTAGATTCATTAAGCTGGAATGTTCCATTCTTTAGCTTCATTATGATTGTCGCTTTAGGAGTGGATTATAGTATTTTCGTAATGATGCGCTATAACGAGATAGAAGGGGATTCGGTAACGAAAATTGTAACTGCATCTCGTCATATAGGAGGAGTTGTATTATCAGCTGCGCTAATTTTAGGCGGGACATTTGCAGCATTAATTCCATCAGGTGTATTAACACTTATACAAGTTGCATCAGTAGTTGGCGTTGCACTTCTTCTATTAGCTTTAATTGTGATGCCGATATTATTACCGGCGTTAATAGGGTTAACGAGTAAAATGAAGAGTTACAAAGAGAAAATAATAAATACGAAATAAGAAGAGACTGTAGGGAATGATTTCTCTACAGTTTTTTCGGTATATAATATTTCAGATGAAAATGAATCCGATATATTACAGAATGAGCAGTGAAAGGTTATATGAGAAAGAGGTCGATGATATACATACAATAGCTAGGGGAATGGACAAAAACTATCCGATTTCATTGTAGAAAGGTAATCAACCGTTGCTATTCATCCAGCTTCTACTATATAATAGCTATAGTCTACAATAATTGAGTCGTAATATGCGATTTTTTAAGACAATCGGTGAGAAAACGCTGAAATAAGCGGTATTAGTAGGAGGACACAAATGATTACAGTAAGTAACGTTAGTTTGCGTTTCGCGGATCGCAAATTATTTGAAGATGTTAACATAAAATTCACGCCAGGTAACTGCTACGGTTTGATCGGAGCAAACGGTGCTGGTAAATCTACATTTCTAAAGATTTTATCTGGAGAAATTGAACCATCAACAGGTGACATACATATTACGCCAGGTGAGCGTCTAGCAGTATTAAAACAGAACCACTTCGAATATGAAGAGTTCCCAGTATTAGAAACAGTAATTATGGGTCACACGCAACTTTACAAAGTAATGCAAGAGAAAAATGCTATTTACATGAAAGAAGACTTTAGTGATGAAGATGGAATGCGCGCTGCTGAACTTGAAGGTGAGTTCGCTGAGCTTAACGGTTGGGAAGCTGAGTCAGAAGCTGCAATTCTTCTTAAAGGTTTAGGTATTGGTGAAGATCTTCATGATAAGAAATTGTCAGAATTAACTGGGGCAGAGAAAGTAAAAGTATTACTTGCTCAAGCTTTATTCGGTCAACCTGATATTCTATTATTAGATGAGCCTACCAACCACTTGGACTTAAAAGCGATTCAATGGTTAGAAAACTTCTTAATGAACTTTGAAAACACAGTTATCGTAGTATCCCATGACCGTCACTTCTTAAATAAAGTATGTACGCACATGGCTGACCTTGATTTCGGTAAAATTCAACTTTATGTTGGTAACTATGACTTCTGGTATGAGTCAAGCCAATTAGCTTTAAAATTAACACAAGATGCTAATAAGAAAAAAGAAGAGAAAGTAAAAGAGTTACAAAACTTCATTGCACGCTTTAGTTCAAACGCTTCTAAAGCGAAACAAGCAACTTCTCGTAAAAAATTATTAGACAAAATTACATTAGACGATATTAGACCGTCATCACGTCGTTACCCATTCGTTGGCTTCACACCTGAGCGTGAAGTAGGAAATGACTTATTAACTGTTGAAGGTCTTTCTAAAACAATTGATGGTGAAAAAGTGTTAGATAATGTGTACTTCACTTTAAATAAAGGTGATAAAGTTGCATTTATCGGCCGTAACGATATTGCGATGACAACATTATTTAAAATTCTTATGGGTGAAATGGAGCCGGATAGCGGTTCATTCAAATGGGGTGTTACAACCTCTCAATCTTACTTCCCAAGAGATAACTCTAAGTACTTTGAGAACAGTGATTACAACTTAGTTGAATGGTTACGTCAATTCTCTCCACAAGATGAGTCTGAAAGCTTCTTACGTGGTTTCTTAGGCCGTATGTTATTCTCAGGTGAAGAAGTTAAGAAGAACGTTTCTGTATTATCTGGAGGCGAAAAAGTTCGTTGTATGTTATCTAAAATGATGTTAAGTGGTGCGAACGTAATCACACTTGACGATCCAACGAACCACTTAGACCTTGAGTCAATCACAGCATTAAACAACGGTTTAATTGCATTCAAAGGTACAATCTTATTCACATCTCATGACCATCAGTTCGTGCAAACAATTGCAAACCGCATTATCGAAGTAACACCAAACGGTGTAATCGATAAAGAGGCTACTTATGATGAGTTCTTAGAAAATGAGGAACTTCAAAAACAAGTAGATGCAATGTACAAAGGTCAATAATATATAATGAAAAAACTCGTTCTTTTTAGAGCGAGTTTTTTTGTCGAGAAAACGTAACATCGCTGGTCGGTCAAATGAATAATTATTCAAATATAATATTAATGAACAGGAGAATTCTTTCATGTATGGAAGGGATGTAATGACTTTAAGATTTAAAGAGTTAGTTGAAGAAGGGAAATGTAAGTGGAGTAATATAATCAAATCGTATTATTTTGTCATGTGAAATATGTACCAAATTTGGAGATAGAATAGTTTGCGAATGAGTTTATAAAGGTATATAGTATGGGGTGTCATAATTAGTGGATGAATCTTGGGAGAAAACAGGAAATGTTACAAATTTATTTTGTTAAATAGAAACCAAGGTCAAAATGTCTAGAAAGAAATAGTTGAATAAATACTAGCTTCAAATTATAATTACTAATATTCTTCATATAGTTAAATAAAGATAATCTATTTGAAGAAGAAAATTTGAATAGAGAGACAGACTTATAAAAAATAAGCCTTGGATGATCAAAAGAGGTGGAGAAATGAAACAGTTCTTATTAAAGAGCAAAAGTGTGTTAAGCAATCATTTTGGATTCTTTCTGTTTGCCGTTATTTTATTGTGGCTCAAAACATATGCAGCTTATGTAACGGAATTCAATTTAGGAATTTCAAACACAATCCAAAAATTCTTGCTGTTTTTTAACCCGCTTAGTTCAGCAGTTCTATTTTTAGGACTTGCATTATTTGCAAAAGGGAAACGATCTTATATTTGGTTAATTATCATTAATTTGTTATTGTCGATTCTTTTATACGCAAACGTAGTATACTATCGCTTTTTCAGTGACTTTATTACGTTCCCGACATTAACACAAACGAATAACTTTGGAGATTTAGGTGGTAGTATTCTTGCGTTGCTACATCTTTATGATCCATTATACTTCTTAGACACGATTATATTAATTGTGTTAGTCGCAACAAAATTTGCAAATCCAAAACCAATTCGTGTTGCGAAGCATAAATTATCTCTAGTATTTGTAGTAGGTATTTTATTATTCAGTGTTAACTTAGGTCTTGCAGAGTCTGACCGTCCTGAATTATTAACAAGAACGTTTGACCGTAATTATATTGTGAAATATTTAGGTGCATACAACTACACAATTTATGATGGAATTCAAAGTGCGAAAGCATCAACAGAACGAGCATTAGCGGATGGCGATAATATGACAGAAGTACGAAATTATTTAACATCAACTTATGCAAGTCCAAATCCTGAGTATTTCGGTAAAGGAAAGGGAATGAACGTAATTTACATTCATTTAGAGTCATTCCAAAACTTCTTAATTGATTACAAATTAAATGGTCAAGAAGTTACACCGTTCTTAAACTCATTTACAAAAGATGCGAATACACTATACTTTGATAACTTCTTCCATCAAACAGGACAAGGGAAAACATCTGATGCGGAGTTTATGTTAGAGAATTCAATGTTTGGCTTACCGCAAGGTTCTGTCTTTACAACGAAATCTCATAATACGTATCAATCAGCACCAGCTATTTTAGGACAACAAGGATACACATCAGCAGTATTCCACGGTAACTACAAAACATTCTGGAACCGTGACGATATTTATAAATCATTTGGTTTTAATAAATTCTTTGATGCGTCATACTACGATATGAATGAAAAAGACGTAGTAAACTACGGATTAAAAGATAAACCGTTCTTTAATGAATCTATTCCGTTATTACAAACGTTGAAACAACCGTTCTATACAAAGTTTATTACGTTATCGAACCATTTCCCTTATCCAATCGATAAGGCAGAAGCAACGATTGAACCAGCAACAACAGGTGATTCATCAGTAGATACGTACTTCCAAACAGCACGCTATTTAGATGAATCTGTAAAAGGCTTCATCGATTACTTGAAACAATCTGGTTTATATGATAACTCAATTATTGTTATGTACGGAGACCATTACGGTATTTCAGATAATCATAATGCAGCAATGTCAAAAGTAATGGGTAAAGAAATGAACTCATTTGAAAATGCACAGTTACAACGTGTACCATTAATCGTTCGTGTACCAGGAGTGAAAGGTGGCGTACAACATCAATACGGTGGTGAAATTGACGTTCTTCCAACGCTATTACACTTACTAGGTACAGATACAAAGAATTATGTTCAATTCGGTTCTGATTTATTATCACCAGATCATAAACAAGTCGTTGCGTTCCGTAACGGTAACTACGTAAGCCCAACAGTTACTGCACTAAACGGCAAATACTATGATACAACTACTGGAAAACCTGTAGAATTTACAGATGAAATAAAGAAAAATGAACAAATGGTTCAAAACTCACTAAAATACTCTGACCAAGTCGTAAATGGTGACTTATTACGATTCTACACACCGGAAGGATTCACTCCAGTAGATCGTTCGAAGTATAACTATAACAACCGTGATAAAAACAAAACGAAGGTAAAAACGACTCCGGAAGGGGAAGCTAAATAAATAATAGAAGGCGCTATTCATATGAATAGCGCCTTTTATTTGTAAATATACCATCATTATGAGACAAAACCAGCTGTTGCTTTTTGTTTTGCCTTTCCGAAGAAAACTACACCGACGATGATAATAATGATAAATGCCCATTTAACGAAAGGGTTACTTTCGAAAAATCCAGCGAACCATTTCTCATCTACAATCATTTTCGCGGCAGTATAAGCTAAAACGGCTGCTCCGATCGTAATGATGACAGGAAAACGATCCACCCATTTTAAAATTAATGTGCTGCCCCATACGACTACTGGAATAGACACTAATAGTCCGATGATTACTAAAGAAAAGTTACCATGGGCAGCTCCTGCAACAGCGAGTACATTATCAATGCCCATTAACGCATCAGCAATAATAATGGTTTTAATAGCAGACCAAAATCCTTCTTCGGCTTTAATATCATGATTTTTGCCCTCAGCGATCAGCTTGTAAGCGATCCAAATAAGAAGTACACCACCAATTAGGAGTAATCCAGGTATTTTTAATAACCAAACGACAACTAAGGTAGCGAGAGCCCTAATAGCGATTGCTCCAATGGTTCCCCAAATGATAACTTTCTTTTGTTGGTCTTTCGGTAATCTTCTTGCTGCTAATCCAATTACGATGGCATTATCTCCGGCTAACACTAAATCGATTACAATAATGGCAAGCAAGGCAGACAAATATTCAGGTGAAAGAAAATCCATATACATATCACTCCTTAAGAGTAATATGTGCTAAAGTGTTGATAATATAAAAAAGGATTGAAATTGTATATTCAATCCTTTTTTGACTGTATTCTGATATGTATGTTTTTATTTTGAATAAGTCGCTTTTGTAGTTTTTTACTTATCGCGTTTCTTTCTTAAATTGATTCCAAGTTTCTTCAGTTTGCACTATAAATACGATTATATAACATCTACTTATTTAAACTAGGTTAAAGATAGCATGTGATATTTCAAAGTTAAATTTATTTGATAAAAGGGAAGGGACGTATAATGTTGATATGGTGCAAGCGTGTATAGGTTTTCTCTATAAGGAAATTCTAAAAACGATAAAAAAGACTTGATAACCTACTAGAGGGGATCAAGTCTTTTCATTACATACGATTATCATGCCAGAAGTTTAATGGGAAGTGTTCGTTCTCATTATATGCTTCTAATTCATATCCTTTTTCTTTCAGTCCTTTAATAATTCCAGGTACTGCTTTTACTGATTGTGGATGAATATCATGCATAAGGATAACTTCTGTTGGATTTGTAGAATGAGCTAGAACGTTTTCTACAATTTTAGCTGATGCAGCATCAACTTGCATTTTGTTATATTTCCAGTCTAAAGAGTCAATTGTCCAATCCCAAACTTTTAAGCCATTGTCTACAACTTTGTTGCGAAGAGCTTCGTTTAATCCTGGCATAGAGCCGTAAGCTGGACGAGTTAATACTGGTGATTTACCTAAAACACCAGCGATTAAGCCTTGGTCTTCCTTCATTTCATCTACGTAATGACCTTCAGTGTAAAGTTTCTTGTAGTTATGAGTCATACTGTGCATCCCAACGTAGTGGCCTTCAGCATCTTCGCGTTTTACAAGATCAGGGAAAGCTTTTACGTTTGAACCAATTAGGAAAAATGTTGCTTTTGCATTTTCTTTCTTTAACATATCTAAAAGCTCAGCTGTGTATTTTCCAGGACCGTCATCAAATGTTAAATAAGCGACTTTTCTAACTTGCCCGTTATAATGTTTTGGAGCTTCTTTCGGAGCAAGAGATGTTTGAATCTCACTTACAAGTTGAACAGATTTTGCTTCATCCTCTGTACTAGCTAAAGCAGTATGTACTGATCCAAAAGCCGCTTCGTATGTGAATAATACTCCCGCACAAACTAACATAGCCCTTTTTACTAAAGTTGTCATTCGAATTCCATTGTGCATAATTTTCCTTCTCTCTATAAAAGTTCTACTCTACTATATTAGCAATTATAGGTAGGGAAATGCAAAGAAACTTTTTTACACTTGTAAAAAAGTTTACCCAAAAGTATGCAAGATTTTATATCAATTGCAGTTTTGAAAAATAGAATGAATTTAACCTTTATTATTTAAACTTTCAATCACCAAATCATACTTTCGTATCACTTCGTTTTCGTTCCAAATATTGATTCGAATATTTTTGATTTTTATTAAAATATTGGTAAAGAAACAATTATATGAAAAAAGGAGCGGGAATATGAATAATTATATTTGCACTACATGTGGAGTACAGTATCCCGAAAATGAAGAAGCACCTTCTCACTGTAAAATTTGTAATGAGGAAAGGCCATATGTTAATCCAATTGGGCAGTCATGGATAACATTAGAAACAATGCAAAATAGCAATTTATACTAAAGTCCTATTGTTTATTAACTAATAGGTCTTTCAACTTAGGAAGCTCACACTAATGAGGGATGTTAAAGGGAATATATGTAACCTATACTAATTACTATAAAGCTTTGAAAAATGAAAAGGAGGAGAATTGCATGAAGAATTGGGTTCAATTTAGAATTGCAAGACCAACAGATAAATTTGAAGAAGTGATCAGTTTTTATGAAACAGGATTAGGATTAAAACGTATAGGGGAATTTCACAATCACGAAGGATATGACGGGGTTATGTTTGGATTACCAGATGAAGAGTATCATTTGGAGTTTACTACACATGTTAATGGAAGTCCATGTCCGGCACCGACAAAAGATAATTTACTAGTTTTTTATATGCCTAATAAAGATGAAATTGAAAAGATAGTGAATCGATTAAGTAATATGGGCTATCATGAGGTGGAACCAGAAAACCCGTATTGGATAGAGAAAGGAACCACAATAGAGGATCCAGATGGTTGGAGAATTGTGCTTATGAATGCATCTGAATAAGGAAACTATTTTCATATGAAATAGAGTGTAGCAAAATGATTTAGACATAAATCCCTACAGCGTTTGTAGGGATTTTTATATAAGAAAATCTTATTGAGAGAGTTATTAAAATGTAGAAAGTATTTTGGCTAAGAATAAATGTAGTAAACATAATTTATGAAGGAGGTATAAAAGTATGATAGTAAACCATTTTAAAGAGTTTTCTAAACATGTTGGAAATACACATCTCATTAAAAGTTCTTTCGTAGTTTATATCTTATTCTACGGAAAATTGATACCATCAAAAAACTGTATGTTTAACATGTATAGTTTTTTGATGGTGTAGCTGTGCAATGTTTAAAAATTTCACATACCGTATTTTAAAAATAAATATAGGAAAACCAAAAAGTAATGTAGAATATATCGTACATACATATATACAGTCAACATAAAAGATAAAGAGGTGGGTATATGTTACTTGAGGAAGTAATGCAGCAACTAGAGGAATATGGAACAGAACAAAATCGAAAAACGTATAAAAACCACGGAGCGAAAGAGCCGTTATTTGGAGTTAGTTTTGCGAATTTAAAATTGTTAAAAAAGAAGATAAAAAAAGATCATGATTTAGCAGTTGGATTGTGGGAAACGAAAAATATGGACGCAATGACATTAGCAACTTATATTTTAGATCCGAAAAAAATAACGACAGAACAGCTTAATAGTTGGATTCAGGATGTTGATTATTACTGTTTGATGGATGTTCTTATGACATCTATATGTACTTCGCCAATTGCAATAGAAAGAATGGAAGAGTGGACAAAGTCTAATGATGAATGGATTGGAAGAGCTGGCTGGTCTTTATTAGCAAATATAGCGATTAAAAATAAAACGTTACATGATGATTTCTTCTCTCCGTACTTAGAAGAGATTAAAGAAAATATACATAATGAAAAAAATAGAAAAAAAGAAGCGATGAATAGTGCTTTAATCGCAATAGGAATTCGTAATGAAGACTTAGAGCGACAAGCGATTGAAATTGCACGTGAAATTGGAAAAGTAGAGGTTGATCACGGTGCAACATCATGTAAAACACCAGATGCAGAAAGCTATATAAAAAAAGCGAGAGAAAGAGCTGAAAAAAAGAAAGTGAAATAAGAAAAGAGGATCGGTTATGAAAGCAATTGACGCAGCACAAAACATAATTACATTACAATTTTCGAATTGTGATGTAGCTTTACTCGGCGGAAGCGTTGCACGAGGAGAAGCGACGAAAACATCTGACCTTGATATTGTAATAGTTGACCAAAGTTTAACTTCTTGCTATAGGGAATCTTTCTATAGTAATGGATGGCCTGTTGAGGTGTTTGTTCATAATTTTGAAACATATAAAACCTTTTTCAAAATGGATTGTGATCGAGGGAGACCGTCGTTACCACAATTAGTTTCAGAAGGGATTGCATTAAAAGGGGAAAAGGAAATTGTTGAGAAATTAAAAAAAGAAGCGAATGATTTACTACATAAAGGACCAGCTAAATGGACCGAAGAAACGATTAAGCAGAAGCGATATTTTATTACGGATACTTTAGATGACTTTATTGGTGCAACAAAAAGAGAAGAAGAATTGTTTATCGCTAATTTATTAGCGGATTTAGTACATGAATATGTATTAAGAGTAAATGGTAAGTGGCTTGGGAGTTCAAAATGGTTTATTAGAGTGCTAAGAAGATATGATGAGCAATATGCAAACAAATTTGTAGCCGCTTTTGATCATTTTTATAAAACGGGAGAGAAAAATGAATGTACCATATGTTCAATTAAGAGAATTGACACTAGATGATGTAGAAGATCGCTATCAATGGTCATTAGATAGAGATGTAACAAAGCATTTAGTCGTACCAGATCAATATCCTCCGTTCACTCGTGGAGATACGAGAAACTGGATTGAAGCTTGTATAAGCCGAAAAAATGGTTATGAACAAAGGGCAATCGTTACTGAGGCAGGTATACATATTGGATGGGTAGACCTTAAAAATTTTGATAAAACAAATAAAAATGCTGAACTAGGAATTGCGATTGGAAATAAAGACTATTGGGGTAAAGGATTTGGAATGGCAGCTCTAAACAGCATGTTACAAATAGGTTTTTCTCAGTTTGAATTGGAGAAAATTTGGTTACGTGTAGATGAAGATAATACAAAAGCTAAAAAGAGTTATGAAAGTGCCGGATTTGTATGCGAAGGGTTAATGAGAAATGATCGATTGAGACAGGGGAAGTTCATTCATCGCAATCGTTACAGTATATTAAAAGAAGAGTATGAATCAAAAAAGTAGCCTATAAAAATATTATGTAAATTAAAAAGGGGAAGATAAAATGATTCGATTACTTACAAAAGCGGATGCAAAACAATATTGGGAGTTACGTTTACAAGCATTACAAGTAAATCCAGAAGCATTTATAACGACTTATGAAGAAGCAGTACGTCAAGAAAATCCTCTTGAACGAGTTGCTAGTAATCTTTCATCCAATAGTAGTTTTACATTTGGTGCTTTTAATAATGAAAATCGTTTAGTTGGGGTTGTTACTTTATTAACAGAAGAAAAAGACGCATATAAGCATAAAGGACATATCGTTGCAATGTATGTAGATACTGAAAATCGAAGAAGTGGTCTTGCACGTGATTTAATACGTAAAGCAATTGAAAGGGCAAAAGAGATGAAGCTAGAGCAATTGAATTTAGGGGTTGTTTCAACGAACGAACCAGCCAAACGATTATATGAATCAATGGGATTTAAAACATACGGAATTGAAAAAAGGGCTATAAAAATGAATGGTGTGTATAATGATGATGAACATATGGTGTTGTTCTTTTAAGAGAGGAAGTTTTGTATGAAAAAGGCGAAACTGCGACAATAAGATGGGGAATATGGCATATAGCAGATCATAATCGGTATCATCAAGCTCATATCAGTCGTTTGAGGAAATTATACAGAGAATATAAACTACACATTCTTTAATTTTTGAATGAACGAACGCCCCTAAATAATAATTAAAGGAGGCGTTTGTTTTTATTCGTTCGCTTTTCTTCCCAAGCTATCATTAAATTTTTATGATAATCTTTTGGTTTCTCAATAGAAAACCAGTAAATTGAATGTGCAATAGTTGGTAGCCATCTTTTATAGCGGATGTGTATATTTTCATGGTGAGTATAGTGGGTCGAGATTAAAGTAGATTTTGACCCTTGAAAATTTTGATATGTAATGGCCTCGATTTCATACCAATGCACTTTATTCCCATGTAAATCTACTACAATTCCTTCATCATCCCAAAGTGAAATGTAAGTTTGTATGTAGATTTTTCATCGCGTATACTAAAATATATGTCATAGAGATAAAAAATTAAATACAAGGGGTTTTACAATGAAAGCAATTGTTATAGGGATACTGGCATCATTTTTCTTTGCCTTTACTTTTGTTTTAAACAGGGCAATGGACTTAGAAGGTGGAAGCTGGATTTGGAGTGCATCATTACGGTACTATTTTATGGTTCCAATGTTATTACTTATTGTTATGTATAGAGGGAACTTAAAGCAACTCTTTCAATATATGAAAAACAATCCGAAAGAATGGTTAGTGTGGAGTATCGTTGGATTTGGTCTCTTTTATGCGCCGCTTAGTTTTGCTGGAGCGTTCGGACCAGGTTGGCTTGTTGCATCAACATGGCAAATTACAATCGTTGCAGGGATTTTGTTAACACCATTTTTTGCGGTGAATCCACTACATAAAAAACTTCCGATGAAGGAATTAGTTATGTCGGGCATTATTTTATTCGGTGTTGTTCTCATGCAAGTAGAACATGCTTCTTCATTAGGTATTCGTGAAACCGTTTTATGTGTAGTTCCTGTACTTATTGCAGCATTTGCGTATCCTCTTGGAAATAGAAAAATGATGCAAGTTTGTAAAGGGGAATTAGATGTATTTCAGCGAGTACTCGGTATGACATTAGCAAGTTTACCATTTTGGTTTTTATTATCTGGTTACGAATTATCAACAGGCGGATTACCGTCAAGTAGCCAAATTTTTCAATGTTTTATTGTAGCAGTTAGCTCTGGGTTAATCGCGACAGTATTATTTTTCTTTGCAACAGATCTTGTGAAAGATGATCCGCAAAAATTAGCAACAGTGGAAGCGACGCAGTCTGGTGAAGTTTTATTTGCGCTAGTAGGAGAGCTGATCTGGTTATCTGCACCAATTCCGTCATCATTATCTTGGATTGGTATGAGTCTCGTTATTATTGGAATGATACTTCATAGTTATGTGGCTGTCGTTGTAAAAAAAGAAGAAAAAATAACGGCGTAATGAGATTAGCTCTTTTTATTAAGAGTTAGTCTTTTTTTCATAGAAAGGGATGAAAATATGAATTTACAGCGTGTTGAACAAATTGAAAAAGATTCAATATTAAATGTGCTACAATATGCCGTCGGTCCAAATGAAATAAGCTTAAAGAAAGCAGTATTATTTTATCAAAGTAATAAAGGGACTTTGTACAAATATGAAGAAAAAGCTTGTCTAGGTATTGAAGTAATCGGAGCAACTAAAGCACGAGTATGTCATATAGCAGTGGCGCCAGATTATCGTCAAAAAGGAATTGCACTACAAATGATTAAAGAGATTGTAAGAGTATACCAATTGACTTATATAGAAGCAGAGACAGACGATGGGGCGGTAGAATTTTATAAAAGAATTGGTTTTCAAGTTAAAAGTTTAGGAGAAAAATATCCAGGGATAGAAAGATTTCATTGTTACATGGAAAAATAGCATGAAAATATATAATTGTACATATTGAATATAGTTTGAAAAAAATAATAATTTCATTATATAATATAGGTATCTGGAAAAATATAGATAAAAGAAGATAGGTGTATAACACGTGAGAATGGAGAAAAGTAAGTTTATAAAAATAGCTACTTCAATAGGGGTGTCATCTTTTTTATTAACAGGTTGTGGTGATTATGAAGAAAAAACTGCTCAGCAAGAAAGTACAGCTGTTAAAACAGATGGTGCAAAACAAAGAAATGAACAAGAAACATTAAATTGTGATGATAAAGCCCCAACCAATGAAAATGTAGAGAAAGATGAGTTATGCAAGGAAAATAATCTGTCATTTTCATCTTATCATGAAAACTCTCATTTACCGATACTTCCATTTGTAGCAGGATATTTATTAGCGAGTAGAACTTCAAATATGAATTATACAGCAAAACCAAATTTAATGAAGAAACCGTATGCAAATAATGTTATTCCATATCGTGAAAAAGATGAGCGTAGAACAGGTGGCGGTAGTAGCGGTGGTTATACTGGTGGTTCTAACGGTAACAATAATACTTCCAATAAAGTAGATTTAAATAAACAGCAGCCAAATCCATCCAATAAAGTAACACCAGATACAAATACGCCAAAATCATCTACTACGCAAACACCGAAAGTAAACTCTGGTTCAAGTGGAATTGGAAACGCAAAAGCGCCAGCAGGATCCTAAAACGAAAGGGTAATGGAGTAATGTATACAGAACGAGAGCAAGAAGAGTATATGAAAGTATGGTTTTCACTTGCAGAAGAGGCTAGTAGGAATGGTTTCACTTGGCCTAGTCTGTTAGAGAATGAAGAATGGAATCAATATATGGCAACAGGGATGTATCGCATGCCAGCAAAAACTTATACTGCTATCTCAAAAGCGACAGAAGAAATCATGTATGTGTTATATAGAACGTATCAATATATTGTAAATACGACAGAAGATTTTCAAAAACTTGGATTCCCAGCTGAAGCGTGGGAAATGGCGAGAATGAAACATAATGGTTTATTTTCATATTTTACAAGGTTTGATTTTATCGTAAATGGTGACGATATAAAATTAATAGAAGTAAATTGTGATACGCCAACAGGCTATTTAGAACCGTCTGTCGCAAATGAAGTGTTATGCCGTTATCATGATGTAAATCACCCAAACCATATAGAAGAGCATATTGTGCAGGCATGGGAACAAATTAAACATGACTATCATATAGGCCCTGAAGAGACGATATATTTTACTAGTTATGATTGGCACGATGAAGATAGTCAAACGGTTCAGTTTTTAAGAACGTATTGCTTAAATCAGTCAACGGACTATGTAGGAATACAAGACATTGTCGTTGCGGAAGATGGTATATATACGCCGAGTGGAGAAAAAATAAAATATTTATATAGACTGTATCCAATAGAGTATTTAGTAACGGACGTTGATAAGAATGGAAAAAGGATTGGTTTACAATTTTTAGATCATATTGCGCAAGAAAGAGTGAAAATTATTAATCCGCCAGCCGCATTTGTTATGCAAAACAAAAGTGTACTCGCACTAATTTGGAAGCTTTATGAAGAAAGTGTTTTCTTTACAGAAGAAGAGCAAGACATTATTTATAAATACTTTCTACCAACATATTTTTCAAATAAGCGATTTCTAGAAAGACATGAATCATACGTTTCCAAACCTGTATTTGGTCGTGAAGGTGGCGGAGTATCTATATACGAAAATGATGAATTATTAGCTGAAGATAAAACAGAGTATTACTTTGAACAAAGGAAGATATACCAGCAATACATAGAAATGCCTGACTATACCATTGACACATGGGATGGTCCATATACTGGTAAACTATTAATTGGCTCTCACTGTATAAGCGGAAGAGCAGCAGGCTTATTTTTACGTGTAGGTGAGAAAATAACGGGAAACTTATCAATGTTTACTGGGGTTACAATTGAAGGATAAAGTAAACAAAGAGCTCATCATTTGTGATGAGCTCTTTCGTCTATGTATAAAACAGCTTTTTATGGTGGGGATGTAAAAACTTCACTTTCTTTTTGTGTTTTAAATCTGGATATTATAATTTAAAAATTTTTTGTGTAATAATATTACCATTTTTTATAGATATGAAAAATGATTAAGTTAAAAATTAAGAAAAATATGATAATATATTTATATAAAAGTTTAAATTTACGTAGCTAGTGGGGGAACCAATATGAAAATGAATGAAATAGTAGCAAGTACACAATTTCCAAATACAATCGAAACAATAACAAAAGATTTAAAAGCATTAGGAGTCGAAAAAGGAATGACAATTATCGTTCATTCATCACTAAGTTCTATCGGGTGGATATCTGGTGGTGCGGTTGCTGTAGTAGAAGCATTAATGAAAGTTGTTACGGAAGAAGGAACGATAATAATGCCAACGCAATCTTCGGATTTGTCCGATCCGAAACATTGGTCAAGACCACCTGTACCGGAAGACTGGTGGCAAATTATCCGAGATAACGTCCCAGCATTTGATTCACGTATAACCCCAACAAGGGGAATGGGTGAAATAGTTGAATGTTTTCGTACATATCCGAATGTAGTACGTAGTAATCATCCGTTAGGAAGTTTTGCTGCATGGGGAAAACATGCAGTAGAAATAACAATGAACCATTCGTTATCAATGAGCTTTGGAGAAGAATCTCCATTAAGAAAAATATATGATTTAGACGGGTACGTATTATTAATTGGTGTTGGATATGATTCCAATACGTCTGTTCATTTATCCGAGGTGCGTTCTGGTGCATGTGAGTTAATACAAGTAGGAGCACCTATTATAGAAAACGGTGAAAGAGTGTGGAAAGAGTTTTTTGAAATGGATTACGAATCTGAGAAGTTTGTAGAAATTGGTGTGGAGTTTGAGCGAAAAGGAACTGTAAAAAATGGGAAGATAGGGAATGCAACGTGTCGTCTAATGAAACAGCGTGATATAGTTGACTTTGGAACAGAATGGTTTCGTAAGAAAAATTAGTAAGGGATGGTTACAATGAAGGGGAAAAAGGTATTAATTACGAGCGGTGGTTGTCTAGAAAAATGGGATCAAGTACGCGGGCATACGAATATGGCCAAAGGTACAATCGGAAGGATAATCGCAGAAGAACTTCTAGCTAAAGGGGCACATGTTATATATTTACACGGTTATTTTGCGGAGAAACCGAGTGATGTACATAGAGGGTTAGAATTACATCCATTTGAAGGAATCGTTGATTTACAAGATAAAATGAAAAGTATCATATCACATGAAAAGATTGATGCAGTCATTATGGCAGCGGCTGGATCAGATTGGATTGTGGAGAAAATTTGTGATCAAGATGGTAATGTTCTTAATATGAACGGAAAAATTTCAAGTGATATAGCACCGATTATTCACTTTCAAAAGGCTCCAAAAGTATTAAAACAAATAAAAGAATGGGACCCAGAAACAGTACTTGTTGGTTTTAAACTTGAAAGTGATTTAAATGAAGAAGAACTGTTTGAAAGAGCAAAAAATAGAATGAAAGAAGCAAGGGCGAATGTAATGATTGCGAATTCACCACATTCTTTATATTCGCGCGGAGCTGTGCATTATGTAATTGGACAGGATGGTAAAGGGAAGTTGTGTAATGGGAAAGATGAAACAGCGAAAGAAATTGTCAAAAGCTTAGAGTTATTATGTAATCGTGTCACTGCTTTTTAAAATTAAGTTTTTAGATGAGAATGAATCCGCATAGTAATAAGTAAGCGAAACTTTAATTGGTGGGAATTTTACTTTTACACGAATGTGAAGCGTATACCAATCAAGAGCTATACACAGAATAATTGGTGAGGAGTGGATTCTATGGAACATTTATTAAAGCAAGCTATTAAACTTAGAAACGAAAAGAAATATGCGCAGTCTAAAGAGATGCTTATAGGATTAACAAACTTTACAAAGGATGCAGAAGTACTGTATCAGTGTGCGTGGATACATGATGTAATGGGGCTAGAAACAGAAGCAGTTCCGTATTATGAGCAGGCAATCGCAAATGGACTCGATGGCGAATCGCTTTGCGGTGCTTATATTGGTTTAGGAAGTACATATCGTTGTATAGGGGAATATGAAAAGGCAATTACAGTATTAGAAGCTGGGGTGAAAAAATTCCCAGAGAACGCTCCGATGAAAGTATTTTTATCATTAGTAAAATATAACGTAAACGATCACGAATCAGCGATGAAATTATTACTTGAAACTGTCGTGAAAGTAGAGGAAGTAAAAGAATTTGAACGTGCCATTTCATTTTATAAAGACCATTTAAATGAGGTTTTTAAATAAAGGAGTGAACGTATGGAGGTTACACTATCACGAAGGCGAAAAGGTGTTTGGATTGGACTCGTCTTTTTAATTATGCTACCAAACTATTTATTGTATGCCCTTCCAATTGTACCAGTTGCGCCGAAAGAAGTTGTGCTTGGGTCATTATTAGATTGCATGTTTGTCATTCCAATCATCACGTATTTCTTCATTATTCGAAAAAGATACTCGTTAACGTATATAGTTCCTGTTGTAATAGCTGGTTATATTTTTGCAAGATTTATTATTCCAAGTGACTATTTACAAGCTTTTTCATTCATCTCTTATATTATTGTTGCGGCTGAAATTGCATTTGTAGGTCTAGAATTATTCCTTCTCTATAAAATTGTTAGAGTGCTTCCTAAAATAATAAAAAAATATAAAGAATATAGAAGAGAAAATTATTCCTTTTCTTATGCAATTGATGCAGCGTTTGACGCCACTATGAAAAGAAGTAAGTTAGTAGATGTCATTCTAACAGAGTGTAAGTTAATCTATTATGCGTTTTTATCGTGGCGTGAAAAAGTACCAACAGGTAAATCTGTATACTCATATCATAAAAAGACTGGTGCTATAGGTGTGTATATCATGATTATTCATGCAACAATAATTGAAAGCATTGGTTTTCATTATTTACTACATCAGTGGAATCCAGTAATAGCATGGATTTTACTTATTTTAAATGTATACGCGATGATTTATTTTATAGCTGAAATACAAGCGATGCGCAAAAATCCCCTTGTCGTAACAGAAGAACAAGTAGTCATTCAAATCGGATTAGGAAAGAAAATTGTTATGCCATTTACACAAATTGATAATATTGCGTTCTACAAGGGTGAATTGCTAACGGCAAAAGAAAGGAAACAGGTATTGGATGCAACTGTTATGGAGTTCATAAAAGAACCTGCTACTTTTAAAATAACATTAAAAGAGCCAGTGAAAGCGCAGTTGTTATACGGCTTTTCTAAAACAGTAAGTCGTGTTTACTTAAATGTTGATGAAGAACGAAAATTTTATGATGCGGTTAAGGAAAAGTTAAAACATGAGTAATAGTGCTGTTAGTTACATAAAAACAAATGAGCTTCCGTTAGAAGTGAAAAAATATGAAACATGGATAGTGAAAAACTCTTTCTAAATAAGAAGGAGTTTTTATTATGTACTTTTATAAATCATTATATAAAAAACTATACACTTCTTTATCACTACATAAATGGATATAATTGAGGATAGAACTAGCATAAGGGGAAACAAAATAATGAATAAGTTACTTACATCGAAAATTGAAATTATAGAAAGAAAAATCCGGTATAACTCAACAATAGTAGATCACAATTGCTTATTACTTGAAAAGCAATCACAAAGTATCGTTTTATTTCACGAGGTGCAGTATTCATTTACAATGACTGCAAATGATACTAAGTTAACAATCCCAAAAGGAAGTTATACAATCGCATATTACTGGAAAGATCGTCCGTACAATTTATACGTATGGAGAGATATAAAAGGAAAGTATTTAGGTTCCTATTTTAATATCGTAAAAAACACACAAATAAAAGATGAAGTGGTTTCCTTTGAAGAGTTAATCATCGATATTATGGTACTTCCAAATGGAGAATACTTCATATTGGATGAAGATGAATTACCAGAACCATTAGGAAATTTCGAAGGTGGGTATGTGAGGAAAGCTCTTTATGGATTAAAAGAAATCATTCAAAAAGAGCTGCCACCAATAGTTTTGGAGACAGCCAGGGTGCAGAGGAAATAAAATTTAATTACATAAATATTTTGAATGGGAATGAGTAGTCTCAAGTTATATGATCTAACTTTTTTAATAAATCTAAGGTTAGTAGCATATTTCTTGAAATTACTCTTTTTTTTGTAGAAATTTCGTCGCTTAGTTATTAAATCCCATCAAATGCATTTAGCGTGTGAGTTTTCTTATTGGTTACAGTGGATTAAAAATCAGAAAAAATAGTAAGTAAATGATATCGTTCAAATAAACAACAGTAAAAATATTCAAACGAATCATATGTATGTTTTGATAAAACCTAGTTGACTTATCGGAAATATTTTTATAATATGTACTTAATTCCATAACGTATTGCTGATTGGAGAAACCAAAGGCATTTTATCTGTTGATAAAATGCCTTTGGTTTTTTTATTGCACAAATACTGAATCTGTTCATTTATATGAATCATTTTAAGGAGGAGAAGAAATGACTGTTTCAATTGATGGGGTATCAAAATATTTTTTGAAACAAACTGGTACTGTTCAAGTATTAGAGAATATTAATTTTCAATTAGAGAAAGGGGATTTTGTTACAGTAATTGGTCCGAGTGGGTGCGGAAAAAGTACATTACTAAAAATTGTTGCCGGTCTAGATAATGATTTTGAAGGGGAAGTTGTTATTGACGGGGATCCTATCTTAAAACCGAGTAAGAAACAAGGTTTTATTTTTCAAGAACATAGGCTTTTTCCATGGTTAACAGTTGAAGAAAATATAGCGGCAGATTTGTCGTTAAAAGATAAGTATGTGAAAGATAAGGTGAGAGAATGGGTTGAAATCGTTCGGTTAGATAGCTTTGAAAAATCGTATCCGAAAGAGATTTCAGGCGGGATGTCACAACGTGTTGCGATAGCGAGAGCGTTATTAAGAGATCCGAATGTATTATTACTTGATGAACCTTTTGGAGCGCTGGATGCTTTTACTCGAAGTCATTTACAAGAAGTATTGCTAAATATTTGGGAGCAGAAGAAAACAACAATGATATTCGTTACACATGATATAGACGAAGCGATATATCTTTCAAACCGAATCATCATTATGAGTGCAAAACCAGGGAAAATACATAAAGTGATTGAAAATAATTTGCCTTATCCGCGAAATAAAACTTCTCAATCGTTCCAACAACTTCGAACGAAAGTATTACAGCAGTTTGAATATGGAGGGTTGATTCAAACAAGTATATAGGAAAAGGGTGATTTTATATGTATAAAAAATTAAAAATTCTTTCTTTTGCTTTAGCTATATCAGTATGTTTGTTAGGATGTGAAAAAAGTACAGCAAGTAGTAAGAAAGAAGATGTAACAATACAAATTGGTATACAACAAGGATTAAGCCCGCTATTACTAGCAAAGAAAAAGGGATGGTTTGAAGAGGAGTTTAAAAAAGAAGGAGTTAAAGTGAAATGGACAGAGTTCCAAAGTGGACCTCCTTATTTTGAAGCAATCGCATCAAACCGGTTAGACTTTGGTGAAGTAGGGAATTCTCCAGTCATTTCAGCGCAAGCAGCAGGTATTGGATTTACCGAAATCGCCAATACAAGTTATGCGAGAAAAGGAACTGGAATTCTCGTTCAAAAAGATAGTAAGATTGCGAGTGTAAAAGATTTAAAAGGTAAAAAAATTGCAGTAGCAAAAGGAAGTAGTGCCTTTAATTTATTATATCGAGCACTTGATAAAGAAGGTATTGATGCAAAAGATGTAAATGTCATTCAATTACAACCAGATGAAGCGCAGCCTGCATTCGAATCAGGATCAGTAGATGCATGGGCGATTTGGGACCCTTTCATATCATTACATACGTTAAATAAAGGTGCGAAGGTGATTGCAGACGGTGAAACATTAAATGTCTCTTCACCAGAATTTTTAATTACGAGGACAAAATTTGCGAAAGAACATCCAGAATTAGTTGAGAAATTCCTCAAAGTTTATGAGAAAGCACGTGTATGGCAAGATGCTAACTTAGATGAAGCAATAAAAGTATACACTTCTGTAAAAAAGATAGATGCAGAGATTGTAAAAGAAGTGTTTAATCACGACAAACCAATTTTAGTTCCGGTAACTAAGGAAATAATAGCAGAACAACAAAAGACTGCGGATTTTCAATATAAGCTCGGTTCTATAAAGAAAGAAATTAAGACGGAAAAAGTTGTAGATAATTCTTTCGTAGAAAAAGCATTGAAAGCGAAGTGAAAAGAGGTTTTGTAAAGTGGAAAATACGAAAGCTGTTATGAAACCAGCGAGTATAACGATTAAGAAAAATGGCATAAAGAAGGTACGAAAGTTAAATGTAAAAGTTTTAGTAAGGGCGATTACTATACCGGTTATTATATTAATAATTTGGCAGTTGGCTGGCGTATTCGGTCTTGTTTCTAAAACAGTTTTACCAACACCATTAGATATTTTTCTAGCTTTCCAAGAGCTTATTAAAACAGGAGAGTTATTCGGCCATTTAAGTATTAGTGTATTCAGGGCTGCGGGTGGTTTCTTTATTGGTGGGGGCTTAGGAATCATTTTAGGAACGATTGTTGGATTTTCAACGAGAAGTGAGCAATATTTAGACCCATCTGTGCAAATGTTAAGAACTGTACCTCATTTAGCTGTTGCGCCGCTTTTCGTATTATGGTTCGGTTTTGGTGAAACATCAAAAGTGTTATTAATTGCAGATGGTGCATTTTTTCCTTTATACGTAAACGCATTTTTAGGTATTAGAGGTGTGGATTCAAAGTTATTTGATGTTGCGAGAGTGTTAGAGTTTAGTAAAAGAAAATTAATCACGAAACTAATTTTACCAGCTGCATTGCCTAACCTTTTACTAGGAGCAAGGTTATCGTTAGGTGTTGCGTGGGTGAGTTTAGTAGTAGCAGAACTTATGGGGTCTACAGAAGGTATTGGCTATATGATTATGGATGCAAGGCAATTTTCAAATACAGATATCGTATTTGTCGGCATAATTATATTTTCATTTGTTGGGAAGTTTTCTGACTCTCTAGTACGTTTACTAGAAGTGAAGTTTTTAAGATGGCGAGATAACTTTAAAGGTGAGACAGGGAATTAACATATAAATTATTAGGGGTAATTTATATAGAATGTGTTAGTATACGATTCAAAATAAATAAGGGGTGTGTAAAGGTATGGAATTATTATGGTTTATTCCGGCTTATGGAGATGGTCGATATTTAGGAACGACAAAACGAGGAAGAGCAGCTGAATATGGTTATTATAAGCAAGTTGCTGCGGCAGCTGATTATTTAGGATATACGGGTGTTTTACTTCCAACTGGTCAAGGATGTGAAGACCCTTGGGTGTTAGCTTCAGCTCTTGCTGCTGAAACAGAAAAACTAAAATTTTTAGTAGCAGTGAGACCAGGACTAATGTCCCCTACAGTTGCAGCGAGGATGGCATCTACATTTGATAGAATTTCACATGGGAGGCTGCTTATTAATGTAGTAGCTGGAGGAGATCCAGTTGAACTACAAGGAGATGGATTATATCTTGATCATGATGAAAGATATGAAGCAGCGGATGAATTTTTAAAAGTTTGGAAATCGACATTGCAAGGTGAAACGATCTCTTTAGAAGGAAAACATATTAAAGTTACAGATAGTAAAGTTGTATTCCCACCAGTTCAAATACCATATCCTCCTATATATTTCGGAGGATCGTCAGCTGCTGGAAAAGAAGTAGCAGCTGAACATAGTGATGTATATTTAACGTGGGGAGAGCCGCCAGAGCAAGTGAAAGAGAAAATAGAAGAAGTAAGAAAACTTGCAGAAGAGAAGGGGCGTACAGTGCGATTTGGCATTAGATTACACGTAATTGTAAGAGAAACAGAAGAAGAAGCATGGGAAGAGGCAGAACGTTTAATTCAATATGTGGATAATGAAACAATTGAGCTTGCTCAAAAGACATTTGCAAGATATGATTCGGTTGGTCAAAAACGGATGACCCATTTAAATAAAGGTACGAGAGAGTCGTTAGAGATAAGCCCTAATTTATGGGCTGGAATCGGACTTGTAAGAGGTGGGGCAGGTACTGCACTTGTAGGCAATCCGCATACAGTAGCAGAAAGGATAAAAGAATATGAATCGTTAGGAATTGATACGTTTGTTTTATCAGGATATCCGCATTTAGAAGAAGCGTATGAAGTGGCAGAATTGTTATTCCCATTATTGAAAGACGAGAAGAAAGAAGAAAATAAAATTGTTGGTGAAATGATTGCTGATGCATATGCATTAAAAAAATAGTGAGAAATAAAGTTTCACTTATTTATTGCTCCATTTTGTTTACTGCCTGTTAACACGGGATAAAAAACCCGCAAGTTATTCGCTTGCGGGTTTTCATCGTAAATTATTAGAAAATATGGTAAAATTAAAGGGTAACTTAAGGTGCGGTTGGTTGTTCAATTATCACTTCTCCGAGTAGGAGGGGGGTGATAATACGTGAGTGAAATAGCGTTGCTACTGCAAGGTGGGCTGTTTCTCGTTGCATTGTTAACGTTCGTCGTCGTTTTAATAGACAAGCTCAAAAAATAACAACCCACCTATGCTTATAGAATGTGGGTTGTTTTGTTCATAAGAAACAAATAGGATAAATGAACAATCCAATCTGCTAAGTTACGTGGACTAGTGTGTAGCCGCACACTAGTCTTTTTTATTTATATACAATTTATAATTGGTTTATGTGATTGTATTGTTCTTTTCATACTCATTATAACACAGTGTCTTTTCATCAAGAAAGGAGACCGTATGTTCTGGTTCCTGTTATATAGTAGGTGCTTTTTCTTTAAACAGCCCATCCATATACTGTTTTAAACTTTGGACATAAAATTTCTGCGTATTCACATTATTTACACCGACAATGGGTGATGGAAGGTCAAATCTTTTTTCTGATAAATGAACGACAACATCAAAAATGTCAAACAAACGAATAAAGCAAAACAAACCGTCTTTATCGCTAAGTAAAATAAAGTAATGATTTTCACTACTTGTATTTAGCGTATTCCATAAAGAACTTTTGCTTAAATCACGTACAATGCTTTTTTCTTTTAGTTCCACGAAATCTGCATTTGAGAGAATGGTAGAGATATCAATCGCATCTTGATCTTCAAAGTAGCCATCAACTGTTTGTACAGCGAATGTATAAGCCATTTTTAATATACTCATTTTATATTTACGGTTATCCAATAGCAATTCACGTTGAATAGAACTGGCTACTTTCGTTACACGTTCCTCTTTCCAAATTTCATTATGTAAGGAAATATCGTGCTTTTTACATAGTTTCATAATTAATGCATTAGAATAAAGAATTTCGTCGCTTACTTCGACAACATCAGTCTCAGCAGCTGCAAGTTCCTCACCGTGCTCATTCGTATAGAGTGGGGAATCAATTTGTCTTTTCATTTGTTCAATCTTAAATTGACTCAATTTATGCCTAATTAAAGGACGATCAATATTTGTTGTCATTTGTTCATGACAAGTATCACAAATTGAGTTTGTGAAATAATATCCACATAATATTTCTGGAATGACATATTGTTCACTAAGTTCTTTCGTATCTTTTCTGCAAATGATGCATTGTGTCATTTTTATCACCTTTACCTGCAAATTTGTATGTAATCTCATTGTAGTGCATTTATTGGTATTTTGGAATATTGTAAAGGAAAATATTATGTGAAATTCATACTTATTTTGGTACAATGAAGAGAAGTGCTAGTTTAAAGGAGGCCATTTTTTTGAAATCAAAAGTGCACTTTTGGACATTAGAAGTGCTAATGGTTGTAGGAATCATATTTATTTGCACAAAAATATCATTTTTATTTCAACCGATTGGTATCTTCATATCAACATTATTTTTCCCAATCTTAATCGCGCTTTTTTTATACTTCATATTTAATCCTGTATTAATCTTTTTGGAGAATAAAAAAGTACCTAGAAATTTAGCGATATTGCTGTTATATCTTTTTATCATAACATTAACTGCAGTTGGCGTTGGAGTAGTTGTTCCTACGATTTCACAACAGCTAATGGACTTAGTAAAAAATATGCCAGGCTACATAAAAGAAGGAAAAGTATACATACAAGAATTATCACATCATAGGTTGTTTGAATGGTTATCTACACAAAACTACGTTTCCATTGAAACAATTGAAAAAAATGCGATTGAATACTTAAAAGATATACCAAATACAATTACGTCGAGTGCAACGGCTTTATTTGGTATTATCACGAACGTTGCATTAGTTGTATTTACTGTACCGTTCATTTTATTTTACATGTTTAAAGATGGACATGCCTTTCCAGGGAAAGCGGTAAGTTTATTACCAGAGTCTTACCGTGAAGAGGGGCTTCGTATCATTAAGGAAACGAACGAAACATTATCTGCATATATTCAAGGGCAAGCGCTCGTTTGTATATTTGTAGGTGCGTTTACTTTTATCGGTTATTTAATTATCGATTTACCGTACGCTTTCGTTTTAGGAATTATTGCAGCATTTACAAACATCATTCCTAACTTAGGTCCATTTATCGGAGCAGCACCAGCTGTTATTGTAGGACTGTTCGTATCTCCGATGCAAGCCTTATACGTAATTATTATCGTAACAATTGTACAACAGTTTGAAAGTAATATTATTTCACCACGTATTATGAGCTCGAAATTAAACATCCACCCATTAACAATTATTATCCTAATTTTAGGGGTAGGTAACTTTGCTGGAATCATCGGAATGATTTTAGCAGTACCAGTTTATGCAGTAACAAAAACAGTTGTTTCAAACTTAGTGAGATTGTTTAAAACGAAGAGAAGTAATCGGAAATAGTAAAACCTGAGAAAGATACACCTCTTTTTAAGTGGTGTATCTTTTGTTTATAAAAAAATAATTAAAAGCGGGTTGATTTGATTTTATTATATATTTTTTATACATCAAATTCAGCGATGAACTTGTGTGACATAAGCTCTATAAAACTATGTGGAATCCCTCTGAACTATCCAAATCATTTCCTTACAGCGTGCTATCATCATCATAATCGACTCCTTTCAATTCTATATAGTTAAACGATTAAAGGTGAGTGTAGTATTTGCTTCTACGATCTCGAATTTCATCAATAACTTGTTTATATTGTCTTTCTTGTTTTAATTCATTTTGAGATATTGTTTCTTTTTGAATCGTAATCGTTAAAAAGAATAGGTGAAACTTCATATGTGAATTCCTCCTTTCGAATTGGAATTACAGATGACTACAGTAATGACTTTGTCTTTCTTTTACAGAATCCATAGCCTGATTAATTTGTCGTTCATGAAGCATTTCAGACTCAGAAAATTTATTTTTTTGAATGGTAATGGTTAAAAAGAATACTTTAAATTTCATAAAATAATTGCCCCTTTATAGTGATTTAGAAAAAACGGGTGTAATAAGAAATTACAGGTGACTACAGTAATGACTTTGTCTTTCTTTTACAGAATCCATAGCCTGATTAATTTGTCGCTCATGAAGCATTTCAGACTCGGAAAATTTATTTTTTTGAATGGTAATGGTTAAAAAGAATACTTTAAATTTCATAAAATAATTGCCCCTTTATAAGTGTTTTAGAAAAGACGAGTGTAATAAGAAGATTGGCGTTCTTTTACTTCGTCCATAATATTTTGGATGTGTTGCTCACGTAAAATCTCTTTCTGTGAAAGTTTACGTTTTTGAATGGTGATTGTTAAAAAGAATGCTTTAAATTTCATGAATATATTACCCCTTTAAAATATATTTTTAATACATTTGAGTGTAGTATGAACTTTTAATGTCAGTTATTTTATCAGTCAGTTGTTTTAACTGTTGTTTACGATTGATTTCAGTTTCAGATAAAATATTTTTTTGAAGTACAGTCGTAAAAAAGAAAATATGAAAAGTCATAAATGAATTCCTCCTTTCGAAAAGGAATTACAGGCGATCACAGTAAAGTGCTTGGCGCTCCTTAACATCATTCATAGCTTTTTCAATTTGCTCATTATGAAGAATTTCATCTTTGGAAATTATATTTCTTTGAATCGTAATACTTAAAAACAATACGCTAATAGTCATTGAATGTTGCTCCTTTCTTAGAAAAATAATGTAAGAGACTAAAAAATCGCGCAAAAAAACCACAGGAAGATACAGTTCTCCTATGGCTGGGCGTGAAAAAGCCACAGGAAAGTATACGGCCTCCTGTGGCGAATTTATGAATTAAATGAAATAAAGTACGATTTTCAATTCTCCATTAGGGTGGTCGAATTCATATTTAATTGTCCAGAAAACACAGGTGCAGTTAACGCTAAAGTTAATGCATGTAATTGTAATTTCATCATTTCCTTCGACCTCCTTTTAGAATTTTTTTCTTACGTTAGTAAGTATATACAATTAATGGATAATTGTAAACATAAAAAATGAAAATTTTTAATTTTGATTAAAATGCGTATATTTAAAAGGGATTTGAAAGTAAATATTGTAATTAACGAAATATCGATAAAAATGGGGGATGCTAAATGAAATATATGCATCATAACATGATCGTTATGCTAACAATTTTTTTATTCATTGCGGCTTGTTCTAATGGAGAAAGAATAAAAGATATATATGATATTAGGTCAGATGATTTTAAGAAATATACTGGGACATACGTTGGTAATAATTCAGATGTGGTTGCAATTGTTAATCATTTACCCGGTGGTGGAACAGTTCAAAGTATAAGTTTAGAAAATGAAAATATAAAAGTGAACTATGGCGCAAAAGAAAGTGGGGCTCTTACAGAAGAAATGATTGAGACGTATTGGTTTGATGAGAAGGATACGATGAAGAAGAATTTTTTCTTTAATGCTATATATTTAGTGATTTTAGTGCCAAATGCAAAAAGTTATGAGTTTCAGGTAGAGAATAAAAACTTTAAGATAACGAGGGAAGAAATGTTATCAATTTTGCATAGAATATTCGATGATTTTCCAAAAGAAAAAGATATATGGGATAAAAATAAAGTTATAAAGTTCTTTAACGGCAATGAAGAAAAAATTAAAATGCTTGTGGAAGATAAAGATTTTCGGAAATCTTTATTTGCTAAATATCCAGTGAGCCAGTTGAAATAATGGAGGGGAGAAGATGGAGTTAGTATACAAAATTTCTTATCATAGAATGCAGGATCATTATTTACCTAAGTTAGTACAGGCAATTAGGCTCGTTAGTGAAGAAGATTTGTGGAAACAAGAGACCGCTGTTAATTCAATTGGTGGAATCGTACTACATATTTGTGAACATTTACAGAGAAATACAAGGCGTTATAAGGGTCCCAATATAGTTTTTGAAAATGGAATTGAAGAATATTTTCCAATAAAACATTTAAGCTCCGAAACTTTGTTAAAAACTGTTGAAGAAATATTTGATGAGTGGGGAAAAGTATATATACAAGTATGGGAAGAAAAAAGGCATATTGATCTTCATAGTTTATTACATTTAGTGGAGCATACAAGTTATCATTTAGGGCAAATAGTAGATCGTACAAAGTCAATAAAGGGACAACAATTTAACTTTTGTCAAAATGGTATAAATGAAAAGAATTT
The DNA here is from genome assembly GCF_057624735.1 of Bacillus sp. LQ01. NCBI lineage: Bacteria > Bacillati > Bacillota > Bacilli > Caryophanales > Bacillaceae > Bacillus > Bacillus sp. LQ01. The sequence continues at coordinate 2,049,728 of NZ_JBYEZL010000001.1, read as the reverse complement.
GAGAACAAGAGTTGAAACTTCGAAATTTTAGAAAGAGAGTCATTCTTAAACGAATGATTCTCTTTTTTGTAAAAGAAATTTATGGAAAAAAACATTTTTATGTGATATGGTTAATTACATAAGTAATGAACCTATGAACCTAAGGTGGTGAAAGTGTGAAACCTACTCTGGAGCAAAATAAATTAATATACTTACAAATTGCAGAAACGATTGAATCTGATATTTTAAAAGACATATTGCTTGAAGAAGAACAAGTTCCATCGACAAATCAATTTGCGAAGATGTTACAAATAAATCCGGCTACTGCAGCTAAAGGGGTGAATGTATTAGTAGATGAGGGGATTTTATATAAAAAGAGAGGGATCGGAATGTTTGTTGCAAAGGGAGCGAAAGAAGTCGTACTAAAAAAAAGACAAAATACTTTTATGACTGAATATTTACCTAAAGTGTGGGAAGAAGCGAAAGTACTAGAAATATCAAAAAATGAATTGATGGATATGATTCAAAAGATTACGAAGGAGGGGAAAGAGGGATGATTGCACTTGAAACGAAAGATGTAACGAAAAAATATAAAAAGAAAATAGCTGTAAATGAAGTAACGATTTCATTGGAAGAGCATAAAATATATGGTTTGCTTGGAAGGAACGGAGCAGGGAAAACGACACTATTAAATTTACTTGCAGGTCAAATTACTTCAAGTAGTGGAAGCATATCAATATTTGGTGAACATGTTTTTGAGAATAGTAAAGCGATGCAAAATATTTGTTTTGTTAAAGTGAAAGAAGCTGCATATCTAAATAATAAAGTTAAAGAGATTTTTAATTTATGTAACATGTTTTATAAAAACTGGGATCAAAAGTTTGCTGAAGAACTTGCTAGGAAATTTCAACTTAATTTGAAAGAAAAATATCATAAATTATCACACGGAATGCAAACTGTTGTCGGAATCATTCAAGGATTAGCAAGTAGAGCACCTATTACTATTTTTGATGAACCAACTACAGGTTTAGACGCAGCACACCGTGAATTATTTTATAGTCTACTACTAGAAGATTACGGTGAGCATCCACGAACAATTATATTATCAACACATTTAGTAGAAGAAGTAACTCATGTTATTGAAGATGTAATCATCATAAAAGAAGGGGCACTTGTTGTTCAATCATCAGTGGAAGATTTATTACGACAAGGTCATATTATTTCAGGAAAAAAAGATAAAGTGGATGAGTTTTCAATCAATAAAAAAGTAATAAATCGAGAAGTTTATGGAAATAAGAGGATTTCTGTTATATGGGAAGAACTTTCTAATGAAGATTATTACTCTCTTGAAAAAGAAGGGTTATCAATTGATAGAATTACATTACAAAAACTATTTATTCATATAACTGGGGGTGAAATAAAATGACGATGTTAATGAAGCAGTTGAAGTTACATATAAAATATCAGTATAAAGCCATTCTTATCTTTTGGACTGTGGCATTACTTATAAAAGGGACAATGACTGCAACTGATTTAAAGGGAATAAAGGTAGCATTTTTACATGATATTTTCAATAATTCATCAATTGTAATCGTAATGTTTATTGTGATAAGCGTGTTTCTTATTCAACTTGATATTTTTCCTACAGTCGTCTCGTTTGGTGTCACTAGGTTGCAATTTTTGATTGGTTCAATATGTTTTAATTTATTGCAATCAGCATTGTTTTCATGTCTTCAAGCTTTGTTTTTACAGGATACATTTTATAAAACAGAACATGTAAATTTAGGAGCATCTGCAATTGAACAATTCTTTGTACAATTCATATTTTATAGTACATTAGCTTGTTTATTCCAATCAACAACTATTGTTCAGAAAAGATTTAATTGGTTCGGATTGGCCTTTAGTATAATAGTTTTATTCGGATTGGCGAGTACAATGTATGCAGGGATAGGTATAAAAGAGTTGGTGTTTATTAATAGTAAAATGTTACTAGAAATACCTAATTTCATATTAGTTTCGATAGTTCTTATTTGCATATATATTGTAATTAGCGCTCTATTTATTCGTAAGGTTTCGTTTGAAGATACAATTTAAATACAATTATTTTAGGGGAGAAGGAAGAGTGAATGGGAGATACTTCTTCATTAATAACCGTTTTTTTATGCATTGCACTACTAATATTTTGGCGTCGTTATCGCTCCATGTATAAGCCAATAAAGGGATCGGGAAAACGTATTTTATGGCCATTACTATTTTTAACACCAGGTATTGTATGGTTTTTAGGTCCCGTACATCCAGCTGTACTACAAGTGGCTATAGCAGCATTTATTGGGATTCTTTTCTCTGTACCACTTATAGCACTAACAAATTATGAGCGAAGAGATGATGGGAATATTTATACGAAAAAAAGTGCAGCTTTTTTAATTACTTTTATTGCACTTGTCGTTTTAAGATATGGTTCAAGACAATTTATCGTTGATTTAGATCAACAAACGATTGGTTTATTATTTTACGTTGTTGCTGTCTCGTATATTATTCCATGGAGAATTGCTTGTTATATAAAGTTTAGGAAAGTTTGGCGGGAAAATAATAATCATGCTATATGAAAACTTCTCATTTGAGAAGTTTTTTTATTTTTATAGGTAAGCAAAACAAGTTGTTGAAGGGCAGGCTGTCATAGAATATGATACATATTATAATGAGGAAAAGTTGAGGGGATAAAAATGCGTACAATTTTACTTTTTCTAAACAACATGTCCATCGATAAAATAGAGAACATTAGACATAAACATGATCCTTTATTTGGATTAATTCCACCGCATATAACAATCGTATTCCCGTTTAAGAGTAATATTTCAAATGATGAATTAAAATCTCATATTTTTAATGTATCAAAAGGGGGAGGCAAAATTGAAATTGAGTTTGCAAATCGTATCACTAGCGTAGGAAACTATTTGTTTTTAGAAGTTGATAGAGGAAGAAAACAAATAGAAGAACTACATGATAGGCTGTATACAGGACCTTTATTACAATTTTTGAAAGAAGACATTCCGTACATCCCGCATGTAACAGTCGGAAGAAAAGAAAGTGCCAAATTAGCTGCTGAAGTAGTGAAGGAGATTCCTAGTTTTCATGGGAAGTTAAATTGTGTGATTGATAGAATAAGCGTGGAGCGAATTGAAGAGAACGGGGAATCAATTATTGAATTTGAAGTGCCATTTTTAAAAAGCTGACAAAAGTCAGCTTTTTATTTCGTAGCATGAAGTAATGCACCAATTGCACCGCTATTACCACCATCTTGTAAAAAGATTGGTGTTTTATTTTGATATTCGGTGTAGCTACTTATAATATGTTGAAGTTGTACGTTATTACATAAAGTCGAACCAATATAAATAATATGTTTAATGTTTTTTGTTTCAGCGAATTGAAGGCTTAATGCAGTAACGACTTCACCGACAAGTCCTTGTATAGTAGCAAGTATGTCTGAGCTATTATATTTCGATTCTGAAATAGCGGCTTTACCAAAATTGCTAGCAGTTAAGCTATTATCAATAGGTGAGAGAATACCACCATAAATATCTCCAACCGTAATATCTAGTTCTTTTCTAGATCCTACTTTTGTTAGAGGAATTACATCTTCAAAATGATCTATATTTGTTAACAATTTTGAAAGTCCCATAATAGTCCCACCGCCAACTCCGGTTCCACCAGCGCGAATATATTGTTCATTATAAACATAATGGATAGAAGTACCTGTACCGATATTGGTTAAAATAAAATTGTTTATAGTGTGTTTTTCTTCTTTTAATATGTATTGGACACCTGCAAGAGTAGATTCAAATTCGTTTAGCTCTATTATTTTATATGAACCTGTAAGCAGATGCTGTAATAGTTTCGATTTACCACCCGTAATACATATTTGTTTTATGCCATTGTTGTTTTTAATCCAATCTATTATTTTATGTTGTTCATGTGAATAAAATTTTTCAAAAGTTAATAGCTTTTTTTCGTTAAAATAAGCTATTTTCGTTAATGTGCCTCCAGCATCGATACCGATAGTACGTTCCATTTTCCTGCTCCTAACTACGTAATATGTTTTCCTATTTACTTAATTGGTTGAGAATAGATATTTCCAACTGATATAAGGAACACTTTAATCTGCTTGATATATTAATAGTTTTTCTATAGTTACAATAGGCTGGTCGTTTACAGTTGCAATACCTTTACCAAGAATAAAACCTCGGCGATTGCGCGTTAGCTCATAATGTAAATCAAGTTTATCACCGGGATATGCTTTTCCGTGGAATTCAACTCCATCTAAAGAGGAGAGAAATCCTAGTCCTTCAGAATCACTTGTATGTACAAATGCACTAAGCTGGGCAAGTGATTCTACAATTAACATATGAGGCATATGTTTTTGACTATCATTTATAAACCATTCGTTATTTGTAATGAGTTTATATCCTGTAACGGATTCACCTTGTTTTACATTTGTTACTTTATCAATCATTAAAAATGGATAACGATGGGGAAGAGTGTCTTTAATATGCATATGAAAGTACCTCCAATTAATAATACCCCTGCTAAAGTTAAGCAGGGGAGTGGGAACTAATTTTTAACTAATTCATCTACTTTTTCAAGGACGAAAATGCCGCTATTTCTAATATTTTCAACAACTTGTTGCAATACTTCTTTATCTTGAACGAGTGCAATACGTACGAAGCCTTCTCCATGAGGTCCAAATGCATGACCAGGTGTAACAACGACATTCGCACGATCCATTAATGCATAAGCGAAGTCTAGAGAAGTCCATCCTTGTGGAATTTCAGCCCAGACAAACATACTACCAGCTGGCTTATCGACATTCCAGCCAAATGTTCGGAATCCATCGACTAAAGTATCTCTCCGTTCTTGATAAATATCGCGGTTTTTCTCACAAAATGCAGCGCCATTTCTTAGTGCTACAGATGCCGCTTTTTGAATTGGTAAAAATACACCGTAATCGGTATTAGATTTAAATTGAGTAAGTGCACGAACAATTTCTTCGTTTCCAATCATATATCCAATACGGCTACCTGCTAAACTATAACTTTTTGACAAAGAATTGATTTCTACACCAACTTCTTTAGCACCAGGTACAGAGAGAAAGCTAATTGGCTTATTACCATCGAAATAAAATTCAGCATAAGCAAAATCATGGACAACGATAATATTATGCTTTTTCGCGAATGCGATTACTTCTTTAAAGAAATCTTCATGAGCCATTGCTGGAACGGGATTCCCTGGGAAGTTTAAAATCATCATCTTCGCTTGATCGGCAATTTCTTCAGGGATGACTTCTAAGTCTGGTAAGAAATCATTCTCTTTCTTTAAAGGCATGTAGTAAGATGTTGCACCAGCCATTTGAATACCTGTTTCATAAGCTGTATATCCTGGATCAGGAACTAATATAATATCACCTGGATTTGCATAAACCATAGGTAAATGAACGAGCCCGTCTTGTGAACCCATTAATAATAAAACTTCTTTATCCGCATTTAATAAAACGTTATGAGTGTTGTTGTAATATTCAGTTACAGCTTCGTGAAATTCTTGAATACCTGATAATGTATACCCATAGCTCTCTTTTTCACTCGCTGTATGTACCATTGTTTCTCTTACAAAATCAGCGGGCGGCATATCAGGATTTCCGATGCTCAAATCAATCATGTTATGACCTGCTGCAATTTTTTCTTTTTTATAGGCTCCTAATTCACTAAATATAGAAGATTGGAATGCTTTCATTCTAGTTGCTAACGTGTAAGTCATCAAAACCCCTCCTAAAAACAGTGCTTTCATTCTGCGTTTTTAATTATTCTGAAAACACATGTTTACATTTTATCATTTTTTTATGAAAATTAAAACGATTGACAAATTTAGAGGGAGGATTAGCCTATTTTGAAAAGTAACGATGTAAATAGCGTAGATGTGTTAATTGAAATGTCTATTATAGGATTCATTTTATATAACTTAAGATATTTTCTAGTTTTTATTAAGTATATTTCTCATGTTTTGAATGAAAAAGAATACGAAAACAAGGGCTATTTTTGTGGACGATTTCTAAAGTGAAATAACGCAGAAAATATTTTCTGCGTCTCCTCTGAAATGTAATCATTTCTTTTTATATGTGCATAATTTTTCGGCTGTCAAAAAGTATACATTTAATGTACCGTCGGCAACTTTTAAAGTTTGGTCCGATGTAAATGAATTACCATAATCAATGTGATATATATTAGAATTTTTGACAAATGAGCCTTTATATAAATCGTCTTTATTCTTTGTTGTTTGCATTTCTACTAAATTTTGCACAATTTCCTCTTTATTTTCTTTTTTGATAACTGTTTCAAATTTATAATATACAGGGCATTCCCCTTTTTTATTGTCAACGACTTCCCAAGAACCGTATATATCGTTACTGCTGCATCCACTAAGTAGGATGATTAGTATAGGAATTGTAAGTAGAACCTTTTTCATTTTGTGCTCCTTTCTTTTAAATTTGAATAAACGTGCGAATACGATAGGGATATTATAATAAATAAAGTTTAAATTTTTTTAAAGAATTATTTAATTTCATATAAAAATTTAGGAGAAATTAAATAAGCATGAATCTAGTGTAAAGTCAGATTCATGCTAGTACTATAGCCTATGTTATGTCTTTTTTGAGGATAAATAAAGAGGAAAGCAGAATCACTATTCCATTTAATATATATACGCTTGCGGTCATAAAGGCTAACGTACCTGCGCCAAATCCTGCTTTATCGAATATAGAAGCAAATGTTGCGATAGTCAAAAAGATAATGGGAGTCAGTAGTAAAAATATGAAACCTGCCACGATTCTTTTTTTAAAACTATGTCCAGATAAGGAAATGGCTAAAAAGTTTAGGATGCTAAACAGAGCAATTGCAAAGAGCAGGACAATAAATACTTCGATGCCATCAGACATTTTACCACTCCTTTTATAAAGAGTACTTTTTATAATCTATTCGAAATAAAAGGTTGATACTCCTTTAGGTAATTTCAATAAACGTAATAAATAGGCGTATTATAAAACAAAGAAGTATGGATTCAATATTAGACCCATACTTCTTTGTTTATTTTATAAATTTGCAGATTGCGAATGCTGTTTTTCATAATGTTTCTGCTTAGAAAGGGAAATAGAAATAATCAATAATGAAACGACTCCAAAGATGAGAACCATATATTGTAACCCAATTGTATCTAAGAAGAAGCCTGTGCCAAGTAAGACGATTTGGAACATAACCCTCTCAAACATATTACGGAATGAGAAGAGGCGACCGTGATAACTTTTTTCCACTTTCGTTTGGAAAATCGTCGACATAATAGGGAAGAAGCAGCCAACACTAAACCCAAACAAACCAAATGATGTAAGAGCCATCCATTTTATATCGCTAAAGAACAATGACAGATGTGCAAAAGCAGTACAAACTGCGAAGAAATATAGTAATTTTTCAGGTTTGAAATGATCAGATAGACGTTTAATTACGAAGGCACCTAACATAAATGCGACACCTTCAATTGTATATATGAACCCTTTAATCGTAGGATCATGTTGCATTTCGCTAATGTTAATAACCATTAAATTAAACCCAGCTATAAATAATAGAGGGATGATACTTAATATAAGTGCTGTAAAAGCAATAGGAATTCCTTTTAAAATACGAAATACTTCCATAAAGCTATTATCTTTTGCAGCTTGTTTACTTGGTGTTGTTGATTTCTTGTCTTCGAATTGTAGGAAGAAAGTCGAGAGGAATAATAAGGCGTATGCTGCCATTGAGAAGGCATACATGTACTGTAAACTCATCACAACTAAAAGAATTCCACCTAGTGAAGTGCCTGCAATACGAGCAATTGTACCAACATTCATATGTACACCGTTCATTTGTAATAACTCATGCTCACGTACGATGAGTGGAATTACAGATTGTAATGCAGGGAAATAAAATGCTGCTGAAATTTGAAGAGCAACCATAAATGCGATCATAAATGCGATACTTTCAAATTGAATAGCAAAAAACATGAAAATAACACTTAAAACTCGACCAAACCCAGCGTAAAGAAGAACTTTTTTCTTTTCATACTGATCGATGACACGGCCAGCCATAGGTCCAACTAGAACACCGGCTAATAGTCCGATAAATAATATAACTGATTTCATGAAATCAGAAGGGACATATTTTTGCATAAATTCAAGGTTGCCAAGAATACCAAGCCATAATCCTAGACCTGCAATAAACTCCCCAATTAGAACAATCCAAACGTTTTTATTACGCCACATAACATAAAACCTCTCCGTCTTTTAAAAATGAAAAACTCGTATATAAAACCTCCTTATTTATGCACTATTTTCATACGAACTTTTTTAGAGTCAGAGTCTATATTACGTGTTTCATAATTGGATTTCAATCTTTTTGATTTGTCAAAAATTTGATGTGTTAATTGATGAAATAAGTGAATCAAAACGTAAAAAATTTATGATTAAAGCTAATAGAAAGTAAGGATACATATAAAAAAGCAAGAACGTATAACTACGCCTCGCTTTTCTCAAGTACAAAATTAAATATTAGATTCACTTAGCAACATTTACGCTCTTGTCCAATAGCTAAAGCGCTAAAAGATAATGGGCCAACAACTTCTGCGCTTGCACCACTAGTAAGGTTTTCTACAGTTAATGAATATTCGTGTGTTCCACTGCTAACGTTTTGATCTATAGCTTGAAATGTTTGTACGTAGAATTGTTCAGAATCTGTAGATTCAATACCTACTTGTGCATTAAAAATTTCAATGTTATCACGGAAAATTCGGAATAAAACTTGTGAAGTCTCAGTTATACCTTCTACACCAATTGTAGCGATTAATTCTACTCGATTATTTCGTGAATCTCTACTTGAAATTCTCAATTTTAAATTTGCTAAAATTGCTTTATTTGGAGAAGCTGGGATTGCAAAAGTTGTTTCACCAGTTTTACTTATAGGCTGAGTAGCTTGGTAATCAATGATATGAGTCATATTCTTCACCTCCTCATATACTAGAATATGAAAATAGTGAAGAATTAGCTTGGACAAATACTGGATTATTTAATAGAGTCAACAATAATTATTGAAAAGAAGAAATTCACATAAAAGCATTAAGAATATATCACAATAAGATGATATTTTTCTTAATGCTTTTTGTAATTAAGCAGAATATTCTTCTTTACGTACTTCAAAAAATTCATTACGTCGCAAGTAATTATAAATTTTCTCTGAAACCTCTTCTTCTTCAGACACTAAGAAACGATGATCAAAAGCGTAGAAAGATTGACCTTTAATTAATTTTACGTAATACATATTAAACGCCTCCTGACACTAGATTATTACTTGCTTCATATTATGATGGCCTATATGTCTGCTAAAAATACTTGGAGTTTCAAAGGGGATAAGTAAAGAAATGAAAGAGCTTACAATTCTGTAAGGTTTATGTCACCTTTTTCGATAGTTTGTATTTACCAGTTTCTTCTATAATGCAAATAGGTTACATAAAATAAGGGGGTAAAAAGATGGATGAAATAATTGGAGAAGTTGTGGCTGGTATTTGTGAATTTGTAGTGGAAGTAACAGCAGATGCTATAGGAAATTTAGTTTCTGGAAATGATGAGGAAAAAGAAACATTATAATAATTTGTAAAAGAATAAAGTTGATCAAATTATAAAGGCTGATTTCTAAAGGGAAATCAGCTTTTTTATTTTTTACATTATATTAACTTAATTTGAATATTCATTTGTTATCATATTTAAGAAGCCTATATAAGGAGGTGAATAAACAAATATGTCGAATTCAGGGCCTGATTTATCTGTTTCTCGTTTGATTGTGGTAAATATAGAGGAAAAAGAATATCATTTTATTGTTCGTGAACATCCGATTGTAGGGAAATTTATATCGCTATTTGAAAATGGGAAAGAATACGGTTTAATAGATAAACAAATCGCTAATAAAGATAAATTTATTACATCGGAGCTTACTAAGTTAGATTATTTTAATATAGATGTTTTATATCTTACACCTGGGTGGATATGGATTGGTATGGATCAATTTGGTTTACATGCTCGTGAGGCTACTTATAACGAAGTAGATGTTATTATGAAGTTGAAAGAGGATTTATATTATATAGATATATACGAAGAAATAAAAATGTAGTAAATATTTATTCAGGTTAGGGGGGAAGTTCCCATAGCCTTTTTTTGTTTAATAATAAAATGCAAAATTATATTATTTTAATGAAAGGTAAATATGATAAGAAGTGAGATGAAAAGAGGATTTGAAAATACATTAAGAGAATTGTAATAATTATATGAGTCGTATATGTAAATAACAATAGAAAGAAGATGATAATATGAGTAAAGAAGAGCTTGTGAAAAAACAGTTTGGCAGCAATGCAGATAAATATGTAAATAGTAAAATACATGCTAAAGGACTGGATTTACAATATGTAGTTCAACAAGTTGAGTCTCGTCATAATAATCGTCTTCTTGATGTTGCTACTGGTGGCGGGCATGTGGCAAATATGTTAGCACCTATGTTTGAAGAAGTAGTTGCACTTGATTTAACAGAACAGATGTTAGAAAAAGCAAAAGTTTTTATAAAGCAGAATGGTCATGAAAATGTATCTTTTGTAGCAGGAAATGCAGAGAATTTACCATTTGCAGACCATTTTTTTGATACAATTACATGCCGGATTGCAGCCCATCATTTTACGAGTCCGGCTCAATTTATTTATGAAGTAAATCGTACGTTGGAGGATAATGGATTATTCATCTTAATAGATAATGTTTCGCCAGAAAATAATGAATATGATACATTTTATAATTTTATAGAAAAAAAGCGTGACCCAAGTCATGAACGAGCTCTAAAAAAGACAGAATGGCTTACTTTATTAGAAAAAAATGGTTTGCAAATGCAGTCATGTCTTACTTTTGATAAGAAGTTTAATTTTGACTGGTGGTGTAATATGATGGATGTCCCTTTACAAAAGCGTGAAAAATTAACAGAATGTATGATGAAAGCACCAAACGAAATGAAGGAATATTTTAATATTCAATTTAAAAATAATAAAGTAGAATCGTTCTATACTGAAATGGCTATGTTTATATGTAAAAAAAGTATAACGTTAAAAAGATAAATGTGTTGCAGTCTTTCTGAAGTACGATATACTTAGTACAGAGAAACTGAGAATTGAGGAATAGTTATAATGATTCGTGTACGCATTGAAGGTACTGAGGAAGAAATGCTTGAATTTATGGGGAAAATGCCAGACATTCCTGGATTTGAAAAGACACATATGAGAGAGCCGAGAAAAGGAAATAACCCGAAATACGATTCAAGTAAAAATGTACTTGCATATTTGTCTTATAAAAAGATTGAAGTCGCCAATAAATAGGCGGCTTTTTTAGTTTGCGCTGTTTCACCGCCTTGTCTTTTTCACATAATAATAATAGTAGATTATGCTGAAGAGGGGTGAGAATAGTTAATAAGAAAATTATCTTTTTTGGAGACTTTGGTATTGATGACGCCGTAGCGTTAATTTATGCAAATAAAACATGTAAATTAGATATTCTAGGTATTGTTGCTGAGTACGGGAATGTATCACGAGATATCGTTACGGAAAATGTTTATTTTTTAGAAAGGTACTATGCTACACAAGTGAAAATTATTGAAGGTGCGAGTAGACCGATGACAGCTGAAGAGCCTTTGTTTTTCCCTGAAATCCACGGGGATCACGGTTTAGGTCCTATTATTCCACCTGAGATGAGAATTTGTAAACGAGAAAATTTTTGTGAATTAATCAAATTAATCGAACCTTGTCCAGAAGATATTATAATTGTGGCGACAGGGAGACTAACGACGCTTGCTACGTTATTTTTATTGTATCCAAATATAATGGATCGTATTTGTTCGTATTATATAATGGGCGGCGCTTTCCTATTTCCAGGTAATGTTACACCAGTATCTGAAGCGAATTTTTATGGTGATCCAATTGCAGCAAATATTGTTATGAAATATGGGAAAAACGCTAGCATATACCCGTTAAATGTAACACAGGGCGCGCTTATTACGCCTGAAATGGCCAATATAATAGATAAACAAGGAACTGGACAGGCGAAACTCATTAAACCAATGATTGATTTTTATTATGAGAACTTCTATAAAAAAGAATATCCGGGTATTGGTGGAAGTCCTATACACGATTTACTACCGTTTATCTCGTTTATAGATGACAGTATTTTCGAATATAAAAAATCGGCAGTGTGGATTAGTACGACAAATGATGTGACTAGGGGCCAAAGTGTAGCAGACTTTAGAAAAATAGCTGAGCCAACAAGGTTTGATAATCGGCCGATTCAAAGAATTGCTGTTGGTTTTAACTATGCAGCTTTTAAAGAAGAGTTTATGCGAACAATATTGAAGCCAGATTGTCCTTAATGTGTGTAATAACAAGTCGGATAAATCGTTAGTTCAAAAAAAGGTTTAATTTGTGTGTATTATTCTCAAAAATCTTAAAGTTGAACAACATGAATAACTTATGAAAAATGTCACATAACTAATGGTAAGCAATTGTTTCTAATTATATTTTGATTGGTGAAATGCAAAGGAGGTTATTATATGATTTGGTCTTTAATCGTCGGTGGTATATTAGGATGGCTTGCGAGCTTAATTACTGGAAAGGACGTACCTGGTGGTGTAATTGGTAATATTATTGCTGGTATTATCGGTTCTTGGGTTGGTTCGAAATTACTTGGTAGTTTTGGTCCAGTCATTGGCGGATATGCAATTATTCCAGCTTTAATCGGTGCGATCATTTTGATTTTCATCGTAAGCTTCTTATTACGAGCAATGCGAAAATGAATGTAAGGGCTGTTTACATTTGTAAGCAGTCCTTTTTATATGTTATGCTAGTATTATACAATCAGGAGGTGTCAGCATTGAAAACATTTACAGTAAATTTCCATCAAGAAGATAATGCTAAAGCGACAACAGTACATAAATTAAGTGAAGAGGACTTCAACAAAGCAACAGAAAAAGGCACTCGTCATCTATTTGATTTAGATACAAACGTTGGATTCTTCGTATTCTTTGACGCAGAAGATGCAGAAGGAAACGATCAATACTTAATGTTACAATACGAAGGTGATCATGAAGAGCCAACTGCGTGCTACGGATTTGATTTAAAACTATACTATCAATTTTTAGCACTGTACTTAAACGATCTTGAGTTCCAAGGTGAAACAGATGAGGAAGAGGAAGAATACGGTCCAATTCATCATTTAGCGCATTTACTTTATCATATTGTTGAAGATGGTAAATCAATCGAAGTGTAATATACATATTTGAAGCTGCCCTTTTTGGGCAGCTTTTTTATATGACATTGGAATGGTGTACTGTGAGCTAAATAAAGTGAAACTTTAATCAGTGGGGGTTTTGTTCATCCCCACTGATTATCAGCCCTCACCAATCGGGCTTTTACGGACAGCAGGGCCCCCACCTAACTTCTTTGTTTCCGCTGAATTTTGAGGTGGGGATCTTACTGCCCGGCAAATAGCGGGATAAATTAATAATAGAAATTTATTTATTACTTTCATGTTAGCATCGTAAAACACCTGTTATAATGATTGTAATTAAATTCATGGAGGCTAATTCTATGCTTGTAGATGTAAAAGCTTTTATTAAAGCTGCAGGTTTAACATGTATTTCATCATTAAGTGGAGATAACACGTTTGCTTATAATTTTGAAACTGTAAAAAATACTATCGCTACATTTTTTAAGAAGCTAAGATTTACCGTATAATTTTATTTCAACCAGTAGGAAAAGAGTAATCACTTCCTACTGGTTTTTTTCTGTTTCAAGGAGCTGTTGTGAGAGCATGTTTTAAGTTATAGATAGAGGATATTATCATTGAGAAGAGAAGGTTTAAATAAGGATATGAAAATGGTTTCGTTTATCAGGAGGTAGTTACATCGGATATAACAGACTTGGTTACTTTTTAGAAACAGCTTTTGTAATATATTTTGTACAAGCTTTTGGAGAGAATGAAGCAGTGACTTTTTGGAACAAACATAATTTGAAAAGTAGTGTAATGGGTTGGTTAACGAAATGAATAAGATGCAATAGGGGGTAAAAATGATGAAAATATATTTAAAAATAGTTATGTTATTTTTGGTGTTTACATGTATGTTTGCGCTAGCCGCATGTAAAGAGACAGACGAAAAAAAGGAAACAAATCCAACCTCGGAAAATAATAAAAATGAACAAAGTAATTTTTCAGAAGAACAGAAAAATCCTGAAGCAAAACCAAGCAATGAAAAAACAACAAAACCATCGCCTGACCCAGATTCGAAAAATAGAACACTTAATCAAAAATCAATTAACCACGTTAAAGATTTGTTTGAACTCGCAAAAGAAGGAAAAGTACCTAATGTACCATTTGGAGCCCATACAGGGGATATTGAAGAAATTGAAAAAGTGTGGGGGAAAGCAAATAAAACCGAATATGCAGGGAACGGAATGTACGCAATTTTTACAAATAAAAATGTTGTTTTCGGATTTAATAAAGGGTCACAAGTTTTTGATGTACGCTCATATCATGCAGAACTAAAATTGATTACATTACAAGAAATTGAAAAAGCATTAGGAAAACCATCTTCAGTTAAAGAGAATGGTGAAGATAAAATATATGTATACAAAGTAAATAACCAGTATGAGCTGAAATTTGTCATTCCAAAATCGACTGGTAAGGTAGATCATATTTCTGTATTTTCACCAGAGGATAGTATTAATAAAATGGCAGGATAAGAAATTAAGTGATTTCAAAAACACCTCACTTTCCTTAAGTGAGGTGTTTTTAGTTGTAAATAAGGAACGTCTCCTGCCAAATAAAACATACTTTCATACGCGAAATACTTCACTTTTGTTTTTTAATATTCATCCAATAAGAAATATTGATCTACTGAAAAAGTAGTAACCTATAAATTATGTGTAGGCTGGTTCATGATTTTTTTACGTTCTAAATTTTGAACAAACAGTGCTTGAACAATACCTCCAATTAATAAGAAACTAGCACAAATATAAAACAGCATACTTCCATTTAACTTACTTAATAAAACTGCACCAATAACTGGTCCGCATGTTCGAGATATATCCCAGTGTATACCGTAAATTGAAAAATATAAACCACGTTTATTGTGAGGTGCAATTTCTGAAACGAATCGTAATAAATGGTTTAGAGCAATACTTTCTCCAATGACTAAAAAGAGTAAGGTGAAGAACAACGAGAATATCGTCGTTGAATAACTAAAGCCAACTGCAGCTATTGTATAGCAGGCGTAAGAAATAAGGATGATTTTCGCCATAGAAAATCGTTCAGACCATTTTACGAGGAAGATTTGTAGAATGATTTCCAAAATGGCTTTGCATGTTGAAATAAATGCGAGTATGAATACGAGATTAGGAAATACATGTTCTGCAAAAATACGATAATTCGTCTCAGTTTGTGCATAAAAAAAGCTAATAGGAAGTGTAGAAACCATAAGACCGAATATGGCATAATGTTTAAAAATGAATTGCTTTGGTGAACTTGCCTCAACTGTTTGTTTCGACTTACTCATAGGTGGAACGGTTTCTGGGAGCTGGGTCCAAACAACAACGGCATATATCGTAAGGGTTACACTTTGCACGATAAATAAATATTCTGGGTGAGTATTATAAAAACTTGCACCTATTAAAGGGCCGACTACGGATCCAATTGCTCCCATCGTTTGTAGGAGAGCAAAAACTTCTGCTTGCTGCTCTTGTTTTGTTAAATCAGCAATTTGTGCACGCTGAGCTGGAATGTATAAGGAACGGCCAATACCATTAATGACATATAACAGTGCAAATATAAAAACGGATTGAGCGAAAACGAAACTACCGATTGCAACACCTTGTAGTAATAATCCGAGTAACATAATTTTTTTTCGGCCATATTTATCAGTAATTCCTCCAGCAATAAGTGTAAATAAAATGTCTGAAAGTGGCTGTAATCCGAAAATCAGCATAGTTATAATTACATTGCCGTTTAACATTTTATTGATGTAAATAATCATAATGAGAGCTAACATAGATTCAGTCGTTCGGGTTAATAATTCACCGCACAGTCTAATAAAAATAGGTTTATTGTAACGAAGTAAGAGATAATTCAATATTAATTCCTCCTTTCTATATTGAAATGATAAGATGAAAGGAGAGTTGGAAAAAGGGTAGAAACAATAGGGAGTATTTTTCACCTTTTAGGGGGAGTATGATGTTTATTTTAGATCAATACATTGAACTATGGATTGCTTATGGAAAAGGGAAAAAAGAGGGAGAACGATTGGAAGTAACAGTGCAAAATATATCTGGAACACTATTTTGTACAGAGCGTAATAGTAAATTAATTATAAAAAAATTAGATGAGTTAAATTGGATTAAGTGGTTTCCAGGTCGCGGCAGAGGAAATCGTTCTAAATTAATATTTCAAAAGCACCCGATGTCTTTAATTTTAGATAGAGGAAAAGAAATAACGAAAAAAGGGGATGTGAAAAGCGGAAGTATATTTGTGGAACGCTATAGCTCACATTTTCCATCAGTAAAGGGAGAATATCATTCCTGGGTGGATTCAATATTTGGTCATAAGGTTGAAATGACATCTGAAGGGAGAAGAGATGTACTCCGGTTGCAAGTACAAATGAATTTAGATATCACATTAGATCCTGTATACGCTACAATGCGCTCAGAATGCCATATGGTAAAACATATATTCGACACACTCGTGTATGTAGACGGTAATACAAACATTATAGAGCCAAGACTTGCATTTCACTGGGAATATAATGACGCTGAAAAAATATGGACGTTTTACTTACGAAAAGGAGTTCACTTTCATAATGGAAAACAACTTACTGCACATGATGTTATATACTCGTTGAATCGATTTATAAAGCTGGAAAATAATGCACACACATGGATGTTACAACACGTTGAAAGTATCCGTTCAGTGGATGACTACGTTTTCGAAATTCAATTACATACAGAAAATCGAATGTTTTTACATATGCTAAGTGCAGAACAGTGTTCTATCGTGAATGAAGATGAAGCAGGAGGGCTAATTGGAACCGGGCCTTTTCAATTATATAAAAGTAATGAAAATCTGTTCATTTTAGAAGGACATCCTTTATATTTTCGTGAAAGACCTTTTTTAGATCGTGTTGAGTTGTGGAATGTAGAACAAGGTGTAGGTACATACGATGTTTTAGTAAAGGCGCAGTATAAAGATAAAGAAAAACATAATAAAGAATTGTCTCGGCTTGAGTCGAACGTGACATATATAACATGTAATCTTACGAAAGAAGGACCAATGCAAGATGAGTTATTTCGGAAAGCGTTATATAACATCATTCATGGTTATACAATCGTTCAAGAACTCGGCGGAGAACGTGGAGAAGTGGCAAAAAAACTAATATTAGCAGGTGAAAGCATTGTAGAGATTGAGGAAGATGTAGAAAGTTTAATTAAAAGGAGTACTTATCATAATGAAGTGCTACAACTCTACACATTTACAGGACGAGATCATGTTGAAGATGCACAGTGGATACAAAAAGAGTGTGCGAAATACGGGATTCGTGTAGAAAATAATTTTCTTGATATAGAAGAGCTATTGGAAGTAAGTACGATACAAAAGGCCGATATGATGCATGATAGTGCTACAATTAGTGAACGAATAGAAGATAGTCTATTATATATGTTTCTTACAAAAAATAGTTTTATTCATGGACAAAGCAGCATGGACTTTCATGAAAAGTTGTCTCCTTATTTTAGACAAGAAGAATTAGAGAAAAGAGTTACACTGTTACGCGATATCGAGGATACTTTGTTACGTCAAATTCATATTATTCCTTTATATCGTAATAAACAAGAGGTAAGTACACATGAAAAAGTTCAAAATATAATGATTAATTCACAAGGTTGGATTGATTTTTATAATATTTGGTTTAAGTCTTGATATATAAGGGCTTTTGCACATTTTCATAAGGTGTGTAAGAGCCTTTTTTGTATGTAGGAATAGGTTTGTTTTACACATTGTTACGCTACTTGTGATAAAAGTCTATTTACAGCGTAACAGTGTTATGTTACATTGTTATCAGGAAGGAGTGTTATACAGTTGAGTACAGATTTAATTTCAAAAAAAGATTTATTAGAACTAACTGGTATTTCATACGGACAGTTATATAGGTGGAAAAGAAAAAATTTAATTCCGGAAGATTGGTTTGTACGAAAATCAACGTTTACAGGTCAAGAGACATTTTTTCCGAAAGAAAAGATATTAGAGCGTATCGATAAAATCCAAACGATGAAAGAGGATTTATCACTTGATGAACTAGCGAACATGTTTTCGCCGAGTGTGAGAGAAATTCTTTTAACAAAGGAAGACATTTTATGCAAGGGGATTGCATCAGAACCAGTTTTACAATTTTTCATAGAACAAACGAATAAAAGAGCAGAGTTTCAATTTGTAGATATTCTTTATGTGTACATGTTAGAAGAATTACTACAATCAGGAGAGATTAGTTTAGAAGAAGGAAAAATGGTCTTGCAAGTTTTACGTGAAAATTATGAAGCAATTAAACATAAAACTTGTGACTTAATTATTGTCCGAAAGTTAGGTATTTCTACATGTTTATTGGTTTCAAACGTGGACGATTTAATTTTTGAAAAAGGCACCAAAATCGTTTTACGCGAAGCGATTATGAAATATACCGAAGCATTAAAAACTAAATTGTTGTAGTGGAGGAGAAAGTATGCGTACAGATAATTTGATTATAAATGGTTACGGTTCATCGAATGGTGGCGAGTTTCATAAAGTGCAATTAAACGGAAAAGGAACTGTGAATGGAAATGTTGAATGTGAGCAATTTGAATGTAACGGTTACGGTGCAGTTACTGGCGATTTGAAAAGTAGCAGTGCACGAATTAGCGGATCTGGTAAAGTTGATGGCACAGTTCATGCTGAAACGATGCGAATTGATGGAAAAGCAACAATTACGCAAAATGTAAAAGCAAACAGTTTAAAAATTGCAGGAAAAGGTACGATAGGTGGAAATGTCACTGGTGAAGAATTTAAAGTCAATGGTCAAGCTACAATTGACGGTAATTGTGAAGTGGATACTTTTTCTTCAGAAGGACAATTTACAATCGGTGGTTTATTAAGCGCAGATGAAATTAATATAAATATTCACGGTACATGTCGAGCGAAAGAAATTGGTGGTCAAACGATTAAAGTAAGACATAGATCAGGTACATTTAGTAGGCTATTTAAAACAGTATTTGGCTTGCAGTTAGAAGCTGAACTATTAGAAGGTGACAATATCGATATTGATTATGCTCACATAAGAACGGTAAGAGGAAACAATGTTACAGTAGGAGCAAACTGTGAGATTGAACTGATTGAATATACCGGTGTTCTTACTGTTGATAAAAATGCAAATGTAAAAGAAATTAAGCAGGTTTAACGGAAGGGAGAAATCAGTATGGAACATCCACATAGTCTCACAGTAAATGGTTCTGGTAATTCAGCAGGCGGAGATTATAATAAAGTGAAGATTCGCGGTGAAGGAACAATTACGAATGATATGAGTTGCAATGAGTTTAAAACGTACGGAACGAGTGATGTACGCGGTAATGTGAAAGTGAAAAACTATGTCGTGTATGGAGATAACGAAGTACAAGGAAATGTAGATGCGGAATATGTAAAAGTATATGGTAATACACAAATTCATGGTGATGCTCATATTGAAAAAACAAAAGTTAGAGGTATGATAAATATTGAAGGAAAGTTTTCAGGTGATTTCGTAGATGTAAAAGGTGCTTTAAATGTAAAGGGAGATATTGAAGTAGAAGATTTATCATTAACTGGTGGTCTTGAAAGTGATGGATTACTTAATGCTGAAAATATTCAAATCTCACTTCGTTATGAAGGCAGTAAGGTAAGAGAAATTGGTGGTAAAAAAATTACCGTTCGTAAAAAAGCGAGATTTATTCCTTTTACTAGTCATGCTGGAAACCTCCAAACTTCAATTGTTGAAGGAGATGATATCTATTTAGAACATACGATTGCTGAAGTTGTAAGAGGCAACAACGTCACAATTGGTCCTGGATGTGAAATTAGTGTTGTAGAATATCATACTAGTTTTAATCAAAAAGGTAATGCAGTCGTAAAAGAACATAAACAAATATAAGTAGTATGAGGGAGAGCAAGAGATATGGTTGAGAAGAATAATAAGCTCGGCTTTGTTGTGGCGGGCTTATTGCTAGGTATTTTAATGGCATCGATGGATAATACCATTGTCGTAACGGCGATGGGAACAATCGTTGGTGACTTAGGAGGCCTCGAAAACTTTGTATGGGTCGTTTCTGCCTATATGGTCGCAGAAATGGCAGGCATGCCTATTTTCGGTAAGCTATCAGATATGTATGGTAGAAAGAGATTCTTTATTTTCGGTTTAATTGTCTTTATGATTGGTTCGGCACTTTGTGGTACTGCTGAAAATATTACACAGTTAGGTATTTATCGTGCCATTCAAGGTATTGGCGGCGGGGCATTAGTGCCGATCGCGTTTACTATCGTTTTTGATATTTTTCCACCTGAAAAACGCGGGAAAATGGGTGGTTTATTCGGAGCTGTATTTGGATTATCTAGTATTTTCGGGCCATTACTTGGCGCATATATTACCGATTACATTAGCTGGCACTGGGTATTTTATATTAACTTACCACTTGGCATTTTAGCACTTATTTTTATTACATTCTTTTATAAAGAATCACGCGTTCATAGAAAGCAAAAGATTGATTGGTTTGGCGCAATTACTTTAGTTGGTGCAGTAGTTTCTTTAATGTTTGCGCTTGAACTAGGCGGACAAAAATATGATTGGGATTCTAGCTTTATTTTAAGTTTATTTGGTGGATTCGCTATTTTAATCATCGCATTCATTTTTATTGAACGAAAAGTAGAAGAACCAATTATTTCATTTGAGATGTTTAAGCAGCGCTTATTCGGAATGAGTACAATTATTGCATTATGTTACGGTGCTGCATTTATGTCAGCAACTGTTTACATTCCGTTATTCATTCAAGGTGTATACGGCGGGACTGCAACAAACTCAGGATTATTACTTTTACCTATGATGCTAGGATCAGTCGTAACAGCGCAGTTAGGTGGATTTTTAACGACTAAGCTGAGCTACCGAAACATTATGATTATTTCTGCTGTTATTATGTTAATCGGATTATTCTTATTAAGTACATTAACGCCAGAAACAAGTCGTGCATTATTAACGGTTTATATGATTATTATCGGATTTGGAGTAGGTTTCTCATTCTCTGTACTAAGTATGGCTTCAATTCATAACTTCGGTATGGAACAGCGTGGATCTGCAACTTCAACGAGTAACTTCATTCGTTCATTAGGAATGACACTAGGTATTACAATCTTCGGAATGATCCAAAGAACAGGTTTCCAAGATCAATTAGAAGAAGCATTTAAAGGGATGAGCGGGGGAATGAATACAAAATTAGGGGATTCAAGAGCCATTTTATCAGAATCGGCAAGATCTCAAATCCCTCCGCAAATATTAGATAAGATTATTGACGCTCTTTCTAGTTCAATTGTTCAAACATTCATGTGGGCATTGGTACCAGCTGGATTAGCATTCATGTTCATTTTCTTTATGGGAAATGAGCGTATGGTAATTAAGAAAGAACAAATGAATAAAAAGAGTGAAACATCAAAAGCGTAATGAAAAAGCTCCTTTCCAATTGGAAAGGAGCTTTTTCGTATGTACGGTGTTAGATTAGCCTTCGATAATTTCGTATTCTTCGTCTGCAAGTAATAAAATTTGCGTTTTCTTGCCTTTGTTTTGAACTTCGATTACATCGTATGCGCCTAAGTCTCTTACTTTGCTTTGAGAAGCGTTAACCATAACTTCAATAGAATCAATTAAGATATCTTCTTCAATATATGATTCAGGCAATGCCATATCTTCAGTATCTAATACACACGCATATAGATTTTGTAAATTTTCAGCAGTTGGGTTTTGTTCCTCAACATCAATGATATTTTTTACTGCATCCATATTTTCTTCTTTTGCTTGGTACACTTTAATTTTAGCCATAATTTTAATCTCCTTTATAACGTAATCGTAGAGGCTACACCTCATTATAACGTTTTTTTTATGAAAGATGAAATTGTTATATGTATTTATAGTAAAAATTATGTGTTCTTACTCAAAATTGGTGTGATTTCCATATAAATGTACGAGTAGGTAACGATAATGTTACGTTAAAGTTATATTGTCCAAGCTTTTCTTATTTTCTTCCTATATGTATGTAGTAGCAATTCTATATAGAGAAGGGATGGAGTGTAAGTGGGTTGTGAACCGAGAGTTTCTAGAGATTTTGTTCAAGTACCTGAACTGGTAGGTTTTCGATTACTTTTATCACATCCAGCTGGAGACCCTTTAAACTACGGATTATTATTTATTAATTTTCCTGATACGATTTTTATTTTTATATTGGCATCAAGCGGATACCTTGCCATTTCGAACTGTTTAAAAATAGAGGGCGGAACTGGTGATGCCGAAATAGAAGAGATGAAAAAATGATAGAGGATGACGATAATACGTACAAGTCAGTTGTTAAATTGACTAAAGTATATAAGAACGGTGAGACGGAATCTTTTATTTATAAAAATGAGTTATAATACATGTATTTAAATGCACCCTCAAACTATTGTTGAGGGTTGTTACATAATTAATTATGTTGATCCTTTAAGCCATTTGTTAACGAGTAAGAAATATATTTATTGTTGACTTATTTTATAGGTTGATCATTTCATAGTAAGTAGATGTTATAATCATTTTATGTTTACTGATATTTTATAAATATTCGAAGTTTCAATTTAATAGTCAATTGCTTTTATGATGAACAGGTGGGTGTGTATATGAATACGAATTATGGAGCGCTCATGAAAATGTTAAGAGTGGTTGATTCTAAAGAAGGCGGGAATGTAAATGATATATGAAGCGAATATACATACAAGAAAAAAACTAGTTTCTATGTTTGAGGATTTCAATAACGTTGTTTTACTTTCTTATTTACAAGGGCATATGGGTACTGCTTGGGTAAATGATCTTGAAAATCCAACAGTAGCACAAGTTACGGTAGGAATTTTTACATTTTACGCTGGAGACCCAAATACGAAAGAAACAGAAGAGTTATTACGTAATATTCCAGAAAGAATTTTAGTTATCGTAAATAGTGAAGAGTGGAAACAACGCTTAGAAACATTCCATGAAAGAAAAATAGATAAGTTTTTACGTTATAAATTCAAACGAAATCCAGAAGTTTTTAATCGTTCAAAATTACAATCTTTTATATCAGCACTTCCAAAAGAATATGAGTTAAGAAGAATAGATGAGCATATCGCAAATAGCCCCAAATTACATAAGATATCTGAAGATTTTACAAGTCAATTTCATTCGATAGAAGATTATATAAACCGTGGTATAGGTTATAGCATTTTATATAATGGAGAAGTTGTATGCGGTGCATCCTCCTATAGTATTTATAATGATGGGATTGAAATTGAAGTTGCGACTGATCACAATCATAGAAGAGAGGGCTTGGCAACTGTAGTTAGTGCAGCTATTATATTGGATTGCTTAGAAAATGGAAAGTATCCAAACTGGGACGCAGCGAATACTACATCTGCTAAACTAGCAGAAAAGTTAGGATATGAATTTGATAAGGCATATGATACTTATTTTGTAGATAATAGATGAGTGAAGGAGTTACATACTAAAAAATACATGCGCCCTAGTACGTAAGTCTAGGGCGCATGTATTAGTTGGTAAATATCTTCATAACAATTTTATCACATTTTATCTTTTGAATGTTTGGAATTAAAGATATTTATGTGACTTTTTGAAAAAATAAAAGAGCAGTTAGCAAAAGCTAACTGCTCTTCTCCAAGGGGGAATGGAGAAATACAATCATGTTACCTATAGTATTGACAGAACATTGAGTTTTAATCAGCCATTTATAAAAGGAGAGATAAAATATCTTTGATTAATCCTTAGCTCCGATTAGGAGTACTGATAGAAAAACGATTGAGAATATATTTTTTTATTACATTTACAATTTGAAGAGTAGAACGTGTTTATCGTAATTCTCCAAACACCAATTATATTTTTTTAGAATAATTGGATGGACTGCTTCTTTCGTAGTATTGACTTCAGTATATCCATATTTCTTATAAAAGTTTTCTAATTCCTCAAAAGGAAGACAATATACATTTTGTATTTGTGATTTTTTTGCAGTTTCTACTAAAAATAAAACAAGCTCACCAGCTAATTGTAGCCCTCTAAATTGAGGCAGAATAAAAATTCCGCCCATTTCTAAAGTATCTTCATCTATTTGGACTAATCGGCCAACGCCTGCATACTCGTTGTTATATGTAATAATTGCAACTTTATCTCTCTTTAAATCACTCCGTACAAATCCTATTGAGTCATATTGGTTATTAATCCATTCTAAATCGTTAGATGTGGCCAATTGAATACTCATATACATCCTCCTTCGGAATACTAGCGCTCTCTTCATTATATAGAACATAAGATACTATATCAAAAGAACCTTGAGATAGCACATTTGTTTAAGTTATTAGTTAAAAGTGTGGGATTGCTGGCATTGAAATGATGGCTTCACCAAACATAGGATAATAATCTTGTAAATTTAGTGTTACATAGTCAAAATAAAAATTAGTTTATGTGTTCGGTAACGCACGATTGTTTAAGTGTAGAGAAAATCATAGGGTTATTTTAATTAGTAGCTACTGTATTCATTGAAGCTATTAAGGAAATGTGGTAATCGCCAGCCCTAGTGATACAAATCATATTAGGATTTAGTAAAAAAAATTCTTCCTGAAAAAGAGGGGGATTAAAGATAAGAGCACTTCGAAAAGTGCCCTTCAGTAACGACTACTCATTCTAAAAAGAAAGGATGCAATATATCATATGAAGTTAAATGTATTTAAGTATGGGTCTTTTATATAAATGTGAAATAAAAGAGGGTTGTCTTCTTATTAGAAGGCAGCTTTTTGTTATTACAAAAAAGAATTAGAAATAAAATATAAATTCAGTTACTTGTCCAAACAATTTTTTTAAAAATACATAAAATGCTAGTAGTTAGCCAATATTTTTATATTGCTAATTTTTTAGACTAAAAGGGGTGATTTTATGTGTGATTGTGAAGTTTGTAGAAGAAAGAAAAAACGTGATCCATTAAATCGGGGTTCTGAACCAAAAAAACAGGATTCCGAATCAGTAAATTCTTATTCATTTAGTAAAAATGCAAATTTTTTAGAAGAAGCTATACAAACAGATGAAATCGATCAAGTTTCTGAGGAATATATTGAAATAGTAGATTCAGCAGATGTACAAGTTACTACTACAGATACAAAAGCTGCACTATCTATCCAAGCCGCGTTACAAGCAGCTATTGTGGTTGTAGTAAGTATTTCTATAGCAGATAGTGAAAAGGCAGATAAAATAACACAAGAATTGTTTCAAAAATCATCTATTAAACAAATTAATAGACAAAAAACATTTATTAAAAATTCCAGAAACGTAACCGTAACAACTACTGATACAGATATTGCAGTGAATATTCAAATTCTTCTTCAAATTTTATTAGCGTTACTAGTTAAACTAAACATTTTATAAAGTGTCTATCCTATTTATATTTAGCTATAAGGGTTCACTCTAAGTAAATATTTTTTGTTGTAATATGTGGTACAAGCTTGGACTTTCTCATTATGACTGAATTAATATTCAAGATTGATGGGAAATTAAGTGTGGAAAACTACACAATAACAAAGGTGAACCTATTATTTAACAGTGAATAAAACTTATATATGTGAAGTAAAGGAAAGCTGTCTTCGTATTAGAAGACAGCTTTTTGATTTTATTAGTAAAAAGCCGTGAAAATAAAAGATTAAGTTACTTGTCCAAGCATTTTTTATTTAAATACATATAATGCTGGTAGTTAATCTAAATTTTTATAGAAAACTGATAGGAGTGAATATTGTAAATGGATGATTTAAATAAATTTTCTTCCTTTAAGTTTGATAAGGATCAAAAGAATATAATTATAGACCTTTTACTCTCAGATATTTTTAATAGGCATGGGATAAATGAAGAAAAACTAAAAAATTTATCGCCAGAAAAAAAGCAGCAAATTAAAAGTATTGTTTCTGAAATACAATCACAAGTTAATAATTATTTAGATTGAAAGGGGGTGAATGTATGAAAAAAACATGTCATTCAGATGAAAATAAAAGGTGGAGTGCATTAGACTCCTCAAATCCTCATCCATCTTTTAAAAATGCTACCGTTTCAGAAGCTGCAGCACAAGAAAGTAAAACTTACCAAATTTCTGAAGAATCTATTACAATAGTTGATTCAGCAGATGTAGAAGTTACTACTACAGATACAAAAGCTGCGTTATCTATTCAAGCTGCATTACAAGCAGCTATCGTGGTTATAATAAGTATTTCTATAGCAGATAGTGAAAAAGCTGACCGTGTAGCACAAGAATTGTTTCAAAAATCATCTATTAAACAAATTAATAAACAAGAAACTGTTATTAGAAATTCTAGAAATGTTACAGTTACGACTACAGATACAGACATAGCAGTAAATGTTCAAATTCTTCTCCAAATTTTATTAGCTTTACTAGTAAAATTAAATATTTTATAAAATGTTTAACCTTATTTAGATATAGTGCATCTTACAGGTAAATATTCACTGTTTTAATTATAGTACAGGCTATAAATATTTATCATAACTGGACTAATATTCAACATCACCAAAGTATGAATGTAAACAAACAATGTGATGGAAAATAAAGTTTGGTTATTTTATGAAAATTGAAAAGCCATTTCCTTTATTGGATTTGGCTTTTCAATTTTAAACAGTATGAATTTGAAAAGTTAATATTAAGTTAAAGAAGTAAAATATACGGATACAAAATACTTATAAAATTACTCGTGTTATAGAAAAATAATAAGAAAAAGGTGTTTAAAATAGAATCATTTTCATTAATAGTTCAAGTTTTGAAGAATAGTGCATACAATATAAAGTGTTTTCCTTTCTTCATTTAAGTTTTACGTATATAATTTAAAAGTACTATTTTTATTTTATTATTTTATATTTATAACAGAATAGAGGTTTAAAAATGAGTGTTAAAATCATTACGGATAGTGCGGCGGATTTACCAGTAGAATTGCTGCAAGCATATGATATTGATTTAATTCCACTCCGTGTATATGATGAAGCAGAAACAGAGTATTTAGATGGAGTAACATTAGAGTCAGTTACATTATTACAAAAAATGAGAGAAGGCGCTGTTTATAGAACATCATTGCCTTCACTTGAAACTTTCCAAGAAAAATTTGTTTCTTATGCAAAAGAAGGTAATCCTTGTATATATTTAGCTTTTTCATCTGAACTGTCTGGTACATATCAATCATCAGTTGTCATTAAAGAGGAAGTAAAAGAAACATATGCAGATTTAGATTTAGAAATTATTGATACAAAATGTGCTTCGCTTGGTCAAGGTCTTGTCGTTTTAGAAGCTGCTAAAATGGCAAAAGACGGCGCATCAAAAGAAGATATTTTAAACCGTGTCGCTTTTCTAATGAACCATATGGAGCACATCTTCACTGTAGCTGACTTACAGTACCTTGTTAGAGGTGGACGTTTAAGTAAAGTAGCTGGTTTTATCGGTGGTTTACTAAACATTAAGCCTATCTTAAACGTGGAAGAAGGAAAACTTGTACCACTTGAAAAGGTAAGAGGGAAAAAGAAAGTATTAAGCCGAATTGTTGATATTATGGAAGAGCGTGGTAAAGACCTTAAAGGTCAAACAATCGGTATCACTCATGGTGATGACTTAGAAACAGCGGAAGCATTAAAATCATTAATTACGGAAAGATTCGGTTGTGAAGTATTTATCGTAAATACAATTGGTGCAGCAATCGGAGCACATACAGGACCTGGCGTTATAACGTTATTTTTCTTAAATGAAGTAGAGTAAAGGATTGATCATTTGATCAATCCTTTTTTCTTTAATCTGTGATTACCGGTCGATATGGTATT
Source organism: Bacillus sp. LQ01 (assembly GCF_057624735.1). Classification (NCBI taxonomy): domain Bacteria; kingdom Bacillati; phylum Bacillota; class Bacilli; order Caryophanales; family Bacillaceae; genus Bacillus; species Bacillus sp. LQ01. The sequence goes on along the minus strand of NZ_JBYEZL010000001.1, from coordinate 2,021,430 downwards.
GGTGAAGATAAAATCTTTGAAGTTTTCCTATATGAATTGCTCTCTTGTAGAGGGAGTATTTTTTATATGTGGAATGATACTTAATGGTAGAAGAAAAGAGTATAAATAAGAATGTATTTGTAGGAATTTAAATATTTGAAGATATCAAAATTTTGCCATTTCATATATAATTGTGTGGGGAGAAATATCTGTAACTATTTGTAAAAATAGGAGGCGACTATAAAAATGCAAGAAATTGCTAGATGGGATTTAAATCGCTTGTATTTGAATGAGGATATTCTATTTCCAATTTTGGAGTTGAAAGAGAAATATTTTGTAACAAAAGATGTAGAGGTTCTTTCAAAGCTAATACAAGCTATTGAGAAAACAGAATACTATTTGTACTGTAGATCAGTTGAAGAAAGTGTACCATCTGACCTTACTAAATTGACCGTGAAAGTGAAGGAACTAAAAAATGAATTACAGCAAGTAATAAAACATAATGAAGTGGAAACTTCAGATAATACTAAGTTAATAAAAGATGAGCTTAATGCTTGGGAAAATATGTACATACAATTACGGGATAGGATAGAAATAGAGCACAATAATAAACAATTATCCTTTGGACAAGCAAATACTATTGCAATGAATAGTGATAATGAAAAGGAAAGATTAGAAGTATTCGAGTTACTTACAAGTACTTTACATAAGGAAAAAGAAATCTTTGCTACTGTATTAAATCAAATAGGGAGATTGCGTAATGCAAAGAGTAATGAAATAGAAGATAGAGAGATTTTAACACAATCTTTTCATGCGAATGGCATTTCAGAAACTGTATTATTCCAAATGTGGAATGCGACAGAAGAAAACCTTGATAAATTAGTAAGTGCTTTAAACGTGTATAAGAAAGGAAAAGCTTCAATTACATGGCATGAACTTATGACGGTAAAGGAAAGTAATGAGATCATGATTCCTTTTTCAGTAGCAATACAAAACGTTTATGATGCATGTAAGAATATTGATGAAGAATTAGCAGAATTTGCACGTAATGCGATAGAAAGTGGTTGGGTAGATGCTGAACCGAGAGAGAATAAACCACCAGGTGGGTTTTGTGCTCCATTTTTCAGTGAGAAAGAATCGCGAATTTCCATTCGTTATGATGGGAGTATAGATAGTGTAAGAGTGCTCGCTCATGAATTAGGACATGCTTGGCATTTTTATAATATGAGTTTTGAACAATCTACATCTTTTTTAGATGATTATTTGCCAATGAGTACGGCTGAATCAGCATCTATTTTCTTTGAAACGGTACTCTTAAATTATCTAATTGAAACAACGGATAGTAAAGATATGAAAAAGTCATTACTTAGCTGGAAAATAAGAAATAGTTTTAATTATGTAATGGCAATACGAGCATCGTATCAGTTTGAAAAAACATTTTATGAAAAATGTAAAGAGGGTCCTTTAAGTGCTGATGAAATTGAGAAATTATCTATAATTGCACAAAAAGAAGCTTATGGAAAAGCTTTAAGTGAATACCAGCCGTTTGTATGGATGAAATATATTCAATTTTATATAGCAGATGTTTCTTTTTACAATTATCCATACACATTTGGATATTTAGTAAGTTTTAGCTTATTAGAAATAGCTCAAGAAGGTAAAAGTACTTTTCATTCGAAATATAAAGAGTTCTTACGAGAAACAGGAAAGGCTCCAGTAGAGGAGCTTATGAAAAAACATTTTGAAATAGATATAAGAAATTATGAATTTTGGAATAAAGCTTTTATTCAAATTTCTAAAGACATTGATGAATATTTGCAGCTTATGTAAGGGGAGAGTACAGTGGATCAGCAGTTTATAAAAGGTATACCTTTTTCAACTTTAGAATATGCAAAAGCTATAAGTTTATTAAAAGGTTGGCTACATGAACAACAAGAGAAACCAAGGTTTGTAGTAACTGCAAATCCTGAAATTGTTATGTCTGCAAAGGAAAATACGGAAAAATCAAAGGAATTTAAAAAGATGTTACTATCTGCGGATTTAATAACAGCGGATGGGATTGGTGTCATAATTGGCTCGAAAATATTAAAAGGAAGTTTGAAAGAACGTGTTACTGGGGCGGATTTAACTCACGATTTAATAAAATATTGTAACGACAATGAATATCGTGTCTTTCTTTTTGGAGCTGCGCCAGAAAGTAATAAAAAGGCATTAGAAAAATTAAATGAGCAGTTCCCAGGAGCACAATTTAAAGGACAGCATGGATTTGTAAATGGTGAAGAAATAGAGGAAATAAAAATGAAAATTAAGCAGTTCAAGCCGCATTTACTACTCGTAGGACTAGGTTCACCAAAACAAGAAGAGTTCATCTATGAAAACATACAAACATTAAACGTTCCGCTATCTATTGGTATCGGAGGCATGATTGATATAATATCTGGTACTGTAAAAAGAGCACCAAAAATAATGAGGGATACTGGAACTGAATGGCTGTATAGGTTACTCTCACAGCCGAAAAGATTAAAGAGACAACTTGTACTTCCGAAATTTTTATTATCGGTTATGTTAGAGAGAGTGAAAGGAATGCCAAGTTAAGAAAGGACAAGTAAGATGATAGTGCCGTTATCTAATGAAAAAGCTACAATGATTTTTCAAGAGTTGAAAGTAGAATGTGAAACTTTATTTGAATTTAAAATTCGAAATGCAATACCTATTCATCGTGGTTGGCTAAATTTGAAGTGGAAACTCGAAACGGATGCAGGGGATTTTGTATTAAAGCAATATAATCAAGAACGGTACAAAATGTATAACTCAGACCTTTTAATACAAGCATTACAACAACAGCAAAGATTACATAATAATGGTGTAAGTTGTCCAAAAGTATTAATTTATAAAAATAATGTAATGCATATATCAAAAAGTGATGAAAGATTTATAGTATTAGAACATAAGGAAGGTAGCTTAGTTTCACCAGGAAAAGTGAATCAAAAGGAAATTCACTCTCTTGGTCAGACGATAGGCTATATGCATAACTTGTTAAATGATGGCTCTTTAATAAAAGGAGAAAATCCTAAATTTGTTCCACCTACTAAAGAGGCGAGATTGAAACATTGGGAAGATAAAAGGAGAGAAGTAGAGAAACTAGGAAAAGAGCACATTCTCCCTTATATAAAATTACAACAAGAAGCAACACAATTGGTAAATACAGAACAATTTCATAATAGCCAAAGGGGATGGGTGCACCGTGATTTATGGGTAGATAATTTCTTGTTTCTTAATGATAAAGTATCAGCGATTCTTGATTTTGATCGCATGGATTACGATTATGTAGAGTTAGATATTGGCCGTGTAGTTATATCGTGCGCATTAAGTGACGGAGTATTAAATAAGAGTCTTGTTGCATCATTTTTAGAAGGGTACCGCAATGAAGTAGACTTTCCAGTAGGGAATATTGTTCGGGCAATTCAAATGCTTTGGTACATGGAGAGTACTTGGTGGATCCATGCCAATATGGATCAGCATAGTGTACCACCTTCACGCTTTGCAGATGAAATGAATTGGATAGCTGAAAATTATGGTGTATTACATAATATATTGGCTGACTTATAAATAAAGAGGAGACTACATACATGAACAGAATCGGCATTATTGGAGCAATGCAAATTGAAATAGATTTACTTTTAGAAAAACTAGTTATACAAGAGGAACAGACAATAGCGGGAATGCCTTTTTATATTGGAGAATTCATGGGAACAGAAGTAATTATTACACGTTCTGGTGTAGGGAAAGTAAATGCAGCTGCATGCGCGCAAACATTAATTCATAAATTTGATGTAGACTCTATCATTAATACGGGCGTTGCTGGTGGATTACATTCAGATGTAAAAGTCGGCGATATAGTTATTTCAACGAATGTTACTCATCATGATGTAAGTAAAACTCAAATGAAAAACTTATTTCCGTTCCAAGAAGAATTTATTGCAAGTAAGGAATTGGTAGAGTTAGCACGTAAAGCTTGTATTAGTAGTAGTTTACAGATTGCAGTTCATGAAGGAAGAATTGTCAGCGGTGAATGTTTTGTTGAAGATTCAAAGTTAAAGGCGAAATTAATAGACGAATACGCACCTCATTGTACAGAAATGGAAGGGGCAGCAATTGGACATGTTGCCTATATAAATGATATACCGTTTCTCATTATAAGATGTATTTCTGACAGCGCAAATGATGAAGCTCAAATTTCTTATGATGACTTCGCGAAAACTGCTGCGAATTATTGCTCAGAAATTATTATTGAGATGCTTAAAAATATATCTGGTAAAACCATAGTCCAAAAGGAGAGATAGGAATGTTACAAGCATTAATTTTTGATATGGATGGTACGTTATTTCAAACAGATAAAATTTTAGAATTATCATTAGATGATACTTTTGATCACTTAAGATCATTACAATTATGGGATACAGTAACACCAATTGATAAATATAGAGAAATTATGGGTGTGCCGTTACCGAAAGTTTGGGAAGCTTTATTACCGGACCATTCTATTGAAATAAGAGAACAAACAGATGCATATTTTTTAGATAGACTTATTGAAAACATAAAAAGCGGAAAAGGCGCTTTATATCCAAATGTAAAAGAAATATTTACATATATAAAAGAAAATAATTGTTCCATTTACATTGCTAGTAATGGTTTGAAAGAATATTTACGAGCAATCGTAACTTATTATGCTTTAGATAAGTGGGTGATTGAAACGTTTAGTATTGAACAAATACAATCGCTAAATAAAGGTGACTTAGTTAAAAGTATTATGAACAAATATGATATAAAAGAGGCAGCGGTAGTTGGTGACCGGCTATCTGATATAAATGCAGCGAAAGACAACGGTTTACTTGCAATTGGGTGCAATTTTGATTTTGCGCAAGAAGATGAACTTGCTCAGGCTGATGTAGTAATAGATGATTTAATAGAGTTAAAGCGGATACTGCCTGCTGTACAGAGATAAAAAGTGTGTGCATTTTTTCCAAGTCCTATATGTCTTATTTTATGGAGGGAGTATGATTAAAAATAATTTTAAAATTAGTAATATTCCTGCGGTTTTATGGGGAGATAAGAGTGATAAAATTTTTATTGCAGTACATGGAAATATGTCAAATAAGGAAGATACAATTATTCAAATATTAGCTGAAGAAGCCAAACAAAAAGGTTATCAAGTATTAAGCTTTGATTTACCTGAGCATGGAGAAAGAAAAGATGATAATACGCCTTGCAAAGTACAGATTTGTGTTAGTGAATTATCTATAATTATGAATTATGCAAAAGAACATTGGAAAGAAATAAACGTGTTTGCATGTAGTATGGGAGCGTATTTTAGCCTTTTAGCTTATCAAAATGATGTGGTAGAAAAGGCATTATTTTTATCACCAGTAGTTAATATGGAACGAATTATCGAAAATATGATGAAATGGTTTAATGTAACACCAGAGCTTTTGCAAAAAGAAATGACTATAGAGACACCTATTGGTCAAAAGTTACATTGGGATTATTTATGCTATGTAAAAGAACATCCTATTAATATATGGAATATAGATACATATATTATGTACGGAGCCAAGGATGAACTGTGCGAATTTGAAACTATTAACTATTTTACAAAAAAACATCGTTGTGAATTAGAAGTTATGGAGACGGGTGAACATTACTTTCATACTGAAGAACAGTTAAAGATATTTGAACAGTGGTTACACAAACATATCGATTAACAAATTACAATTTATTTTGAACCTGTTAGAGAAGAATGAGAAATATATAAACTTATAGTATATTTGAGAGAATTTATAAATGGTGAATGTATACACTTAAACAAACAGATGCTTTAGTTCAATAAGAATTAAAAAACTTTAAAGAGCCTTACGACACACTAGATTGTAACAAGGCTCTTATATTTTCATAATAAAATTAATCAACTGTATTATCGATTTACATATGAAGTGAAGTATATGCATACTATGAATTAAATAAAGTAATAAGCATAAAAATGCTCAGAATAAATGATTCTCGAGCATTTTTATGTATTTTCATACTTAGGGGGAATGGACTTGAAAGATATACATATTCAACAAATAGAAAATTTAATGGAATATGAATTCAGTCATCTCGTTCAAGAAAGTGAAGAAGAAGGTTTTAGTTTCCTTATAAGGCTAATAAATGAATATAAAAACAAAATAAATGTATTCAATAAAACTGGAGAATGTTTATATGGTGTTTTCCAAGGTGATATGTTAATTGGAGTTGGAGGTTTAAATGAGGATCCGTACACAAAAGACAATAAGATTGGGCGGTTAAGGAGATTTTATATTTCAAGGGATTATCGGCGTATAGGGTTAGGGAACTTATTATTAAACCAACTATTATGTCATGCGGAAAAATATTTTGAAGTGATTGTTTTACATACTGACACGAAGCAAGGGGATGTGTTTTATACTGCGAATGGATTTGTAAAAGGGGGATTATATAAGGGATCGAGTCACTACAAACTATTATAGAGATTGCTATCCAAATAATAGCTACGAACAGGTTTTTTGTTGGTAAATCGATATATCTTAAAAATCGCTGATATATGAAGTTGCGATCCTTATATTAAAAGACAACTTTTATAATTTCATTTACTAAATTGTTATTATAAAAAAGAGCACCTTAGCTTTTAAAATTTAGCTTATAAGGTGACTCCTTTTCAGTCAATTATGTTTTAACCTTCATTTGTTTCAATAATAATCCTGGTTTACCTTTTACATAATAAAAATGCGGATTATTTTCATCATCATAAAGCATAATATAAGGCTTTTCTTTTAGTGGGAGTAGTATAAGTACTTCGTCTATTGTAGTGTGTAACCATTGATTAGTAATAGAAACCGGCTTAGATAAAGGGATTTTTATCATATAGCCATCTTTTGGAACGACATTTAAGTTTTTAAATGGACCAGTAATTGATTTAGCGTATTGAACTGCTTCTTTTTGGATTACTGGATCTAAAGATTGTTTTTGAATGACCATTTCTTTTTGACAATCAAATACTTCAATTTGTTGATTTGTATTTGCGAACGCATTTGTTGATAATAGAAATAGAAGAAGAGAAATGACCCCGATTTTTTTTATCATAGTACAACACCTCACCATTACTATCCCCTCAAAAGCTTTAAATATTTTTCTGTCACATTCATGTAACAAAGATGTTGTATGATACAATTGGTTTTTGTTTAAAAGCAATGGAGGAAAAAATATGAAAGTTTTAATTGCAGATGACGAACAAGATATGTTAAGAATTTTAAAAGCTTATTTTGAAAAAGAAGGCTTCGAAGTTTTATTAGCGAAAGACGGAGAGGAAGCACTTCAAATGTTTTATGATGAAAAAATTGATTTAGCAATTTTGGATTGGATGATGCCGAAACATAGTGGTATTACTGTCTGTCAGGAAATAAAAAAGAATTCAAGCGTAAAAGTATTAATGCTTACGGCGAAAAGTGAAAGTGAAGATGAATTAGCTGCGCTTCAAAGCGGGGCAGATGAGTACGTGAAAAAACCATTTCATCCAGGAGTACTAATTACGCGAGCGAAAAAACTTATTCAGCATGATGATATTATTCAAGTACAAGATGTAAAGATAAATTTCGCCAAAAATAAAGTATATAAAAATGATATAGAGTTAGAAATTACAAAAACAGAGCTCGAATTAATAAAATGCTTTTTAAATCATAAAGGAACTATTTTAACTCGTAAAAAATTGTTAGACATTGTATGGGGATTTGACTATTTTGGAGAAGAGAGAACGGTTGATACACATGTAAGAAGGCTGCGTAAAAAAATTGGAGAAAATATTATTAAGACGCATCGTGGGCTGGGTTATAGTTTGGAGGAACAAAGTGAATAAACTTGGGAAAAAGCTATTTCTCAGCATTTCTTTAACCGTTATTCTTATATTTACAATTTCTTTATTATTAATTAACTTTCTCCTGCCGAAATATAATATTTATAAAACACGTGAAAACTTAAATGAATTTACAACTCAAATACAAAATGCGCCAGTCAATGATTTAGAAGATGTTATTCATACAATTGAAAGTGAAAATAATGTTACAATTGCGTATACGCCAATTAATCAGTCAGAAGATGCTATGAACGACGCGTTACGCATGCAACTTACGAAAAAGAAAGTAACGTTAAATAAGCTTTGGATTACGAAAGACGAAGTTATGAAAGTGAAGACGGAAGGGCAATCGAATAAACTGTACGATCAAGGAAAGGTAAAAGCGAGTTTTTTTGCTAAATATATTGCGAAAGATGATACGATAATTTTAATTGGGACTTCTATTGCGAATTCAAATGAAATTATAAATACGTTAAATACATTTTACTTATATATCCTATGTTTCTCGCTCCTTCTTATTATTTTACTTGTGTGGATACTTTCAAAAATAATAACGACACCACTGAAAGAGTTAAGTGATGTGGCTCAGGATATTTCACATTTGCAGTTTAAAAGAACGAAAGTGAAAACGAATGATGAAATAGGAGAGTTGGCCAATAGTATTAATATCATGAGTGAAAAACTACATGAAGCACATCAAGACTTAACTGATCGTAATGAACATTTAAAACGATTTATGGGTGATGTAACGCATGAATTAAAGACACCGATCGCATTAGTAAAAGCATACTCTATGGGGATTAAAGATGGATTAGATGATGGGACTTATGTAGATACAATTATTAAACAAACAGATCAAATATCAAACTTAATTGAAGAACTATTACGATTTTCTAAACTAGAAAGAGATATTTTACAAAAAGAAGAATTCCCCATTGAACCACTGGTCCAGAGTATATTAGATAAGCATCAGATTGAACTGGATTCGAAAGAAATTAACTTGCAAGTAAATTGTAATACGGGCGATACAATCGTTTATGCAGATTTAAATAAAATGAGAATGGTGTTTCAAAATTTAATTTCTAATGCGATAAAATATACAGCAAATCAAAACATAATAATTACATTAGAAGATAGAAATAAAAGTATATATTTCCAAATAAAAAATGGCATTCCTACGGATAAAATTAAGGATATCGAGAAAATTTGGGAGCCTTTTTACGTACTAGAATCTTCTCGTAGTAAAGAAAAATCAGGTACAGGATTAGGTCTAGCGATAGTGAAAAGTATTTTAGAAAGGCATGGTTTTGAATATGGAGTTTCCTCTATAGATGGAGAAATTCAATTTTATATAAATGTGAAAAAGGACTAATGAAAATATTAGTCCTTTTTGCAGCTTTAGAGATTAGCGATACAGGATGAATCACCATAATTTTCAAAATTGATGTATTAAATGGAGAATTAGCAAATGTTCTACTTTCATTAAATTCACGTGAAGTTCACAGGAAAACGTTATATTTACATAGTTATATTTGAATTTAATGAAGTGAGGTATTCAGATTTGAAAAGAAAGAAATTAGTAATTGGTAGCATTTTAATGGGGATGACGTTATCTTTATCTGCATGTGGTTCATCAGATAATATTGTAACGACAAAATCAGGAAGCATTTCAGAAAGTGATTTTAACAAAAAATTAAAAGAAAACTACGGTAAACAGAATTTATCTGAAATGGTAGTAGAAAAAGTATTAAATGATAAATATAAAGTTACGGATGAAGAGGTAACGAAACAACTAAAAGAATTAAAAGACAAGATGGGCGATAATTTTAATACATATATGGAATCTAATGGTGTGAAAAATGAAGATCAGTTGAAAGAGAAATTAAAGCTTACTTTTGCTTTTGAAAAAGCTATTAAAGCAACCGTAACGGAAAAAGATATTAAAGATCATTATAAGCCAAAGCTTCAAGTTAGCCATATTTTAGTAAAAGATGAAAAGACAGCAAAAGAAATTAAAGAAAAATTAAATAGTGGCGAAGATTTCGCGGCAGTGGCTAAACAATATTCAGAGGATCCAGGTTCTAAAGAAAAAGGTGGGGAACTATCTGAATTTGGACCTGGTATGATGGTGAAAGAATTTGAGGATGCTGCGTATAAGTTAGAAGTTGGTCAATTGAGTGAACCTGTTAAATCTTCTTTCGGATATCATATTATTAAGCTAACGGATAAAAAAGAGCTTAAACCGTATGAGGAAGAGAAAGAGAATATTCGTAAAGAATTAGAACAGCAACGTATACAAGATCCTCAATTCCATCAACAAGTTACTAGAGAACTGCTTAAAAATGCAGATATAAAGGTATCTGATAAAGACTTGAAAGATACCTTTAAAGAGTTAGAAAAATAATAAATGGAATGTAAGGCAAGCGATAGAAATATCGGTTGTCTTTTTCTCTATTTATCCCGCTATTTGCCGGGCAGTAAGACCCCACCTCAAAATTCAGCGAAAGCAAAGAAGTGGCCCTGCTGATCGTAAACGCCCAATTGGTGAGGGCTGATTAAAGTTTCACTTTATAAAGAAGGAGGAAGTGGGAAAATACTTTCATACCTGCATTAAATTTTACTTAATAAGAAATCTTTGAGTTTCTCAACTTTTATATAAAATAAAACTGAATTTTCAGTTATTTTGTTATATAGTAAAAGAGAACGAATAAGGGGAGGGAACATTTTGAGTAAAAAGAAAATGGCAATTACACTGTCAGCAATGCTATCTGCAACAATTATACCTAGCTTTACTATGGATGTGCATGCAGAGAAGAAGGAAGAGACTAAAAGTACAAAAATTGAATTAGAAAATGGGATGACAAAACCGATTTATTCTCTCGATGAAGCTATTATCGAAAATTTATATGTAGAGACAGAAGTTGATAGTGATCGAGACGGTAAGAAAGACAGAGTATCGATAAAAGTTATGCGTCCAAAGACAGATCCGAATGTGAAAGTTCCTGTTATTTATGAAATGAGTCCATATCGATCTGGATTAAAAGATGTTCCTGTATATAATGTAGATGAAGAATTGTATGCGTATGAAGGAAAACCGTATGGAGCGGTTAATCTTGGTTCGTATGGGAACTATTACGTGCCAAGAGGTTATGCAGTTATTCTAGGCGAAAGTATCGGTACTGGAAAATCAGATGGATGCCCTACAACTGGAGATGAACAAGAGATACTCGGGACAAAATCTGTTATTGATTGGGTAAACGGTCGCGCGAAAGCATTTACAGAACAGGGTGAGGAAGTTCAGGCAAATTGGTCTACAGGAAATGTAGGTATGACTGGAGTTTCCTATAATGGTACTTTACCAAATGCTGTTGCGACTACTGGAGTCGAAGGTTTAAAAACAATTATTCCAATCGCAGCAATTAGTAGTTGGTATGATTATTATCGTGCAAATGGTGCAGTCATTGCTCCAGGCGGATATCAAGGGGAAGATACAGATAATATGGCAGAAGCAGTACTGACAAGGGAAAACCCTGAAGTTTGCGGACAAGTTATAAAAGAGTTAACGGCTGGACAAGACCGAAAAACAGGTAATTATAATGATTTTTGGGATAAACGTAACTATGTAAAAGATGCTAAAAATGTAAAAGCGAGTGTATTTGTTGTTCATGGTTTAAACGATTGGAATGTTAAAACAAAACAGTTCGCGCAATGGTGGGAAGCACTTGGAGAAAATAATGTTCCGCGTAAAATGTGGCTACACCAAGGTGGTCATGGTGGGACATCAAGTAATAACTGGCAGCAAACACAAAATAAATGGTTAGATTATTGGTTGTACGGAATTGAAAATGGAATTATGGATGAACCAATGGTTGATGTGCAACGAGAAAATAAAACGTGGCAAAAGATAAAAAATTGGCCAGATCCAGCGGCTGTACCTTCAAAAATCCGTATGTATTTAAGTAATAAATCAGTCAATTTACCATTAAGTATGGGAGCGGCTAATAAAGTTTTCTCATTCTTAGATGATGCACAAATGAAATCAAACCAATTAGTAGCAAACCCAGAATTAGAAGTAGCAAATCGATTAGTATATACAATGCCTGTACTGCAAAAAGATACGCGTATAAGTGGTACACCAAAGATTTCAATTACAGGAAATATTGATCGATCTGTATCAAATTTAACAGCATTACTTGTTGACTATGGAGGAGCGAAGCCGGAAATCGTAACGAGAGGCTGGATGGATCCACAAAACTTAAAGAGTATAGAAAATTCAACAGCGATTCAACCGGGCAAAGATTATACATTTACATGGGACATGCAGCCAGATGATTATGTATTTAAAGCGGGGCATCAAATCGGAGTTGTTTTAATTGCAAGTGATTATGATTATACAATTAGGCCGAAAGCTGGCACGAAACTTACAGTGAAATTAAGTGAAGTGACATTGCCGATTGTGAAATAAATATTTTTTCTAAAGAGCTTACTAAAGTAAGCTCTTTAATTTGTAGTCTGAATTTTTAATTTTTATATTTCAAATTGGAAGGTTATGTAATACAATATCATTATATTCTATGGAAAGTGAGTGATATATTATGACAGTCAGCTCTTTCGAAATATCATTAAAATCAGAGGTGCAGGAAGATTAGTTGAATTGAAATCTTCCGTACGTAAAAACGGAGGAGAAAATAAATGTTTAGCTTTTATAGTACACTTTGTACAGAACTGTATGATTACACAAAACCAGTCGGTTATTCTTTAAATGGTGATATTGAGTATTACAAAAAACGGTTAAAAGATTGTAGAGGAAGAATCCTCGAAGCCGCAGTAGGTTCAGGACGTGTCATTATTCCGCTTCTAGAGGCTGGTTTTAAAGTGGATGGGATAGATTATTCACCTGAAATGCTAGATTCTTGCCGTAAGCGCTGTAAAGAGAGAGGCTTACATCCTAATTTATATGAAGGAAGCTTGCAACAATTTTCACTTCCGCATAAATATGACGCAATTATCATTCCTACTGGATCTTTTTGTTTAATTGAAAATCGTGTGGATTCTATAAATGCATTGAAATGTTTTTATGAACATCTTAATCCAGATGGACGATTAATCGTAGATATTATGCTTCCGTATGACTGGAAGACTGGGGAAATTCATACATCGACTTTCTCTTTGCCGAGTGGAGACGGAATCACATTAGAAAATAAATCAATTGAAATAGATTGGCTGAACCAAGTTACTGTATCATATTTGAAATATGAAAAGTGGAGTAAAGGACAGTTAGTACAAACAGAACTACAACGCTTTGCGCTGCGCTGGTATGGAATAGAAGAGTTTAAACTTCTTTTAGAAAGTATAGGTTTCTCTAATATTACGTGCTCTGCTGAATATGATTATGAAAAAGAACCGTCAAATGCAAATCAAATGATTACTTTTGAAGCTGTGCGAAAAGAATAGAACTAAAACTATGAATAAAAAATAAGGCAATCGATTTAAAATCGGCTGCCTTATTTTTTATTTTATGTAATGGTTTATAGAGAAAGATTGGAGGGAAATAAATGAAACTTATATTAATATTTGGCCCACAAGCAGTTGGAAAAATGACAGTGGGGCAAGAATTAGCAACATTAACCGGTTTAAAACTTTTTCATAACCACATGACAATTGATTTAGTAAGTCCAATTTTTGATTACAGTACGAAAGAAGCAAAAAGACTAGTAAGTTTATTTCGTAATGAAATATTTGAAGAAGTATCTAAAAGTGATTTATCTGGAATGATTTTTACGTATATATGGGCATTTGACCTCCAAGCGGATTGGGATTATATACATCATGTAGAAAGTATTTTTGAATCAAAAGGTGGGACAGTGCATTTTGTAGAGCTGGAAGCGGAATTAGATGAAAGATTAGAACGAAATAAAAGCCCGAATAGATTAGAACATAAACCGAAAAAAAGAGATATTGAGTGGTCTGAAAATAATTTGAAAGAAACGATGAAAAAGCATAGATTAAACTCTCTTCATGGTGAAATTGAAAAAGAAGAGTATATAAAAATTAATAACACGTATTTGAGTGCAAAAGAAGTAGCGGAAATGATTAAAGAGAAGTTTCAATTGTGAAATTTTTGAAGTCTATTTCGTTTTCGTTGTCCAAGCATTCTCCTACTAATTACATATACTATTTATGTTAAAGTCGGCTACTATTTTATATAGGGCTGTTATTTTCCTATAAATGCTATTTTAGTGAAGTGGGAGGAATCAATTTGGAAAACGTAGAACAAGATAGAATTGAAAATCAAGTGTATTCAAATCGTGTAGTAAGATCAGAATTTGATTCGAATTGGGAAACTTGTATATCAAAGAGTGGTTATGTAATTTATGTAGCAACAAGTAATAATGCTGAAGTAATAGTGCTTCTTGCAGATGGTTCAAGTAAATTATTAATTTTCGAAAAAGGCGGTAAAGTAGTAGTTGGTGGCGGTGGAACAAGTCATTACAGTAAGCCGCATATTGCAAGAAATATTTAAGATAGAACATGTTAATTAAGAAGAAGCTGGAAAACGGTTGTCATTCATGTTTAGGGCATGATAGACGAACCGTTTTTTATTTGTTTATAAATTTAGAAGAACTTCATTGATTACAAATACATCAGGATGAGCAGCGAAATTAGAAGAAAACTTGGTGGGTAATGGTACAAAATATTATGTAGGTTTGCAAGAATCTTATAAGCGATATAAAAAAGCATTTCCTATTTGGGGAAACACTACTTCTATGTTATAGTATAATAGTGTTTTTAGATGGTGCTATTTTAATATATTTATAATTTTGTTATGTATTATTTTTATATTAAATAAGCGTCTAAAGTATTTTTTGATATAAGGAGTAATAATTAGAGAAATGAAAAATATAGACTTTATACTAGAAAGTGATGAGGCATTAAAACCGTCTGAACGATTAGTACTATTATTATTAGAGAAGCATAGAATGCTATATACGAACGATCTATTGGCATTATCAAATTTATCATATAAAACATTAACAGATTCATTAACGGCGCTAGTTTTAAAATCGTATGTGTTAAAGGAAACGGGTAAGGGAAGAAGACAGAACTGCTATAGATTAGTATGATAAGGCAGCTGTTTTAGAGACTTTTACATATGTTTTTTCAATCGTAAGGTGGAAGTGTGTTTTTTGTTTTCAAACGAAAAAATTACTATAAGAGGGGTTAAGATAGTAGCGTTTCATTTTTGTAAATGTAATTATTTCATCATTGAAAATACAAAAATGAAATAAACAGTATAAAAAAGAAATAAAAAAACAATCCATTTTAAAAAGGGATTGTTTTTTTATTGGAATAATATTATTTGATATGTTGAAAGCATGAATAGCAGAATAGACATTACCTGTTTTATTTTATGCAAATGAACAAATATGATGAAAACTATGTGTATAGTTTTTTGCTTGCTTTTTCAGTAACTCTAATGAAATTATGGTCTTCATTGTTTAAAGGCAGTATTTTTAACATTATTGCTATTCAGCATTAAGCACAAAAAAGTAATATATATAATATTATTATGTAAACTTAAGATTTTAAAAGGAAAATATAATAATTAATAGAACATGTAGAAGGAGATGCTTAAATATTTTGAAGGATGGGAGATTATTATGGAGCATTTACAATCAATAGCACAAGCTGTTATAAGTGGTAATAAGGAAAAAGTAGTGAAGTTTATAAAGGCGAGTCCAAGCATTGTTAACGAATGTAGTGAAGATGGCTGGACACCACTTCATTTAGCAGCTTATTTTGGACAGAAAGAAATAGCGAGTTTTCTTTTAGAAAGCGGTGCAGATATACATAGTAGAGCGAAAAATGAAAATGAAAATACACCTTTGCAAGCGGCAATTGCGAACAAGCAAAGTGAACTTGTCGCTTTCTTAATTGAAAAAGGATCAGATGTAAATATTATGCAAAGTGGTGGCTGGACAGGACTCCACGAAGCAGCATTATTAGGAAATGAAGAAATAATTATGTTGCTCCTTAAAAATGGAGCTAATAAGATGATTAAGAAAAATGATGGGAAAACAGCGTATGATATTGCATTAGAAAAAGGATATAATCACCTTTTACATCATTTGAAACAGGAAGTGAACTTATGATGAATAAATGGAGTGTTGGTATATTTTTATTTAATGAAGTAGAAGTGTTAGACTTTGCAGGGCCATTTGAAGTTTTTTCTGTAACTGAGGTGAATGAAGAAAAAACATTTACTGTTTATACAGTTAGCGAGAATGGGGAAATGATTACAGCAAGGAATGGATTGAAGGTACAGCCAGATTATAGTATTGAAAATTTACCACCAGTGGATATTTTAATAATTCCGGGTGGGCTAGGTGCTAGAAAATATGAAATAAAAAATGAAATAGTAATAAAATGGATTCGCCAACAAATGAAAGAAGTAAAGCTGATGACTTCAGTTTGTACAGGAGCGCTATTACTGGCGAAAGCAGGTTTACTGGAAGGTTTAAAAGCAACAACACATTGGGCTAGTATTGAAAAGTTTAAAAATGAGTTTCAAAATGTTGAAGTTATAGAAAATGTAAAGTTTGTAGATGAAGGACATATTATAACATCTGCCGGAATTTCAGCTGGAATTAATATGGCATTTCATATTGTGAAAAACTTGTTAGGTGTGCATGTTGCGGAGGACACAGCGAAGCGAATGGAGTATGATATTAGTTTGCCAAATTAAAAAGCCCGGATTGGGCTTTTTATATTGAATGAATATAGTTAAGCTCTTCATCACTCAAAATAGGGCGAACAGATGCATTTGCATTTTCTTGTGCTTGTGTTCCTGTTTTTGCACCAGGAATTACAACACTTACTGCCGGATGAGAGAGTACATAGCGAAGTGCAAGTTGCCCTAGGGTCTGATTTTTATTTGAGAGCAGCCGAAGTTTCTCTACGGTTTGTAAGTCTTCTTGAAACCAAATTTCATTTGGCCAATCTTTGCGTAAATCTCCATCTGGAAAAATTGTTTTATTTGTGAATTTTCCAGTTAAAATGCCCATTTTTAATGGACCACGAATAACAGCTCCTAGATTTTTCTCTTGTAAGAATGGTAATATATCTTTTTCTGGTTTTCGATTTAATATATTGTAATCAAGTTGTACGATATCAATTTCGTTGTTGTTATTGAAATGATGAATGTATTGTAAATCATGAGTCGAAACACCGACTGCTCTTACTTTGCCATCACGTTTTAATATGTCAAATGCACGTAGAAATGCTTCTGTTTCTCTACGATTATGCCACCAAATATGACAAAAATAAAGATCAATATAATCTGTTTGAAGACGTTGTAAACTTGTTTCGAATACGGCGATGATTTTTTCGGGAGTATCATATACAGGAACTCCATTAGGGTCGTAGTGATGTCCGATTAAACCACCTTTCGTTGATAGGATAATATCATTACGATGTCCTTTAATCGCGGTAGCTACCAACTTTTCACTATGTCCTAAACCATACACATCCGCAGTATCAATAAAATTCACACCACACTCAATTGCTTTTTTTATAGCGGTTATAGATTGTTTATCGTTAACAGGTCCCCATTCATCACCACCGATTGCCCATGCGCCAAAACCTATTTCAGAAACAGTTATTCCAGTTTTACCTAATGTGCGGTAATGCATATTCCCCCTCCTTGTAAGCATGTTATAACATGGATATGTGGGGAAGGAATTTTGTGTGTGAAAAAACTCTTCTACAATAGTAGAAAAAGAATTACAGAAACTACTATTTTATAGCAGCATGTATAAAAAAAATCGGTGTAAATATGGAAATGTCGTCGAATGCTATCTTTAATTGGTTAATTTATGGGATATTTTTGTGAAGGAGTTTATTTTATAAGAATAGAATTTAGTTTAGTAAGAAAACGTGCCGATGGTAGTGAAAAATATGGGTTAGGGGGATTTGAATGAGGAAACTCGAGCGAGTAAATGTTCCTAATATACCAGAGCAATTATCACAACCTAGTGACAAGCGTAGGATAAATAAAAAGAAGTTAAGGCGACTTATTTTAATGGTCCTTTTTATTGCGGCAACTACTCTATATGTTCAATATATTTTAACGAAACAACAAGAAGTAATTGATAAAAAGAAAGATACGATTACGGATCAAAAGAAGCAATTAGTATCTTTAAAGAAAGATAAAGATTCTTTAAAGACTAACATAGAAAATTTAACAGACGATGAGGAAGAAATTTTGAAGTTAGCGAGAAAAGAGTATCAATTTTCTAAGTCAAATGAAACTATATTTGTGATGCCAAAGTAATAAAAACAGTTAGCCATTGAACTGCACCCCCAATTGTTAGACACCGTCTAACAATTGGGGGTGCAGTTTTTTATGTATGAATGTCATGGTACAAGGAACAATCACATATTGTAGAAATGAAGAGTTTAAGCTATTTTCATAAATATGGAATATGCACTAAAATAAATGTTGTTAAAATTCTGTCAATTATATTATAATACAAGGTAAGCGGATACATTTTTTAATCAACGTTGAGTTCCTCGCTCATACGACTATTAAGAAACCCGTTATCCTCGTATAAGAAAGGAAGATAGCTGTGTACGCCTCAAATACAATTTATATCGTAGGGGATGCGAAAGCACCTCAAAATAATCCCATTACTGAAAAGTTTAAAAGCTATTTCGTAGCATTTATACTTGTTAAGGATACAGGGGAAATTGTAGATGCAGACTGCTCAGCGACAATTGCATTAACATCTCAATTTGTTAAATATTTATTTCTACATAAAAATATAAATGACCCGGCGTTAGTAATGGAAGTAAAGAACCGATATTTC
The DNA here is from genome assembly GCF_057624735.1 of Bacillus sp. LQ01. Classification (NCBI taxonomy): domain Bacteria; kingdom Bacillati; phylum Bacillota; class Bacilli; order Caryophanales; family Bacillaceae; genus Bacillus; species Bacillus sp. LQ01. Next base: position 2,002,659 of record NZ_JBYEZL010000001.1, on the reverse strand, counting down.
GGTTCTTCTCAAAAAGCGTTACTTGTAGCGCTAAAAGATGCACAGAAAAAATATAATCAGATTGCTGCTTTGTCTACTCAATCATAGACAAAATCCAGCCGTAAGAATCATTCTTATGGCTGGATTTTTTTATTTCACATTATCGTCCTACATCAAAAGTGAACGAAAACAAAGTAGAGAGATAGAAGAGTAAATGCCCAATAGGTTTACCTAATAATCCGTGGGTATAAATCTCCGGTGGATTAAAATTTCACTTCATTGGAGAATGAAAGGATGAACAAAATGAAAATTACAGATGTAAAAGTAAATCGTAGACGTGTAAAACTGCATACACCGTTTAAAACCGCGCTTCGTACTGTAACAGAAATTGAAAGTATAGATGTTTATATTCATACAGACGAAGGAGTGATTGGTAAGGGGGCTGCAGCCGCAACGCCAGTTATTACGGGGGATTTCACCAGCGGAATGGAAGAAGCGATTTTAGGACCGATGCGTTCATGTTTAATTGGTCAAAATATCATTCAGTTTCAGCAGTTACTACAGGGCATTCAAATGAGTTGTATTGGAAATTCAAGTGCCAAAGCAGCGGTAGATATCGCTTTATATGATGTATATTGCGAATATCAAAATGTGCCGTTATATGCATTGTTAGGCGGGAAGAAAGAAATTCATACCGATATTACAGTGAGTGTGGATGAGCCTGTATTAATGGCAAAAGAAGCGAAGAAACATATAGAAAAAGGATTTCAAACATTAAAGATTAAAGTGGGTAAAGAGGCGCATTTAGATTTGGAACGTATTGAGGCAATTCGAAATGTGGTACCAAGAAATACGATATTACGTTTAGATGCGAATCAAGGTTGGAGTCCAAAAGAAGCGGTCTCTATTATTCAAGAGATGGAAAATCGTAATTTAAATATAGAATTTATTGAACAACCAGTACACGCGAAAGATTGGGATGGGTTAAAGTATGTCAAAGATCGTGTGCAAACGCCAATTATGGCCGATGAAAGTATATTTTCAGCAAGTGACGCATTAAAGCTCGTTCAAGGAAGATATGCAGACTTCATTAATATTAAATTAATGAAATGTGGTGGTATACGTGAAGCATGGCGTATTGCAGATATCGCAGAAACAGCTGGTGTGAAGTGTATGGTGGGCAGCATGATGGAATCTTCACTTTCCGTTAGTGCTGTTGCGCATTTAGCGGCAGCGCATCCTAATATTCATTATTTTGATCTTGATGCACCGCTTTGGTTAATGGAAGAGCCAGAAGGAATGACTTATTCTGGATCAAAGGTAAACCTTCAATCGACAGTGAATAGTAAGTCTTAGGAGAAGAGACTAGTAAACTATCTTTTAAGGGGGATAAATATGAAAAAAGTAGGAACTGCATTTTTAACAACTTTATTTATATTTTCATCGTTTACATCGGCAAATGCTGAAGAAAAGAAGGATAATAAAGCATTTATAGATGTATCTGCTGCAACGTTATGGACAGTACCTGATTCATTAAGGCCAATCGATACACCGAGTACAACAAATCCAGTGGATCTATGGAAATGGACGAAATCAATGACACTTGACGAGAAACTATGGTTAACAAATGCAAATAAATTAGAAACACAAGCGTTACTCGGTCAAGAAGTAACTGTTATTGATAAGAAAGGCGAATGGGTGAAGGTATTAGTGCATGGACAGCCAACACCCCGAAATGAAGAAGGTTATCCGGGCTGGATGCCTGAAAAACAATTAACATATAATCAAGAATTTGCAGATAAAACAAATGAACCTTTTGTCTTAATAACCAAACCAACAGCGATTTTATATATAAACCCTTCTGAAAAACATAAATCGCTTGAAGTCAGTTATAATACAAGACTGCCGCTATTAAGTGAAGACACAATTTCATACCGTGTATTGTTGCCAAATGGGCAAAAAGCATGGATACGTAAAAATGATGGAACAGTTTACCAATCTCAAACTGATATTCCAACTCCGGCGGCCGATGATTTAATTAACACAGGGAAAATGTTTTTAGGATTACCGTATATATGGGCTGGTACAAGTGGTTTTGGATTTGATTGCTCTGGCTTCACGCATACGATCTATAAATCGCACGGCATTACAATTCCCCGAGATTCTGGACCGCAATCAAGAGCAGGAGTTGCAGTTGATAAAGAAAATCTACAAAAAGGAGATTTAATTTTCTTTGCACATGATCAAGGGAAAGGTAGTGTCCATCACGTCGCAATGTATATTGGTGATGGCAATATGATTCACTCACCAAGAGCTGAAAGATCGGTAGAGATTATACCGCTAAATACACCAGGATATATAGAAGAATACGCTGGTGCTCGTCGTTACTTACCTTAAAAATAGAGGGGGTTTTTAAATGAAAAAAGTTGTTCGTTACTCATTAGTTAGTACTCTATTAGTTTCTTCATTTTTAGTTGGCTGCGCAAAAGAAAAAACTGCAACAAAGCCCAAAGATGAGAAGAAAGTATTACAGTTACTAGAAACGGGTGAAATTCCGTCGTTAAATTCAGGGAAAGTAACAGATGCAGTCTCGTTTAACGTTTTGAATAACGTAATGGAAGGACTATTTCGTCTATCGAAAAATGATGAAGTAATTGAAGCCGGCGCACAAAAATATGAAGTGAGTAAAGATGGAAAGACATATACATTCCAATTGCATGATGCGAAATGGTCTAACGGAGATCCAGTAACCGCCCATGATTACGTATACGCTTGGAAGCAATTGATTAATCCAGATACAGCTTCTCAATATGCATACATTGCGTACGATGTAAAAAATGCTGAGAAGATAAATAAAAAACAACTAGGTCTAGATGAATTAGGAGTAAAAGCGAAGGATGATAAAACATTCGTCGTAGAGCTAGAACATCCTGTACCGTATTTTACGAAATTATTAATTTTACCATCCTTCTATCCAATTAACGAAAAATATGCGAAAGAGCAAGGTGATAAATATGGATTAGAAGCAAATAAAGCGGTATATAATGGACCGTTTACATTATCAGAGTGGAAGCATGAAGCTAGCTTTACAATGAAGAAAAACGATAAGTATTGGGATAAAAAAGAAGTGAAGTTAGATGAAGTAAACTATCAAATTGTAAAAGAAATTTCAACTGCGGTAAATTTATATGAAACAGATAAAGTTGATAGAGCTGTTATTTCTACAGAATTCGTAGATAAATATAAAAATAATAAAGAGCTAAAACAATATACAGATCCAGTTATGTACTTCTTCCGATTTAATGAAAATGTACCGATTCTTAAAAATAAAAATGCACGTCTTGCGCTAAGTACAGTTTTTGATAAGAAGGGACTCGCAGATTCATTTTTAAATGATGGATCGGTTGCAGCGAACTATTACGTACCAAAAGGATTTTTAAAGGGCCCAGATAAGAAAGATTTTAGAAGTACGTCTGGTGAGTTTAATAAGACAAATGTAAAACAGGCGAAGGAATATTGGGAGAAAGCAAAACAAGAGACAGGTACAAATGAAGTGACTTTAGAATTATTAAATTATGACTTAGAAAACTTTAAAAAAGTTGGAGAGTACATTAAAGAGCAGCTTGAGAAAAACTTACCAGGATTAAAAGTGAATGTGAAATTACAGCCGCATACGCAAAAATTAGCACTTGAGAAGAAGAAAGAATATGAAATGTCGTTATCACGCTGGTTACCAGATTATCCAGATCCAATGACTTACTTAGAAGTATTCCTTTCTGGAAGCAGTGTTAATAATACAGAATATGCAAATCCAGAATATGATGCATTAATTAAGAAGATTAAAACAGAATTAGGTAATGATGAAAAGGCTCGCTGGAAAGCAATGCAAGATGCTGAAAAAATGCTACTTGATGATGCAGTAATTGCACCGGTATTCCAGCGTGGATTATCTTACTTACAAAAACCATATGTGAAAGATTTATATGTACATCAATTTGGTCCAGCTACAAGTTTAAAATGGGCAGATTTACAAAAATAAAAGAATGGGGAAACAGACTTCACGTATGTGATAGTCTGTTTTTTCTTATTTAAAGTTAGAAAAATAGTTCATGGTATAATTTATTAGTCTGTAAACAGTATTTGGAGGGAAAATGATGTCTATGTTTGAAGAAGAGAAAGTAATTTATACAAAAAGATTATTTATGAGGAAACCAATTGTAGAAGATATTGATCAGTTTTATAACATATTAAAAAAAGATACTGTTGGCAAATGGCTGGCTAAATCAAGAGGAATGTCGAAGGAAGAAACAAATGATTATATTGGGCAACTTATCTTACATTGGGAACAGTATGACTTCGGGGTATGGTTGTTATTTAATAGTGAAACAGGAAAGCTTTTAGGACATTGTGGTTTAAGAAAGGTAGATGAAACAGGTGAAATAGAAATTATGTATCTTCTTGACCCAGAACATTGGAGGAATGGGTATGCATTAGAAGCAGCAGAGGCTTCCATTAAATATGCAATAGAGACTTTGAATGTAACAAGAATAATTGCTAGAGTTAAAGTAGCAAATGAGAGCTCGAAAAAACTTTTACGAAAGCTCGGGTTTATATATACTCATGAAGTTGATCATAGCGGGCGCTTATTATCATATTTTGAACTCCATACATCATCCAAAGAATTCTAGACATTTCATATATTTTTTCATTGTTAAAAAATAAAATTATTACTAAAATTCCAGTGTGAAATTTATGTAGAATCTTGTATAATTAACATGTTTCTATGGAAACATTTTCTTGCGCTATTTATATAGGGCTTAATAGAACAAGGAAGGAAATACATACATGTATATAATAGATAAATAGAATGGAACATGTATAGAGACAAAGGAGAGAAAAGATGACGTGTCAAAAACAAGGGTTACAATTTAATAACGATAGAAAGAGGGACAGAAGATGAAAATGAAGCATGCTTTTGGTCCTATAATTTTAGCGTGTGTGCTTTTTTTCATTATCATTCTAATCCCATCGAAAAGTTTAGTATCGCTTATTAGTGATAAGAAGGTAGAAGATGCGGCAACTTCTTTACAAAAAGAGAAATTACAAAGTGTTTTCTTACAGCAAAAAATGTTAGAGAATTCACAGTATTTACCGATGTACGGTTCATCAGAATTTTTACGAATGGATGCATATCATCCGTCTAATTATTTCAAAGTAAATCCAGCTGGTTTTACACCGTTTTTAATTGGAACTGGTGGTACACAAAGTTTAGCTCATATTTTAAATATGACATCTACTATGGATGAATTAGAAGGTAAAAAAGTAGTGTTTGTTCTTTCACCACAATGGTTTACAAAGACTGGTGTATCACAAGGGGATTTCACTAATAATTTCTCCAAACAACAAGCATATCATTTTATTTTTAATGATGAGATAAATCCAGGAATGAAGAAGCAAATCGCGAAACGGCTATTAGATTATAAAGTTGTTCAAGAAGATGATATATTAAAAAATTCATTAGAAGGTATTGTATATAATGATACGAAACATAACATAAAAGCAGGTTTAGTTAAACCACTTGCTTATATGCATCGAAATATTTTAGATCATAGAGATTTATTTAACTCTTTATTTAAAATCGAACCGATGAAAGAGAAAACAAATATCGGACTTCGTTCAATTTCTTGGGAAGACGCACGTAAACACGCAGAACAAGAAGGGAAAGCAGAGTCTACTACAAATACATTCGGAATTGAAAATCCGTATTATCATAAAAATAATCTGAAGAAAAAACTAAAAGGTTTAAAAAACTTTAGAGCAAATGAAACATATGATGAATCACCAGAATACGATGATTTACAAATTATTTTAGATTTATTTAAAGAGAAAAATGTCAAACCACTCTTTATTTCTGTACCTGTAAATGGGCCTTGGTATGATTATACTGGCTTCCCGAAAGAACGCCGTGAAGTGTATTATAAAAAAGTTCGAGAGCAGGTTGAGAAAGCAGGATATCCAGTAGTTGATTTCTCTGGTCATGAATATGATAAGTATTTCTTAAAAGATACGATTCATTTAGGCTGGAAAGGTTGGATTTATTTTGATGAAGCAGTGCAAAAATTTAATTCTGAGAAATAAAGTATAGAAATCGGAATGGCTATGAGCCGTTCCGATTTTTTTAGTATAGAGGATTTTGGTGAGGACAATTTGGGAATGCATGTATATCTTGAATCTGTCTATAATCATAATGTTTCATTGCGAACTGGGCTTGATAAGGTATTCATACACATATAATTGATCATCATGCGCTGAACATAATACACCAGAAGTTCCTTGCCCGTTCATGAAAGAAATGCCGATAGGACGTCCGATTAAGTATTGTATTTTTTGCTGCCAATGCATAGGGGAATCACTCCTTTTTGAGATAATATACGAAAGAAATGATTGAATGGTTGCTTATCCATATAAATGTAGATGGAAAGGTGTTATATAATTCCTGAAGATTAATATAAATAAAAAACCGCTATAATTCTGAATTTATAGCGGCTTTTTTATATTCTTAAGCAAGATTTTTACGCTTTTTTGTCCATTTTTTTATAACGAAGTATAAAAGTATAAGTACGACGCCACCAATTGCGAATGATTTCACATACGGACCAGCAATATCGTTAATATTTTCCCAATTTTCACCTAGTTTTTCACCTAAATAAATGAAAATAATAGACCAAGGGATAATCGCAAGTGCTGTTAGTGTAGTGAAACGTAGTAAAGGCATTTTTGTAATACCAGCAGGAATTGAAATCGCATGACGCACTACTGGAATGAAGCGTGCTGTAAAAATGACACCAGTTCCGTAACGATTAAACCAATCTTCTGCAGCGTCTATTTGCTTTTTATGTATGAAAATATATTTTCCATAACGTTCTAATATAGGGCGTCCACCATATCGTCCAAGCCAATAAATAAAGATTTGGGCAATAACACCGCCAATTGTACCGAATACAACTGCGCCTATAAATGAGATACTTCCATTGAATACTAAGTATCCTGCATAAGCAAGGACAATTTCACTTGGGATAATCTCAATCATAAGTCCAAGCATAATGCCCCAATAACCTAATCCTTCAAAAAACGTTAATACTGAATGAATAAAACTACTTAACATTGTTGCACCTTCTAGTTTATGAATTTTTGATTATAAGAACCTTTTATTTAATCGCATAAAAGGTTCACCATATGTAGATTATACCTTATTTGCATAGGGGATTGCTATTTCAATTCTTTTATGTCTCTCATAAGTATTATAGTAAAGTATATAAGCCACGTTTTCATGAAGGGTTAATGAAAAGATTATTAAAAATTTCTCATAAAAAATAGAAGCATTTCTGCTCCTATTTTTTAAGGCTTGACATCTAAGTTCTGTAAAAATAAAGTTGCTGTTACGTAACGCTTTGCTAACATTTGTACATAAGCGGTATGTACAGAAAGGGTCGCAATAATAATAGCGTTACGAATTGCTTCGCGTTGTTCGTTATTAATTTGATCGAACTTACTTGCGATTTTATCAGCTTTTTCTTTTACGATGTTTTCAATTGTATGAACGGTATCTGTTGCATTTAATTGTAAGCAATTCCCTTGATTGAGTTCTTCAAATAAAGAAGAGTATGCTACATATAAATGAACAGGATTGATTAAATCATCACTTCGATCGGCTGGGTCATTTACAATAAGGCGTAATAGCTTACGAATGGATTCAAAATCAAGTGCTGTTTTTAAATCTTCGACAATAAATAGTAAGGCTGCTTGTTCAATTGAATATTTTTTCCCTTTTTGAGGAGAGCCAATCATTTCTTTTATATCTCGTTTCACCCAGTTTTGCATAGCAGTTACAGAGAAACTTGTGTTTTCAATCTGATTGCCAAGCGCAACTATTTCATTTAAAGAAAAACCGACATCAGTATCGTCAATTTTAATCAGCTTTTCAAAAATAGGTGAAAGTGCGGTAGTAATAAAAGCTGTAACGCTTTGTCCGCTTTCAATATCTTTTTTATGTGACTTTGCCCAAGCTTCTTGTAAAATACCGAGAGGCTTTTTCGTATTCCATCCTCTTAGTGATAGAAGAAGGGTAGCCATTTCGTTTCGTGTGAGATGAAATGTTTCCATCTTTTCACCTCCAAAATAATAAAAAGTTCTTATGAACTTATAATATGTTTTGTTTCATTTAAAGTCAATTCTGTTTTGCTTAATTTTTCCTTTGTGACCAAACTGTTGAAAGTAAATAATACTTGCATATTTCGATAAAAGTTCATATAATAAGTTCATAAGAACCTTTAAAATGTTCTTAAAAACAAATCTATCATTCTGAATTTACTAGAAAGATAGATTTCACATATATCTATATAAAAGGAGAATGGATATAATATGTTGAAAAAACTTGTAGCAGTAATGACAGCATTCATGGTTATCTTTGGGGCTAGCAGCTTTATGTTCGTAGATCATGCAGCAGCGAAAAGTTACAAATCTGGTAAAAAATCATTTACACCAAGTTCAGGTCAAAAGCCAAAAGTTGATTTAAACAAAAAAGACTCAAATGTAAATTCTCAAAAAACGACTCCAGATTCAAAAACGAAAGCAACAAACACGGCACCAAAAAGTAATAAAGGAAGCTTTATGAAAGGTTTATTACTAGGTGGTCTTGGTGGTTTACTAATGGGTAGCTTATTTGCAAATATGGGAGCTCTTGGTTCTGTATTAGCATTTATGGTAAATATGTTAGTAATGGCTGGTATCGTAATGTTAGCAGTTCGTGCATTTAAATACTTCAAAGACCAACGTAAGAAGAAGGCAGATGAAGTAGCATGGAAACAATAAAAATTTCTGAACAAGAGCTTATAAATGCGCTTTGTATATATATCGCTGAAAAAAGACAAGTGGGTCCAGAAGAAGTATTAGTTGAACTCATGTATGATGACGACTACGGTTTCTCTGCGGAAGTAGAGGTAAATGGTCGCCAGCAAATTTTAATTCAAGCAAACTTAATCGAAGCTTTACGCTTATTGCTTGACAGAGAATATAATGTCAATCCATTCGCAGCGAGATTACAACTTGAATTAGATGATGAAGAAGGCATTTACGCATTAGCGAAATTTAATAACTCAGATGAGTAGAGAAGAGAGCTGTTGAGAATAATCTCAGCAGCTCTTTTTAGTATGTGCATATGTAGATGAGTAATCACGCCAAATTTCATTCATCTTTCGTCTACCGATATCTACCATCGGATTAAACTGAATTGCAGATTTCTGACGAACAAAGTGAACGTTTTGAATGGCGTGAGATAATTGTTGGTCGACTATATCACGTTTTTTGCTTGCATATTTAGCAATAGATAGACCTGCAACTGTTCCTTGCGCCATCGCAATTTTTCCGCTTTCAATGCCTGTAATATTGCCAGCTACAAATAAACCAGGAAGAGGAGTTTCCATTGTTTCGGAATGGAGAGGAACGTGTCCACCTAATTCTGAAATGTAATGGAAGGGACAACCAGCTACAGCTGCAAGTTCGGCAAGTGGGTATAATCCCCCGGCAATACAAACAAAATCTGCTTCATATATTTTCTCTGATCCATTAATAACATTTCCTTTAGAGTCAATATTAGCAACACGTACACCTTCAACTTGATCTGTTCCGATAATTTCAAGAGCTGCTTTCCGAAGGTGAAGTGGCGTTCCGTTTATTTTCATTCCGCTGTTTGGATAGAATGTTAATCCAGCTTTTCGAACCCAATCATATTTCATAAAGTGGCTACCTATTCGCAAAATAGCAGAAGGAGCGAGATGTGCTGCATTTAAAAGAGAGTTTAAAACTTCTTCAGGTTCACCAGCTTTTTGACTTAACTCGCTTTTCTCAGGGAGTACAATATGATCCACTGTAATTCCCGCTAATTGCAATTCACTTAAAATGGCGAAAGACAAAATGTTAGCACCAATAATAATTCCTTTTTTTCCAACTTGCACGCGATGAACATTTGTCATAACTTGAGCTGCTCCAATTGACATCACTCCTGGAAGTGTCCAGCCAGGAAGGGGGATAGAATATTCCGCAGCTCCAGTAGCAAGTAGTACGAAAGGTGCTTCTAACGTACCGATATTAGTATGTACAAACCAATTGTTTTCATCTCTATCTAAATTATAGACCGAAACACCGCACCTGATATGTACTGAAAGTGATGCTGCTTCTTCATGAAGTCGCTTCGATTCTTTTATTCCGTTCCACCATTCTCCAGTAGGCTCTTGATGCAACTGTCCTAACAATCTCCCGCCCGGCTTCATAAATTCATCAATAACGAGCACTTTTATTCCGAAACGAGCACAAGAAATAGAAGCAGATAATCCCGCTGGCCCTGCACCAATAATAATTACATCACTCATCGTTTTTTCACCATCTCTCTCACGATATTCGGATGCTGTTTCCCGCTTTCAACAACCATGTTTTCTTCTACAACAGTTAAGCATGCGCGTACATTTGTTTGATTATTTACTGTCATGCGGCATTCGGAACAGTGCCCGATATTACAATAAATACCTCGCGGTGTTCCGCTATCTTCATGAACTCTTACTGTCCTAATTCCATTTGCTAACAGGGCAGCAGCTATCGTTTCATGTTCATATGCTTCGTATTGATGACCGTTAAATTGAAAGGTAATACGCTTACTACTTTGTAAAGTGCCTAAAATAGGGTGATGTGTAATTCTACTCATTTACTTTCACCTACCGATCCAAAAGTAACTGCACGTATTGGTGGTTGATATTTTAACGGTAGTTCATTAAGAGTTACGTCAGGATTCGCATTTTCAATCATTCGATCTATCATTATTCTGCATGTGCGACCACCGCAAAATCCCATGCCAGCACGTGTTCTTAGTTTTAATTCTCTTGCCGAGCAGTTATATTCAGCAATTGTCGATTGAAGTTGCCCATATGTAACCTCTTCACAACGACAAACGATTAAGTTGTTTTTATTTGTCATGTGTATTCCTCCTCTAGTTCGGTTTTCACAAATTATATATGCAAAAATCATGCCAATATAGAGGAGGAGAGGGCTATCTGTAAATGCCTGATCGGTGCATACTGCTTCTTTATTGAAGTCCAAGTTTCTTTAAACGGTTATATAAAGTAGCCCTTGTTACACCAAGTTGTTTTGCGCATTCTAATTTATTCCCATTTAAAATTCGTAAAGCCCTTTCAATAACTTTTTTCTCATGCTCATCCATCTCTTCTTGTAAAGAAAGGATTGTATTATTGTTGCTGAGTAATAGGGAATGGGCTGTATGGTTGTCTAAAGTTTCAGTCGTATGAAATGGTAAATATTCTTGTTTTATAATTCCGTCTGTTGCGAATACCACAAGCCGTTCAACAACGTTTCGAAGTTCGCGAATATTACCTGGCCAATTGTAATGAAGCAGTTCATGCATAATGCTTGAAGGTAAGTCACGAATTGGTCTGTTATAGTTGATTGAAAAATCGTTTAAGAAAGAATAGGTTAATTCAATAATATCCTCGCGTCTTTCGCGCAGCGGTGGAATCTGCAAGCTAACTACATTTAAGCGGTAATATAAATCTTCTCGGAAAGTTCCTTTTCTCATTTCTTCTTGTAAATCACGATTTGTAGCAGCGATAATACGGAAATCAATATTAATTTCTTTTTCACCACCAACTCGGTAATACTTTCGCTCTTGCAGTACACGTAACAGTTTTACTTGCATATCAAGTGGCATTTCACCTATTTCATCAAGAAATAAAGTACCGCCTTGCGCGAGTTCAATTTTACCTTTTTTTCCTTTACTATTTGCTCCAGAAAACGCCCCACGCTCGTAACCGAATAATTCACTTTCAAATAATGCTTCTGGAATTGCCCCGCAGTTAATCGAAATGAAAGGCGCCTTCGCTGCTTCACTTGCTTCATGAATTGCTTTCGCAAATACTTCTTTTCCAACTCCGCTTTCCCCAAGTATTAAAACAGTTGATTTCACCGAACAAACTTTTCTAGCTAATTGTATCGTTCTTTGTATAACAGGACTTTTTCCATTCATCGCAAGGAATGGATCGGATTCATCTTTATACTTTGCCACTTCTTGTTCTAAACGGTGCATTTCATGTGACATATTAAATAGTTTTTCATTTAAAGCGACTTGATTTGTAACATCTGTTTCTGAAACGACTGCTCCTATAATTTCATCATTACAATAAACTGGATTTGAATTAATTAATACGAATAAATCGGGGCGAGGCTGATGGAACTGAGCGACTATGCTTTTTCCATCATGTAAAGATTGTAAAATTTCCAAGTCTTTATAATCAAAAAAACGAGTAATCGGTTGCCCAATAATCTCATTATGGTTGACTGAAAATATTTTTTCAGCACCATCTGTCCAAGTTCGAACGCATTCTTTACTATCAATTACTGTAACAGAAGAGTCAGTTGTTTGTATTACAGTGTCATAAAATGACTGTAGTTCATTGTAGGACTTATAAAGAAATGGAATCATTTGCTGAGAAGTTATACAGCATATCGGCTCATCGTTTTCGTTAAGGATGATAACAGCTAATTCATAAGAAAAAGCGTCAATTAATGCAGTGAATGAGTCATCTACATAAATAATTGCGCAATTATATTCTTCTGTAGTAGAAGGGAGGTAATAAAACCTTTCGTTTATTTTCTTAATGCGATCAAGGCTACATGTATGATTGATTAAAACGCTTTCCAAAAATTCTTGTATAGTCGGAAATGAGAATTCCATAATGTCCTCCTGTTATGTATAAAAATTTTGACAGTGATAAAAAAATAATACACCTATTTACTATGAATTTAAAATATTTTTACAAATAAAAATATTTTTTATAAAAATTGTATATGTACAGAATTGGCACGTCAATTGCATAAAAAGAAAGTGAGAGGGCTAGGAAAGGAGGAGTATATTGTGAGGCACTGCGACGTTTTAATTATAGGTGGTGGAATAATAGGGTGTTCTATCGCTTATTACACTTCAAAATACGGAAGAGACGTAACAATCATTGAAAAAGGGGAATTTGTCAGCGGGACGTCTTCACGGTGTGATGGGAATATTTTGGCCATTGATAAAGACCCGGGATTTGATAGTCAAATGTCTTTAGTAAGTCAAAAATTAGTAACTGATTTAAGTGAAGAATTAGAGCATTCATTTGAATATAGGGCACCAGGAAGTATTCTCGTATGTGAGTCAGACGAAGAGATGGAAGCTGCGCAGCAATGGGTAAATCGGCAACAAGAAGCTGGATTACCGTTTCGAATGCTTGATAGGCAAGATATAAGGGAAGAGTCGCCTTTTTTTGCTGATGATTTATTAGGCGGTTTAGAATGTGCGACGGATTCAACTGTGAATCCATATCTCCTTGCTTTCTCGCTTCTGTCAGAGGCACAAAAGTTTGGCGCAAAAGCTTTTAAGCAGACGGAAGTAAAGAGTATGGAAATAGAGACGGATGGTTCATTTGTTGTAGAAACTACGAATGGAACTTTTACAGCAAAACAAGTTGTAAATGCAGCCGGTGTGTGGGCTCCTAAGATTGGTCAGATGTTAAATATAAATATACCAATTGAACCGAGAAAAGGGCATATTATTGTAGCTTCAAGGCAACAACACGTAGGATGCCGTAAAGTAATGGAATTCGGTTATTTAATTTCTAAATTTGGCGGAAAACGAAAAGTGGATGCTTTAACTGAAAAATACGGGGTTGCGCTCGTATTTGAGCCTACTGAAAGTCAAAATTTCTTAATTGGTAGTAGTCGTGAATTTGTAGGATTTCATACGAGGATAAATAATGAAGTCATTAAATGTATCGCAAATAGAGCAATTCGCTTTTATCCGAAAATGGCAGATATGATGGTAATTCGTTTTTACGCTGGTTTACGTCCGTGGACAGAAGATCATTTACCGATTATTTCACGAGTGGAACATATTCCGAATTATTTCATTGCCGCTGGACATGAAGGTGATGGGATTAGTCTTGCAGCAGTTACTGGAAAAGTAATTGAAGAGTTATTAAATGAAAAAGAGACAATTATTCCTATTGAACCACTTCGTTTGAGTCGTTTTACAGAAAGGGTGTTAAACGGATGAGGTCACAAAGAGTCTTTACGACGATTGATACACACACAGGTGGGAATCCAACGAGGACATTAATTAGTGGACTTCCAAAGTTGATTGGAGAGACGATGGCAGAGAAGATGTTACATATGAAAAAGGAGTATGATTGGATTCGAAAATTGTTAATGAATGAACCGCGTGGTCATGATGTAATGTCAGGAGCATTATTAACAGACCCATGTCATCCTGAGGCTGATATAGGTGTTATATACATAGAGACAGGTGGATATTTACCGATGTGTGGTCACGATACAATCGGTGTATGTACAGCGTTAGTTGAATCAGGTTTAATTCCGGTAGTTGAACCGATTACTTCTTTAAAACTAGATACACCGGCTGGCTTAGTTGAAGTAGATATTGCTGTTCAAGATGGAAAAGCAAAAGAAGTATCTTTCTGTAACATACCAGCTTTTTTATTGAAAAATATTACTGTACAAGTGAAAGACATTGGGACTATAGAGGCTGATATTGCGTATGGAGGGAATTTTTATGCCATTATTGATGCGAAATCAGTAGATCTAGAATTAGTACCAGAAAATGCATCTACAATCATCGATAAGGCGATTCATATAAGAAACACAATTAATGAGAAGTTTGAAATCACTCATCCAGAGTATTCGTTTATAAGAGGATTAACACATGTTGAATTTTATACAGATCCTACTCATGAATGTGCGCATGTGAAAAATACAGTTGTTGTACCACCAGGCGGAATAGATCGATCTCCATGCGGTACAGGAACATCTGCGAAGCTAGCTGTATTATACGCTCAGAAAGAAATCGAAATTGGTGAAGAGTTCATTCATGAGAGTATCGTTGGTTCTTTATTTAAAGGATATGTCATGAATACGACACATGTTGAAAATATTGAAGCTGTCATAACGAAAATTACGGGATCAGCTTGGCTTATGGGTATGCATAGATTTTTTTACAATGAAATGGATCCACTTAAAGAAGGATTTTTGCTAATTCCGCCGATGGAACATGAAACGGAGGATATAAAATGAACATTCAAAAAATGTATACAGCAGTAGACGTACATGTAAATGGCGAGGCATTTCGTGTAATGAAAGACGTACCATGCAAATACTACTACAGTTTGGAGCAATTAAATGAACAATTTTCAGGTGAATTAGCAGAAGAGATGAAGCTTTTATTAAATGAACCACGTGGTTTTATCGGTTTGAATGGGTGTATTGTCGTTCCATCTATCTATAACGAAGTGGATGCAGCTGTATTATTTTTTAATCATGAAGGTTCGGTTCCGCTTCATTATGGAGGCATTGTTGCAGTAATAACGATGTTACTCGAAAGTGGGTATTTAAAAAAGAGAGAGTCCAATCAATACAAAATTGAAACGTTATCTGGAATATTTTTAGTTCATGCGTATGTAGAGAATGATGAAGTTATATCGGTTTCGTTTGAAAGCAAACTATGCTATATGATTGAGGAAAATTTACAGGTTGGTAATGTAAGTTATTCTCTCATACAAGCAGATAAAGTATATGCAGTTGTAGAGAAAGGTGCGTATTCGCCAGAAATTCGCATGGAAAACATTTCTGAATTGAAAAGATGGGGAGAAGCTACACTACAGACTATACAAAAACAGTCGCTAATAAAAAGGCTTATTTTAGTAGATCCTTCGCAAAAAGAAAAGAACCATATAAAATCGATTACATTTCATGAAGATAACTTTATCGTACATTCGCCAGGTTTTGTTTCTACTATTGTTTCCTATGTTCATGCGTTATTTAAAAATGATTATATGGCGGATAAACCTTTTAAAAATGAAAGTATATTTAATAGTTTTATAACTGTGGAGAAAGTGAAGAAGGAGGAACTAGGATACATTTTCCGTTTTGAAAGTAGAGGGTTTATTACAGGGATGCAGACGTTTCTATTAGACCCTACGGATCCGTTTCCGGCAGGTTTCTTATTAAAATAAAATGTGATAAGGAGAGATAAATATGCAAAAAATTAAAGGGGCATTTCCAGTATTAATAACACCGATGGATGAATTTCAGGAAATTAATTGGGATGGGGTAAAGCAAAATGTAAATTACTTTATCGAACAAAACGTTGCAGGTATCATCATTAATGGAAGTACAGGAGAATTTGTAAGTTTATCAAAAGAAGAACGATTTAAAATGGTAGCAACCGTGTTGAAAGAAATTGATGGCCGTATTCCAGTTATTGTTGGAACTGCAGCAGAGACGACGAAAGAAACAATTGAATATACGAAACATGCAGAAGCGCACGGAGCGGATTGTGCATTAATTATAAACTCTTACTATTGTAAACCGAAGGAAGAGGAGATTTATTTTCATTTTAAAGAAATCTCAAACTCTGTAAATATACCAATTATGTTATACAATAATCCATTTACTTCTGGTGTTGATATGAGTACAGAGCTAATGCTCCGTATTGGAAAAGAGTGTGAAAATGTTACACATATTAAAGAATCTAGCGGAGATATTCGAAAAGCGAGAGATTTAGTAAGACAAAGTGAAGGGGCTTTCCAAGTCTTCTGTGGTTCTGAAGATTTAGTTATGGAATCATATTTAGTTGGTGCCTCGGGATGGGTTTCAGTAGCAGGAAATATCGTTCCCGGTCTCGTTACAAAAATGTATGAGCATTTTCAAAATGGTGAATTAGAAAAGGCGTGGGAAATAAACGATGCTATTTTACCACTTTGCGAGTTTCTTGAAGGATCAGGGAAATATGTTCAAATCGTTAAACGTTCTATGGAATTACATGGGCAAGCGGGAGGACCTTCTCGCTATCCAAGACTAGGGTTAACTGTAGAAGAAGATCAAAAGCTTCAAACGATTTTATCAAATATTGCAGCTCATGCAGCTGTTTAAATAAGGAGGAGAACATAATGTTAAAGACAAATATTGAGCTGAAACCAAAAGTGGAAGCGTTTTTAAATGAAGAAATTAAAATGTTTATTAATGGCGAATTTGTTTCTGCTATTGGCGGAAAGACGTTTGAAACGTACAATCCAGCAACAGAAGAGGTTCTAGCAGTCGTATGTGAAGCGCAAGAAGAGGATATTGATGCTGCAGTAAAAGCGGCAAGATCTGCATTTGAATCTGGCCCGTGGGCAGAAATGGCTACTGCTGAAAGAGCGCATCTTATTTATAAATTAGCAGATTTAATTGAAGAACATAGAGAAGAATTAGCGCAACTAGAAGCTTTAGATAATGGAAAGCCATATCAAGTAGCACTTGATGATGATATTTCAGCGACTGTAGAAAATTATCGTTATTACGCAGGATGGGCTACAAAAATTATTGGGCAAACAATCCCGATTTCAAAAGATTACTTGAATTATACGAGACATGAACCTGTTGGTGTTGTAGGACAAATTATTCCGTGGAATTTTCCGCTTGTTATGTCTTCTTGGAAAATGGGAGCTGCACTGGCGACAGGTTGTACGATTGTATTAAAGCCAGCAGAGCAAACGCCTTTATCTTTACTATATACAGCGAAACTCTTTAAAGAGGCTGGATTTCCAAACGGCGTTGTAAACTTTGTATCAGGCTTTGGTCCTGAAGCAGGGGCTGCAATTGTAAATCATCATGACATTGATAAAGTTGCTTTTACAGGATCTACTGTTACAGGAAAGTATATTATGCGTCAATCTGCAGAAATGATTAAGCATGTAACGTTAGAGCTTGGCGGAAAATCACCAAATATCATTTTAGAAGATGCGGACTTGGAAGAAGCGATAAATGGTGCATTCCAAGGTATTATGTATAATCACGGTCAAAATTGTAGCGCAGGATCACGTGTATTTGTTCATCGTAAACATTATGAAACTGTAGTAGATGCACTTGTGAAAATGGCGAACAACGTAAAACTTGGAGCAGGTATGGAGAAAGGAACGGAAATGGGTCCACTCGTATCTAAGAAACAACAAGAGCGTGTGTTAAATTACATTGAGCAAGGGAAGAAAGAAGGTGCTACAGTTGCGGCTGGTGGCGAACGTGCGCTTGAAAAAGGTTATTTCGTTAAGCCAACTATATTCACAGATGTTACAGACGATATGACAATCGTTAAGGAAGAAATATTTGGACCAGTTGTTGTCGTACTTCCATTTGATTCGACAGAAGAAGTAATTGAACGAGCGAACAACTCATCCTATGGCCTTGCTGCGGGTGTATGGACGCAAAATATCAAAACGGGTCATCAAGTAGCAAATAAATTAAAAGCAGGAACAGTGTGGATTAATGATTATAACTTAGAAAATGCAGCTACACCATTTGGTGGATATAAACAATCTGGTATTGGCCGCGAATTAGGTTCATATGCGCTTGATAATTATACAGAAGTGAAAAGTGTTTGGGTAAATATAAAGTAATAGGGCGTTTTACTGATAAAAATTGAGGGATGAAATAATGAAAGATGCGGACAACTAGAAAGTTTGATAATAGTTGTCCGTTTTTTTTATATACAAAATTGCTTTTCCAAAGAATGATAAGGGGGATTTGGATGGAGAATTTAGTAGAATGGTTAGTAGGGCAAGTGTGGAGTATCGGTTTAGTTGTTTTTGCATTAGGGGCAGGCGTATATTTCACGATTGCAACACGCTTTTTGCAAATCCGTTATTTTAAAGAGATGATTAAACTATTATTTGAAGGAAAGAGTTCAGAGACGGGAATATCATCTTTTCAGGCATTTTGTTTAGCCTTATCAGGAAGAGTTGGAATTGGTAATATTGCAGGGGTAGCGACAGCAATTGCTTTCGGCGGTCCTGGAGCTGTATTTTGGATGTGGGTAATGGCTTTGTTAGGGGCAGCGAGCGCGTTTGTAGAATCAACATTATCTCAAGTATACAAAAGTAAAGTAGGGAATGAATATCGCGGCGGTACTCCATATTTCATTGAGAAAGGTTTGAAAATGAAATGGTTTGCAGTCATTGTAGCAGTAGTTGTAACACTTTCATATGGCGTGTTATTACCAGGTATTCAATCTAGTAGTATCGCAGTTGGATTTGAAAACTCTAATGGTATTAGCAAATATATAACTGGTATATTTTTAGTCGTGTTACTAGCAGCAATTATTTTTGGTGGTGTAAAGAGAATTGCTGGCGTTTCTCAAATGCTTGTTCCATTTATGGCAATTGGTTATGTAATTGTTACATGTATCATATTAATTGCGAATGTAACGGAGATTCCAAGTATGTTTGCTTTAATTTTCTCTAGCGCATTTGGTGTAAATGAAATGTTTGGTGGAATTGTTGGTGCAGCTATTGCATGGGGCGTAAAACGCGCTGTATTTTCAAACGTTGCTGGTGTCGGAGAAGCGACGTATAGTTCGGCGGCTGCTGAAGTATCGCATCCCGCAAAACAAGGATTAGTTCAAGCGTTTTCCGTATATATCGATACAATTGTCGTATGTACAGCGACAGCTCTTATGATTTTAATAACAGGTATGTATAATGTTATACCTGAAGGGAAAACCGCCATTGTACAAAACATAGAAAATGTGGAAGCTGGTCCAATTTATACACAACAAGCAGTTGAAACTGTGATAACAGGGTTTGGTCCAATATTTATTTCAATTGCGATTTTCTTTTTTGCATTTACAACGTTACTCGCTTATTACTATATCGCTGAAACGACACTTACTTATTTAGATCGTCAACTGAAGTATGGCTGGTTAAAACCAGTTTTGAAATTTGGATTTTTAATTATGGTTTACATCGGTAGCGTTGAATCAGCGTCGCTTTTATGGAATCTTGGAGATTTAGGAATCGGTAGTATGGCATGGTTAAACTTAATCGCAATCTTACTTTTAAGTAAAACCGCATTAAAAGTGTTAAAAGATTATGAAACGCAGAAAAAAGAAGGGAAAGATCCAGTATTTAATCCTAAAAATGTGGGGATTGAAGGATTAACATTTTGGGAAGAAAGAAGTAAAGAGGTTGAAAGAAAAAGTTCTAGAGAAAAAGTTATTGTCGATGATAATTTAAAATTATAACTCAAATTAATTGAAAATTCTTAATTTAAAAGAAGGTATATTGCCTCCATTTCATCACATACTACAATAAGTATGGATAATATGACTGGAGGGAATAAGATGGAACATGAGCAACATAGTTCGATAAATGATATTCTACATCATTATAAAGAAGGTATAGGTAGTTTTACAAATCAAATTCCTGAAATCGCTGAGACATATAATGCGTTCACGCAAGCTTGTTTTCAAGAGGGTTCTTTAACAAAAAGAGAAAAACAACTTATTGCATTAGGAATTAGTTTAGCAACGCAAGATGAGTATTGTACAATTTATCATACAAAAGGTTGTCTTGATCAAGGATGTTCGGATAAAGAGATTCTGGAAGCATGTGGTGTTTCAGCAGCATTTGCTGGCGGAGCTGCGATGAGTCAAGCGGTAACTTTAGTGCAAGAGTGTTTAACAGAATTGAAAAATCAAAAGCATTGAATAAAAAAACGTTTTAAACTTTATGTTTAAAACGTTTTTTATGTGAAATTAAATTTAAGTATAAAAATTATCTAGGATGGGTTCAATTTATGGTTATACAATAATGGAGAATTTTAAATTTAGTAGGAATGAGAAATAAAAACTATTTATTTAGTTTTAAGGTTTTGTAAAAAGCTTCAATTGTTTCATATAATCAATAGCTTTTGTTTTGTTTTTCTGTTTAGAAACATAATGTGCCTCATTAAAATCTCTATAGTAACTGTTAACTACTTCTTCAGAAAGAGCACCGTCAGATATAGCTCTTTTAACCGCGCAGTTTGGTTCATTTGTATGTGAACAGTTAGAAAATTTACATCTCATAGAAATCTCTTTTATATCTTCATAGCCAAAATCAAAATTCCTCTCAAGGTTTATCAAGTCAAATCCTATTTTACTAATAAGAAATCCCTCCACTTTTGAAAGAGTCTTTTAGAAACATACATACAAATTTTATCGTTTTCAATTTGTATTCACTTTAATATTCTATATCTTCATAAATAGATTTTTCTACATCAGGAAGAACTGTGTATATACTCTTACCGATTAAAGCTTCTAATTCTTTCTTAATCGCATAAAACCCTTTCCAATGTAAAGATGTATGAGATGTTGTACCATGACGCAAACCAACAGAAATTAATCTTCTTTCCAGCGTAGTAAAGCCATCCGCATCAGCAAGAGCGTCACAAAGAGTAATTACTTTATTGTATAAGTCGTAGTTACAATGTTCATTTAATATTTCAACTAATCGGCTTCTCATATGGTCAGGAACGAGACTCCATTCTGCTGCGATATCTATATGTTCATTTTTGCATGGGAATGAGTGTGTCACACAAATAACAGCGTTTCCTGTATACCCTAAATCATTCATATACATATAACCATCATAGGAATGAATGACCGATTTGGTAAAACCTTTGTATCTTCCGATATCATGCAAAAGGGCAGCGTTATATGCTATGTCAGCATCTAGCTTGTACCCTTTTTTTATAAGTTCTATAATTATGTTTTCAGTTGCATGAGCAACATGTAGTGAATGTTCAAACCAAGGGCCCGGGTTTTGTTCATATGCCCATTCGAGTAATTCTTTTGCGTACATTCTATCTAATATATATTTCATATCGTTATCCTTTCACAAAAAATCATATCTTAACTATAAATTCCTCTTATTATTTCATTATTCCTTCTTTAAAAATTGTTACAATGAAACAAAAGGGGGAAAAGTAATGCGAAATTTAGTAATTGAAGAAATTAAGAAACTAGAAAATGATATAGAAGAACTTTCGAAACTTTTGAAAATGGTTGTAAATGATGGGGCATCAATTGGTTTTTTGCCTCCACTGGAACAAAAAGATGCAACAAAGTATTGGCAAACAGTATTAGCGCCAGAAGTGATATTGTATGTGGCTAAAATAAACAACGAAGTAGCAGGGAGTATTCAATTACAATTAGTTACTAAGCCTAACGGAATTCATAGAGCTGAGATTTGCAAATTAATGACTCATCCAAACTTTAGACGAAACGGTATTGGACGATCGCTTATGCAAAAAGCAGAGGAACGAGCAAAGCAAGAAAACAGGTCTCTTTTAGTATTAGATACTAGAGAAGGAGATCCTTCCAATAAATTGTACAAATCACTAGACTACCAAGAAGTTGGAACAATACCAGGGTATGCAATTTCTCCGAATGGAAAGTTAGATGCTACGGTTCTTTATTATAAAAACATTTAAGTTATAATCAAACGGGGAGAGTGCTTAATTATTAGTAAGTGAATAATAAACGACTATTTTTAACACCGTCTATATTTTTCTGGCGGTGTTAAAATAGTTAATTATAATCTAATTAACGCACTAAATGAATTTGAGAAAGTTTTTAGAGGGTTCTTTTAGTAATGATTCTCGTCTTATAATAAATGTAGAGAAGATGACTAGCCGACTATAGTTATTTTCGCTTTATTATGGGAAGGGGATGAAAGAATGAAAAAGAATAGTTTACAAAAGATGAAGAAAGTTATTTTAAGTGGTGGCGTATTACTTACGGGATTATTAACATTTGGGTTTTCAGAAAAGGCTTCAGCTCATGGATATGTAGAATCACCAGCGAGCCGATCTTATTTATGTAAGCAAGGTGTAAATGTAAATTGTGGACCAATTCAATATGAACCACAAAGTGTAGAAGGGATAGGTGGATTTCCACAACTAGGACCTTCTGATGGACAAATTGCAGGGGCTGGTCATTTTCCCGCTTTAGATGTTCAAACTGTAGATAGGTGGAAGAAAGTTACGTTAAATGGCGGGACGAATACATTCAAGTGGAAACTAACGGCTCCTCATAGTACGAAAGAGTGGAAATATTATATTACGAAAAAAGGTTGGAATCCAAATAAACCTTTGACGCGATCAGATTTAGATTTAGTGCCATTCTATGTAAAAAATGACGGTGGAGCTAGACCAGGGACAACAGTAACGCACGAAGCAAATGTACCAACTGACCGTAGTGGATACCATCTTATTTTAGCTGTTTGGGAAATTGCAGACACTGGAAATGCGTTTTATCAAGTTATAGATGTAAACCTTTTGAATAATGGCTTATCCTCAAATTTTGCTTTTAACAATGTAGTGCAAGCTCCTACACTATTTTAATTGAAACATACATTTCGATCATCTAATTCATTTTAGATGATTTTTTTTATGAAAATGATGAAAAATATAGAAGAAAGTGCAATTATTTATAAAAAAATATGCTTTAAATATTGTCATATTTGCTTCTTTAAGATATCCTTTTCATGAAGAGGTGGAAAACATGGAAAAAGTACTAGTTTTCGGGCATAAAAACCCAGATACAGATGCAATTTGTTCTGCAATTGCTTATGCAGAATTGAAAAAAGAATTAGGAATGAATGCTGAGCCTGTACGTTTAGGCGAAATCAGCGGTGAAACTCAATTTGCGTTAGACTATTTTAAAGTAGAAGGACCGCGTTTTGTTGAGACAGTAGCAAGCGAAGTGGACAACGTTATTTTAGTTGACCATAACGAGCGTCAACAAAGTGCTAACGATATCGAATCAGTTCGTGTGTTAGAAGTTATTGACCATCACCGTATTGCTAACTTTGAAACAAGCGATCCTATATACTATCGTTGTGAGCCAGTTGGCTGTACAGCTACAATCTTAAACAAAATGTACAAAGAAAATGGCGTAACAATTCGTAAAGAAGTTGCAGGTTTAATGTTATCTGCAATCATTTCAGATTCTTTACTATTCAAATCTCCAACTTGCACAGAACAAGATGTAGCAGCTGCTCGTGAATTAGCGGAAATCGCTGGTGTAGATGCAGATAACTACGGCTTAGAAATGTTAAAAGCTGGTGCTGACTTAAGCGGAAAAACAATGGAGCAATTAATCTCTCTTGATGCTAAAGAATTCCAAATGGGTAATGCGAAAGTTGAAATCGCACAAGTAAACGCTGTTGATACAAACGACGTTCTTGTACACCAAGCGGAACTTGAAAAAGTAATTTCTGCAGTAGTAGAAGAAAAAGGTTTAGACCTATTCTTATTCGTTGTAACTGATATCTTAACTAACGATTCTGTCGGTCTTGCGATCGGTAAAGCAGCAAACGTTGTTGAGAAAGCATACAACGTATCACTAGAAAACAATACAGCTACTTTAAAAGGTGTTGTATCTCGTAAAAAACAAATCGTACCAGTATTAACAGAAGCATTCCAAGCTTAATCGTATTGCGTACAGATGAACAGTAAGGACAAGTAGTCAGATTGGCTATTTGTCCTTTTTTATTTATAATAAGCAGAAATTTTTAACTTTTAAACAGTCGCATTGTGTATGCTTAATGATATGGAAGTATTGAAAAGTAAATTACAGGGGCTTTTTGAAAAAATATTGCATCTGTTTCAAAATTAGAGAGCTGGATTTCGGAGGAACTGCGTTTAAACGCTGAAATACAGATGTTGCGTTTAACTTTTTAGAAGAAAGGATATAAAGTTTTGATTAACGAATTAAAATAAGGATAGCGTTAGCTATCCTTATAATCGTTTATTCGTAAGATTTTTTCTTGTTTATATAAAATGTGATTATCGTAGTAATGAAGAAAATAGGTATCGCATACACTTGCCCAACAAATAACTTCCAGCCGACATAATTATAGCCTTCAGATGCTGGGATGATAACGGAAATAACGCAAACGATAAAATAGACTAATAGTGCAGGAATAATATTTTTCATTTTTATGAACCTCCTTTATTGTTTTATTAATACATACTTGCATTATAATTTAGTTTCATTATTTTGAAGAAAAAATGAAAAATTTTTTATGGTATTATAATATTTGCAATGAGAGTAATCTATAGTACGCATATGGTAAAATGTGTAATTTTAACTTTCAGAATTATTATATAGTATCTCGAGAAAAAAATGTACAAAATAACGAATTTTATTTACCAAAGTAAAGGGAGTAGAAATATATATGAAAAGGCTATGTATAATTCCATGCGGAAAAAAGAAAATTTGGGATAAACATTCAGACTACGGACCGATGGAAGCAAAAGATGTATATATTAGTCCGTTCGGAAAAGCATGTCAGGCGTACGCAACTATGTTTTTCGAAAACTGGGTTATATTATCAGCGAAACATGGATTTTTAAGACCAAGTGATATTGTATTAGAAAACTATGATCTTGCATTTGATTCAAAAAGCGATGAGGTAATAAGTATAGAGCAATTACAAAAACAGATGGTAGATAAAAGTTTACTACAGTTTGACGAAATCGTCTTACTAGCAGGGAAGAAGCATAAAAAAGTAGTGACAAAGTTATATCCAGAAGAAATGATTACATATCCGCTAGAGGGGTGTAAAGGAATTGGGTATATGTTGCAGAGGTTGAAAGAAGCTGTGAAGGAAGGGGAGGAAATATAGGTGTAGTTTCAGTGATTTTAAACTCTATTTATTTAGGGAGCTGAAAAGTAAAATAGAGTTTTTAGGCATCGCCGAAAGGGTGATGCTTTTTTGTTCGTGTCGTCATTCATGTAAAAGTAATTTAGAGAATAAATCATTCGATTTATGAAGCGATAGCTTTTTTATATCGAAAACAAATTGCATAACTTTTAGAAAATATAGGACGTATGGGCACAGTTAAGATTGTAAGTGGGAATAGCAATAAGACAAGTTTTGAATAAGATATTAAGAAAGGAGATGTTGATGAATAATGGCTAGATATAGTTTGCACGGAGGACACAATAGTATTGTTCAAGGTGCTAATTTCGGGAATCGGAAAGAACACGTTCTAGATAGGCAAGTTAAAGATGCCGTGGCGGCTAAGTTAAGAGCCCTAGGACACACGGTTTATGACGATACGGACGAGGTAGGGGCAACTCAATCACAAAATTTAAATAATATCATTCGGAATAGCAATTCCCATGCTGTGGATTTAGTTATTTCTTTTCATCTTAATGCAAGTGATGGAAATGGACAGGGTGTTGAGGTTTTATATTATGATCAGAAAGATTTGGCGGCTAAAATCTCAGCTCAACTAGCAAAAGATATTGGATGGCGTGATCGAGGTGCGAAACAACGTACAGATTTAGCAGTATTAAATGGAACGAAGGCACCGGCTATTCTTATTGAATTAGGGTTTATTGATAATGAATCCGACATGGCAAAATGGAATGTTGATAAAATCGCTAATTCTATTGTATTTGCTCTTACAGGACAAACTGGAGGAGGTGCAGCGAATTTGCTCAAAGTAAAAACTGGTGGTGTAGCATTTAGTAATTTACAAGATTTGGCTCAAGCTATGGTTGATGCGGGTATTGATGGACAAATTGTCGTTCAAAAAGATGGCATTGGTTATGCTATAACGAATGGCTATCCGTCCGGGAATATCGATAAATTTACAGCTTGGTTAGATGCACGTAAATGGTACTATGAGTACGTGAGATAAAACGAAAATTGGTTTGATTAAAAACTAAAAATTGTCTTATTTTTAGTTAACAAGTATATTAAGTAACTATAAAAATATGGACAATTTATATGTAAATTAGTACACAAAACCACCTGTCAGAAAGGTGGTTTTATTTATCAAGCTATTTGCGGGAAGTAAAATTCTCACCTCAAAATTCGGATGAAGCTAAGAAATTAGGTGGGAATTACACTGCTCGTAGCCTCCTACTAATTATCGTTTCACTTTATATAGTTTAGAGTTTTGTAAATCTTTACTTATTAAACCCGTAATAATATTTTGTTTTCTCAATACATAAGCCGAATTTTAAATTATTACCCAATAATATAATACCTCTCATACTATTTATTAGTTGATAATAACAAAAAAACAAGCTTTGAATATAATAATGAAAAAGGAGATGTTAAATAATGGGTTATATTGTAGATATTTCGAAATGGAATGGCGACATTAACTGGGATATCGCAGCACCACAATTAGATTTCGTAATTGCACGTGTGCAAGATGGTTCAAACTATGTAGATCCTTTATATAAAAATTATGTACAAGCAATGAAAGCAAGGAATATTCCGTTTGGTAATTATGCGTTCTGTCGTTTCGTTTCAGTAGAGGATGCACGGATAGAAGCAAGAGACTTTTGGAACCGTGGTGATAAAAATGCAACAGTTTGGGTAGCTGACGTAGAAGTAAGAACAATGAACGATATGAGAGCGGGTGCACAAGCTTTTATTGATGAATTACGCAGATTAGGAGCTAAGAAAGTCGGTTTATATATTGCTCATCATATGTATGCTCCATTTGAAATGGAAAATGTCAATTGTGATTTTGTATGGATTCCTCGTTATGGTGGTAACAAACCGGCGTATCCATGTGATATTTGGCAATACACAGAGACAGGCAATGTGGCTGGTATCGGCAAGTGTGATTTAAATAAGCTGATTGGAAATAAGCCGTTAGCTTGGTTTACAAATCAAATTGTTGAGCCGATAAAAAAACAAGAAGGGGTTGGAATTATAGTGAATAAATATAGCAAAGTAGTTACTTATGAATTTGGTGTAAATTTAATTTCTGACATGATTCAAATGATGGATAAGCTTGGATATACTTCTAAAATAATATCTCGTGGAGATAACCAAGGGCTTGTGTATTTCGAAACAGATTATCGTCAAGGGAACGAACTGGATAAAGCAACTGCTTGGTTAGATATGAAAGGAATTAAATATTTTTATACAAAAGAGTAGTTTGCAAAAATAAGAGCCGTCATGTGACGGTTTTTATTTTTATTTAATCTTTTAACTCTACTTATAATATGGAGAAAATAGACTAATAAACAAGCCTTTGTATACTTTCAAACATAGAATATGATGAATTCTATCAAGGAGGAAGCATATTTATGAGAAATACTTGTCATTGTGGACATTTTCAAGATTGTAATAAATTTTGGGATGATTTAATGTTTGGGAGATGTAGATGTAAGCGCAATGATTTTCACGAGTGTTGTTGCAAAGAGAAACCGAAGTGTGAGTGTGAAAAATGTCATTGTAAAACAAAAGCGAAATGCCATTGTAGGCATGAAGAGGAAGGGTATTAATAATAAAAAAGAGTACGATGCGTACTCTTTTTTTGGGTGATTATATTCCATCTTGAACAGATTTCTTTACAATTACCCATTTGTCTTTCTTTTTAACCGTTATAGCTACATTAGTTCCATTAGATTCCTTATAAAAGATATATCCATTGTTTGAGTTTACATATGTAACTGGTTCACCTATGCAATCTCGCGAGCAGGATTTGTTGACTAGTTCAATTAAGGATAGTTCACTTGGATCGGTTTTACTGGCTTCTATAACAGCATCAAGGCTTGTTTTTCGATAACCTTGCAAGTTTATATGAAAAAGCTGCTCTATTTCTCCTGTAATGCTAGTGTTCATTACTTCTACTGAATTCTTTTTTTCTTGAAGAAAGCCGTTTTCATAAAGTAATTTTGTATAGCCAATCCATGCTATTAACACTAGCATGAAAAACATACCCGTCATTTTAAGTATTCGAAGTCGTTTGCTTATAATTGTTTCTGAGTATTTCATTCACTCTAATCCTCCAATGTTTTTAATTTAAAATATGCTTGGATACATACTTTTAGAAGAGGATGAAAGTTAATGAGTTTTTAATAAAAAAGAAAACATCCAGGGTTAGATGCTTTCTTTTTTTGGTATTTTTGGCTATCTGTTAGTTACTTGTTTCATAAGTGGTCTTATTTCTTTAACTGGTGGTTTCTTATCATAGGCATCAACGTAAGAAAAGTAATAGTTTAAGTTTCTTAGAAGACCTTTTCCTATTTTTGCACTTAAGAAAGGAAAGACTTGTCCGGTATAATCATCGAGAGATTTACAGTAATATTTTTCATCTAAATATATACTGTATTTACATGTTAGTTCTACTAAAGGATTCCCTTCATCATCAAATACTTCTTTAGAATCAATAATATCTATTAGTGCAAATTTTTCATTTAAGTAAACTTTCTTTTTTTTCTCGTGTTTATTTGTAAGTATAAAAACGAGACCAATCGCGTTAATCAAACTATTTCCTCCTATAAAAAACGGATATTAATAAAATATATCGATATAAGCTAAATGTAAAGAGGAGAGGTGAAATATCATGGAGAGAAAACTAAATAAGCCGATTGGTGAGAGCTGATAATCAGTGGGGGATGAACAAACCCCTCACTGATTAAAGTTTCACTTTATTGAAATACTTGCGGGAATTGTTTTACGATTGCGTTTGTTATCATGTCAGCCATTTCTAATGCTTCTTTTTCAATTTTATCGTAAAGTTTTACTCCTGCTTCATAATCTTTATTTAGGAAGGCAAGTGCTTCTGCTTTCGTTAGTGCTAAATGTTCATAAAACATTTTTCTAAATTCTTCTTTATCTATATATGGGTTGATTCTGTTAAGGAATTCAATAATTGCGTCACCATTAGCGTACCATTTTTTCTCTATAGCGGCCGCTGCATTTTGATTACCAGCTTTTGCGGCTTTAACAAGATCCGCTGCAATTACTAAGTGATCTTTAATTAATGCACTATATTTTTTCACTGCATCCTCACCGTAAAATGGTTCAAGTGATAGTCCCATATGTGTTGCGTTTTGTAGAAGTCGTCCAACAGTAACATTAACATCTGGTAAATTAAATACTATACTTATAATAGCCAATCTCGTCCAAGCGACGTGTTGTTCCCATAAAGAACGCATATACCCTTTTAAAAAATTCTCATTTTTACTAATTCGGTAGTTCCGTACGGATAAATCATAGTTTACATAAGGGTTATGGTAGGGGGAGTAATACGATTGCCAATAAGAATACATAAATAGTAACACTCCTTTGAACATGTATAACTCAAAGTATGATGAAGATTTATTTTTAGTTACGTGTCCTAGATTATTTTTAGGGAATTTGAAATGGAGAAATTCAATGAATGGTGTTGTGGTATATATGAATAAATTGAATATAAAGTAAAAGAGGGTCTGTAAGGGAAGTTGCAGACCCTCAAAAGGGTATTGCCGAGATGTCGGACTCGACTACGTAATGTTATCATAAAATTCTTTTGAAAAAACCTGGTAAATGTGTCCAAATGAAATTGGGACCTTCATACAGTCAAAGGGACCTGCTTCCCGCGGCAGGCCCCAATAACTAGATAATGTCGATGAGCAAAAAACTCATCTGGAGTACTTTTATAGTAACAAGTAAAATGTGTTTTGTGTATTGAGAAAGAAGAATTGCATAATTATATGTGAACAATTTAAATCCCAACAATTTATGATTATCATTAATTGTTGGGATCTAAATATGGTTATAAAATGGAGAAAAGACTTGGAAGTGAGATCGAGGTACACAGAAGTATGTAATCATGAAAAAGACCTGCTAATATAAGCAGGTCAACTTAAGGGGTTTATCCAACAGATTATTATATATGGTAACAACTGAATTGTAGTAAGTCTATACATTTAATATTGAGAAAAATTCTGTGAATGATATATTTTTTGCACATATATTAACGTCTAAAAAGTTGAGAAAGAAAATTAAAAAGCTTTTTATAAGAGAATAATGGCTGGTACTTATAGTATGATTCATATTTCCACGCATCATTATTAGAGAATTGGAGTTTTTGTGTTTTCGTTTTTGCCTTGATGGAACTCATATTACGATGTTTCATATAGTAACCTCCTGAATTTATATGTATACGATTAGTAGTATTCAAGAAAGGGAAATAAAATGAACATTTAAATTGAAACTCTTTCTTCTTGTGTACTGGATTTACGTTATAAATGTTGTAAAACATATAAAATAATGATGCTAATTCATATTAAATAAGTGAAGAAACATAGAATAATGAAAAAACAATAAGCATCTAATCATCCCTTTCAAGTCGCATAAGTGATTGATATAATAGAAGTAGATGAAAGATAAAGAAAAGCGGGTGACTCTTTTTTGTTTACTAAAGCACAAGAACTTTTAGCGTCCTACTTTGGTTATTTTTCGTTTCGAAGAGGACAAGATGAAACAATTAAAAATGTACTAGATGGGAAAGATACGGTTTGTATTATGCCAACGGGTGGCGGTAAGTCGATTTGTTATCAAATTCCGGCATTAGTATTTGAAGGAACGACGTTGGTTATATCGCCTCTAATATCACTTATGAAGGATCAAGTAGATACATTGGTACAGAATGGCATTTCAGCTACATATATTAATAGTTCTATATCTATTGCAGAAGCAAATCAGCGAATTCAATTAGCGAAACAAGGACATTACAAGTTACTTTATGTGGCGCCTGAGCGTCTTGATTCGATGGAGTTTGTTGATCAACTTATTGATATGAAAATCCCTATGATTGCGATTGATGAAGCACACTGTATTTCACAGTGGGGACATGATTTCCGTCCAAGTTATTTACATATACATCGCATATTAGATTATCTTCCAGAAAAGCCGCTCGTATTAGCATTAACAGCAACAGCAACACCGCAAGTACGTGATGATATTTGTAACACACTTGAAATTAATCAAGAAAATACAATTATGACAACGTTTGAGCGTGAGAACTTATCGTTTTCTGTCATTAAAGGGCAAGATCGAAATGCATATTTGGCGGATTATATTCGTCAAAATCAAAAGGAATCCGGGATTATATATGCAGCTACTAGAAAAGTAGTCGATCAGTTATATGAAGATTTGATGAAGGCAGGTGTTTCTGTATCAAAATATCATGCTGGTATGAGTGATAGTGATCGAAATGAGCAACAAGAACTCTTTTTACGAGATGAAGTAAGTGTAATGGTAGCAACATCTGCATTCGGGATGGGTATTGATAAATCGAATATTCGTTACGTAATTCATTATCAGCTTCCAAAAAATATGGAAAGTTACTATCAAGAAGCAGGACGTGCTGGTCGTGACGGATTAGATAGTACATGTATATTGTTATATTCTTCTCAAGATGTACAAGTACAGCGTTTTTTAATTGATCAATCAACTGGAGAATCACGTTTTTCAAATGAACTTGAAAAATTGCAAAATATGACCGATTACTGTCATACAGAACAATGTTTACAATCATTCATTTTGCAATACTTTGGAGAAGAACCGAAAGAAGATTGTGGACGCTGTGGTAATTGTACAGACAATCGCGAGAGCATCGATGTGACAAGAGAATCACAAATGGTTTTATCATGCATGATTAGAACGAACCAACGCTTTGGAAAGCAAATGATAGCGCAAGTATTAACTGGGTCGAAGAATAAGAAAGTTATTGAATTTAATTTTCATACTTTACCAACGTATGGGCTTTTATCGAACCGTAGTGTAAAAGAGGTCAGTGAGTTTATTGAGTTTTTAATTTCAGACGAGTTAATTGCAGTTGAACATGGCACTTATCCGACGTTAAAAGTAACTGAAAAAGGGAAAGAAGTATTACTTGGTAAAGAGAATGTTTTACGAAAAGAACGAGTAGAGACAAGACAAATTGTTCAAGACCATCCTTTATTTGAAGTGCTTCGTGAAGTACGTAAAGAAATTGCACAAGGAGAAGGTGTACCTCCGTTCGTTATTTTCTCTGACCAAACATTAAAAGATATGTGTGTGAAAATGCCGCAAAATGATTCTGAATTGTTGACGGTAAAAGGTATCGGAGAACACAAACTTGTGAAATATGGCTCGCACTTCTTACAAGCAGTTCAGCATTTTATTGAGGAAAATCCAAATTATGCTGAAACGATTAAGACAGAAGTAGTTTCAGAGCGTAAAAAGTCAGGAAAAGCATCCGCAAATTCTCATTTAGAAACATATGAAATGTATAAACAAGGTATTGATTTGAATGAGATTGCAAAAGAACGTAACTTATCAAGACAAACAATTGAAAACCATTTAATTCGCTGCTATGAGGATGGAATGGAAGTAGATTGGCAAAGCTTTGTTCCAGCAGAGTATGAATCTCTTATTGAAACTGCCGTTCAAAATGCAGAGGGTGGGCTGAAATCTATTAAAGAACAGCTTCCGAATGAAGTGAGTTACTTTATGATTCGTGCTTATTTACAAATAAGAAAGTAGAGACATATAAAGGGGATAAGAATTTATGTATCATGTGTTCGTTTATGGCACATTAAGAAGAGGACAAACGAATGCTCATTATATGCAAGGTGCAACATGCATCGCAGACAGAGCTTGGACATATGGAAAATTATTTGATACGAATGAAGGATATCCGGCCATGACTTATTCGATTGAAGAACAGGTGTATGGAGAAGTTTATGTAGTAAATGATGAGATATTGTGTAAGTTAGATGAACTAGAAGAATATACAGGTAATGCGGAGACTGATTTATATGATCGAATCACGCAAACAGTATATATTGCTGATAGGGAAATTGAGGCATATGTGTATATCGCTCAGAATAAAAAGATGTTAAAGAAAGTGATAGACTCTGGTGACTGGCTTATGTATCAAAAAATATAATAAGGTAGTTTTAAAAATTGGAAAGCAGATAATGACGAATTCATTATCTGCTTTTTATTGTGTGAATAATTGTCGTTCTCTTTCTATTCTTATAGTTCTTAGTACGATTCCAATTCCGAGAAATAAAACAGTAGCAGCGACCCCGCTAGTAGGATTTAACCAAAAATCACTACTGTTTGTAAGAGTAATAATCCCTGTTATTGTAACTAAAACAGTAGAAACAGCATCCTCGATCGCATGCATGATAACACATGGCCAGACGGATTTTGTAAGTCTATATATTTCAACATACATAATTGACCAACAAACCATAAGGATACAGCCAGATAAAAGCATATTTAATCTTGAGATGGATTCAAAATGTTAAAAATATTCATTCGAAGAGCCTCCTTTACTTTTATTTATCCTACTATTTGTGGGCAGTAAAACGCCCATTGATTAAAGTCTTTAATTTTTACAATATTTGTTAATAGATAAATTAAATAGGAGACAAATAGAAAGTAGTATCTTTTGTATGCATCACTATACTATATGTGTATTTGTGTGATTTTGATGTTGCATATTCTTTTTAAATTAGAAAGATGAAAAGTAAGTTTTTTCGGAAAATTTAAACGAAAACTATTGACTTTATGATTGGGTTTTTAATACAATGATACTTCGACTGAAAAATTAGAACGGACAGGAGGGAATCGTCGAAATGAGCAACATATTTGAAGATGAGTTACAAAAAATGAAGGATACTTTACATACGATGGATGAGCAATTGGATAAGCTTGAAAAAACCCCGGTTTATTATGGAGAAGATTTTAAAGAGCAAATTCTTGAAAGTATGAGGGAGTCTAATAGACAAAACTTACGTATTGGTGTGCAAGAGCCGTACTTTGGAAGGTTAGATTTTCAGGAAGATGGAAAAGAAGAAGTTATGCCGATTTATATCGGAAAAGTAGGGGTTTCGGATATGGACACGATGAAGCCAATCATTATTGATTGGCGGGCGCCTGTCGCAAGTATGTTTTATTCATTTACCGGTGGAGAAGAATTAGCATTTTATCAATCACCAGATGGCTTAGTAGAAGGTGATGTGTATTTAAAACGAAACATTTCCATTCGAAAAAGAGAACTTGAACGTGTTGTTGATACATATGTAAAAGGAAATGAAGATGTATCGCATGCCGATGATTTTCTTCTATATCGATTAGGTGAGAATAAAGATAATAAGCTAAAGGATATTGTTTCAACGATTCAATCGGAACAAAATGATATTATTCGAGCGGAAAGAAATTTACCATTACTTATTCAAGGGGTTGCAGGGAGCGGAAAGACAACAATTGCTTTACATCGCCTTGCTTTTTTAATTTATGAATATCGTGAACAACTAGAAGCAGAAAGAATGATCGTATTTGCGCCGAATAGTCTGTTTTTAGACTACATTTCGAGTGTACTTCCTGAATTAGGTGTAGGGAATATTAGTCAAACAACGTTTCTGGATTGGGCATTACGTACGTTAGATGATTCAGTGAAACTAAAGCAGACAGAAGAAAAATTGAAAGAAGCATTTTCAATTAATCGTGATGAAAAGAAGATAATGCTAGGTAAATTAAAGGGTACGTTGGAATTTAAGACGTTTATTGAAGAGAGAATGATCCAATTTGAAAATGAGTTAGTTCCGACAAAAGATTTTGAGGCGTGGGATAGAGCGATTATTCCAGTAGAAGATATTAAAAAATGGATGCAAGTTGAATATAAACATTATCCTTTACAGAAAAGAAGAGAACGATTAGTAGGACGAATGAAGCGCTGGATTGAAATTGAACTTAAAAAATTCGGGGAAACAAACGAGAAAAAATTACTTAAAAAAGAAGCGACTAAGAGACTGAACGCATATATGAAGTTTTGGCCGAAAATGAGTGCTCTTTCACTGTATAGTTCAATAGTAAAAAGTAAAGAAATACTCGAGGTATTACCTGAAGAACTTGTTAAAGAAACAGAAAAGAGTTGTCGTAAAAAAGAAGTGTATGTAGAAGATTTACCAGCTTTAATATACATACATCATCGTATAACAGGGATTGAAATCGGGCAGAAGTTTCATCACGTTGTTATTGATGAAGCGCAAGATTTTTCGCCTTTCCAAGTTTATGTATTAAAAGAAATTACATTAGGTAATTCTTTCACTATATTAGGTGATTTATCGCAAGCGATTTATGATTACCAAGGAATTGAAGATTGGAATGCTTTTAAGGAAGTATTCCAAGAAACCGGTTATTATGAATTGACAAGAAGTTATCGTTCTACAAAAGAAATTATTGAATTTGCAAATGAAATAATTAAAAATGCAGAAATCCCAGTAGGACTCGCAACACCAGTCTTCCGCAGTGGAGAAGATGTGAAAGTAATTCATGCGGAAAATCAATTTACTGAAATTGTGAAGACGGTAAAACATTTGCAAAATGCAGATGTGAAAACAATTGCGGTAATCGGAAGAACAGAAGATGAATGCCGTGATATATATGTGGAATTAACAAATGCAGGATTAACGGTAAACGTAATTGAAGCAAACCAAAGTAAATATGAAGGTGGTATATCAGTAGTACCTGTCTATTTAGCGAAAGGTTTAGAATTTGATGCGGTGCTTTTAATTGATGTGGATGAAGAACATTACAAAGACACAAAACATGATGCAAAGTTACTATATGTTGGATGTACGAGATCACTTCATGACCTATGGATTTTCCATAGTGGGGAAGCGTCACCTTTAATTAAAGGATTAAAATAAAGTGAAACTATAATCAGTGGGGAGTTTTACTGCAAGCTAATGTGGGATAAATATAAAAAGAGGGTTTCTATTACTGTCTACTTAACAGGGAGATGACTATGAAGACCCTCTTTTTATATTGAAATTAATGTTCAATTTTAAACGAATAAAGCCATTAATATTAAATCTTGATAGCTACCATCCAATTTTACACCCTTTGCTTTTCTACCCTCTTCAAAGAAGCCTAGATTCTTATATAACTGGATTGCACCTAGATTATCTTCCATTACCTCAAGACAAACTTTTTCAATCTTACTGTTATTTTTAGCCCAATTGATTAACGTTTCTAGAAGAGCTCTTCCAATACCATAATTTCGATATTCGGGTAGTATGGTCATCGCAAAAGCCCCTTGATGACTAATTTTTTCTTTGTTTCCGTTCTTAAAATCTATTGCACCGACTAACTTACCATCAACTTCAGCAATAAACTGTACATAATTTGGATTTTCATGATAAGCTTTTAACGTTTTTTGAATAGCATCGATACGCACCTTTTTTACATCCTCAACCGTACTTAGCATGTATGGAGCGTTTATTAAAGCTTTTGAAGCAGAATCTAGTATTCTTTCTGCATCCCGTTCTTTAGCTTCTCTAATTATTATTGTTTTTCCATCCTTAGATTTATAAGTAAAAACATTAGTTGATAAGATACTACACACACCCTTTCGGAATATAATTAGTTGAATTTTTTAACTATCGTGCAATTATTAAGTAAGAAAAAGTCGTATCACCTTTTTCTGCAATCGCTCTACTTCAACTTAATGACGATTATTTCAAATATTTTTAATTTTTACAAGGATTTATTCCGTTATATAGCCCGATTGTTGAATAACATGACTGGCGTTTTTTAAACAACTTTATTATCTCTGTACACGATGAATTAACGACTTGAGCTGTTGTGTAAATAATATACAATGACCTTTTCTAATTCCTTAGTTTGTTCTTTTTCCCGTACACGAACGGCATCTACTGGAATTTGTGTATGTTTTAACCAATCTAGAATAAGGTGTAGTTGTTCTTGTATTTGCCCAATGTTTTGCTCCTTTATGTTCTTATTCTGAATTCTATCAATTAATTGAAGCATATAGGGAAGTTTTTCTATACATTCACTTAAATCTCCGCAATAACCTGAAGGGAATTCATGTGTACCAAATTCTAAAGTATTGATGTAATTAGAAACTAGGTATATCATGGCTTCTTGTTCGGTATCACCACCTAATTCAATCGCTTTTCGAAGGGATTTTTCTAAATCGTCTTCTTTATTGCTAGAGTCCATATAAATTCCTATCCATCTAAAAGGTCTTGAATCAAATGGGTTGTTTTCTGTCCATCTATATAGAATGTCAATTAGAAAACTATTTAGTGAGAAAGTTAAGACCTCATCTTTTTCGTTTAATACATCTAAAATAGTAAACAGCGAAATGGCAAACTCTTCTTGATCTTTTGATTCCCATTTCTTTGCATTTGTAATAAATGTCTCTAAATGTTTAAAAGCTAATTTTCGAAGTCCCGCTTCGCGATGCTGACAGTAACAAATAAAATCATGCCAATGCTCAGTTGTATTCATATGTATAATAATAGTTTGTAATGCAGTGAGAGGTTTATCCATTATAAGTCCCCAATCTATTAAGCACGTGTTGAAAATTTAGTGTTATTATATCATTACATAAATTAAAGTAGGAAGAATTTAAGGTGGATTTTATTGGTCACGGGATCCAATCGATTGGTAATGTAGCGGTTCTAACAGGAGTCATTATTGACTTTGAAGATGAAACGTAAAAAAGTTATTATGTTTATCTGAATATTGAGGGAATACAAGAATTTTATTTATTTAATTTTCAGAAAAAATAGACTAAAACATTAATAAATGGTATAATTTCCTTGTTATTGGAATTAAAATGAAAATATTAGAAGAAAAAGGATAGGGTTGGTTTTAATGGGGGATTCTGATCACAAAGAAACAAAGGCAATATTAAAGTTATGGTTTATTTATATACCACTTGCATTTGGAGAATTTGTCTTTTCGAATATCATAGGTTATTTAAAAAAATAAAGATTTTGTATTTGAAAAACAATTAACCTAATTTAATTGTTTTTTTATTTTTCTCTAATAAACCAAACAAAAATAAAGATTTTGAACAAGATGAAGTTTATGAAGGAAATAACGTTGATTAGGTGCTGAAAACGGGAATTATTCAAGCATGGTAATTCACCGTTTTTATAGCTTCCTATAGTGAGATGTTATGTTCACATCATATGTATACGATATTTGTAACTTAATATAGCATTACTGGAACTTCAAAATTAGTAGTTAAGGTTGTTACCTTATAGAGTGTTATATATAACTTAGCTAAAAAAGCACAAATCATATAATTTGCGCTGTTCATTATCTGTTTTTTGGTAAAAAATTATAGTTTTTGTCACATTAATACTGTACGATACATAGTATAAAACACATACTGTATGACATATAGTAATGGAAATGAGGTGAGTGAATGGATACTTTATTAAATTCGTTAATTACTGAGTTAAGAAGAGGGACATTAACGTTAGCTGTTTTAAGTCAATTAAGAACGCCGCAGTACGGATATTCACTTGTCCAGTTATTAGAGCAATCAGGGGTTACAATTGATCAAAGTACTTTATATCCACTACTTCGCCGATTAGAAAAGCAGGAATTAGTGACGAGTAGTTGGGATAAAACGGAGAGTAGACCTCGTAAGTATTATGTTTTAAGTGATTATGGATTAGAAATATTTTTGCAGTTGAAAAAAGAATGGATAAAGGATTCGAAAGAACTTTATAACTTATTAAAGGAGGAGGAAGAGAATGAATTTAATTGATCTCTATATCCAAGAGGTTGTGAAGAGATTACCTGAAAAAAATCGTGAAGATATTACACTTGAACTAAGGTCAACTATAGATGATATGTTACCTGAAGATTATAATGAGAAAGATGTAAAGAGCGTTCTCGAAAAATTGGGGAGTCCGGTTTCATTGGCTAATGGTTATTTGGATAGACCGATGCATTTAATTGGACCACGTTATTTTGATGTATATACAACGTTGTTAAAAATGATTATACCAATCGCAGCTGTCATTGCACTCATATCAATGGTTGTAGAAAATTTTATAGGCTATAGTGGTGATCAAGCGGTATTAAATGTTATTTTACAATTGATAGGTAAAGGCATTGGGGGGATTTTTGAAGTGGGCCTCCATGTATTTTTCTGGTTGACACTTGTGTTTGTTATTTTAGAAAGAACAGATAAAGACAAAGGTATCGAGCCGTTGACGACAAGTTTAAAAAAATGGACACCAGATGATTTGAAAAACATCTCGTATATCCCAAAGAAAAAAGCAATCTCGAAGTTTGAAGTTTTTGGAGGTTTAATGTGGACAGCAGTTTGGGCTACACTTTACTTTTATGCGAATTATCTTGTTGGCGTATATAACGGTACGGCAAATGGACTGAAGTTTGTCTCGCCAACTTTTAATCAAGATGTTTTATTGCAGTACTGGCCAATCGTTGTAATTATGATCGTTTTTGAAATATGTATATCCCTTTATAAATTAGTGCAGGGACAATGGACGCAAAGATTGGCGATTGGGAATGCTATTCTTCAAATAGCTGGGACGATAGTATTCATTGTAATTGTAGTAAATCCACATGTATTTAACGCAGGGTTTATTACGTATTTGGCAAATGCATTTACTATTTCCTCAGAGGAGTTTAAAACGTGGCTCATTGGGGGAGGAATTTTCTTCTACATGTTATCTGCTGCAATAAATATATTTGATGGTTTCCGAAAAGCTAGTATTCGTATGTAGATAAAAATCGGAAATTTCGATAAAATAAAACTATTAAAAAGATAGTAAAATAAGGTGAACATGATGAAAGGAAGAAAATAATGATAAGGGAAGCAACGAAAAAAGATTTAGCATACATTTTAGATATTTATAACGATGCGATACTTTATACAACAGCTGTATATGCGTATAAACCTGTAACCCTTGAAAATAGAATAGATTGGTATGAACAAAAAAAGGCTGAAGAGTATCCAATTATCGTATATGAATTAGATAATAAAGTAGTAGGATTTGCGACATTCGGCCCATTTAGAGCGTGGCCTGCTTATAAATATTCAGTTGAACATTCTGTGTATGTAGATAAGGCATATAGAAAAAATGGCATTGGGTCTTCATTAATGAAAGAATTAATCAAAATTGCAAAGGAAAGAGAGTATATGACCTTAATTGCTGGAATTGATGCAGAGAATGAGAAAAGTATTGCCTTGCATCAAAACTATGGATTTGTTCATGCAGGAACAATAAAAAAAGCTGGTTATAAGTTTAATAAATGGCTAGATTTAGCTTTTTATCAGCTGGAACTTAACGGTCCTGAAAATCCTATAGAAGAATAAATATTTTTCGGTAGCAAGAAAAAATTCATGCTACCTTTTTCTTATTTTAATAGCTAATGAAAAGGTTTTTTACATTCAATGTTGAAATATTAGAAGTTAATATAACGATATAAAAAGAGGGATAGAAATGGAAACTGTTATAAATAAAATAAAATAAAAGAGGTACAATCTAATTATGTGGGAATGGCAATTTATTCTACAAAAAATAATCGTATAGTTGCTTCGTATAATAGTGAATTAAATATTCCGTTAGCATCAGCAGCAAAATTAGTCATTGGATTTGTAGTAACGCAAATGGTGAAGGAAAATAAACATAATTGGAATGATATACTTCATTACATTAAATTTAATCCACATGAAGATAGTGCGCAGTTATATCCGCATTTACAAGGAAGAACTTCTTTAACACTTAGTCAAGCGGTAGAGGTAATGATTGCTTGTCATGATAGTTACGTTGCACAGTCAGTTGTAATGCACTGTGGTGGATGGGATGCTGTGAAAATGTACGCACAAACGTACTTTTCAAAAATTCATATACAAGAGAATGCTAGAGATGAGAAAAATGTTGGAGAATTAAGTGAAGTTCTTGCCCTTTTCATACAAACCTTTCAAGGTTATAAATCAGAACCAGAATTATGGGAACCAATTATTAGCGGCATGGTAAGACAGCAAGGAGAGTATGAAGAAATTCCATATTATCATATAACTCATATGACAGGTGGATTACTCACAGCTACAATAAATATTGGTATTATAGGAATGTTTAACGAATTTCCACTTCTTTATGTAATTGGGGGAAAAGATTTACCGAATCGCCGTGAAAATAAAGAGGTAGATGAAGCTTTTGCAGTAGTTTTAAAGTACATATACAAAGAATATAGTGAAAGCATGCTAGGAGTGAGCGATTGAAAAGAAACTTAAAGACTTTAACAATCATTATTTTAATTTTAACGATTATTGCTCTTGAAGTTGGAATCGCCCTATATGATCACAATTTGTCATTAGATACAATTTACTTTGCAGCGATCCTTATTTGTATTGTATTGCTTTTTGGCACACGTGTTTCTGAAGAGAAAGAAAGTACATCGAAACGAGGGCGAAGAAAAATAGCTGTTATATTTTGGCCATCTATTTTATTGTCTATCGCTTGTTTTGCAGTTATAAATTACATAAGGGTAGGCTATGTCTCTGTACCAGGGATAATTGGCTTTTCATGCTTTGTTACATATGGTGGATTCGTTTTGATTAGTATTTTAAAGGGGAAAAATAAAATGTAGCTTACTAAGTTGAAAGGAAGCAATGTATATGAAACA
This sequence comes from Bacillus sp. LQ01, assembly GCF_057624735.1. Classification (NCBI taxonomy): domain Bacteria; kingdom Bacillati; phylum Bacillota; class Bacilli; order Caryophanales; family Bacillaceae; genus Bacillus; species Bacillus sp. LQ01. The sequence continues at coordinate 1,960,480 of NZ_JBYEZL010000001.1, read as the reverse complement.
TATAGAGAACGGTACACGTATTGAAGGAGAATACATTAAAAATAAAGTCATTCAATATAATATGTCCATCTTAACAGATGAAGTAAAACAGCCGATGGAAAAAGTAAGCCTCGTAGTAAAAAATGAAGAAGGAAAAATATTTGGTGGTGTAACAGGTACGATGTATTTTTATCATCTTCATATCGACTTTTTATGGGTTGATAAATCAGTTCGTCATGACGGTTATGGTAGTCAACTGTTACATAAAATTGAAGAAATTGCGAAGGAAAAAGGGTGCAGATTAATATTGCTAGATTCATTTAGTTTTCAAGCGCCAGAATTTTATAAAAAGCACGGTTACCGAGAGTATGGTATCGTTGAAGATCATCCAAAAGGTCATAGTCAGCACTTTTTTGAAAAGAGATTATAATAATATTATGTATACTGATTGATGGGAAAAAGCATATGTACACGTATAAATTGCAACAAGAACAACCAATCTGTGCAGAAAAAATTAAGAAGCTTTATGATTCTGTCGGCTGGTGGCCAGAAAGAAAAGAAGTCGATATTGAAAAAATGTTAAAGAATAGTATAGCCATTGGAGTATGGGAAGAAAATGAATTAGTTGGATTTGCTAGAGTCGTTTCTGATGGTGTTTTTCGAGCATACATTGAAGATGTTGTCGTACATGAGAATGTAAGAAATAAAGGTATTGGAGAGAAAATGCTTACAATATTACTTCGAGAAATATCTCATATTAATATTGTTAGTCTATTTTGCGGAGAGAAGCTAATAAAGTTTTACGGTGAGCAGCAATTTCAAGCAACGAAGCAAATTGTGATGCATCGTAATCAAACAGGGAAAGAATAAGAGGTGCCAATTAAAATGAATGCAACAAGAGCGTACTGTTTATCGAAAAGAAAAGCGACAGAAGATTCTCCAGATGGCTGGAGTGCAACATGTATGAGGCTTAATAATAAAATATTTGCGATAGTAAATCATGAAGAAGGTGAAAAGGCTGCGATTACATTGAAGTGTGATCCAGAAGTCGCATTAAGAATAAGAGAAGATTATCCAGAAACAATTATTCCAGGGTATCATATGAATAAAAAACATTGGAATACCGTTTATATTCATAAGGGTATAGAGCAGGAGCAAATTAATAAAATGATTGATTGGTCGTATGATTTAGTACTACAATCATTTTCAAAGAAAAAGCAGCAGGAGTTAATGGATTAATATGTATTAGGAGTGTGTGTAATGAAAGATTCGATTAAAGATACGTATGATAAATTAGCGAGTACATATAAAGAAAATCTAGTTTTCGCAAATCCATATAACAGTTATTATGAAAGACCGGCGATGATGGAGCTTATTCCAAAGGAACTAGAAGGAAAAAAGATATTAGATGCTGGATGTGCAGCTGGATGGTATACTTCTCAATTCATAGGAAGAGGAGCAAATGTTACAGCAATTGATGTAAGTCCTGAAATGGTAAAAGCAGCAAAAGAAAATATAGGAGAAGAAGCGACGTTCCTTTGTCATGATCTGCAAGAAACATTGCCATTTGAAGATAATACGTATGATGTGATTGTAAGTTCATTAACTCTTCATTATATAGAAAATTGGAATCAAGTATTTCAAGAATTTCGTCGTGTATTGAAGCCAGGTGGAGAACTTATTTATTCTATTCATCATCCTTTTATGGATTTCACAAAGTTTCCATGTGAAAATTATTTTGAAAAACAGTTATTAATAGATACTTGGGTTAAACCGAATATTACTATTGAAGTCAAGTTTTTTAGAAGATCATTACAAGACATACTAAATGAAACTACAAATTATTTTGTATTAGAAGAGATAGTGGAACCGAAGGCAATTGAAAAAATGAAAGAAGTAAGCGAAAAATCATATCATTATTTAAATATGAATCCACATTTTCTTATCATAAAAGCAATCAATAAATAGCTAGTAAAATAACTTTGTTTTACTAGCTATTTACAGTTTTACATTACATATTAGGAGACTTTAAAATGAATACGAAACGAAATAGAGTAGTATATGCACTATTTACTATAGTTGTTATTATTTTAGGTCTTAGCTCAAGAAAGTTTGCTTTTGCACTACCACATCTATTAAATGATTATTTAGGTGATGCATTATGGGCATTAATGATTTTCACTGGCTTTGGATTTTTGTTTCCTAAAACAGAGACGAAGAAGTTGGCTTTTATTAGTTTAATGTTTTGCTACGGGATTGAAGCGAGCCAATTGTATCATGCGGAATGGATAGATAGCATTCGTGCAACGACTTTGGGGGGACTCGTGTTGGGATACGGTTTTTTGTGGAGTGATGTAGTGGCTTATACAATTGGTGTTGGAGTGGGAATACTGTGTGAGGTTATTTTTCGGAAGAAATAAGAATTGTAAAAGGGGTATTTGTAAATGGAACAAGCACTGGAAATTGCAAAGCTTTGGTTTCGAAATGAACATGTCACAGCTACTGTAATGCAACCAAAAGTAGCGAAGGTTTTATGCAAGAATAAAGAGTACATTTTAAAGAGAACGGGATCGATAAAGCAATTTCTAGTTGAATTCGATGTTTTGAAGCAACTGTATGAAAAGGGAATTAAAGTACAGAGAGTAGTAAAGACAGAAAATGATGAACAATATGTATTATATAAAGAAAAATATTATTGCTTATATGAGTATGTTGCCGGAAGTGTTTTAGAAATAAAAGATACGAATAAGCTGGAAAGGCTAGCAAGTACAATTGGAGAAGAAATAGCTAATCTGCACAAAGCATTACATTCGGTGAATAGTGACCATGAGTTAATAAAAAGAGATTTATATAAGATGGTATTTGAATGGGCTATACCGATTTTAGAAAAGAATGAGTATGTTCATCGAGAGGTAATTCAAAAGATGGAGCGAATGCACGCAGCTTTCAAGGAAACGGTCCATTCATTACCGAGACAAATTATTCATCGTGATATGCATCTATCAAATGTAATCTTTAAAGATGATAAACTGGAAGGGTTTATAGATTTTGAGATTTTAGAAAATAATGTAAAAATATTTGATTTATGTTATTGCTGTACAAGTGTATTAAGCGAGCTATTTAGTAATGAAAGATTAAGAGGGAAATGGTTACATATCGTTAGCAAAGTCTTTGAAGGTTATTATAAACAAAATGATTTAACGAAAGAAGAACTAAAAGCTATTTGGTATGTTATGCTTTCAATTCAAATTATCTTTATTGCTTATTTTGTCCAGTTACCAGATTTATTAAAGTTAAATGAAGAAATGTTCTTCTGGATTTTTGCTAATAAGGAAGCTATTGAAGAAGTTATAGAATGTATCGTAAAGGTATGAAAAAAATAATATTAATTGGTTCTGGTGGTTCAGGAAAATCTACATTAGCAAGGCAGTTAGGAAATAAATTAAATATTAAGGTGCATCATCTTGATGCATTATTTTGGAAACCGAATTGGGAAGGTGTTCCGAGAGAAGAACAAATAGCAGTTCAAAATAACTTAATTAAAGATGAGAAGTGGATTATTGATGGGAATTATGGCGGGACGATGGATATCAGACTGAATGCAGCTGATACAATTATCTTCCTTGATATTCATAGAACAATTTGTATTTATCATGCGTTTAAAAGAATTGTAAAATACCGGAATAAAACAAGACCAGATATGGGCGCGGGATGTGAAGAAAGATTTGATTTGCAATTTTTTAAATGGATATGGAAATATCCTAATGCTAAACGACCTACAATTTTAAAAGGGTTAGAGCAATTGTCCGAAGAGAAAAAGGTTATTGTTTTAAAATCTCCAAATGAGGTTCGGAAATTTTTAGAGCACATATAATAATACAATGTGACACAACAATTCTTTTTGGATCTTACCGATTAGTTTAATTAAACTAATCGTTTTTTATTATGAAAAATTTAACGCTTTTTGAAAATTGTATTTTGTAATGAGTATATGACTATAAAATCATATAAAATGAACGTTTGGAGGAATAGAAAATGACTAATGATTTAATTCAAACAATCGATTCATTAATGGTAAATATTCCAGCTGGAGAGGTAGTATTAAGAGATGATCGAATAAAAAAAGAATGGCTAGTGCAAATTCAACCATTTCTTCTTGCGAAGTATGCTGTAACAATGGAACTATATGATGCTATTACAAATAGTCCATTAAATAATTTTGATAAAAATCATAAACCAGTTGTCAATATTTCATGGAACGATGCCATTGCGTTTTGTAATGTACTTTCAAAAAAAGCGGGATTAAAAGAATATTATTCTATTAGTGATGGTGGTCAAATTGTGAAATGTAATTTAGATTCAAATGGCTACCGATTACCATGTGAGGCAGAGTGGCAATATGCATGTAAAGCAAGTACAACCGGATATACATACGGGAAACTTCATGATATAGCGTGGTATAATGAAAATTCAAATGGAGAGATTCATGACGTTGGCCAAAAAGAACCGAATGCATGGGGACTTTATGATATGCTAGGGAACGTTTGGGAATGGTGTTATGATTTGTATGATGAAACAGTGTACGGATCATATCGCATTTTTCGTGGTGGTAGTTGGGCTGAAACAGCGAGAGGGTGCGGCGCTACTTGTCGTCGTCGAAGCCATCCTACATTTCATATAGATGATCTCGGTTTTAGACTCGCTAGGTCAATTTAGTAGGAACATGCTACGAACAACTAAGAAAAGAGTATGGAGAAAATCCGTACTCTTGCCAACATAGAAACGATTTAACGTAAGGAGTGTTTATTATGGCGCGTGTTTTATTTATTAACGCTGGATCAGAAGGACATATAAATCCAACTTTACAAGTTGTAGAAGAATTGATTTCTCGTGGTGAAGAGGTCGTTTATTTTTCAATAGAAGCTTTCAGGGATCGGATTGAGAAGACAGGTGCTACTGTACGAACGATTGATGATCAAAAATTTATAAAAGCGTTTCTATCTGGAGGCAGAAATTATTTACAGGAAAGAATAAACGGCCTTCTACATACAGCGGATATTGTAATATCTAGCGTTCTAGAACAAATTGAAGGTGAACATTTTGATTACATGATTCATGATTCTATGTTTGGTTGTGGCCATTTAATTGCTCAAATTCTTAAACTTCCAGCCATAAATTCATGCACATCTTTTGCGCAGGATGAAAAATCTTTTGAGCAAATGTTAGGTCATCTGTCAAAAAATATCCCAGTAGAAATTCATGATAAAATACAGAATGATTTTCAAAACTTAACGAAGGGAATTGCTGAAAAATATGGTGTTGAAATAAAATCATCGTATGAAGTTTTCTGTAATCCTGCACCTCTTACTATTGTGTATACAATTAAGGAGTTTCAGCCTTTTGGTGATACGTTTGATGAAACATATAAATTTGTAGGACCATCTATCTCTGCACAAATGAAAAACAGAGACGTTGATTTTACTTCAATTGAAGAAAAAAGTCCGATTTATATTTCATTAGGTACTGTTTTTAATGAAGCGATTGACTTTTATAAACTGTGTATGAAGGCCTTTGAGAATAGTGAGCATACAATTGTTATGTCTATTGGTAATAATACAAAAATAAGTGATCTAGGCGAAATCCCTAAAAACTTCATTGTGAAAAACTATGTGCCTCAAACCGAACTGCTTACTTATACGAAACTATTTATTACACACGGCGGGATGAACAGTACGCATGAAGGATTATATAACGGGGTTCCGCTCGTTGTAATACCGCAAAGTGCAGATCAGCCAGCAATTGCAAAGCAAGTGGAGAGTCTTGGAGCAGGAGTTCAATTACATATGAATGAATTAACCGTGGAGAAATTGCGTGAAAGTGTGGAGTTAATTTTAAATAACCCTTCATATAAAGAGGCTGCTTTGAATTTGAAGGAATCATTCCGAACATCGGGTGGATATAAGGAAGCTGTTGATGAAATTTTTACATTTGTAGGTCAGTAATAAATATAAAGTTATACATGAAAAAAGTGTCTATATTAAATGATATAGACACTTTTCTGTTGTAGGAAGAGAAGAATTGTTTAAATGGAAAAAATGAAAATACTAAATGTGAATTTTGAGAACTAAGTCTACAATTTCTGCTGCACACTTTTATTTTATCCCGTATTAACCGACCGTAAAACCCCAACTAATTAAAGTTTTAATTTATGATTTCAGGATGTGGTTTTATATGTTAGTAATAATTTCACTGTTTCTGCACAACTTCTGCACATGCTTAGGCGAGTTCTATGTCATGATATATTCATAAAGTGAAATATTTCACAAGGAAAAAATATATTTTCACTGCGGTGTATGCATAATTAACACATACATCGGTACAAGTTTGTCTCTTGTTATTCTTTTACATCAAAGCCCACATTCCACTACAAAGTATAACAAGAAGGGGACATGAACATGAATAATCGATTTTTAAAACAACTACAAAATATGAAAATGAACAAAAAAAGTTTAGGAGTTGTAGCATTAACAGCTGGAATTATTAGTACGACACTTATTCCTCAAAATGCTTATGCGCACGGTTTTGTTGAAAAGCCCGGTAGCCGATCCGCTTTATGTAGTCCAACTTATGGTGCGCTAAATGTAAACTGTGGAAGTGTTATGTATGAACCACAAAGTTTAGAAGCTCCAAAAGGGTTCCCACAAGGTGGTCCAGTAGATGGACAAATTGCTTCAGCAGGCGGAAAATTTGGTGGTATTTTAGATCAACAAACAGCAAATCGTTGGTTTAAAAATACAATCACTGGTGGGGAAAATACATTTACTTGGAAGTATACTGCGCCTCACTTAACGAGTAAGTGGCATTACTATATTACTAAAAAAGGATGGAATCCAAATAAAGCGCTAACAAGAGCAGATTTCGAACCAATTGGAACTGTACAACATGATGGTTCTGCAGCTTCAAATAATTTAACTCATAAAATCAATGTACCTACTGATCGTAGTGGATATCATGTGATTTTAGCAGTATGGGATGTAGCTGATACAGCAAATGCATTCTATAATGTAATTGATGTTAATCTTATTAATGATGTGAAACCAGACATAGAAGCACCAAGTATTCCAAATGGACTTCAGACGCAAAAAGTAACAGCGAATAGTGTAGAACTAACATGGAACGCTTCTACGGATAATGTAGGGGTAAAAGGATATCAAATCTTCCGTAACGGAGAGATGATTGATACAGTACCAGGGCCTCATTTTATTGATAAGAAGTTACAACCAAGTACAGAATACTCTTATACTGTAAAAGCAATTGACGCAGCTGGCAATGTATCGACAGAAAGTACAGCGCTTACAGTAAAAACGACAGTTGAGACTCCTGATACAGAAGCACCAACACAACCAAAAGGATTACATAGTATGGGAACGACAGCGTCAAGTGTGGATTTAATGTGGAGTCCATCTGACGATAATATTGGTGTAGACCATTATGATATTTATAGAGAAACAGAAGGATCAATGAAAAAGATTGCAACATCCAATACAACTTCTTATTTGGATAAAAATCTGCTCGCTAATACTACTTATAAATATGTAGTGAAAGCTGTTGATGTAGCTGGAAATGAATCCGTACAGAGTGATATATTCACAATTACTACAAAAACCGAAAGCGCTTCATATGAAGCGTGGGATGCAAAAAAAGCATATAAAAAGGGAGATAGAGTTTTACACGAAGGAAAAGTATATGAAGCAGTCCAGAGTTATCAAGGAAATGGTGATCCAAACTGGATTTATGCATTATCATTATGGAAAACAGTGTAAGCTTTACTTAGGTATGAACTAAGAGATGATGGGCTTTGATGCAAAAGGTAATCTTGAGAATTCACTTTTCTATTAATAAAAAAGGGTAGTGTATGAATACATAAGATTCATATACTACCCTTTTTATTATGATAACATTTTCGTCATAAGTATGTGCGGAATGCCATCTTCCATAAATATATCAGAAGAAGTTTCATAGTCTAATTTTTTATAAAATCCTTCAGCTTGTGTTTGACCGTGTAGTTTCACTTTCGTAACTTGTTCGTTACGAGCAAGTTCTTCTAACGTTTGAATGATGACTTTACCTAATCCGTATGTACGATAATCTTTTAAAATACAAATACGTTCTAATTTTCCGACACCATCAACAAATCGTATACGACCTGTGCCTACAGGAAGTTCATGATAATAAACTAAAATATGTTTACATTGCTCTCCGATTTCATCGAATGTATCGAATTCATCTGCAAGAGGGACACCTTGTTCTTTTACAAATACTTCTTTTCGAATATGAAAGGCAGTTTCTAAATCAGCAAGTTCTGTTATAAGTTTGGATTGCAAAATGTTCAGTCCTTTCTAGTGTAATCAGTTTGCGTTTTCCTAGTATATCATAATAAAGCACTATTAAGAGAAGAAGAACATACTAAAAAGCCAACTTTAAAAAGTTAGCTTTTATTACAATTTCTTTATCCCATTTTTAGTACCAATAATTGCTGTACTCGTCATACTTATAAACAACCCTGTTTCAACTACACCAGTAATCATTTTTAATTGGGTGTGTAAATGGGCAGGATTAGAAATATGATTAGGGAATATACAATCGATAATCAGGTTATTGTTATCGGTTATATAAGTTTCATCATTTTTCAAACGTAATGTGGTTTGACACCCTAAAGACTGAATTTTATTTTCGGTTTGTTTCCATGAAAAAGGGATGATTTCAACAGGTAATGGAAAATTACCTAAATGTGTTACAAATTTCGATTCATCAGCAATGATAATTAGTTCTTTAGAGGAAGAGGCAACGATTTTTTCACGAAGTAATGCACCACCACCGCCTTTTATAAGTTGTAAATTTGAATCAATTTCATCCGCTCCATCAATTGTAAGATCAAGGCTTTGTACGTCGTTTAACGAAATTAGGGGGATATTTAGTTGCTGTGCTAATGCTTCAGTTTCCTTTGATGTTGGTACAGCTTGAAATGATAATCCTTCTTTTACACGTTCACCTAATTTTTGTATTGTCCAATATACAGTAGAACCTGTACCAAGCCCAATTTTCATGCCATCATTTACAAAGTTAGCAGCATATTCGCCAGCGAGCTGTTTTAAATTCATCACTTTACTCCGCCGGGCGTGGCCCAGCATCAAGACCTGAATTTTCAACTGTAAGTACCGGACGAACGACTATATCTTTATGTACACGCATTTGACAAGATAATCGTAAATGATCTTCAATTCCTTTTTCCGTCATTGCATGTTTCTCATTCGCACTCGCTTCACAGAAATCACCTGCTAGTATTTCTACTCTACAAGTTGTACAACGTGCATTCCCGCCGCAACGATGAAGAATGTTGACACCGCTATCTTCAATTGCTAATACTAACTTTGTTCCTTCTTTCACATCAAAAGTTCCCGCACCTTCAATTGTTAATTTTGGCAAATTTGTTCCTCCTCACGTAAAATTGTACATAACATATTTATGACCGCGAATTATTGAACATAAACATTATTTTTTTATATCCCCGTAACTTTTTTTAATGTTGAATCGTTTATTAAGTAAGCGCTGAAAAGGAGTGGTTATTTTGTGCACAAAAGTAACTCATGTTTTAAAGAATCATATCGATATGAATCATTCAAATATAAACTTTTTAATTGAACAATATGGAGAGTTAAAAAGATACTGTACTTTTTTAACGAAAAACAAATGGGATGGGGAAGATCTCGCCCAAGAAACAGTGTGTAAAGTGCTTCGAAAATATAGAAATAAAGATATTTGTATGACACTCGTCTATAAAATAGCAAGAAATCGTTGGTTAGATCAGATGAAGTCTAAGTCTGTTCATGAAAAAATAAGAGGACAAATCACTTTTGAAGAACCACATGAGAACATTGCAGATTTGCATGAAATGGTAGGGAAAGTATTGTCTTCATTAAATGTACAGCAATCCGCAATTTTATTATTAAAAGATGTTTTTCAATATAGTATCGCTGATATTGCTAAAGTGTGTTCTGTATCAGAAGGTGCAGTGAAAGCTTCTTTATTTCGGAGTAGAAATAGGCTGAAAACTGTAAGTGAAGAAGGGATTGAGATAGTCGAATTCACAGAGGATATTGAAGTTGTTGTAACATCTATTCGTGAGGAAAGACCAGAATTATTAACGAAGCTTCTTCCGACAATAGATTTTACTAAATTACCATCTAAACAGCCAGTCTTATTATTTAATGTGAAAAACCCTTCTTCCTACAGTTATATGCTTTACGCAGCATAACAAGTATTGGAGGGATTTAAAATGAATGCAATTCCATATGTAGTAGAACAAACAAAATTAGGAGAACGTTCCTATGATATATATTCAAGGTTATTAAAAGACCGCATTATTATTATCGGCTCAGAAATTAATGATCAAGTAGCGAGTAGTGTCGTAGCGCAATTATTATTTTTAGAAGCAGAAGATGCAGAAAAAGATATATTCTTATACATCAATAGCCCTGGCGGTTCAACGACAGCAGGTTTTGCAATATTAGATACGATGAATTTAATTAAACCAGATGTGCAAACGCTATGCATGGGCTTTGCGGCATCATTCGGTGCATTGTTATTATTATCAGGAGCAAAAGGAAAACGGTTTGCTCTCCCTAACAGTGAAATTATGATTCATCAGCCGCTTGGTGGTGCACAAGGGCAAGCAACAGAAATTGAAATAACTGCGAAAAGAATATTAAAGTTAAAGCATGATATTAATAAAATGATTGCAGAAAAAACGGGGCAACCGATTGAAAGAGTAGCACATGATACAGAAAGAGATTATTTTATGACTGCAGAAGAAGCGAAGGCATATGGGATTGTAGATAACGTTGTTACGAAAAAATAAGTTAAAAACAGGCTAGAGGATATGCTAACCCTCTAGCCTATTTTTATTAATCTTTTATCCATTCATCAACTAGCGCTTGATTCTTCTTAATCCATTTTCGCGCCGCTTCTTCGGGATCTTTCGTTTTATTTAACTCGACCATTAATGTACCAAGCTGTTCATCGTTCATCTTCCATTTGTCAAAGTATTTTATGATATCCGGATGGTCTTTTTCGAAACCTTTACGAACAGAGTAATAAATGTCATCTTTTTCACCATATACTTTCTTAGGGTCTTTTAAATATTTTAAGTCAAATTCTGAAAAGCCCCAATGCGGATTCCAAAGCGTAACAGCGATTGGTTTCTTTTTCGTATATGCTTTCTTTAGTTCACTCATCATCGCAGCTTCAGAGGATTGGACAAGTTTTAGTTTTATATCATATTCTTTCATTGCTTTATTCGTTAAATTCATAAGACTACTACCGGGTTCGATACCGACAATTTTATTCTCTAGTTCATCTTTATGAGCATTTAAATCTTCGATACTGTTTATGTTTTTCATATAAGAAGGGACGACTAAACCTAGTCCAGTACCTTCGTACCATTTTGATTTTAAGACAATATCATCTTTATAACGATCGTTTAGCGGTTTATCTGTAACTGGTAGCCATACTTCTAAATTCGCATCAACATCACCACGAGCGACACCAGTCCAAATTGCGGCTTTTTCTAAATACATGAGCTCAACTTTGTAGCCTTTTTCTTCTAATAAAACTTTCCACATGTTTGCGGTTGCAATATTTTCTTTCCAACTTGTTACACCAAGTTTAATTTTTCCTTTCGAATTTGCATTTGTTGCATTACATGAAGTGAAAATCATAGTAATAAATAATGCAAGGCATATAAACCAAATTTTCTTTCGCATCGAAAACCTCCTAAGTAACGTTTGCCTTATAAAATAAATGTATAAGTAAGCATTCTTATTATGAACGGAAACGAGAATTTTAAAGAAATCTTATGAATGTCATTTTTATGTAATATTTCTTGGTAAAATCGCAACACTATGTGAATAGATGGGTAGAAAAGGAGTAGTGACATGGATAATACAAAGGTGCGTGTTGAAAACGTAACAAAAGTATTCGGGAAACATCCGCAAAGGGCCCTTTCCTTATTAAAAGAAGGAAAAAGTAAATCGGAAATTTTAAAAGAGACAGGAATGAACGTTGGGGTGAAAAAAGCAACGTTTGAAGTTTACTCTGGAGAGATTTTCGTTATTATGGGTTTGTCTGGTAGCGGGAAATCTACGCTAGTTCGTATGTTAAATCAATTGATTAAACCAACTGCAGGTCATATATACATAGATGGTGAAGACATCGCAACGATGGGAAAAGAAGAGTTACGGAGAGTAAGAAGAACGAAAATGAGTATGGTATTTCAGAAATTCGCTCTATTTCCGCATCGTACAGTTATACAAAATGTTGCATATGGTTTAGAAATACAAGGAGTTCCGGTTGAAGAGCGAGAGAAAAAAGCGTTAGAATCGCTACAGTTAGTAGGACTCGATCATCATAAAGATAATTACCCAAGTCAACTTAGTGGTGGTATGCAACAGCGCGTTGGAATTGCAAGGGCACTAACGAATAATCCAGATGTATTACTAATGGACGAGTCATTCAGTGCATTAGATCCACTTATTCGAAAAGAAATGCAAGATGAATTGTTAGAGTTACAAGATAAAATGGAAAAAACGATTATATTTATTACGCATGATTTAGACGAAGCGCTTCGAATTGGAGATCGTATCGCATTAATGAAAGATGGAGAAATCGTCCAAATTGGAACACCAGAAGAAATTATGATGAGCCCCGCTAATGAATTTGTAGAAAAGTTTGTTGCGGATGTGAATTTAGGAAAAGTAATTACGGCGGAGTCTATTTTAAAACGACCAGAAACTTTATTAATTGATCGTGGTCCTCGTGTAGCCCTTCAAATTATGAGGAATGCAGGTGTTTCAACTGTATATGTTGTAAACAAAAAGTATGAGTTTTTAGGTATATTAACTGCGGATGATGCGAGTAAAGCAGTACAAAAACAGTGGCCGATTGCTGATTTATTACTTAATGATATTCCGCATGTGTATTTGGATACTTTACTGGAAGAGACATATGCAAAAATGGCAGAGATGAAATATCCGTTACCAGTAATCGATGAGAAGAAAAGGCTAAGAGGAATTATTAAACGTGAAAGTGTCATTCAAGCTCTTGCAGGAAACATTGAGGAAGAGGTGAAAGACGATGAATAGTATACCGCGGATTCCATTAGGGGAATGGGTCGACTCATTTGTTGCAAGTTTATATGAGCACTTTGAAGGCTTATTCCGAGGATTCTCTTATATTATTGGCGGATTTGTTGATTTACTCACTAATTTTTTAACAATAATACCCGCCATATTGATGATTATTATCTTATGTTTCCTCATTTGGTACACAACGAGGAAATTATCTTTAGTCATTTTTACGCTTATTGGATTATTATTTATTTTGAATATTAACTACTGGGCACAAACGATGCAAACATTGGCACTCGTACTTACGTCTGTTATTATTTCAATTATTGTCGGAATTCCAATTGGTATATTAGCATCTCAAAATGAACGTTTCTCAAAATTTTTAAAACCAACATTAGATTTTATGCAAACAATGCCTGCATTCGTATACCTTATTCCAGCGATTACATTTTTCGGAGTAGGTGTAGTACCTGGAATTATTGCATCAGTAATCTTTGCAATGCCACCGACAATTCGTTTTACTGACTTAGGAATTAGACAAGTTCCAGAAGATTTAATTGAAGCAGCGAATGCGTTTGGATCCACGGCATCACAAAAACTATTTAAAGTACAATTACCACTTGCAACCGGAACGATTATGGCTGGTGTGAACCAAAGCATTATGCTTTCGTTATCGATGGTTGTAACAGCATCACTTGTAGGAGCTCCAGGACTTGGAGTTGATGTATATCGCTCTGTAACACAAGTTAATATCGGAATGGGATTTGAAGCTGGATTAGCTATCGTAGTAATCGCAATTATATTAGATCGAATTACACAAGGGCTCCATACGAAAAGAAAATAATGAATAAAAAACACACTTTTATAATACAAAGTGTGTTTTTTATTGCATCCAGATCACATACGAACGATAACAGAACCTCCAGCTGGTGCACAAACTTGGTTTTTTTGTTGTTCCATTGATTTAATTAATTGATTATTTTCCTCGATTAATGAGATTAATTTAGTTAATTGATTTTCAAGACTTGCAATACGCTGCATCATATATTGTGAATCATGATGCAATGTATTCCTTGCGGGATGAGGGGAATAAACATACTGTTGATTTATATTTGGATTCCAATGAGGATACATTTGAATCGTTCCTCCTTCAATAAATTACGAAGCTTTCTTATAGTAAATGCCTATGTATAATTAATAGTTACTTGAAAATTTTCCAATATAAAAGGAGTATGTACAGAAAATGGAAAATATTATATGTGAAGTTACAGTACATTTTTTGGAAATATTTAAGCGAGATAGTCCTTATATTAATACATTCAAGTAAATGTATGTTATTTAGGGAGAAATGATGGGAGGAGATGTGATTTTGGCTAAAAATAAAAAAAGAAATGATGCTTTGGCAATAGGTGTCGGTATAGGGGTTGTAATTGGTGTATTTCAAGGGCACTTTACAAATAATTTAGTAATAGGAATTGTAATTGGGATTATAATTGTGATTGCGTTTTTGAAGAAATAATGAGATGTAAATTCATTTCAAAAATTGTTGTATCAAAAGAATGAAAATTCGGAATACGAAACCTGTTTTTCCTTTTTTTGTGATATTATATATGAAAAGGAAGGTGATGGATATGTCAACAAACAATCAAATAGAACAAAACTGTTTCATTTGCAAAAAACATATAGGAAATATTATAGTTCCAGGTGGAGCTATTTACGAAGATGAACTCGTTTACGTTGGACATGTCCACTGGGATAGTGAAGAAACATACCTGGGTTATGTAATGATAGATATAAAAAGACATGTACCTGGCCTTGCTGAACTAACAGATGAAGAAGCGAAAGCGTTCGGACTTATAACAAGTAGAGTAAGTAAAGCGCTAAAAGAAAGCGAAGGTGCAGAGCATATTTACACTTTTGTTTCAGGAAATAGTGTACCACATATGCATATGCACATTATTCCGCGTTATCCGAATACACCAAAAGAGTTTTGGTCACCAACCGAGATAGCGAAATGGACTGGCGCACCATATGGTGACGAAGAGAAAATAAAAAAACTATGTGAAAGAATACGAAAGTATATGGTAAATGAGTATGCATACAAAAAATAATACACAATATTCATGGGTTGGAAATATAGAAATGTGTTTAGGAGAAATTTCAGTTAAACAATATGGTGATATTGTACTTGGTAAATATGGTGGGAATATAAGTGCTGGAGCGAAAAAGAATGAAGATGGTGCATTAGTTTGGTCAAATGGCGAATGGGAATTTGCAGCTATATTAGATGGACATAATAGTGCAGAAAGTGTTGATTTAGTAGTAAATACAATCGAAAAAGAATATGAAAATATAAAAGTAATTTTGAATGAACCAATTAATACAGTGTTTCAATCTGTTGAAAATCATATACTGACAATTTTTCAGGCATCTTCATTTAAGGAAAAGTGCAAAAAAATTAAAGGTGAAACAGCTTGCTTACTATGTGTAAGGAAAGAAAATTATATATGGTGGCTTTCTATCGGTGATTGTTTAGTGTATGTATTTCATGAAGAGTTACATAAGTTAGGACAATATGCATTAAATCAACGTCATTTTTACGAATGGATTGGAAATGTAAACACATTTGATTTACCTGTTCCTTGCTATTCATCAGGTATTCGTGAATTACGTACTGGAAAGAACCGAATTGTAATGGTGACAGATGGAGTATTAGAATGCGGGGAACGCCGATATGAAATACCTGTAAATTTGTATAATGCTATGAACAGAAATGATAAAACACTTAAAGAAAATATTCACAATGTTTTAGAACACGTGCATCATCAGTTGGGACGTGATAGTGCGACTATAATTAGTTGGGACGTTGAAAATAAAGAGAATGCTACGTATCCGAGTGATCAGCCGGAGAAAATGAAAGTAAGAAAATAAAAGGATAGTTTTTTTGTCAATTAGAAAAATAACTCTATTAATTTTATGAGTACTATCTGCATTCATTTTGAAAAAATAGCAAGAAAAAAGGTATACATCCCGAAGAAAAGGATGGGAAATAGATTGTTGCTGTACAATACATAAAACATGTCTTGATAAAACTACTACTAAAGAAGTAAGCATAAAGAAAATGAAGATATTATCGAAACATTAAAAAATTATATAGTCCACTTTGTTACGAAAACATAATTAATTTAATAGGAGGGAATGCAATGGGCAACTCTACTATTTGGATTATAGTTATTAGTATGATAATTGGAGGATATTTTTTAGAAAAGTTTTTAAGGAAAAAATTAAATATGCCAAAGGGGAATGTTTGGATATATAAACATATAAATGGTTTACATGTAAAATTAGAAATAGGTCTTTTTATCATATATCTTATAGTAAGTTTTATTTATCTGTTCAAAGTAGAAAATGCTAATATAGGAATTGCTGTACTTACTTATTTTGGAGCAATTTCCTTATTACGCGTATGGATGGAATGGAAGTATAACAGAGAAACAAAGGAATATATTCTTTCTATAATTGGATTCTTTGCATTTGTTTTTATGGTTTCAATGTTACTTTATTTTGATCCTCTTTCTACATATTAATATCGTTTTGTTTTTTTATGATGAATATTTAAAAAGAGTAGCTACCATTATTTATCTTGATAGTTACTCTTTTTATTTACAACTTCCTAAAACTCCTCAAAACAAGATATTCCCACAATCTCCAAGGAAGAATCTTCTTCGCAAAGATCATAAATTTCACACCTTTACCGATTGGATATCGTAAATTTGTACGCTTAGATTCAGCAATTTCTACAATTTTATTAGCAACATCTATCGGATTACCAAATGTATCACTGCCGCTATTAATATGTTTTTGTATTTTATCCATATACTCTTTGTAAGGAGATGTTGTATCAGATTGGTTTTCAGCGAGTTGTTTCCCAACCTCCCATATGTTTGTGTTATAAGAACCTGGTTCAATTAAAGCAACATCTATTCCGAAAGGTTTTACTTCTAAGCGAAGTGATTCACTCCAGCCTTCTAATGCATATTTTGAAGATACATAAGGAGATAAACCAGGGAATCCAACTTGGCCGCTAATGCTGCTAATATTAATGATTTTTCCACTTCTTTGTTTTCTCATATACGGTAAGACAAGCTGAGTAATTGATATAGCCCCAAATAGGTTCGTTTCAAATTGTTTGCGGTATTCCTCTACTGGAATTTCTTCTACAAAGCCCCCATTTGCATATCCTGCGTTATTAATAAGTAGGTCTACTCTGTTTATTTCTTTTATATATAATTGAAAGTTATGTATAGAATTTTGATCTGTTACATCTAATTGTTGAACTTTTATATTTTGCTGTAAGTTGAGTTCAGTAACTTGAGATAGTAAGGTTCCTTGTTTTTCTAGGTTTCGCATTGTAGCAATGACTAAATAGTCTTTTTTCGCAAGTTCAAGCGTTGCTAATAGGCCGAATCCACTTGAAGCCCCAGTAATAATTGCAATTTTTTTATTCATTGTCGGCTCGCTTTCTTTTTCTTTTATCATAACGAGATATAAAGGTAAAAGCTATTTATTGTATAAAGATATTTGTTATAATTGAAAATGATTATCAATTGATTGTAATTTGTATATAAAAGGAGTGTGGATTTCATGAAGACTAACAGTTTTCATGATATTTTTAGTAAATATTTTCATGGGTTACAAGTTGTAGAAGAAAGATATATGTATGTGCCAAAAACAATAGGTATGGGTGAAGTGCGAAGGTGGAGCTCGTTTTCTGGAATGGAAATAGTGCTATCAAATTACCAGTTTCATAAAAACCATCGCATTCAATTTGCATCGGATGCAGCAATGGTGGAACTTAATTTTTGTTTACAAGGATCCGGGGAAGTACAAGTTGGTTACTCTACAAATAAATTAATGGCTGGGAATAGCTATTTATATTTTATGAATGACTTTGAAGTTCTATTTGAATATGAAAAAGAAACTCCACTATATTCATTAGCAATTGGAATTCCTGTACAGTTGTTTAATCATTTCATGCTAAATTGTGCTATTGAAAAAAGTCATGATTTTCATACTATAATAGGAAATCAATCTTTTAAAAAGTTTCAAACCCCCATTGATGCCCTAACATCTAATATTATTAAGAGAATGTTAGAGAATCCCCAAAAGGATCGTATTAATCAACTCGAAATAGAAAGTAAAGCGCTCGAATTGCTTTCTATATACTTTGGGAAAGTATTACTGAATGATCGTGATGCAAATAAAAGGAGCCAATTATCCAAAAAGGATTTAAATAAAATAAAACAAGCTGAAGAAATTTTACTTCAAAGAATGGAGTCACCCCCATCATTATTAGAATTGGCTAAAATAGTAGGATTAAATGATTATAAATTAAAAATTGGTTTTAAAGAATTATTTGGCACGTCCACATTTGCATATTTAAGAGAACAGCGAATGGAAAGAGCAATGCTTTTATTGCGTTCGGGAACTAGTAATGTGACCGAAACGGCAGTTGCTGTTGGATACAATAATATTAGTCATTTTTCAGAGTCATTTAAAAAGAAATATGGAATGAAACCTTCTGAAATTTTGCGTATGTATTAAAAATCCGTTATACCGTAAACTCCTCCACCATTTGGTAGTTGTATTTTGTCATAATCATTATAATTACAATCAACATCCAATTGGAAATAATTTTTTATGGAGGAATTTAAATGAAAGAGCGGAATGAAAGTCATTTTTGGATATTTGTATTAATAGGAATCTTTCTTATTATAACAACAACTGGTTTCGCCCGTATGGCATATGGAATTATACTGCCATTTATGCAGGAAGGACTTCACTTATCTACGGCTCAATCAGGTATGCTAGGAACCATACTTTTTTTAGGTTATTTATTAACTGTAGGAACATCTGGAATATTTACTATCCGTTTTGGCGCAAAATCAGTTTTATTAATAGGCAGTTGGTTCGTCGTTATAAGCTTAATGGGATTAGCGTTTGTTTCTTCATTTTGGATAGTTGCTTTTTGTATGCTATGTGCTGGAGCTGGTAGTGCTCTTGTATATACACCACTCATGTCAATAACGGTAGGGTGGTTTCCAGACAAAAGAGGAACTGTAATGGGATTGTTATTAAGCGGTGCAGGTATAGGTATGCTATTTAGTGGAATAATTGTTCCTTATGTAGTGCGCACATTTCCTGAGTATAGTTGGCGTGGTGCATGGTTTTTGTTTGGAGTTATTACATGTATCATTGTATTTGCCGCTTCAGTTGTTTTGAAAAATCCAGAAGTTACTGAAGATGAGCAAAAAATGAGTAATAAATCGTTTTTATGGAAAACGAAAGAACTATATATCATTGCATGGATGTATTTTATTGTTGGTGTTGTATATTTAATTCCAAATTTATATCAAACTAGTTTTATGATTGATAGTGGTATCTCAGCATCAATTTCGGGGACTGTTTATGCAATTGCTGGCATCTTTTCAATCGTAGGAGCATCTGTCTGGGGATTTATTTCGGATCGAATTGGTATAAAGAAGAGTTTATGTAGTGCGCTTTTATTAGCTATTATAGGTGATATGGCTCCAATTATATTTGGAAATATAACTGGTTTTATCGTGTCGGCAATTATTTGGGGTTCTAGCCTCGGAGGTATACTATTATTAATTCAAGTTGCAGCTTCAAAGCAAGTATCTCCGAAATATGTCTCAATGGCAATTAGTTTTATATCTGTTTTCTATGCAGTTGGGCAAATGATTGGACCTGGAATTGCGGGCTGGGTTATTGGGAGAAGTGGTTATGCATTAGCTTATGTATTAGGTGCTTTCGGTTTCTTTATGTGCATATGTATGGGGTTATGCTTAAAAAGAGGAAATCTTACAAACTCAGCGTATTTAGAGAAGTGAGTATTGTCATGAAATGAATCTTTTTAACAGGAGGGAAGAAAAATGGTCCATGTGAAAGATGTATTAGCAGATCAGTTATTAGCAAATGCAAATGATCCCAGTTGGTATATGCCATTTTCAGATGCAGTTAAGGATTTATCTGAGAGGGAAGCTTTCTGGAAACCGAATGAAGAGAGTAATAGTATAGCTGAAATCGTACAACATTTACTGTATTGGAACTCTACGTGGCAAACTAGGTATAAAGAATCAAATGTTAATGCAGTACCCTCTATAGGAGATAATAACAAAAGTTTTATGCTTTCAGATAATCAAACTTTCGATGAATTACGGGAAAAACTACTAGAAAAACTGTTACAATGGCAAAATCTTATAAATGAAGAAAAGGTTGAAAGTGATGTAGTAGGATTTCCTGTTTCTGCAAAGTGGTGGGAAGTGTTAGCGAATGTAACAACTCATAATGCATATCATATTGGCCAAATTATTTACATCCGAAAATTACAGCAGAGCTTTGATAATGAATAAGATAATAGTTCTCAAATTAGGTGAACAAAAGTGGACAAAACGAGACAGATGTCTCATTTTGTCCACTTTTTTATTATGAAAGAAAAGAGAAAACCTATTAAATCAAGGATTAGAATTTGGCACGGTACTTGCAATATAAAAGATGATCAAGAAAATAGGAGGGCTGGACATGTTAAAAACAACTGAAAGTAAAGGGAATGAAATTACGAAAGAACAAGCTCGTTGGATGTATGAAAAAATGTTAGAGATTCGTAAGTTTGAAGATAAGGTACATGAATTGTTCGCGCAAGGCGTTTTGCCAGGTTTCGTTCATTTATACGCAGGTGAAGAAGCGGTAGCAGTTGGTGTATGTGCCCACTTAACGGATAGTGACAGTATTACAAGTACACATAGAGGTCATGGACATTGTATCGCAAAAGGTTGTGATTTAAATGGTATGATGGCTGAACTTTTCGGGAAAGCGACAGGATTATGTAAAGGTAAAGGCGGTTCCATGCATATTGCGGATTTAGATAAAGGAATGCTTGGTGCTAATGGCATTGTAGGCGGGGGTTTCCCACTTGCTTGCGGTTCAGCATTGACAGCTAAATATAAAGGAACAAAAGATGTAAGTGTTTGTTTCTTCGGTGACGGAGCAAATAATGAAGGAACATTCCATGAAGGGGTTAATTTAGCGGCGATTTGGAAGTTACCAGTTATTTTTATTGCAGAAAATAACGGTTACGGTGAAGCAACTACATTTGAATATGCTTCAAGTTGTGATTCTATTGCGGATCGTGCAAAAGCTTATAATATTCCAGGCGTTCAAGTAGATGGAAAAGATCTTCTAGCTGTATATAAAGCTGCTGCAGAAGCAGTGGAACGTGCGCGTAATGGTGATGGTCCAACAATTATTGAATGTATGACATATCGTAATTACGGTCATTTTGAAGGTGAAGCGCAAACATATAAAACATCAGAAGAAAAAGAAGAACATTTAAATGAAAAAGATGCGATTGTGAATTTCCGTAAGCATTTAATTCATGAAGGTTTATTAACGGAATTTGAACTTGTTGATATGGAAAAAGCAGTAGATGATGCAGTACAAAGATCCATTGAATTTAGTGAAAATAGTCCATACCCAGACGATGAAGAATTATTAAAAGATGTATACGTTTCTTACAAATAAGAGGAGGGTGAAAAATTATGACTAGAACAGTAAGTATGTCAACTGCAATTAATGAAGCGATGAAAATCTCAATGCGTCGTGATGAAAATGTAATTTTAATAGGTGAAGATGTTGCAGGCGGTGCACAAGTTGATCATCTGCAAGATGATGAAGCTTGGGGTGGTGTTCTTGGTGTTACGAAAGGACTTGTACAAGAGTTTGGCCGAAATCGTATATTGGATACACCAATTTCTGAAGCGGGTTATATGGGAGCTGCGATGGCAGCTGCTGCAACTGGGTTACGTCCGATAGCTGAGTTAATGTTTAATGATTTTATCGGTAGTTGTCTTGACCAAGTATTAAACCAAGGTGCGAAATTCCGTTATATGTTTGGAGGTAAAGCAAAAGTACCCGTTACAGTACGTACGATGCATGGTGCTGGTTTTAGTGCAGCAGCTCAGCATTCACAAAGTTTGTACGCATTATTTACGAGCATACCAGGTATTAAAGTTGTTGTTCCTTCCACGCCGTATGATGCAAAAGGCTTATTATTAACAGCAATTGAAGATGATGATCCAGTAATCTTCTTTGAAGATAAAACACTTTACAATATGAAAGGTGAAGTGCCGGAAGGGTATTATACAATTCCTTTAGGAAAAGCAGATATTAAACGAGAAGGTTCTGATGTAACAATTGTCGCAATCGGAAAACAAGTTCATACAGCACTTGCAGCTGCAAAGCAATTATCGAAAAAGGGGCTTGAAGTAGAAGTAATTGATCCACGATCTTTATCACCGCTTGATGAAGATACTATTTTATCATCTGTTGAAAAAACAAATCGTCTTATCGTTATTGACGAAGCGAATCCAAGATGTAGTATCGCAACAGATATTGCGGCAATTGTAGCGGATAAAGGTTTTGATTTGTTAGATGCACCTATTAAACGAATTACAGCACCACATACACCTGTTCCGTTCTCACCACCACTTGAAAAGTTGTATTTGCCAACGCCAGAAAAAGTAATTGAAACTGTATCAGAAATGATTGGAGACCAATCTTTATTACATGTGTAATAAAACGATGAGAAGGGAGAGAGACACATGGCTGTAGAAGTTGTAATGCCGAAGTTAGGTATGGCGATGAAAGAAGGTATTATTACGAGCTGGAATATTAAAGCAGGCGATAATGTAGCAAAAGGAGAACTGATTGCTAGTATTAATTCAGAAAAAATTGAAACGGAAATTGAAGCGCCAGCTGATGGTACGGTACTTGATATAGCTGTAAGTGAAGATGAAGGAGTGCCGCCTGGTACTGTAATTTGCTACATCGGTAAACCGAATGAAAAAGTAGAAATGCAGGAAAGCACACATGTTATAGAAGAAAAAACATCTAATATAGAAGTACAAAATGTACAAAATCAAGAACCAAATGGGAAAGAAGTATCAAAGCAAAGAATTAAAATTTCACCTGTAGCGAAGAAAATTGCAAAGTCTGAAAATCTGGATATCAAGGCATTAGTTGGTACAGGTCCTGGCGGAAGGATTACAAAGGCAGATGTATTAAAGGCGCTAGAAGAAAGAGTAGCAAATCCAGAAGTACCTGAACAAGAAGAAAGTACAGTCGTTCCTGTTACTGGTATGAGAAAAGCAATTGCGAGTCGTATGCATGCAAGCTTACAAAATAGTGCGCAATTAACGTTAACGATGAAAGTAGATGTTACAGATTTAGTTGCATTACATAAAGACATAGCGGAAGTTGTGCAAAAACGATACGAAAACAAACTAACCATTACGGATTTCGTTTCTCGTGCTGTTGTATTAGCGCTTAGAGAGCATAAAGAAATGAACAGCGCTTATATAGATGATGCCATTCATCAATTTGAACATGTGCATTTAGGCATAGCAGTCGCATTAGAAAAAGGATTAGTCGTTCCAGCTATTCGCTTTGCAAATAATTTATCTTTAGTAGAGTTGTCTAAAGAGATTAAGGATATGGCACAAAAGGCGCGAGCAGGTAGCTTAAGTAGTGATGATATGCACGGAACGACATTTACAATTAGTAATTTAGGTAGCTTTGGTATTGAATATTTCACACCTGTATTAAATACACCTGAGACTGGTATTTTAGGTATTGGCGCAATTGAACATGTTCCTGTATATAAAGGGAAAAAATTTAAAAAAGGTAGTATGTTACCTTTAAGTCTAACATTCGATCATCGTGTACTAGACGGTGCACCAGCAGCTGCATTTTTACGCACAATTAAATATTATTTAGAAGAACCTATAACAATTCTTTTATAAAGAGAAGGTGAGAGAATGAGTAAATTAGTTGTAATTGGAGGCGGACCAGCTGGATATGTAGCGGCAATTACCGCGGCTCAAAATGGAAAAGAGGTCACTCTTATTGATGAAGCTGACCTTGGCGGAACGTGTTTAAATGTTGGGTGTATGCCGACGAAATCATTGTTAGAAAGTGCAGAAGTGCATGACATTGTGAGAAAAGCGAATGATTATGGGGTTACGCTTAATACAGGAAGTATATCAATTGATTGGGATCAAATACAGGCAAGGAAATCACAAATCGTAATGCAACTCGTCCAAGGAATACAATATTTAATGAAGAAAAATAAAATTAAAGTTGTAAAAGGAAAAGCGAAATTCGAAACGGATCATCGTGTGCGAGTTGTACAAGGAAATAAAGAAGAAGTAGTGGATGGAGAGAGGTTTATTATCGCAGCTGGTTCCGAACCTACAGAATTACCATTCGCTCCGTTTGATGGAAAATGGATTTTAAATAGTAGCCATGCGATGTCTCTTGAGAGTGTACCATCTTCATTGTTAATCGTTGGCGGTGGTGTAATAGGATGTGAGTTTGCAAGTATTTATAGTCGCCTTGGGACAAAAGTTACGATTGTTGAAATGGCACCGCAATTATTACCAGGTGAAGATGAAGATATCGCACATATTTTAAGAGAGAAATTAGAAAGTGATGGCGTAGAAATATTTACAGGAGCTGCTTTAAAAGGATTAAATAATTATAAGAAGCAAGCTTCATTTGAATATGAAGGTAGTATCCAAGAAGCTAACCCGGAATATGTTCTCATTTCTGTCGGCCGAAAACCACGTGTACAACAATTAGATTTAGAAAAAGCAGGGGTTCAGTTTTCAAATAAAGGGATTGCTGTGAACGAACATATGCAAACGAACGTATCACATATTTACGCAGCTGGTGATGTGATCGGTGGAATTCAGCTTGCTCACGTTGCCTTCCATGAAGGAACGACAGCAGCATTACACGCAAGTGGAGAAGACGTGAAAGTAAATTATCACGCTGTGCCTCGATGTATATACACAGCTCCAGAAATAGCTAGTGTCGGGTTAAGTGAAAAAGGTGCAAGAGAACAATATGGTGATATTCTCATCGGAGAATTTCCTTTTACAGCGAACGGAAAAGCTCTTATTTTAGGAGAACAAGTAGGGAAAGTAAAAGTCATTGTGGAACCTAAATACCAAGAAATTGTAGGGATTTCTATTATCGGTCCTTATGCAACTGAACTTATTGGTCAAGGAACCGTAATGATTCATACAGAAGTTACCGCTGATATAATGAGAGATTATATTGCAGCACATCCAACTTTATCTGAGGCGATTCATGAAGCGTTAATGCAAGCAGTAGGACATGCTGTACATGCTTAAATAGAAATATGATAAACCACTATTCTCTAAATGAAAGAGAGAATAGTGGTTTGAATTTTTATAGAAGAAATTAAATGTCTTATTACTATTTAATTTCAATCGCTGAAGTAATATCGTTCCAATCAGCAGCTAAATTAGCAGTTTTACCGTACCAATCAGCATGTTTAAATAAAACGCCTTTTCCATATCCTTGTGTTGAAGTGTGCTCCCAAAGTGTCGTTGAATAACTTGCAGAAGGTGACGCTGTACTTACAGAAGAAATTCTGTCATTCCAGCTAGATGGTAAGTTTTTAAATCCGCTGCTCCAGTAAATGTATTGGCCACCTTTATCTTTATGTTCATAAAAATCAGTACTACCAGCACCGCTACCTAAAGGATTAATTTTATTTTTAATTGCTTTTTTATCCTTTTCAATATACGCATCTAATGTTTCACGACTAGTAAAACCATAAGCTAGCCAATCCCCATTTTCATTTTGCTCTGGTAATACCATAGTAATTTGGATATTTTTCTTATCCTGATCATTTAATTTTGCAAATGAATTAACATTTTGTTCATCCACTTTTAAATAATCAAATGACTTAATTGTGTTGCTTTTTTCTTCAGCACTTACCACACCTAGTCCTCCAGTTAATGCAAAACCCGCTACTAATGTTCCTGCTACTAATTTCTTCAACATATAACCATCCCTTTTTGTTTGAATTTTTGTACAGGTGAATCTTGTACAGCTAAAATGTATTCTAATTTTATACTTTTGTAAATATTCTGAAGTTTTGGAAAAAATAGGCGGAATATTTACAGTTTTACATTTTTTCTTTAGAAAAAATAGTTATTGGAATGATATAATAAGTGGATATATTGTTTTTACTGGATTTAAAAATGTTTTAGGAGAGGTGTCATTGAAATATTTTACAAGAGATTGGTATAAAAAAATGCAAGTTTTAGAATTTGTAAGTTTTATAGAGTCTATAAAAGAATGGTCAGAAATGGATATACAAAGTTTAAAGGAAGAAATAGAGGAAAGGAAAATAGATTTATTAAAATTCCTTCCTGAATCGATATACTCAATTATACAAAACATCACAATTAATTCAGAATACCCATCAGGTGAACTGAAAAAACGTATGCAAAAGTGGACAACAGATTATGAGAAAAGAGTGGCACAATTAGATCAATTATACGTAGAATATTTTAATTCCATTGAGAAAAAACTTCCGTCAAATGTCGCTCAGTTACACAAGACATCACTACACGATAGTGTAATTAAAGTAATAAAGAGAGAATCAGAAGATACTTTGTCTATCGTATTAGATTGCAGTGGTACTTTTAGTGAATTTGATAAACTTGAAGTAACCTTTATAGGAGTAACAAAGTGTTCTATGCCGGAAAGCTTTGAAAATGCTTGGTGGTTATATCATGAAATAGCTCTTACTGAAGATGGTTTTGAACTAGGTGTTTTATTTGACTCTCCATTTAGAGAAGTGACGATTTGCGCGGCAGATGTATTACTTGTGAAGAAATAATGTTGTATGGAGTATTACAAACGTTTGACATAATAAAAAAATAAAGTTATTGTAGATACATGAAGTCTACAATAGGAGCTGTATTATGAAATATTCTAAAGCTACAAATTATGCTCTTCATACAATGCTTTTTCTGGCAAAGGCTACACCAAATAAGTTAGTTAGTGTTCACCAATTAGCAGAAATGCAAAATGTTTCACCAACGTACTTGTCTAAAATACTAACTAAGTTGACGAAGGAAGGGATGATACATTCATCATCTGGTCCAAAGGGCGGTTACTCGCTTAGTAAGAATTGGGAAGATATTTCATTTTTAGATATTATACATGCAATTGAAGGTAAAACATCATTGTTTGAATGTTGTTTACATGACAAACCTGGATGTTTAATTAATGAAGTAATGCTTGCAGCAGAAGAGAAAATGGAAGAAGAGTTACGAAATCAAAAAATCGTAGATCTTGCGAAAAAAATAAAAGTGGATTTTTAATCTGCTTTTATTTTTAAATTAATTAAGGATAAAAAGACTCTTCGATATCTTTAATTGTAGTTAGAAAATGATATGAAGAAGGAGAGAAGATGATGACTAAATTTTGGAATGATCGATATAAATCAGATGAATATTTTTACGGGGAAGAACCTAATACATTTATTAAAGAACAAGCATTTCGTTTAGCAAATCACAATAAAGTAATAGCTTTCGCGGAGGGAGAAGGTAGAAATGCTGTATTTCTAGCAAGACAAGGGAACGAAGTAACAGCTATTGATTATTCGGAAGATGGATTAGAGAAGACAAAAAAATTGGCAGAGAAGCATAACGTAAACGTGCATACAAAAAAAGTAGATTTATTAGCTGATAGTTTGCCAGAAAATGAATATGATGCAGCAATTATGGTATTTGGACATTTTCATGATAATTATAAAAAAATGATATTAGGTAAAATGATACAAACGAT
Organism: Bacillus sp. LQ01; assembly: GCF_057624735.1. Classification (NCBI taxonomy): domain Bacteria; kingdom Bacillati; phylum Bacillota; class Bacilli; order Caryophanales; family Bacillaceae; genus Bacillus; species Bacillus sp. LQ01. The sequence goes on along the minus strand of NZ_JBYEZL010000001.1, from coordinate 1,932,566 downwards.
AAAGCCTGGTGGTTTAATTATGTTTGAAGTTTACTCAAAAAAACAAATAAACTATAGTACTGGTGGACCAAAAGATGTTGATATGCTGTATGATCCAATTGATATCCTTACTTGGTGTGAAGAACATAAGGTAATTCATTTCTTTAATGGCGAACAAGAGCGAATTGAAGGGAAAGGGCACACTGGTTTAGCTGATGTTATTCAAGTTGTTATTAGAAAATGAATATAAGTGTTAATGAAAGTTAAATGTATGAATGTAAAAGACCAGTCATGTAAGACTGGTCTTTCTATTTAGATACTAAATTATCAAGCTTCCAATATGTATCTGTTAACGGCGCTGCTTTGCTATCTATGTATAAATACATATTATTTAAATCTTTTGGTGAAGTTTTCAGTTCAAACACAACGTCAGTAGTTAAAGAGAATTCGTGTGGAACATTTTTATAGTGCTCGTCATCTATCGGATGAGCTTCACCTTCATATTTCTGACCAGTTTTTTCATCTTGTATGAAATATTTTATTTCCGAAAGATCAATAGTTTGTCCATCGTCCCGAACATTATTAATCATAACACGAGTAGTAAGGCGTCGCTCTTTGTCTATTTTTTCAAACTTTGCATTTTCAACTGTCGCTCTATAGTATTCGTTTTTAACTATTTCTCCATAGTGCATTGCATTCTTTTCGAGAGCGCTCTTTTCTTGTTTTGATGTAGTATTGCTATTACATCCTGTTAATATTCCAGTAAATAATAATGCTGTACATGTCGTTTTGATTAATGATTTCATAGTAATCCCTTTCTGTATTAAAAAGTAAAACATAGGAATAATTTTACATCAACAGGAAGGTAAATGAAAGTATTTTTGCGTAATATACAGATATACATTTATTCGGTTGGCAAATTAATGGGATAGAAAGCGGGAGAAGACTGTATAAAACGGAATAAATAAGAACTGAAAATATTGTAAAACAGAAGAGGCATACATATAATTAAAATAAAGTTTAAGTTTCTGAATCTTCAATAACGGTGGTGATAACATGTTTACTGAAGAACGTCGAGAGAGAATCTTAGAACTACTTAATACAGATGGAAGAGTAATCGCAAAGGAACTTGCGGAAAGATTTGAAATGTCTATTGATTCTATAAGAAGAGATTTGTCTATTATGGAAAAGGATGGTTTATTAAAAAGAACGCACGGAGGTGCAATTGAACTTACGCGAGTGAGGAACTTAGCTGCGGAACCAGCTAAACGTTATAGTGATAGCTCAATATATGAGAACACAATTGCAAAAGTTGCGGCATCTTATATACAAGAAGATGATTCTATTTTTATTGGCGAGGCTTCCATTCATAATGCGATGCTGAAATATTTACCGGAAGTATCATTTACGGTTATTACGAATTCTATAGAAATAGCTGGTCATCTAAGAGAAAATAAGAACATCGATACATATTTAATTGGTGGAAAAGTAAAGCCTTCAGGAAATATTACTGATACATTTGCCTCTGAATTGATAAGTAGATTTTCTATTGATCTTTATTTCTCTACAGGTGGAGGCATTTCATTACAAGGTATTAGTACTGCAACACCTGAAGTTGCTTATTTTAGTAAAAGAGTAAGTGAAATTGCTAGAAGAAATATTTGTTTAGCTCCGCATAATAAACTTGGAATAGATTGTTTTATAAGAGGAGAGTCTCTAAAAGAAATTGACCTTATTATAACTGACGAAGAGGCTAGTAAAGAAACTGTTCAGGAATTTGAGAAACAAGGTAAACAAGTTGTAATAGCGCCATTATATTGATTTGAAAGGAGTTTGACATGATTGTAAAAGAGCAAGAGTATCATATAAATGGATTAACTTATACAATTCGTTCTGCAGCTGAAAAAGATGCTGAGCAGTTATCGAAAATTAGAGTTCAGATTGATGGAGAAACTGAAAATATGGATAGAGATGCTGGAGAGGGATTTATAGATGACCTAGGGTTTCAAAAAATAATAAAAACAGATAGTGAAGAAACGAAGAATCTCTTTTTAGTTGTAGAAGTGCACAATCGAATTGTTGGATTTTCAAGATGTGAAGGATCAAATTTTAAGAGATTATCTCATAAAGTGGAGTTTGGCGTTTGTATTTTAAAAGAGTTTTGGGGATATAGAATGGGGAAGAGCCTATTACAACAATCTATTAAATGGGCTGACGAAAATGCAGTAAATAAAATATCTTTACAAGTATTAGAGACAAACGAGAAAGCTATTCATCTTTATAAAAAATTAGGTTTTGAAGTAGAAGGCATTTTGAAAAATGACAAAAGACTATCGGATGGAAAGTATTATAATACGGTAGTGATGGGAAGATTTACTAATACTTTTCATGAAAGAGGTGAAGAAGTATGTTTTACAGAAGGAAGTACTATGTAGTGAAAAATGAATTCATAGAAGTATTTAATGATCATTTCAATCACACGAACTTACCTAATCAATTAAAGCATGGTTCTAGGCTAATAGGACGCTGGATGAAAGATAATAAGAATGGTACGTCTGAAGTATTTGCCATATGGGAATATGATAGTTATGAACAGTATAATGAAATAGAATCGAAAATTAGAAGTGACGAGAGGCATATTAAAGGAATACATGAATGGTATGAAAACCATGGCGGGAAAGAATATGTTTTACAGGAGTACATAGTAGAGATGAAAAATGAAGAGTTAGTATGTACTGTAAAGTAGCAGAGGGGTGAGGGATAAGAGAAATTAAAACAAAATTATATTTTAGTTTAGCATCCACTATTTTATTTGCAATAGCCGTGATTGTTTTCTTTATAAATGGTAATCCACAAAAGTGGTTTTGGTTATGTATTTTCTTTGCGTCCATTATACAAAATATAGTGCTACTAAAAAAGAATAAAGAAGTGCATTAAGATATTCAAATTATTAACATATTTGTGTCGTCTTGCTAGTTGTATTGAAAACGCTTTTATTCAGTTTTATAATAAAAGTATGTTTTATAAATCTCCAAAACAATTAAAAGGGAGATGATACAATGTTAGCTTCACCGTTTTACTTACATACATGGAAAAAGTTTGTTAATGAAGGTGTTCTTGATTCAAATCGCATAAATCAAAGAATTTCAGAATCGTGGCATCGATGTAAACAGGCTAATGTTAATCCTCATATGAATAAAGGTCAGAAAATTTTGTCTTCTAACATTTTTCAAGAACAAAAGAAAAAGAGTGAAATTTTCCTTGATATCGCATTACCTCAAATACAAAATATGAGAAAAACCATTGATGAACTACAAATGATGGCATTATTAATCGATCCAGATGGTTATGTTCTATCGTTAAGTGGAAATAAACAAACGTTAAAGCGAGCGAAACATATTAATTTTATTGAAGGTGTAAAATGGACGGAATCAGCTGTTGGCACAAATGCAATTGGAACAGCGCTAGAAATTGAAGAAGCTATTATGATAAGTGGTACTGAACATTACACCGTGGCATCTCATAGCTGGAGTTGTGCGGCTGCTCCCATTCATAATGATGATGGGAAATTAATTGGTGTTCTAGATTTCTCGTGTCCGATTGAATTTTCGCATCCATATATGCTCGGTATGGTAACTTCAATTGCACATGCGATAGAACGTGAATGTAGCATAAGAGTTCATCAAAATGAATTACACTTAATCCATCGTTTTTTAGATGTCATTGATAGTGATGAACAAGTAGTTATTTGTAATCATCGTGATGTTATCGTTTCTGCGAGTAAGAGCGTTCGTGAACGAATAAATAATTGGTCAAGAATGAAACTTGAAGAGTTAATGCACCATGGATTGGAAACTAAATTAGAGATACCAGTATATAGTAATGAAAGAATGATTGGGAAATGTATGTATTTAAAGGAAAATAAACAAATGAATACATATTCTGCTCTCACATTTATAAAAGGGATTACTTTTTCAGGAGTTACCGGGACAAGCAGAGCATTTCAACACACACTAGAAGAAATTAAGCTTGTTTCACCGACTGATGCTAGTGTGTATGTATGTGGTGAGACAGGAGTAGGAAAGGAATATGTCGCGAGAGCGATTCATGAAAATAGTCCAAGAAAAGACGGGCCCTTTATAGCTGTTAACTGCGGTTCTTTGCCTAAAGAATTAATGGAAAGTGAATTGTTCGGTTATGCTGAAGGTGCGTTTACAGGTGCGCGACGTCAAGGATATAAAGGGAAATTTGAACAAGCAAACGGAGGAACATTATTTTTAGATGAAATTGGTGAAGTACCACCAGAGATGCAAGTAGCATTATTGCGTGTTTTACAAGAACGCACAATAACTCCAATTGGGAGTTCAAAATTGGTACCAGTAAATATTCGTATTATTACTGCCACACATAAAGATTTACTACGGTTAGTAGAAGAAGGGAAATTCCGTCAAGATTTATATTATCGTTTGCACGTTTATCCGTTATATGTTCCATCGTTAATAGAAAGAAAAGAGGATATCCCATATTTTATACAACACTTTTGCGAACAGAAGAATTGGAATGTTGTATTTCCAAAGAGTATATACAATCAATTTTTACAACATACATGGCCCGGAAATATTCGGGAACTAGTAAATGTATTAGAACGCATTTACATTTTGTCGCAAGGACGGGAAATATGCGAAAAACAAGTAGATTTTTTGTTACAAACAATGAGGGGAAATCAACAACAACTTGAGTTACAAGTTGAAAATAAAACAGAACATACATTACATTTTCGCGAAAAAATACAGCGTGATAGCATGATTGAAGCATTACAAAAGACAAATGGAAATGTTTCGTTAGCTGCAAAACTATTAAATGTACCCCGTAGTACATTTTATAAACGAATGCAAAAATATAAGTTATAAAGTAGATTTTTGCAATCTACTTTTTCTTTGTGGGCTCATGTTCTGTCGGAATGTGCGCTTACCGGGGAAATAATAGAACAGTTAGAAATTAATTTCCGAAAGGGGGACTTATGTGAAGTATATTGAAATTGGCTTCGGAAATAGGTGGTTCGTTCGAACAGAAACTGAAAATAAAGATGGAACTGAATTTGAGGAACGAGGAATTATAAAACCTATTTATTTTGAGTCTTTATATGTACGAATTTGGTTTCGGAAAACGTGTTTTATTTTTGATACGAAAGAAGGGTTTAAAAAAACTAAGAAGAGGAGGATTGAATATAAATTTATAGTTGGAATTGTAAGTAGACTGAATAAAGAAAAAGTGGGCTAACATGCGTAGTTATATTGGACAGGAAATTCTTTTGACTTATATCAAATTCATGAAAAGCACATTTACTAAATATAAATTGTTAATAAAACCGCTAAGGGAACTTAGCGGTTTCTTTTTAAAAAGGGAGGGTTTGCGTATGAATAGGATCGTAACTTTTTTACTTGCAATTATTATAATGGGGTATTCCATTTATAGTTGGAATGATGCTTCGGAACAGAGTATGCTAATTTTACAAACGCTTATAGGGATTATGTTAGTTAGTTTAGGATTACAAAATATAAAGAATAACGAAAAAGAAATTAGAAGTATAGGGATTACTTTACTACTTCTGGCTTTATTTTTAATTGTTGTATCGTTAATAAAATATTTTGCATGAATAAGTTTTTAAATTAATAAAAAATGATTTTTTATAGAATTCTCCTCACAATAAAAAGTTAAAATTCTACTTGTATTTCACTATATAAAATATGGCATAATGATTTAGTTAAAATAGAAATGGATAGGGTATTTGAGAGGGGCAGTATAATGAGTTTTGCAATTGAAATAGTAATAAAAGCACCATTGGATGTTGTATGTGACTACATAATAGAAGATGAAAAAATAAAAGAATGGAATACGTTTATAATAGAAAATCGCTATCCTTCAAATATGGATAAAGAGAATCCACGTGTAGGAGATAAATATATTACTGTTCAAAAAGTCGGTAAGAAAATATTCGAGGCTGAAGTAGAAATCCTTGAATACAATGCACCGCATATTATTTCACTTGGTAGTGAAATGAAGCAAGGATATTCAGCAATGACTTATATGTTAGAAGAAGATGAGGAAGGTACAGCACTAACATTAATTTCAGAATATGAACCTAGTAATTTTTATTATAAAATGATGTATAAGTTAACAGGCTGGATTTCACGAGGTTTAACTATAGAACAAATGGAACGTCTAGCAGAATGTGTAGAAGCTGCTTATCATAAAGAAGATTAATATTAAAAATATATTAAGGTAAAAGCGTTACTCAATCTCATGAGTAACGCTTTTACTGTTTGAAAATTTTTCATTGAAAATCTCAATAGCTCTTTCATATATTTCTTTATCAACACAAAATCTTTCTGTTATCCAATAATTAAGTTCAGAAGATGTAATGATTTGTTCTCTTTTCTTACCTTGGAAATATCGTTTTAAAACATTATCATTAATAGAAGTTGGAATACCATCGATATAACCGAAAATCTGAATTTTCTTTAATACAGGAGATGTATGCCAATCGTTAGACCTTGAAATAAGTTCTTTCATATTTGATAAGTGTATTGGTTCTTTTACTTTTTCTTGATGAGCTTTAATAAGCTCATTTAAAAACTTTAAGCTAGTAGGCTGTTTTGTCGTTCCTAAAAATGATAGAAAGCTATTTACTAGTTGTACTTGGGTCATTTTCTTATCCTTTCTATATAGAAATTGTTATTGGTATTATTATAGAATATATGTCAGAAAATACAGTTATTCATTAATGGAGTGGGAGAGAATTATATGTCGATGTCGCTATATTATAAAAAAATCCGGGAGCAATTAGGACATGAACTAATATTCATGCCAAGTGTAGCTGCAGTTATTAAAAACGAGCAGGGAGAACTCTTATTTCAATATCCTGGCGGAGAATATTGGAGTTTGCCGGCTGGAGCAATTGAACCTGGAGAAACTCCAGAAGAAGCAGTAATTCGGGAAGTATGGGAAGAAACAGGATTGAAAGTACAAGTGAAAAAACAAAAAGGGGTATTTGGAGGGGAAAGGTTCCGTCATATATATCCGAATGGCGATCAAGTAGAATATATTGTTGTTGTGTTTGAATGTGAAATTACTAGTGGAAAACTGAAATCGATAGATGGTGAATCTTTAAAACTACAATATTTCTCATTTTCTGAAAAGCCTCCTTTAGCACTACCATACCCGGATAATATATTTTTATAGATGTAAAATAGCACACCTTATTTATTGAAGGTGTGCTATTTATATAACCCGGTCGTATACATCTCCGTTAACGTATACACAATTTCCTCTAAGTTAATCTTTTTGTCATTTTGCATAATAGTCCAAAGAAACGATTCATTCATCGCGAACCAACCGCGTGCTACAATCTCTTTATTTAAATTAGGTTGTGCTAATCCACTTTCTTGAGAGTAAGTAATATCCTGTTTAATGCTTGTTATAAAACGTTCCCGAATCTCATCCCATTTTTGCCGTATTTCTCTTGATAATCCTATCGCTTCCTCTACAACTTGCAAAATAGCGCGTTCTTCATCTGCTAATTGCAGGAATGCTCTAACTTGATTTTGGATCATTATACGTGCTTCCTCTTTTGTTTGTGGAGAAAAAGAGCGTTCAGCGATATTATAAAAACGATTCATAACATCTTCCATTAAACTAATTAGGAGATCATCTTTGTTTTTGAAGTATACATATGCTGTACCATATCCGGTTTCTGCATGTTTAATAATTTGTGTAATTGTCGTTTTTTGAAATCCGTTACGTATAAAAATAGTGTAACCAGAGTGTAATAGTTTCTTCTTCGTTTCTAAGGAGCGGTGTTTTCTTGATGAAAGGGTACTGTTTTTCAAAGAATCACCTCTTTATACTGAAATATCTGAAAATATAATTGTATTGTAAAAGAAGTTCATATATAAAGTCAACTGACATAATATCATTGACGTTATATCAATTAAGGTGATATATTTCAATTAGTTAGAATAAAAAGAAAATTAAGAGAAGGTGACACCATGTATAAAGAACCATTTCAACCAACTTATGAGTATGCGCTTGAATGTGATAAACATGATGAACTGAAAGATTTTCAAACTGAATTCTATAAAAAAGAAGGTACTATATATTTAGATGGAAACTCATTAGGGCTACTTTCAAAAAGAGCAGAGAAATCATTACTTACTTTGCTAGATTCGTGGAAAGAGTATGGTATTGACGGCTGGACAGAAGGTGAGCATCCGTGGTTTTTCCTTTCAGAGAAATTAAGTAAACTTACAGCCCCTCTTATTGGAGCTTTACCGGAAGAAACTATTGTAACCGGTTCCACAACTGCGAATATACACCAAGTTATTGCGACGTTTTATGAGCCGAAAGGAATACGTACAAAAATACTTGCGGATGAATTGACTTTCCCATCAGATATTTATGCACTTCAAAGTCAAATTCGTTTAAAAGGATTAGATCCAGAGGAGCATTTAGTAAGAGTGAAAAGCCGAGATGGTAGAACACTTTCTGAAGAAGATATTATCCATGCGATGGAAGATGATATCGCTTTAATTTTATTACCTTCTGTTTTATATAGAAGTGGTCAAATTCTTGATATGAAACGTTTAACAACGGAAGCTCATAAACGCGGCATTCACATTGGATTTGATTTATGCCATTCAATAGGATCTATTCCGCATCATTTCAAAGATTGGGATGTCGATTTTGCTGTTTGGTGCAATTATAAATATTTAAATGCAGGACCGGGTAGTGTTGCAGGCCTTTATGTAAATAGTAAACATTTTAATAGACTGCCAGGATTGTCTGGATGGTTTAGTTCTAGAAAAGATAAACAGTTTGATATGGAGCATACATTAACAGCTGCCGATCATGCAGGTGCTTATCAAATTGGTACACCGCACGTATTAAGTACAGCACCTTTAATTGGTTCTCTTGAAATGTTTAAAGATGCTGGTATTGAACGTTTACGCGAAAAATCTTTACATATTACAAGATATATGCTGAATTTAATTGATCACGAATTAAAAGATTTCGGATTTACAATTGGAAATCCATTAGAGGATGAAAAACGTGGCGGGCACATATATTTAGAACATGCAGAAGCAGCACGTATTTGTAAAGCGCTAAAAGCAAATGGAGTTATCCCTGATTTCCGAGCACCTAATGGAGTAAGACTTGCGCCGGTCGCTTTATATAACACATATGAAGAAGTGTGGAAATCTGTACAAATATTAAAGAAAATTATGAAAGAAGAAGAGTATAAACAGTTTGAAAATAAGCGAGAGGTTGTGGCATAAGCATGAAAACATCAGAGTGGATTGATATTTCACAACCGCTAAATAATGATATTGCAACGTGGCCAGGAGACACACCGTTCTCATATGAAGTTTCATGGTCAAAAGAAGAAAGTGGCTCAGTAAATGTTGGAAAGTTAACGATGAGTATTCATACAGGCACTCATATTGATGCACCATTTCATTTTGATAATGATGGAAAGAAAGTATTGGATTTAGATGTTCAAGTTTATGTTGGCCCAGCACGGATTATTGACGTTTCTAATCTTGAAAGCATCGGAAAAAAGGAATTAGAAAGCTTTCATTTAGAAGGTGTAGAACGATTATTATTACGTACATCTTCACATGGAAAAGCTGAAGAATTTCCAGATGTGATCCCTCATTTACGTGCAGACATAGCACCTTTTCTTTCGGAGAAAGGTATTCGTTTAATCGGAGTAGATGTCCCATCAGTTGATCCGCTAGATGATAAAGAATTAGCAGCGCATCATCAATTATTTAAACATGGAATTCATATTTTAGAAAATGTCGTACTAGATCATGTAGCAGACGGTGATTATGAATTGATTGCATTACCACTTGCATTAACTGATGCGGATGGAAGTCCAGTTCGAGCCGTTATTAGACCAATATAAGTAGAATCATATAAAAGGGGCGTTTGGCTAATATGAAAGAAAATGAAAAAGTAATTATGGAAAAAGGGATTCATACGGATTTTAAAGAGAATATGACGTATGGGGAATATTTACAATTAGATAGTTTACTATCTTCTCAAAAAAGATTATCAGACCATCATGATGAAATGTTATTTATCGTTATTCACCAAGCAAGTGAGCTTTGGATGAAGCTCATTTTACATGAGCTAAATGCGGCGATTGAATCTATTAAACAAGATAAATTACAACCAGCTTTTAAAATGTTAGCACGTGTATCAAAAATTCAGTCTCAAATTATTCAATCTTGGGATATTCTTGCGACATTAACACCATCAGAATATATTGAGTTTCGTGATTCACTCGGTCAAGCTTCAGGTTTTCAATCGTATCAATATCGTATGATTGAGTATGCACTTGGCTATAAAACGCCACATGCATTAAAAATTTATGAAAAGGATCCAGAATTACATGCACGACTTCATAAAGCGCTACATGCACCAAGTCTATATGATGTCGCGATTCAAGCATTAGTAAAAGAAGGATTTCCTATTCATAAAGATGTGTTAAACCGTGATATTACGCAGCCTTATGAAGAAGATGCAACAGTAGAAGCAGCATGGTTAGAAGTGTATGCGGATGTGAAAAAATATTGGAATTTATATCAGCTTGCTGAAAAATTGATTGATATTGAAGACTGGCTACAACAATGGCGTTTCCGTCATATGAAAACAGTAGAAAGAATTATTGGACATAAAATGGGTACAGGTGGATCCTCCGGTGTTTCTTATTTAAAGCGAGTACTTGATCAACAATTCTTCCCAGAGCTTTGGAATGTTCGTACGAAATTATAAAAATAAACCTGTCAGTTCATTATGGCTGACAGGTTTATTTTTATTTGAGCACAATTATGTTTAAAATGAAGGAACAAGATATAATAAATGGATTAACTATTTAAATGGAGGTAAAGTTTTTGGATTTCAAGCAACTAGAAAATAAATTCGAAAAGAAAAAAGTGAATACATTTCTTGTTTATCAAAAAGGACAATTAACAACTGAGTATTATAAAACACCCGAATGTGCAAATAACTTATATAAAATAAATTCGATTACAAAAAGTATCGTATCTTTATTAATTGGTATTGCAGTTGATAAGGGCTATATAAATGATATACATACACCGATCACAGAGTGGATTGAAAATGTACCTAGGGGAAAACATAATTTAACACTATATCACTTATTAACAATGACTACTGGTGAGGACTGGAAAGAGTTTGGGAATGGAGTAGTATTCCCAAATGACTTTGTAGAATCACAGAACTGGGTACAGTACATATTAGAAAAGCCAATAATTGAAGAACCTGCTACAAAAATGAATTATAATTCAGGTTCTTCTCATTTACTGAGCTATATTATTCAAGAAGCTACTGGAATGTCGACAGAGCGGTTTGCAAAGAAATATTTATTTAATCCATTAGAAATTAACGAATACGAGTGGCAACAAGATCCGCAGGGTATATATGTCGGCGGCTTCGGTATGAAAATGAAATCTACCGATTTATTAAAATTAGGAAAATTATGTTTGCAAAATGGATATTGGAATGAAAAAGAAATTGTATCAGCGAAATGGTTAGAAGAGTCAAGTAGGGCGCATTTTGAAACATATGAACATGTCGGCGCATATGGATATCACTGGTGGGTATTACATACCGAAAGATTTCACATACCGTATTGTATATATTTCGCTATGGGATACGGCGGACAATACATCGTTATCATTCCTCAGTTAGAAGTAGTAGCTATTATAAGTAGTCATATGCCAAAACGTGGGCTCGTTCCATTAAAACTATTTATTGAGCATGTACAGGGAAATTCTAATTATATATAAGAAAAGGAGGGAATGTATGAAGGATGAAAAAATTTTATCTTTATTTAGATTCTGTTTAAGTCTTCTAGTATGTAGCGCCATTATTACGCAATTCATAATCAGGGCACAAGTGAAACCGTTCAATCCAGTTAACTTTTTTAGTTTCTTTACTATCGAAAGTAACATTTTAGTTGCATGTATTCTCCTTTTAAGTAGTATCGGAACAGCTACATTTGGTCGCTCAGAGCAGTTTAGTATACTTCGTGGTGCGGCGACGGTATATATACTTACGACAGGACTCGTTTATTTTTTGTTACTAAGAGGGTTAGAAGAGTCACTTCAAACGGCAATACCATGGGTAAATACTGTGCTACATTATATCATGCCGATTACAATGCTTTTAGATTGGATTTTAAATCCACCTATTAAGAAAATCACTTGGAAACAAGCTACAAGTTGGCTTTTATTCCCGTTTTTTTACGTTGTATATAGCTTAATACGTGGTCCAATCGTGAATTGGTATCCATATCCGTTTTTAGATCCGAGAATAGGTGGATATGGTAAAGTACTTTTATACAGTATAGGGATAGCAGTTGTAATTGGTGCTATTTGTATATTGGTAAGATTTTTAGGGAATCGAAACTTTAGAAAAGAATTTTAGAAATGCAAGAACCCCACTGTGTCTGTTTTTAACAGTGGGGGTTTCACTTTATCCAGCTATTTGTCGGGCTGCCCGTAAAAGTCCGATTGGTGAGGGCTGATGATTAGTGGGAGATGAACAAAACCCCCACTGATTAAGGTTTCACTTTATCTACTCGTCTTCTGAAACGACAACTTTATAAATTTCTCCGTCTTCGTTTCAAATTCTACATCAACAAAAACACCGTATTCTTTTCCGTTCTCACGTAACCACAATTTAAATTTTTCAACAGTTATTTGAACTGTTTTTGGTTTTCTACCTATATGAAGATAGTCAATAATTTCTGCTTTTGGGTATTGTTCTTTCGTCTTTTCTACGGCAAGTTTACCCCATTTGGCATACGGCGGCTGCGCATGAACAATTGATGAGCCTGTATATATATTTGAACATGTTGTTAGGAACAGAATGACAAGTGCGACACGTTTTAACAATTTTTTCATGATGAACTCCTTTTATCCTTTTTTATATTGTTTACATATTTTTTCAACGATATTAGTTTGGATTTTTTTGTCTTCTTTACATAAAAGCGAGGCTTTTACAAAACATAACCAAGAAATCATTTCCGTAATTAAGGAGGGAAAATTATGCGCCAAAAAGCTATTTTTAAAATAGCAGTTTTACTTGCGTTCATAGGACTGTCTTTAATGGTCAGTAGTATACAATTAAAGAATGTAGAAGCTTTTTCTAATCAAGTTATTCAAAGAGGAGCATCTGGCGAAGATGTCATTGAACTGCAATCTCGTTTGAAATATAACGGGTTTTATACGGGAAAAGTGGATGGTGTTTTCGGATGGGGTACATATTGGGCACTTCGGAATTTTCAAGAGAAATTCGGATTACCCGTTGATGGTTTAGCTGGAGCTAAAACGAAGCAAATGCTCGTGAAGGCAACGAAGTATGACAAGTCAACTGCTAATAAAGGGACGACAACGAATAAAGGAAATAGCGGTGGCACTGCACAAGAGAATAAACCACCTCAAAATAAAGGGACAAATGTTCCGAACGGTTATTCTCAAAATGATATTCAGCTTATGGCAAACGCAGTATACGGAGAATCGCGTGGTGAACCGTATTTAGGACAAGTTGCAGTAGCTGCTGTCATTTTGAACCGTGTTACAAGTGCGTCATTCCCAAATACTGTTTCAGGTGTAATCTTTGAGCCTAGAGCATTTACAGCGGTAGCTGATGGGCAAATATATTTAACGCCAAATGAAACAGCAAAAAAAGCAGTTTTAGATGCGATTAACGGATGGGATCCAACAGGAAATGCTTTATATTATTTCAATCCAGATACCGCGACTAGTAAATGGATTTGGACTCGTCCACAAATTAAAAAAATCGGTAAACATATTTTCTGTAAATAGAGCGGAGGTGGGACAATGTTACGAGGTATTATCATTGTATTATTAACAGTCGGTGTAGTAGGAACAGGCTATTGGGGCTATAAAGAGCACCAAGAGAAAAATGCAGTTTTAATTCGAGCGGAAAATAGCTATCAACGTGCATTCCATGATTTAGCATACGAAGTCGATTTATTACACGATAAAATTGGCACAACACTTGCGATGAATTCACGATCATCTTTATCACCTGCATTAGCGGATGTATGGCGTTTAACATCTGAAGCTCGCTCAGATGTAGGGCAACTTCCTTTAACATTAATGCCATTTAATAAAACGGAAGAATTTTTAGCGAATATCGGTGATTTTAGTTACCGTGCAGCCATTCGTGATTTAGAAAAAGAACCGTTAAATGAGCAAGAATATAAAACGTTGCAAACTTTATATTCAAATGCAGGAAATATACAAGATGAACTAAGAAAAGTACAACATCTTGTTTTGAAAAATAATTTACGCTGGATGGATGTAGAAATGGCACTTGCATCAAATCGCGATCCAGCAGATAACACAATTATTGATGGATTGAAAACTGTAGAGAAAAACGTAACATCATATTCTTCTACAAACTTCGGACCGACCTTTACAAGTGCGCAAAAAAATAAAAAAGGCGGATTTGAAGCGGAAGGAAAGGCAATTTCTAAAGATGAAGCGGCGAAAATTGCCAAATCGTTTTTGAATTTAAAAGGAAATGAAAAAGTAAATGTTGAGAAAAGCGGAAAAGGTGCGAAAGAATCCTTCTATAGTGTGAAAATTAAAGATGAAGCAACGAACAACGAGTTCTATATGGATATTACCGGAAAAGGCGGATATCCAATTTGGGTTATGAATAACCGCGAAATTAAAGAACAGAAAGTTAGTTTAAACGATGCAGGTAGTAAAGGTTTGAAATTTTTAAAGGACCATAAGTTTAATAATATAGAGCTTTATGATAGCTCTCAATATGATAATGTTGGTGTATTTACGTATGTAGTAAATGAAAATGGAGTACGAATTTATCCAGAAGCAATCCAAATGAAAATTGCTTTAGATGATGGTTCTATCGTTGGGTTCTCCGCAAAAGAATATTTAGCGTCACATCAAAAGCGAACAGTTCCATCGGCAAAGCTAACTGCAGCAGAAGCAAGAAAGAAAATCAATCCGGATGTAAAAGTCATGGAAGAACGTAAAGCTTTAGTAGTCAATGATTTGCATAATGAAGTACTTTGCTATGAATTTGTAGGCACTTTAGGAAAAGATACGTACCAAATATTCATTAATGCTAATAGCGGGGCCGAGGAAAAGGTAAAGAAAATGCAAGCTGTTGAAAAAATTTATGATTAAACCTTAATAGTGAAGTGGTGAAAATAATGAAAACTCTAATATATATATTGATGCTTTGCTTCGTTATAACTGGATGCAGTATTGGAAAAAAAGACAATCCAAACGAAAAGCCGGAACAAAAAAATGTTTCAATGAAAAATGTTAATTATACGAATAAATCAAATAAGCCAAATGAAAAAGCAGCAGATCATTTAGCATCTTTAGCAGCAAGTGTGCCAGGTGTGAATGATGCAACAGCGGTCGTTGTTGGAAAATATGCTATTGTAGGTATTGATGTAAAAGCAAAACTTGATCGAACTCGAGTTGAATCAATTAAATACTCTGTTGCAGAAAGTTTAAAAAATGACCCTGACGGTGCTAATGCAGTCGTTGTAGCAGATGTTGATACGTATGAACGGCTCAAACAAATCGGAAAGCAAATTAAAAAAGGAAAAACAGGTGAAGGTATACTAGATGAATTAGCCGCTATTGTGGGCCGAGTAATGCCACAAGTTCCAAATGATATGATAGAAAATAGAGAAACGAATCCAATTAAAGATAATGATAAACAATTACCAAAAGATGAAGAACAAGAGTTAAGAAAAGAACAGGATGATCAATCAAATAATCATTTGAATAAATGAAATTAGCCTCGTACTTAATTGTACGAGGTTTTTAAATATAATATTAAATATTCAGTTTATTTTTAAGGAAAAATATGGTTTAATTATGATGGGAGGGACAACTGTTATGATGAAAAAAAGCGCATGTATATTGTTTAGTTTATGCTTAGGTTTCAGTATGACAGCGTGTGAACAGAGAAAAGAAGTGAAAAATCAAACAGCAACTTCTTCTACTGTGATGGAAAGGCAACAGAAAGAGTCTATCAATATAAATCATTTTTCGAGTATAAATGAAGGGATGACTTATACAGAAGTGAAAGATTTAATTGGTTTTGAAGGAGATTTACTTATAGAAGAAGGGGTAGAACATTCTACACAAATTAAACAAATTTTTGCTTGGAAAGGAAACAATCCAAATTCATTTGTTGAAATTACCTTTTTAGATGGAAGAGTGCATTCAAAAGCACAGCAAGGTATAAGTTAATAAGCTAAAAAATGGGAGAGTTTAGCATGAACATACACACAGGGGAAATTCAATTAGTTCCGTATAAGGAGAAATATAAAGAAGTTATACAAACATTTACTTTACCAAGTGAACAAGTTCAGTTTACATCAGATCCAAGCGCATTACTGGAGAAAGCAAAAAGTGATCGTACAAAAAATGTGATTGTTATTTTAGATTACAATGGGGTACCGGTGGGTCTTTTCGCATTGGAAACGAGAGATAGAGTAAAGGAGTTCACAGATAATGAGGATGCTTTACTTTTAACATCATTTTCTATTAATCACAATAGACAAAGAAAAGGATTCGCTAAAAAGTCATTGTTATTATTAGAAGAGTTTGTAAAACGTTATTTTCCAATAAAAAATGAAGTTGTACTTGCTGTGAATGAAAGAAACATTCCTGCACAAAATTTATATGCAAAAGTCGGCTTCCAAGATAAAGGTTTTAGAAGAATGGGACCAATAGGCCAACAAATAATAATGCATTTGTCTATAATGAAATAATGAGATAGAAAACTTACTCTTGAATATTCATGTAGTAGGTTTTTTTATTTTAATAATATACAATATATGTATATAAAATGAAATAAAAATGAAGGATATAAAAAATAAATCAAGATAGAAAATGGAATATCGTTGGGGGAAGAGTGATTAAAACTGGGATTGCAGTTTTTCTTACAGTGTTAGTTTGTGAATTTTTTAATATCTCAACTTGGAGTTATAAAAATGATTTAAAAGATTATAAACCAAATCATTATCATCACCATTTTTCAAGTGAGTATATTATTTTATTTGAGGTATTATCTATTCATGATATGTTAGAAGAATTAAAACAAATATCCGAGAAATATGAGTGGGGAAATCGATTCAATTGATAAGTTCATTTTATTGTGGGGGGAATAGTATGACACTTTATATTGCATTACTAAGAGGAATCAATGTCGGTGGACATAAAGTAATCAAAATGGCTGAGTTAAAACGAGTGTTTGAATCAATAGGGTTAAAACAAGTGAAAACGTATATACAAAGTGGTAATATCGTGTTCGAATCTGAGGAAGATATAAACTTTCTAAAAGACCGAATACAAACGGAAATAAAAAATGAATTTGATTTCGATGTTCCAGTCATGCTAAGAACACATGATGAATTTATAAATATTATTAAGCAATGTCCGTATGAAGTTCATTCATTGTTAGAAGGAGAAAGTGTTCATGTTGCTTTTTTAGCGAATGTACTTTCTGAAGAAGAGAGTAGTCAATTGCTTATATTTAAAAGTGAACTTGAAGATTGCTATATAGATGAGAAAGTCGTTTATTTGTTTTTCAAAAATAGCATTCGAAATTCTAAATTAATGAACCAGTTTCAGAAGTTACATACACCAGCTACAGTTAGGAATTGGCGGACTGTGAACAAATTAAAAGCAATTGTAGTGGGTATGTAAATATAAAAAGATGAGGTTTTCTACATGTAGAAAACCTCATCTTTTTATTTATATTGTTTTGCAACTACGAGTTCGACAATAGGATAAATAAAGAAGGAAGAGCAAATTGCGATGAACAGAGGGAGGTTTTTTACTCCATCTAAATTAGCCCCCATAGAAAATCCTTCAGAGAAGATTAATATAAGGAACATTACAATTACAAGCACAAAATATGCAATTTTAAAGCTTTTATATGTAATTTGTTGTCCCATTTCATCTTGACTTTCTTCTGATACACCGTGGGGATCTCCCCAAGTAATGTAATTAATTAAATTACTAAGTATTAACGAAATAGCAAAAATCGTACCGCCCAAAATAGAACCTTCAGTTATGTATTTATATGTGCCATGTACTAGTATTGCAATTAATGCTAAAACAATGATTATAAAAATAGTTTTTTTAGTATTCAATAAATAATTGCCCCCTCGATTGTAAAAAACTCTTTACAAATATAAGTATAAAATTGGAAAAGTATCATGTCAAATACTTTTTACACGAAATATGTAAGTATGTAATATTTTAGTTCTATGATAAATAAAAAATTACAATACATTTGAATGTAAAAGAATGGGCTCGCATATATTTGGAAGGGATGTCAGATTAATTTAGGGGGTAGTTATGTCTATACTTTTAAAAGCTGGTGCAGATGCAGGAAACAACGGTTTGAAGTTAATGGTGAAAGGGCAAGACCCTATTTTTATTCCGAGTATTTATTCTTTATATATAGGTGAGCCTACAGGACTCTTAGATGAGGTAGATGTTTCATTATCTGAATTAGAAAACCACATTGATGTGACTATAAGTTCGCCATCGTTAATGCTAAATAATGTACGATACATCGTTGGAGAAAAAGTCATTCAAGATCAATTAAAAGGTACTGAGGTAGAGAAGAAATCAAATAAGTCAACGGATGAGTTAATGGTTATTACAATACTATCAGGTTTGGCGGTAAGCGCTATGCGTCAAAGTCCAACTTCTAGCCATATTAATATTCGTTATGATTTATCTGTCGCTCTTCCTATGCAGCTTATTACACAAGAAATAGCTGCTGAAAATGCAAAACGTTATATGGGAAATCATAAGGTTATTTTCCATTATCCGAACGGACGCGATGTGACAATTAATGTTTCAATTGAGTATTGTAAATGCCTACCTGAGGGTGCTTCTGGGACGTGGGGCATTGTATACGATGAAGAAGGAAATGTTGTGAAACATAAAATAGAATGTGAGCAAAATCAAGTTTCTGAAATTGATTTTGTAGATAAAACTCTACTCTCTTTTGATATTGGCGCAGGGACGACAGAAGAAGTCGTTTCATTAGGGGTGAATTTCCGTCCGCAACTAAGTAAAGGTTTATCTTATGGTGTAAAAGAGACGTTACTACAAATCATTACGAGATGGAACCGGAAGTATCCAACTAAAACGATTGATAGCATTACAGAATTCAATCAAATTTATTTAAATGATAAGCATCCGAGAAATACATTATTAGTTGAGGAATCACAGCCAGCGCTATTAGGTTTAGCAGCGCGTGTTGCAACAGATATTATAAATAAAATTGATGATATGAAAGACGATCCATACGTGTTTATTTATGGCGGGGGTGCAGTAATTATTAAAAACAGTTTAAAAATGATTTTAAAGCAAAAAGGACGACTCAAAAATGTAATCTTTGTAGATAATCCGTTATTTACAAATGCACGAGGATTATTAGTCTATACTTGTTCGCCAAAATATAGAGAGCATAAGCAAAAAGAGTTAGGATTTACAAACTTAACGATAAGTTAGTTGGTGGAAGTATGCGATCTAGGCGATATAAACGTGGTGATCGAGTAAAAATCAATATTCATAAATCGGTATCACCTGAAATGCTTGCGTGGCTGAATAAACAATCAAATCCAACTAATTTCTTCTTCTTTGCTGCGCAGCAACTATTTAAACAAGTAGGAGATATTGACGTTTCTAAAGCTTTACCAAGCAGCCATGTTTTCTCATTATATGTGGAGCCTTCATCCTTATTAAAAGTCGAAGTAAACCCTTTTAAAAACATGACACTAGACACAAATACATCCACTGAAAATGCAAAAAAAAAATTATGGGAATCTGTTGATCAATTAGATTGTCCATTTTTTTAAACATAGAAAAATATAAGAAGTCCCCATCACTATACATACGAATACAGTGATGGGGTTTTGTTTGTAAATGGAAGGGGCACAATACAATTTGTGACCCTTCCATTAGTTATTTATCTAAATTTTAGATGTATGTTTAGAAACAGCATTAATTATGCTTTCCCAGTCATCTGGATGGTTTTCATGGCCTGCCCCTTTAAGGGTTAATAGTACTGAGTTTGGAATTTCATTAATTAGTGCGAGGCCATGTTCAAATGGTAGTGCTGTATCGTCTGTTCCGTGAATAACTAATGTAGGTGCTTGTATGGATTGAAGTACACCTTCATATGCATCATCACCTTGAAGTAAAGCGTGATTAAACATACTTAATAAATTGTTTGCGCGTTCTATTTCTTGTTTTACTTGTTTATAAACTCTATTTTCATCAAATATTCGTTCTGATCCACATAATAGACGAGATCCTGAAACTAAATACTCTGCCACATCATTTTTATTTGCCCAATCTATACTTGTGCCATTTACATGATGTGTTAAAATCATTTCATCCATTGGAGGTAAATCGCGAGTATTGTCATCAGATCCTATTACACTAGTCGCTAGTAAAGTTAGCGTCAAAATTCTTTCGGGATGTTTTACAGCGGCAATTTGAGCAATCATACCACCTAATGACATGCCAAATAGGTGAGCTTTATCAATATGATAAGCATCTAGTACTCCAATTGCATCTTCAGCCATATCTGTTACTGTGTAATTGGAAGTTCTAGGTTCATAGGCAACAGAGCGCCCAACATCACGGTTATCAAAGCGAATAACAAACTTCCCCGTACTAGCCAACAGCTCACAAAACTCTTCATCCCAATAAACCATGGAACATGTAGCACCCATAATTAATAAAATAGCAGGGTTCTTAGGGTTTCCAAAGCTTTCTGTACATATATCAATTCCGTTTATTTTAAACATCTTTTCACTCATATAGTTAGCTCCATTTCTTTTGAATTTGATCAATAAAACAGTTTTGGATGATTCTAAGATGTGTGTAAGATTCGTGGTGGAATTCATCCCGCTATTTGCTGGGCAGTAAGAGTCCCATCTTAAAATTCAGGGAAAGTAAAGAAGTTGGGAGGGGACCAACTTCCCGAAAAAACCCGATTGGCGAGGGTTGATTAAAGTTTCACTTTATAATGCTTCTTGCATAATTACCCCCAAAAATAATTATATGTTAATTCAAGGCAAAAAATTTTGAGAAATAATTGTATGTTATTAAAATAAACAGCAAGGAGGAGAGGAAATGAAAGCAATTATTATTGATCAATATGGTATTGTTGAAGAATTAAAAGAAAGACAAGTTTTAAAACCGGTTGTTCAGAATAACGAAAAAGCTCAACAATAAATAATATCCCATACTATACATTTTCATTTTCGAGTATTATTTATTGTTAGCTATTGTGATATTACTTCTAACAAATACTGTTTCGTATTGTATCGTGTAATTTTTCTAATCCAATTTCCATATCTTTCTCGTTTAACATTGAATAGCTAATTCTTAATTGGTTATCATTTGTTTCGTAATTTAATAGACAAGCTGTTCCTGGTAAAAAAGAGACATCTACTTCATTTGCTTTTTGTAATAAGGTAAAGGGATCTATCGAATCAGGTAGTGTCACCCATAAATTAAAACCTCCATTTGGTATTTCAAAGTGTAGTTCTTTTAATGGCGATAATATATCAATTGTTAAATCACGTCTCATTTGTAAAGCTGTACGTAATTTTTCTAAATGGTTTTTCATACGTTCTGCACGTAAAAACGGTAGAAGTGCCTTCTGTGTTAATAAAGGACTACCGATATCCATTGAACCTTTTACTGCATATAGCCATTCAAAAATAGGACCATCGGCAATAAGTGCCGCGATACGCAGTCCTGGTGCTAACGTTTTACTAAATCCTTTTATATATATTACGTGGCCATCCTTATCAAAACTTTTGATTGGGGGCGGGATTATAGCATCCTCAAAATATATTTCTCCGAAAGAATCATCTTCAATAATAAAAAATTGATATAACTCCGATAGTTCTATAAGTTCCATTCTTCGTTCTTTACTCATTACTGTACCTGTCGGATTCTGGAAGGTGGGATTCGTATACAATAAAACGGGATTTTTACTTTGACAAATATCATCAATTAAGTCGGAGCGAACTCCATGATTATCAAGAGAAACGGGAATGATTTGAACACCTTTATTGATGAAAATATCAAGCGCAGCACTGTAACATGGACTTTCTACTAATACAATATCTCCAGGTTTTAATAATGTTTGAGCAATTAAATCAATTCCTTGTTGTGCGCCGCTTGTAATTAATAATTGAGATGGGTCTGTCACTAATTTCTGGTGTTCATTTAAGTAATTTGCTATTTCAACTCGCAATTCATAATCGCCTTGAACTGGCCCATAAGTTGCTAACAACATCGGATTTTTATCCAGCAATTTATGCATTTCATCTGCCAAAAATGGATTTGGTAACAGACGAGGATACAGAATTGCTTGTGAAAAATTATAATATTTACGGTGCTTATTCATTGCATATTGAGAACGCATAACATTAATCGTTTTCATTTGTTGCCATTTATACGGAATTGGTTTGAAATCTTTCTTTACCCGTTTATATATGTAAGCACCTTTTCCTTGTTCGATGCGTATATACCCTTTCGTTTCTAACTGTTTATACGCTTTACGAACTGTTAATACATTGATTTGTAAATCTGTGGCCATACAACGTAAAGAAGGAAGAGATTCACCATGTGAAAGCATACCACTTTGTATTCTGTCAACAATTTGCATATATATTTGCTTGTAATACGGTATGTTTGTTTCTTTACGCAATACAATTTTCATAGGTTCACCTATTTTTCTTTTTAACTTAATTAAAGCGAAAAATATATAGGGAATCAACTACAACTTGAAGTAACTGTTATATGTACCGATACACTGTTATACACCATAGCCTCTATACTCATTCTAAGAGTAAAAAGGAGGAAGCAAAATGGTCATTTTTAATTACATTTTAGTATGTATTATTTTCGGGACAACATTTTTAACGATAAAAATTGGAATTGAAGCAGGGGCGCCACCGTTGTTTTCAGCAGGAATTCGCTTCTTTTTAGCGGGCATAATCCTTATGATTATTTTTAAATTAAAGCGAAAAGAAATTATGCCACATATATTTTCAAAACGCATTATGTATGCTGGATTTTGTTTAACATTTATGACATTCGCAAGTTTATATTGGTCAGAACAATATATTTCTTCGGGATTAGCTGCTGTTCTTTCTGCTACGGGACCAATGATGATTTTATTAATACAAGCAAAGAGGAATAGGGAGAAATTACAAAAGGAACAACTCGTTGCTTTAGTTATTGCACTAGCAGGTGTTATATTTGTTTCTTTACCAGGAATGCATCAACAAGTAAGTTTCATATGGAGTATTGCTTGTATTGTGTTAGTTATAGGGGAGTTATTTTACGGAATAGGCTCTATTCGTTCGAAAGAAATACTGTCAGATTTATCAAATGTATCACCATTTCTTATTAACGGTATTCAAATGTTTTATGGAGGGATTTTACTACTAATCGCATCTATTATTGTAGAACAACCAAATGTAACCGTATTAACTTCATGGAGTGTGCAATGGCCTATTTTATATCTCATATTTATCGGATCGATTGGTGGACACGGATTATATTACTGGCTCTTATCAAAAACAAATCCAGTATTTCCATCGACGTGGTTATATGTATCACCATTAATTGCAATAATTGTGGGATATATCATTTTAGGAGAACCTTTAAATCCTACAATGGGAATGGGGGCTTGTCTAATATTGATTGGTGTATTTTTGGCCAATCGTTCAACACTACGGACTTATTTCAAAAAAGGGCGGTTATTAGAGAAGGAGATGTAGTTTAATAAAGCAATAGCCCTGTATATTACAGGACTGATAAAATCAAAAACACAGTTGGAAAAATAACCAACTGTGTTTTTGATAATTAATTCACTTTTTTAATAAAGCCTTTATAATGACGTTTTACAAGCTGGCTTTCTAACGTCTTCATAGTTTCTAGTGCTACACCGACAATGATAAGTAAGCTTGTACCACCAATTTGAGCAGAAGGTGGTAACGTAGCAATTTTCGTGAATACGAGCGGTAATATAGAAATAGCACCTAAGAAAATTGCACCGATAAATGTTAAACGGTATAGAATTTTAGTTACATATTGTTCAGTTGCTTTACCAGGACGAATACCAGGAACATATCCATTTTGCTTTTTCAAATTCTCAGCCATTTGTTCAGGATTTACTTGAATAAATGCGTAGAAGTATGTGAAAGCAACGATAAGACCGACATAAAGTGTCATTCCAATTGGATGTGCGAAATCAAGATTTGCAACTAACCATTTTGATACGCTTGAATCAGGGAAGAGCTGCGCAATTGTACGCGGCGTCATTAAAAATGCAGAAGCAAAGATAACTGGTATAACACCAGCACTATTTACTTTAAGCGGTAAATGAGTGTTTTTTGCTCCTTGATATTGATTGTTTCCTGAAACAGCTTTTGCATATTGGATCGGTATTTTACGTACAGCTTGTTGAATGTAAATAACACCAACAACTATCGCTAAAATTACGAGTCCAATTAAAACAATTTTTATTATGTGCATAAATAGCTGATCGCCAGCATTTTGGAATTGTTGTAAATAAATTTGATTTGCAACATTTGGAATGGCGGCAACGAGACCTGCGAAGATAATCATCGAAATACCATTACCAACTCCGTTAGCGGTAATTTGTTCGCCTAACCAAAGTAAAAATGCAGTACCTGCAGTTAAAACTGTCGCAATAAATAAGTATGTAGTCCAGCTTTGATCTGTTATTAATTGTCCACCTGCTATATTATTAAAGCCATAAGACATTCCGATGGCCTGTATGAATGCGAGAATGATTGTAAAGTATCGAGTGAATTGAGCTGATTTCTTACGGCCCATTTCTCCTTGCTTTGCCCATTCCGAAAATTTAGGTATAACATCCATTTGTAGTAACTGTACTATGATGGAAGCTGTAATATATGGTGTAATACCTACAGCAAAGATTGAGAAGTGTTGCAATGCTCCTCCGCCAAATACGTTTAACATACCTAGAACGTTAGCTTGATCTTGTACTTTTAATACCTCTGCGTTAGTATGAGGAACTGGAATAAACGTGCCAATTCGAAAAACGATTAACATCGCTAGTGTAAAAAGGATTTTCCTTCTTATCTCAGCTACTCTCATGAAATTTGAAATCGTACGAAACATTATGTCGCCTCCTATATTTTTATCAGTAAAAAACTGATTATTATACCCTATGAAGTAACCACAAACCTCCTTCCGCACTAAATTCATTTGACAAATGGATTTTCATACACTTTGTAGTTTTCACGGATATAAAAATATAAGGTGTTATATAAGCGACCTATACACTTCACGTAATCATTCAATACCCATAATATATCGAATAAATTAACAAATGTACATACATACGCATTAAAAATGAATAAATAGGGTCATTTTTTACATTTATTTAATGATAAATTGATAGGACATTATACTGGTAAATGCGCTTCGTATATTCCTTTAATCAATTAAAATCCTCCACCTTTTTATTTTCTTACAATTAATATATCGATTTAAAAAGAATTTAAAATCAAATAAAAGTATGAAAGTACATACTACTTTAGTAGTAGTAATAGTAATCAATTGTATTTCAATTAAAATTCATGTGATTAGAGGATTCTTTTTATTTAAGAAGGAATAAATATTTAAAGAAAGCTAAATAAACAGTGTACATATTTATAGGGGAGAAGATGTAAATGAAAGTTTTTATAAAAAAATTTCCACCATTAGAAGTAGCATATATAAGACGAACTGGTAGCTACTTTGAACCACAAGATCACTGGGGAAAGTTACTGAATTGGTCAATTGAAAATAAACTTTATCCACCAGAGCAATCATTTATCGGAATATCATTAGATAATCCTGAACTTGTTGCAAGTCATAAGTGCCGGCATGATGCATGTGTTACGATTCCTGAAAACTTCGATAAAGAAAAGCATCATGATGTGCAATTTAAAAGATTAGATGGAGGTACATATGGTCTATACCAGTTCTATGATGAACCTCATAAATTAAGTGAAGCGTATCAATACATGTATGCAGAGTGGCTACCAAATAGTGAGTATGATGCAGATTATGATAGAGATAATTTAGAGTTTTGCTTAAATAATGTTGCTGAAGATCTAGATGGAAAGTTAAAGGTTAATTTATTTGTGCCAATTAAAAAGATATAAAAAACAAATAATTTCATTTGTAGCTTTAAAATGAAATTGGAATAGTAGTGAAAGAAAAACTTTTTTTGAAGATAATATTTCTAGCGTAGGAATTTAAGTATGTAGGTTGCAATGAAAGGAGAATCCACATGGATACATTTGTAAATGACAAGTTTTATGAAACGAGAGATCAATTAGTTGAGGAAATTAATTTGTTGAGTGATGCTCAATTTAATAGGAAACCAGATAAGGATAAATGGAGTATTGCACAAGTTTGTCATCATTTAGTTTTATTAGATGAGAGAGTTATAACAGTTATTTCATCAGGATTAAAAAAGTTAGATAGTAACCAAAATGAGCGTAAAGAAATTCACACTATTTTATTAGATAGAACGAAAAAGTTTATAGCTCCAGAAATGATTGAACCAAGTATAGAACCATTTGAAGTGGAGCAAATGCTCAATATGCTAAACGAATCAAGAAAAGAATTGATGCGTTTCCTGAGTACAATAGAAGATGAGTCTATATTAGCGAAAAAAGCAGTGATGCATCCAGCTCTTGGAGAATTATCCCTTGATCAGTGGATAGAACTGATTTATTTACATGAACAGCGTCATATTTCACAAATAAAAGAGATAAAATTACTTTGTGAAATTGAAAAGTAAAAATCATTCCCTATTTATTGATGCGTATTATAAACAGGGAAAACGGTTGATTCATATTGATTCAGAAGAAAACAAAAATAGAATGAAATTAGTTGAAAGTAACCAATAAGCTTAAGAAAATATGAAACTATCCGATTTTCTGTATAAGTGTAACCCCGTCTTAAATGAAGAGCGGGGTTATTTTTTTGGAAGTATTTTCATTGAGAAGGAAATACTTCGACAATGAAATTCAAAAAAATAATCATCATAACATATTTTATATGCGAATTTTAGTAAATTGAAATAATGATTTTATGATGATGAATGATATGTCCTTATTTTGAAAGTACTCTTCACACGCTTAAGGAAGGGGTATTCTGTCAGGAAACGATAAAATACAATTCTGTTAGGGGATGTATGCAATTTATTCTCTTTATTTTGCAACAGAACCACCTTCAAAATTATCTTTTGTAGTTGAAGTTTCCTGAATAATAAGTTACATTTTTAAAGTTCAAGCAACTTTATGAAAGTACAAAAAGGGGAGAAATATTATTATTATGCAAAAAATGAAATGGAAGAACTATGTATGTTACTTTGTAATTCTATTACTGCTTGGAACAGCAGTAATAGTCAAACCACCTATCTCTAAGGCTGAGGAATCTGAAGTTAATATCACATTGTTAGGTACTGCAGATATTCATGGTAGATTTATGCCTTGGGATTATGCGCTTGATGGAGCAAATATGAGTGGAAGTTTGACGCAGCTTTATACGGTTATAAAGAAGGTCCGTCAAGAAAATCCAAATACCATATTAGTAGATGCTGGGGATACAATTCAAGGAAACTCAGTAGAATTATTCAACGATAAACCACAATCGCCAATGATGGTAGCGATGAATACAATGGGATATGACGCCTGGGCATTTGGAAATCATGAATTCAATTTTGGATTAGATACATTGAAAAAAGTTAGTGAGCAATATAAGGGAAAAACGTTAGCAGGAAATATTTATAAGGAAAATGGAGAGCGCTTTCTTCCTGCATATACAATTGTAGAAAAAGGTGGAATTAAAGTTGGGATTATTGGTATGAATACACCAATGATTAGTGATTTTGAAAAAGGGACAGATCACTTAGATGGTTTAGTGGTGAAAAATCCGGTAGAAGAGACGAAAAAGGCAATTAAGGAATTAGAAGGTAAAGTAGATGTAATGGTAGGAGTTATGCATATGGGATTAGAAAATGAGAATGGTATCCCTGGTACTGGTGTTCAAGATATTGCAAATGCTTGTCCGGAACTAAGCGCTATTTTTGCGGCTCACATGCATAAACTTGTAAAAAAAGAAGTTGTAAATGGCGTAATTATTACAGAACCAGATAAATATGGAACACATATTTCACGTATTGACCTTACTTTTACAAAGCAAGATGGGAAGTTGACTTTAAAAAATAAAACTGCTACCGCTATACCTGTAAAAAATGCTGATGGAACAACGATATTATCTGATCCTACACTTGAAGAAGCATTAACACCTTTTCACGAATATGCGAGAGGAGATGCAAATGTTGTAGTCGCTCAATTAAAGGGTAGAAATCTTGTTCCTGAAAATGAAATAAAGGGTATTCCAAGTGTTCAGATTCAAGAAACACCTTTATCAGATTTCTTTCATGAAGTCATGCTCTACTACAGTAAAGCGGATGTAGTAGCCCATCAAATTGATAATGATTATGCCCGTTTAGATACAGGTCCTATTAAGAAAAAAGATATTGCGTACAATTACCAATATGCCTTGGGAGAAATTACAGTATATAAGATTTCTGGAAAAGATTTAAAAGACTATATGGAATGGGCAGCAGGATATTTTAACTCATCTCGTGCCGGAGATGTAACCGTTAGCTTTGATAAAACCCGCCGTGCATCTAAATACAGTACGAACGATTTCTTTGGAGGCGTAAAATACGAAATTGACTTAACAAAACCATATGGAAGCAGAATTACAAATTTACGCTCTATTCGTACAAACAAACCAATCAAAATGAGCGATGTTATGACGCTAGGAATGAATGCATATAGAATGGAGGCTCTTCAGGCAAAAGGGGGAGCTTTAGAGGGGCGTAAGTTTGAACAAATTTGGTCATCTAAACAAGAGAATGCATTTGGAGAAACAGGCGGAACCATTCGTAACCTTGCTATTACATATTTAAAAGAGGTAAAGAATGGTGTATACACTCCAAAAGTTATGCGTAATTGGAAAATTACTGGTGTAGATTTACATTCTTCAGAGCATAAGGCTGTAGTTGATCTCGTGAATAAAGGGATTTTAGAAATTCCAAAAACAGAAGACGGAAAATACACAAATATAGCATCTATAAATACGAAAGACTCAATTTCAAAAGAAGAAATTGTAGCACTCTCACAAAAAGCAAATATTAATCCAAATGAGTTTAATCATACAAAGACAAAAGGTGAATTTTATAAAAAACTTAATAGGATTACTAAAAAAATATAAATTATAAGGTTTCTTATAGTAATTGTTATTTTAATAGCATTAAACCCACTCTTACAATAGTAAAGAGTGGGTTTTTATGTTGTTATTTAGATGTAAGTATACTTTTATTAGAATGAATATAGATAATTAATAACTAACCAATTGGATGAGCGTCTATAAGGATTCTCTTTTATTCGAATTAATGTACATATGTGTTCCGTTCATTATTTATAATATTGACCACAATTTATGTAATTTTGCATAATGTTACATAAATTTCGTATTTTCTCTTTTTTCCGACAGAAATAGACAGTATACTTTGTACAAGCTTTCTATTTCAAAAATTATACGAGGTGAAATAATGAAAAACAAAAAGACATTAACTAAGGTAGCATTAACAACAGGATTAGCTTTAACAGCTGTGGCACCATATGGCGTAGGTCATGCAGAGGAAACAGATCAACTACAAGTTCAAATTCAAGAGGAATCGTTCCGTTCGGGTGAACTTACACAACCGTCACAAAAGGCACCAGAAAATGTAGTAAAGGATGCACTTAAGGAGAAAACAGAACAAGCTCTGTCCCAAAAACAAGTCAATGGAGAAGCAGGAGTAGATTATAAAGTTCTTCAAAAACGTGGTTCGTATGATGGAACTACACTTGTGCGTATGCAACAAACATACGAAGGAAAAGAAGTATATGGCCATCAATTAACTGCACACGTAGATAATAATGGTGTTATTAAAAGTGTTTCAGGTGATAGCGCGCAAAATTTAAAACAAGAAGAATTGAAAAAACCTATTAATCTATCAAAAGATGAAGCAAAACAATTTATTTATACGAAGTACGGGAACGATCTCAAGTTTATTTCTGAGCCAGAAGTTAAAGAGGTTATTTTTGTTGATGAAAATAATGGACAAGCTAAAAATGCATACCAAGTTACCTTTGAAGCTGCAACACCAAACTATGTTTCTGGTACTTATTTAGTAAATGCACAAAATGGTGATATGTTAAAAAATATGGTACAAGAATCTAACTTAAAAGCCAGTGACAAACTAGTTGGAGCTTTAAAGAAAAGTAAACAAAGCAGTCTTACATCATTAACTGGAACAGGAAAAGATGATTTAGGTATTTCTCGTTCATTTGGTATCTCTAAACAAAGTAATGGCAAATATGCTCTTGCTGATTATACAAGAGGGCAAGGAATTGAAACATATGATGTGAATTACAGAGATATTACTAAAGAAGAAAGCTATTATCCTGGTACATTAGCGACTAGTACTTCGGCAACATTTAACGATCCAAAAGCAGTAAGTGCTCATTACTTAGCAACAAAAGTATTTGATTTTTATAAAGATAAATACAAGCGTAATAGCTTTGATAATAAGGGACAAAAGGTAGTTTCAGTTGTACACGCTTGGGATTCTGAAGAGACGAATGATCCGAAAAATTGGCAGAATGCATTAAGTGCTAATAATGGAAGTATGCTTGTATATGGCGATCCTATTGTT
Source organism: Bacillus sp. LQ01 (assembly GCF_057624735.1). Classification (NCBI taxonomy): domain Bacteria; kingdom Bacillati; phylum Bacillota; class Bacilli; order Caryophanales; family Bacillaceae; genus Bacillus; species Bacillus sp. LQ01. The sequence continues at coordinate 1,901,594 of NZ_JBYEZL010000001.1, read as the reverse complement.
AAAGCATATGACGTAGCTGGACATGAATTTACTCATGCTGTTACTTCTAGCGAATCTAATCTTGAATATTACGGGGAATCCGGTGCGATTAATGAGGCATTATCTGATATTATGGGAACATCTATTGAGAAATACGTAAATAATGGAAACTTTAACTGGACAATGGGAGAACAAACAGGATCTGTTTTCCGTGATATGGAAAACCCAGCTTCTGTTCCATCTTCACTAGGAGTACCTTATCCAGATGATTACAGTGAATTTAACGATTTTAATGGATGGGATCAAGGCGGTGTTCATTTTAATTCAAGTATTATTAATAAAGTTGCGTATCTCATTGCGAAAGGCGGAACTCATAACGGAGTAACTGTTAAAGGAATTGGTGAAGATAAAATGTTTGATATTTTCTATTATGCAAATACAGATGAGTTAAACATGACTTCTAATTTCAAAGAATTGAGATCAGCATGTATTCGAGTGGCAACTAATAAATATGGTGCGAATACAGCTGAAGTTCAAGCAGTTCAAAAAGCATTTGATGCAGCAAAAATTAAGTAATTTAGAAATATAGTTCTCATTCATATATTAATACATTATGAAAAACAGCTAATGTCATTTTAAGGATATTAGCTGTTTTTTTACGTAGCAATGTATTATTGAAAATAAACTGACTAAGCAATAATGAGGCGCTTTCTCTTTAAGAAGTAGTGACAAATCAATAAGGTTTAAAGTGTATAAAAACAGAAAATTAATAATATATTGACCTCTTGATAGAAAGTCTATAAAATGAAAGCGATAACAAACGATTGCTTTAAAATGATTTCCCTGATCTTTTAGTATTTACAAATATATGAAGGCATAAACAAATCTATTTTTTTAAGCGTTAATGCAAACGCTTTCGTATTAAAAGGTCATTGAAATACATACGTGAAAATAGCCAATATGGAGGTGAAGTTAAAGAGATTTCTAGATAAATTTAAGCAGTTTTATTCAGTGAAAGCATAATAAATCGTTAGTAATATTTGAAGAAAGGGTGTATGTGGTGCAAATTACAAAAAGATTAATTAACAAAACAGTTTTATTACTTACTTTAATCATTATGTTATCATCTGTTTTCTCTTTTCAGAGTGTGAAGGCAGTTTCAAATTCGAAAACAACTGAAATTATCATTCATTACAAAGAAAAGCTTGGAAATACAAAAGACTGGAATCTTTGGTTATGGGGAGAAAATGCAAATGGTACATCTTATGAATTTACTGGTGAAGATGAATTTGGAAAATACGCTAAGATAAAAATAGACGGTGACTATAATCGTGTAGGATTTATAGTTCGAACAAATGAATGGGAAAAAGATGGTGGGGATCGTTGGATTGAAAATATAAAGGACGGTCGTGCTGAAGTATGGATTCTTTCGGGTGATGAAAAAGTATATAACTCTAAGCCTTCATCGGATCTCTCAATTCAAAAAGCAACTATTGATAGTTTCAATGAAATTACTGTAACGACTAATGTCCCGTTTCATATTAAGGAAAAGAAAATTGAAATTGAAGGCATTAAAATTAAAAATATTACTCCTTATGATACAAACAGTGGAGATATTACTAATAAGGTTAAAATAATTACGGAACAGAAAATTGATTTAAAACAAACATACAAAGTTAAAATTGAAAACTTAGCTGATACGAATACTGAAATTGGTAAAGTCATTCGTAGCGAGGAATTTGATAATTTATTTTATTATGGTGGCAACGATTTAGGAAATACATATACTCCGCAACATACAAAGTTCCGTTTATGGGCTCCTACTGCAAGCGAAGCGAAGTTAGTTACATATAAAAACTGGAACGATAAAATAGGTGCTGAAATAAACATGCAACAAGGTGAAAAGGGAACTTGGACAGCAGAACTAAAGGGGAACCAAAAAGGGCTCTTTTATACGTATAAGGTCAAAATTGGTGATAAGTGGGCTGAAGCGGTTGATCCATATGTGCGTGCTGCTTCTGTAAATGGCGATAAAGGTGCAGTCGTTAATTTAGAAGAAACAAATCCGAAAAAATGGAAAGCAAACAAAAAGCCAAAATTTAAAAATCCGGAAGATGCTATTATTTATGAGTTACATGTACGCGATCTTTCCATTCAACCTGAAAGTGGTATTAAACAGAAAGGGAAGTATTTAGGTGTAACAGAAAAAGGAACAAAAGGGCCAGGAGGTGTAAAAACAGGACTTGATCATATAAAGGAGCTTGGTGTTACTCACGTTCAGTTTTTACCGATATTTGATTATGCTTCAGTAAATGAAGAGACTTTAAATGAACCGCAATATAACTGGGGATATGATCCTAAAAATTTCAACGTTCCAGAAGGCTCCTATTCTACAAATCCTTATGAGCCAACTGTTCGAATAACTGAATTAAAGCAAATGGTTCAAACACTACATGATAATAATCTTCGAGTAGTGATGGATGTAGTATATAACCATATGTATAATGCTGCTGAATCTAATTTTCATAAGTTAGTTCCAGGTTATTATTATCGTTACAATGAAGATGGAACATTTGCAAATGGAACTGGAGTAGGAAATGATACTGCTTCAGAAAGAAAAATGATGAGGAAATTTATGATAGATTCCGTAACATATTGGGCAAAAGAATACAATTTAGATGGATTCCGTTTTGATTTAATGGGTATTCATGATTATGAAACGATGAATGAAATACGTAAAGCTGTTAATCAAATTGACCCTTCTATTATACTACACGGAGAAGGATGGGATTTAAATACACCTCTTGCAGCTGAGTTGAAAGCAAATCAAAAAAATGCAGAGAAAATGAAAGGGATTGCTCATTTTAACGATAATATACGTGATGGGTTGAAAGGTAGTGTATTTGAGGAAAAGGAAAATGGTTTTGTAAATGGAAAGCAAAACATGGAAGATCGTATTAAAAAAGGCATTACAGCAGGTATTGACTATGATACAAATTCGTCTACCTATCAAGATCCTGAACAGGTATTAACTTATGTGGAAGCACATGACAATCATACATTATGGGATAAACTTGAGTTAACTAATCCAGGTGACAGTGAAGAAATGCGAAAACAAATGCACAAATTGTCTTCTTCAATTTTATTAACATCACAAGGGATTCCATTTTTACATGCAGGGCAAGAGTTTATGCGGACGAAATACGGTGATCATAATAGTTACAAATCTCCAGATTCAATTAACCAGATGGATTGGCTGCGCCGTGCAACGTTTAATAATGAAGTAGATTATATGAAGGGTTTAATAGAATTACGCAAAAAGTACTCAGCTTTTCGAATGACATCTGCAGAGCAAATAAAAACACACGTATCATTTATTGATGCTCCGAAAAATACTGTAGCTTATACAATAGAGGGGAATAAAAATGAATACTTTACAGTGGCTCACAATGCAAATAGAGAAGCTGTTGAAATAACACTTCCATCGAAAGGTCCTTGGAAAGTACTAGTAGATGGGAAGCAGGCGGGAAGTACACCACTTTATGTTGTCCATGACAATAAAATTAAAGTTCCTGCATTAAGTTCATTTGTCTTAAAAACAGAGAAACCGATTAAATAAAAGCGAAGAATGTGGAAATAAATACTGCATTGAGCAAATTTAACAAGGATTGCAAATGAAAAAAGCGAAGTGAAAACAACCTTCACTTCGCTTTTAAAATTAATAGAGCATAATTTCACATACTGTAATTAAATTATAATTCAATAAAGAACAACCAAAAAGAGAAGAACTCATCAAGATTCTTCTCTTTTTAATATGTCATTAGGATATCTTTCATTTTCTAATCGTGTATGGATTAGCGTGACGATGATTTATATATGTGATTGGTTAAAAAATGAAAAATTACAAGTATAAGATTTTGTACTTAGTAATCTCGCGATTTAAGGCATGACATTGGATAAGTGTGAGGAGTTCAATCGATTTTGAATAAAATCAATAGTATCAGTTGCAATTTTTTTACGTTTAAGAACGATCCCGGCATGCCCACATTTATAAATATATCGTGGAGGTCTTTCCCAAGATTCCCACAAGTAGTCTGTATCCTCAGAATGCACATATAGATCATGCTTACCTGAAATTAATAAAATATTTTCTTTTTTTACTTTTGGCAATGCTTGACTCGGTTCAGTGATTTTCCAATAATCTATTAAATCATCATACGTAACACCATGATGTTCCAAGTCTTCTCTAATAAATTTACCTGGAGTTGTATTCCAAATCGAATAAGAAAGTCGATTTGCATAGAAAATGGATGCTAATACATCAATTTCTTCTTCAACAAGAGAGGTTAAGTTAGTAATAAATCCGCCTAAACTAATTCCTATTAGAATCAGGGGCCCCTTTTTATTTGCTTTAATCCATTTAATCAAAGCTCGTAAATCAGCTACCGCTTGTCTAGTTGCTTGTAATGTTCGTTCAATATTTGCACTTACCATATACTCTCCACTGAATAAGGATTGATCGGGTTTTCTTTCAAAATGATAGGGTAGAGTGAAATAATACATATTCCACTTCAGGCTGGTCATATGATCGTGGAATATTTTTTTCACACGTTCGTTAGAATCCATTCTCCAACCGTGAACAAAGATAACATGAGGTGCATTTTCATTTTTATGTAAGAATAATTCCCCAGTTACAGAGTCGTTGTGTGAATCACCGGATTGAACCGAACTTTTATAGTTGAATTGCCCAACTATGTATTCATTTTCCTGCTTTGAATGCTTAATGTCAAAATGAAAATGTGATGGTTTTACTTTATAAAAAGATTCTATGTTCTTTATATTTAATGAAGTGTTAGAAAGGGAAGTAAACTGAAACGCTACACTTCTTTTTTTGTGTAAATCATATAAGGAGTACCGATCAATGAGTTTTGAAAAAATCAAATTAACCTCCTCCAAAATACATATTGTTTAAAACATAGACAAAATTTATGTTTTAAATTAATTAGGAAATATTCTCTTTTCCTAATAGTAGGTGCTTGAATTATAAAAATAGGTGATAAATTTGCATATTATATTATAAAGCTTACAATAAATAATTTATACTAAAATTTAAGAAGTAAGTTAATATTCTTATCCTTATAAAAGAATGTTAACTTGTTTCTTTTCTTATTAAAAGATGTAATTTCTATGAGGAACTTAACAATTCCCATCTAGATATTCACAAATAGCTTCTCTATATTTATTGTATAGAAATTATACAATAAATATATTTTTTATATTATATACATTAAATTAAGCTTAACCTCTCTTTTCTATAAGTCTCTTAAATTGACTAACTCCTTACCAATATTCAAAAACGACTGCATTTTTGAATTTGTGTTCTAGTTTTTCTTGAACAGGTAAATGAATAACTACACATAAACTCCTTATATCTCTAGTTAAACTACCGATTAGCTCCATATAAACTCTAGATAACCTATATAGAATACAAGTTATCAAGGAGGTAAGAAAAATGAATTTTATGAAACGAGCAATTCTCAGTATGAAAAAAAGGATAGGAACATCATTAATTTTGATGGCAGTTTTTCTGATTGTTACAAATTTGGTTCTTTCAGGTTTCACAATCCAAAATGCATCAAAAAAAGCAGCGGATGCTGCAAGAAAAAAACTTGGTGCAGATGTTACTTTAGGTCTTGATTTCGACAAAATAGGTCAAAAAGCTAAGGAAACTGGAGAAATGCCAAATCCGCCGCAGCTCGATGCAAAAGAAACAGATCAATTAGCGAAGTCCAAGTATGTAAAAGATTATAATTACATAGCTAACACTTTCGGTATTTCTGATGGGCTTAAACTAGTAGGAGCTTCAGAAGGAGAAGAAGAAGGAAAAGGTAAAGTGGGAATGACGGCTGCGCGAGGCGGTTCAAGCTCTGGTACAGAAATAGATATGAATGCTTCTTTTATGATTGAGGGAGTTCGCAAGACTGCATTACAAGAAAGCTTTAAAAACGGAAAAAGTAAAATCATTGATGGAAAACCAATAACAGAGCAAATGAAAGATCAGAATGTAGCTTTAATGGAAAAACGATTAGCGGAATTAAACAATTTGAAAGTAGGAGACAAAGTTAAAGTACAATCAGGGGATAAGAAGGAAACTCTTGAGGTTGAAATTATCGGCATTTACGAAACAAATGAGCAAGCAATGGGTCAACAGGCTCCTCCTATTATGGATCCAGCTAATAAACTATATATGCCGCATTCAACTATGAAAAAATTAGAAGTAGACCAAGGTATAAGTAGTGGTCAAGTCGTGTATTTCTTGAATGATCCACAATATATTGATGTATTTAAAAAAGAAGCAAAAAAATCTAACATTGATTTTAATTATTATAAATTAGATGCGCATGATTCATTGTACAAGCAAATGATTGGTCCTATCGAAAATATCTCTTCGACTTCTCAAATGATTATTTATATTGTATCGATTGCAGGTGCAATTATTTTAGGATTAATCATTATGCTATCAATTAAAGGACGTCGTAAAGAAATGGGAATTCTATTGTCTATTGGAGAGAAAAAGTGGAAATTGATAGCGCAATTCGTAGTAGAAGTAGTGTGTGTCGCTATTTTAGCATTTGGATTATCCATAACAACAGGAGCTAAAGTTTCTCAATATATCGGAGATAATTTACTTTCGAATGAAATTGCTACTGCAAGCGAAGAAACAGATACTTCGCAACATGGTACTGTAATGATGGCTGGATCTGGTGGTACTCTACAAAATCAAAAAGAAGAACCAATTGATAAAATTGATGTAAGTGTAACAGGAGAAGATGTAGGGAAAATGGGTGGAATTGGACTAGCTATTGCTATAATAGCAACGCTTCTTCCAGCATTATCTATTCTACGTTTAAACCCAAAACAAATTCTTTTAAAAGATGAATGAGGAGGCTTAATATGGAGACGATTTTACAGTTTAAAAATTTGGATTATTATTATGAAAGTAATGGGAAAAATGTAGCGATACTAGATAATGTTAACTTTTCTTTTCAAAAAGGACATTTCTACACGATTTTAGGACCATCTGGATCTGGTAAAACCACAACTCTGAGCTTAGGTTGTGGACTGGATGTCCCTAAAAATGGTTATGTACTGTATAATGGTAAAGATATTAGAAAAATTGGCTTGGATCGATACCGTAATCAAAATGTATCTGTAATTTTCCAATCTTATAATTTGATAACCTATATGACAGCTCTTCAAAATGTCTTAACAGCAATGGAAATTACGGGTGTTAAAGTGCAAAATAAAACAGCAAGAGCATTAGAATTGTTAGAAAGGGTAGGACTCACAGAAGTTGAAGCGAAACGAAACGTCCTGCAACTAAGCGGCGGACAACAACAGCGTGTAGCAATTGCTCGAGCACTATCTTGTAATGTTGATTTACTGATTGCAGATGAGCCGACAGGAAACCTCGACGAGGAAACTGCAATGGATATAATAGAACTATTTCAAGAACTTGCACATAAAGAGAATAAATGCATTATTGTTGTGACGCACTCACAGGAGGTTGCTAAAAAATCAGATCGTGCAGTGTATTTAAGTAAGAAGAAGTTGGTCGTAAATGAAATCTAATATAAACATCGTAGCTTTTTAATTCACATAATTTTCAAAATCTAGACCTTTCAAAAGCTTATATTTGATTTATAATAAAATCAAGCCATAATCAAAATGGTCTCCCTGTACTGAATGTTAAAATAGTTTGTTGTTCCCGTTTTAATAATATAATAAAAAGAACTTGTAGGATATTCTACAGGTTCTTTTTATTATAATTGGTTACCTATATCATGGGATAATCACACATAAAAAACGGGACATTACCTAGATGTATGACCTAAATATCGTCCCGTTTACCTACTCTGTATAGTTATTGCAGAATTAAACCTACAATCATAATTAAACTAAATACTATTATCCAACCAAACGCACAATAGCCAAAAATTCTAATCCATTTAGGTAATTGATGCATGTTAATTTTATTTGTGGGAACTCCTTGCATAGAAAACATCATTTTTTGATCTCTATCTCTATTATTTTGTTGTTCATACATACTATCATCACCTTTCCAGAACTATTGCGTTTATAGTATATCAGCCTAAAGAAAATTATGTACAGAATAAGAAGGGATAGCATAAATATTATGTGGTGAATTTTATAAATAAATGCATTTAATTGCCATGGTTCTAAGCGCTAATTCGTTATAAATACTGAAAAAGAGCACTACATAAATAGGACTCATTTTCTTCAAATATTAAGTTGCTGGATATAAATCAGAACCAAGGTAACGTTCTTTTATAATTTGAAGATGATGAAGCTCATGACCAGCAATAATGTATGCTAATGCACGAACTGTAACTTCAGAATTATTCGCATTTCCTCTTTGTGACCAAGCTTCTTTATCTAAGCTTCTAAGTAAATGCAGGGTAGATTGGCGAACAACTATTAAATTCCCAAGAAGATCTTGCATAGATTGCTTATCAAAAGCAGCTCTAAGAACATACATATCATCAAATGAAAAACCTGTTAATAAGTTTATACTTACTATAAAAACAAACAAACTCGTCCTATTTAAAGGAGAGTTTGTTTGTTTTTATGTTTAGATAATGGAATACTCATGCAAAATTGCACACTATGTTCCATATTTTTCATTGAATACTTTATATCTAGTGTTTCAAGAATTTGTTTAACAATATATAGCCCCAAACCATTTCCTCCAGTATTTCGATTTCTCGATTTTTCAATTCGATAAAATGGTTTGAAAATTTGTTGTAAATCTTCATCTTTAATATTGACACCTGTATTTATAATTTGCATTTTGATTTGACCTTGTTTCGAATCCTCACTTAACTTTATATAGACTTTTTCATTATGTGGTGAATACATAACCGCATTGTGTATAATATTTTTACATGCTTTTTCTAAAAGAGCACAATCTGTATAAATAGAAAGGTCAAAATCAATTTCTTTTATTATTTCGATGTTTTTTTGAGAAGCAAAAAATTCGAGATCTTTTGTAATTGTACCTATTAATTTTGAAAGATTAACTTTCTCTACTTTTAGTTTGAAGGTGTGTTGTTCTAATTTCGATACGCTTAAAATTTCACGAACTAATTGTTCCATACTTTCAATAATTTGATGATTCTTCTTTAAATATTGATCGCGATTTTGATAAGGGCCAATATTGTATATCATTCCTTCTAAGTATCCTTTCATTACAGTAAGAGGGGACTTTAATTCATGTGCTACAATCGCAAAAAACTCTCTGCGTTTTGTTTCTATTTCTCTTTCTTTTTCAATATCATTTTTTAATTGTTCATTTGCTTTTTTTAAATCAAACATAGCTTGTTGTAAGTTAATAGACATGTCATTCAAACTATTAGATAATTCTCCTAACTCATCTGTAGAGCGAACCTCAATTTTTTCGGAGAAATCTAAATTTGCCATCTTTTGTGCACCTTCATTAATATAAATAAGTGGCTTTGTAATAAACCTGGAATAAAAATAAGCACTCCCTATACCAATAACGAGCACAATGATACTAATATAGGGGAGAAAGCGTACTAAAACCTGTGAAGCTTCATCAATCGGTTGAAATGTAGCAAACACTATAAGCGTTAAACTACCATCTTGGAATTGAATTGGTTTCGTAACATTATATGAATTGCTGAGGGTACTTGCATTCTCGAATCGTGTTGCTTTAGTAACTACTGTTTTTTGCGTACCACTTTGAATAAAAGAAAATGAAGGAGAGTAAATAATTACTCCTTCTTTATTTTGAAGATAAAGCATCGCATTATTTTTTTTGGCGTATTCATCAAAAAGTGGTATCGCATCTTGAAACGTAAGATTTTTAGACTTATCAATGATTTCGTTTATCCCTGTTTGAAGTTGATCTGTTTTATATTGCTCATAAAACGTAGGGAGAAAGAAGTATAAAGTTAAATAAATCAATACTGCAAAGGATAATAAAATGAGAGATGTAGTCATAAAGAGTTTATAAGTAATTTGCTTCATTTTCATGAGTTTCACAATACTATTCATCAATTTTATAACCAATACCCTTTATTGTTTTAATATAAGGGATAGCTAATTTTTTGCGTAGGTTTTTAATATGTGTATCAATTATTCGTGTTTCTCCAAAATAATCGTAACCCCAGACTTTCTCTACGATATTTTCTCTTGTAAGTACTTTTCTCTCATTTTGAAATAGTAGTTGTAGAATTTCAAACTCTTTTGTCGTTAATATAATTTCAACGTCATTTACATATACTCTATATGCATCCACATCAATACGCACTTCTTTAAATATCAAATGATTATTTACATTTTTATCATAACTTCTTCTAAGTACAGCTTCGACTCGTCTAATCAAAACATGAAATGAAAAGGGCTTTGTTATATAATCATCGATCCCAAGGTCGAATCCTTTCATTTGATCTTCCTCTTCTTCCAACGCAGTTAGCATAATAATTGGTACGTTTGACTGACTTCGAATCATTTTAGAAACTTCAAACCCATTAAGATTGGGCATCATGACATCTAGAAGAATTAAATCAAATGATTGCTTATTAAATTGTGTCATACCCTCTAGTCCATCTGAAGCGACTATCACTGTATAATGCTGCGTCATTAAAAATTGTTTAATTAATTCCTGAATTTCTTGATCGTCCTCTACCACGAGAATATGATAGTTTTTCATAATATCACCTCTGGTAGTCATTATAGCCGTACTATCTGGAGTTTATGTGGAGATACAATAGGAACTTCATAGGACGTTTAACGTATTAGCTTCATTTTCAAGAATGTGTATTCTCCAAAAAATATGATTAGCCATATTCCTTTTTATGAAAAAATAATTGTATGCTTGAAAAAACTTATCGTATGAAAAGCTGAACGATTTATATTTCTAAAAAACCAATGTATAATATTGGGAACTGCATGTGATTTCTTAAACTGTGTGAACATATACTTTCGCTACTTACTAGAAGGGGAAACGGAAATGAATTTCAATATAAAAAAAGCTAGCGAAATTATAGAGTGTACTTCACAAACTTTAGAGTTTTTTGCTAATTTAGTAAACGATTAAGGTGTGAACTAAGGATTATTTAAATCATGCGAGAAAGGTTGTGAAATTATTTGATGGGTTATAAAGCGATGCTGTTTGATTTAGATGATACATTACTTGATAGGGATAAAGCAGTAGAGGCATTATTTTTAATTGTTTTAGAAAAGTGTTATGAAAATGTAGATGGTGCGGCTAAAAGCAACATGTTACAGAAATTCAAAGAATACGATAAAAGAGAATATGGCATAAGTAATAAAACGACAGTTTTAGAATCATTGTTTGATGAATTCACGCCAAGGTATAGATTGCCACGCAATTACATCCAAGATTTTTGGAATAATAATTTCCCTAGATGTTTTTCAATAGACCAAAATACTATTCATTTCTTAAATCAAATAAAGAAGCACTTTAAAGTTGGAATTATAACAAATGGCTCAACTCAGAGGCAAAAAGCTAAAATATTTAACACGAATTTAAATAGGTATTTTGAAACAATCATTATTTCTGAAGAAGTGGGATTTAGTAAACCTGATAAACGTATATTCGAACTAGCATTAGATAAGCTAAATTTACAACCGGAAAATACTTTATTTGTTGGGGATGACTTAGAAAAGGATATTGCTGGTCCTCAAAATGCAAATATAAAAGGTGTGTGGTTTAACCCTCAGAAAATCAAGAATACTACCAAAATACAACCATATGCCGAGATTAACACTTTGGATAGTTTGTTAAGTTATGTTACTCCACAATATTTTTATAACAAGTAAAAGTAATTCCATATATATATTCAAAAATATAAAAAAAGAGAAACTATCATTAATTTCATTGACCGTATTAGTAATAAAAAAATATATATTTACAACAAAAAATAGAGGCCATTTTAATAGCTGAAGCTAATTTAATCCATGATTAATACGAAGTTTTGTAAAACAATTTTACTCATACTGTATAAATTATAAAGGGGTGGGACTATGGAAATAAAGAAAGTAGTAATCGATGGAATCAATATTGCGGTCATTAGGAACGATAAGGTATTAATATCGGATGTTCAGTCTGCATTAGATACTATGGCAACAGTTCAATATGAGGTAGATGCGAAACATATTATTATCCATAAATCTTTAATAAGTGAAGATTTCTTTGATCTAAAAACACGGCTTGCGGGCGATATCCTTCAAAAATTTATAAACTACAAGGTAAAGATTGCTATTGTTGGAGATTTCTCTATGTATACTAGTAAAAGCTTAAAGGATTTTATTTATGAATGTAATAAAGGAAAAGATATTTTTTACTTAGCAACTGAACAACAAGCAATTGAAAAACTAAGTACATTAAAGTAATAATTATATCCTGCTAAATTCCCCCATTTCACTTAGTTCATGATTATATACGATATAGAAGAACTGATGTTTGTGGTAAACTAAGAGATGAATAAAGGGGGAGTTTTCTTGAACAATTTTAATGATACGATCCGAGATTTAAACAATATAGTTTACAAACCTAACAATTTAATGATTACGAATATAAAAGAAGAAAAGCAAAACGCAGAATATGCAGGATGTTTATTCCACTTAAATAACAAAACCATTCGTTTTAGAAAATCAAAAGTTACTCCTAATAAAATTGGTCAATTTGTTTCTTTTTGGGAGAAAGATGAAAATATGCGAAATAGAGCTTTCTCTTATGAAGCTGCTCCTGATTTATTAGTAATCACTTGTATTGCTGATAATAAACTAGGACAATTTATTTTTCCTAAAGAGATTCTTCTTAAAGAAAAAATATTGAGAACACAAAGTCAAACAGGGAAAATGGCAATGAGAATTTATCCTGTTTGGGATACCACTGTTAGCAATCAAGCTAAAAGGAGCCAAACGTGGCAACTTCACTATTTTGTTGATTTAAGTGATATTAATAATTTGCCTATAGATAAACTATTAAATTTATATTCGTAGCTTTTGATTTTCCCCAAAAAGAAGTAATTACAGAAAAGACATTTGTAATGACGCCTTCTATTAATTTACCTTGTGAATCTTAATTTTTGTACCGGTACAGTTAAATGAAATGTACATTGTTACAGTGCCCCTTAAAATTTACAATCAGCATATATTATTTAAACTTATAAATTTTTAAGGGGTGCTAATTATGACAAGTTTACAAAATCAGCTTTTCACAAGATTAAATCTTAAAAAACGTAATGAAGTAACGTTTGAAGAATTACCTACTATACTCTTTTCATTTGCACACACTATACCATTTGAGAATTTAGATGTTATAGCACGAAATACGAATCAAATCTCTCTGGAAAACTTACGAGAGAAAATTTTAACTAGTTCCCGTGGTGGACTTTGCTACGAATTAAATACTCTTTTTTACTATTTCTTAAGAGACTGTGGCTATGATGTACAACTGGCATTAGGTACGGTTTATAAAAACGATATAAATGCATGGGCACTTGAGGATGGCCATATAACAATTATTTTAACTTATGATAATGTACAGTATTTAATTGATGTAGGTATAGCTTCGTTAGTACCTCTTGTTCCTGTACCTTTTACTGGTAAGTCTGTTTCTTCAAAAAATGGTTCGTACCGGGTGAGACGAAAAGATACGAGTAAGGGAAATTATGTTTTAGAAAGAATAGATACTGATGGAGAATGGAAAGTTTGTCATGCTTTTTATAAACATAATATTGATGAGATAATAGTAAACGATGTTCAAAGAAGAGTGATAGAAGATGAGAAGTCTATTTTTAATAAAGGACCAATTGCAGTAAAGTTGACGAACTCCGGTCATATTTCATTAACGAATACAAGTTTAACTGAAGCTATTCGTGGGGAAAAAACTAAGCATGAAATTACAGAAGATCAATATAAAGAGTTTTTATATACTTTATTTGCTATTAAGTTATGAATAATAAAGATAGCCGGTTCTTATTCAGAAGCGGCTATCTTTATTATTTTTGGTGTAAATGGTTTTCTTCTAATATGTTTCGGAAACTGCGGTATAGTTAGTGTTTTTAATGTTTTCTCAGCTTCTTCATATGTATGAAAAATTGGTTCTTTTCCATCATCCCCTTGTAAAACTAGCCCTTCATCTCGAATTACATATGGCATAAAACCACCCCATCTAGTAAAGAATTATGTTCTTTTGCAGCAGAATAATACGATTTAAAGTTTGATTTTCTTAATACATATAATACACTAGAACAGTACGAAAAAGTATGTACAATGAATTTTGAATGTAAAGGAAGATTATTATGTCAGTTATTGATAAATTGAAACTTAATAAGTATACAAATATGGTCGTTATTAACGAACCAAGTGATTATGACATTTTTACAGGTAAAGAAACTGCATTCTCAAAAGAACACGATGCTATCTTTATATTTGTAGAAACGCTTGATGAAATGGTGAAACAAACGAATTTTATTATTAGTAATGAAGAATTACTAATTGAAAAAGGTTACGTATTCTTCGCATATCCGAAAAAAGGTAATGCTCGTTATAGTACGTTTATTCACCGTGATGAGATGTTTCCGGCATTAAACGTTGGAGAAGATGGTTATGTGGGAGAAAGCGACATTAAATTTGCACGAATGGTAAGTATGGATGAAGTCTTTACTGTTGTAGGTTTAAAACGCGAGAAGAAAAAAACAACGAAAACATCTGCTATGAGTCAATGTGTTGCCGATTATGCAGATCGAATTAAAGATGTTGAAGCATTATTAGCTAATCATCCGAATGAACTTAAGTTTTATCAAAGTTTAACGCCTGGATATCAGAAAGATTGGGCACGTAATCTTTTTTCTGTAAAACAAGAAAAAACACGTGAAAAACGTCTAGAGAAAATGATAGAGATCCTTTCACAAGGCTATAAAACAATTGAATTATTCCGTAAGAAGAAAAAATAATGATTAAGAAAGTCACAATGCTGCAACAATTAATTGTGATGAGTACATTGAAAAAAGCATTCCTTCCATTATACTAAGGAATGTTCTTATATTTATATAATTAGCAAAAGAGAAAAGGTGTTTGAAATGAAATCGTATATTGTAGTTGGATCTGGAATTTTAGGAGCGTCTACTGCTTATCATCTTGCTAAGGCAGGTGCGAATGTTACTATCGTGGATCGCCAACAATTAGGACAAGCAACTGATGCAGGAGCAGGTATTGTATGTCCATGGCTATCGCAGCGTCGTAATAAAGCATGGTATAAAATTGTTAAAGGCGGTGCACGTTACTATTCTTCGTTAATTCAGCAATTAGAAGAAGACGGTGAAACTGACACAGGATATAATCGTGTAGGTGCAATTAGTTTACATACTGACGAGAAAAAGTTAGATCAAATGGAAGAGCGAGCTTATAAACGACGTGAAGATGCCCCAGAGATTGGTGAAATCACTCGCTTATCAGCTGAAGAAACAAAAAAATTATTCCCAGCATTATCAGACGAATATAGTTCTGTTCATATTAGTGGTGCTGCACGAGTAAATGGAAGATTATTACGCAATGCATTAATAAGTGCTGCGAAAAAACATGGTGCAACTTTAATAAAAGGCGATGCTATATTAGTCCGTGAAGGAAATCATATTACGGGAGTTACAGTAAACGATGAAACAATTTTAGCAGAAAAGGTTATTGTAACTGCAGGCGCATGGGCGAATGAAATCTTGAATCCATTAGGAATTAATTTCTTAGTTACATTCCAAAAAGGACAAATTGTTCATCTGCAAATCGAGAATACAGCAACAGAAAATATGCCAGTTGTTATGCCACCGAACGATCAATATATTTTAACGTTTGACAATGGGCATGTCGTAATTGGTGCAACACATGAGAATGATACTGGTTTCGATCATCGTGTAACAGCAGGTGGTTTACATGAAGTATTCCATAAGGCATTAGCAGTTGCACCTGGCTTAGAAAATGCTACAATGCTTGAAACGAGAGTTGGATTCAGACCATTCACACCAGGATTCTTACCTGTTATCGGACCACTACCTAACTTTGAAGGAATTCTCGTTGCGAATGGATTAGGAGCTTCGGGTTTAACAGCTGGTCCATACTTAGGAGCGGAACTTGCTAAATTAGCGCTGGGACAACCAATTGAGTTAGATTTAAATGATTATGATGTTGCTGGCGCAATTGAATAATATAGGGTACTGCTAACATTTAGGAAGAACCATGCTAAACAAATTCGACAAGGAATAAGCAGTTTTCCCTCTGTTAAGAGTAAGCCTGTTTATGAAAAATAAAATTCTTTAAAAATAGAAGGCCGACATTATAAACCTGCATTAATAATGTAGAATTGTGATGTCGGCTCTTTATTTATATTTATTTAAAACTTATTTTTTGAGAGGAGCTTAAACAATGAGAGCGCCATATCAAGTATTGATATTTCCTTATATAAAAACTACTGATTCCATTCAATATGCTATTTTCAACCGAAGTGATTATAGTTATTGGCAAGGAATAGCTGGTGGCGGAGAAGTCGGTGAGATTCCTATTGAATCAGCAAAACGGGAAGCGTTTGAAGAGGCTGGTATTACAAGAGAATGTCCATATATACAATTAGATTCTGTGTCTTCACTACCAGTAGAGGATGTAGTTAGAGGATTCCTTTGGGGAGAAGAGGTTTATGTAATAAAAGAATTTTCTTTTGGAGTTAAAGTCCCTACAAAAAACATATCATTATCTAAAGAACACTTTAATTATAAATGGTTATGCTTTGAGGAAGCAGTAACGCTTTTGAAATGGGATAGCAACAAAACAGCATTGTGGGAATTAAACAAAAGACTATTAAAACAATAAAAGTTTTTGCTAACAAAAATAGTTGTGGAAGAAGAATTGAACCATTAACAAACCCTTGCTACACTTCTAAACAATATTTTATAGATTTGGCATGGGTAATGAACGAAGAGAACTTGCACGAAGAAAAGCCCTATACAGTTGCCTCTGAAAAAATGAAAATAGTTAGAAATATTTTTATATCGTACGGTTTTTGACTATGAATAACGAAATAAATATTAAGTATTCAACAGTTCAAATAAAACGAGTCAGCTTTTTATTTTAGGAAGAAAGATGACTCGTTTTATGCTAAAATTCGCTTAGTGTATATTTTCGTTAAAATGTGGGTGGGCCCCCTTTTAGCAAAACCGGAGTGGGAATGATGAGTATAAATAGTTTTGTGGGATTGATAAATGACGAATTATTAAAAGAGGTAAGTATAAGAAGTGAGGATGAATTCGAGCCTGTAGTAGTTAAAGATATTCCTAGACTTTGGAAGTGTTTAGGAACAGGTAATTATGCCGCAGTATTCATGCACAAAGAATACAAAGATTGGGTAGTGAAAGTTTACGTGCGAGAAGGAGAAGGAATTGAAAAAGAGTCAGAAGTATACCGAAGAATTGGAGATCATCCTTCTTATTCAAAGCTTATATATAAAGGGGAAAATTTCATAGTATTGAAACGTTTAAAAGAAATTACCTTATACGATGCTATTCATAAGGGTATTAAAATTCCTAAGCAAGTAATACTTGATATTAATGAGGCTTTAGAGTATGCGAGGGAACAAGGGTTAACTCCTTGTGATGTTCACGGGAAAAATGTGATGATGGAAAAAGGAAGGGGATATGTAGTCGATGTATCTGATTTCTTAAAAATAAAAGAAGATAGTAAGTGGAGAGATCTAGAAAAGGCATATTTCACCTTTTATTTTCCTTTCATATATAAATTGCCTTTCCCGGTTAAAATACCGTATTTTATGTTAAACATTGTTAGGCGTTCGTATAGAAAATATAAGAAGCTTAAAAAGAACTTCAAATTATAAAAGGACCATATATGTTCCTGAAAACGAGTTAAATTCACATAAATAACTCTAGAAAAATTTCAAATTTTGTTTAGGGGCTATTTCAAGACCTTAGCTTGCTGGGCATATGGTGTTACCTCAAAAAATAAAAAGATTAGGAGTAAATCCTAATCTTTTTATTTATACATATTTTTGTTAGTTATATCACTATCAATTCCAAAACGGGACATTTTGAATAAATGAAACCGTCAAAATAAGTGTTGATGCGGAACCAGCAGTTACTAAAGTTACTATTTTTCGTCCATTCTGTTCTTTTGAAGGTTTTATAAGTTCTGTAATTAACACAATCCATATTATGATAGATACTATTGAAATAATATTTATAGACATATGTAACACATCCCTTCGTGTTTTTACATAAATATTTCTTCTTTTATAAAATAAAAGCAATTTAACAAGAAAATATGTAACGCATTAAAAATCAATATTTTTCTGTTAAACCACCTTTTTTAAATAGAAATACGACTGATAAAACGATAACAACAGCCTTCAAACTGCCCCAATATGGATAAATAGCATGATCTGTTAGACTAGCATGCTGAAAAATATTCTCTAAACCGAAAATTCCTATCATGACTGCTAAAAGAAATGAAGCTGATCCATACGTCCCTTTACGATAGAGGGTAAATAAATAGACTGTGAAAATCAGTGGTAAGATGATTTGTAGTACGATTATCATAGTTCGTCCCCCAGATTATTTATAATTATATTATATACAAAATTGTAATAAAAAGGAATGCGACTTATTTGATACTAACAGAACTACTCTAATCATATTCTTCTATAAAAAAGAAGAAAAAGGGGTGTACAGTTAATTGACAAAAGTTAAAGTTAGTTTACGACCCATTGTTCATAACGTAAATTTACCAACTGTATTGAAAACAACGATACTTCCAGGTGAATCGACCGAAAGACTATTTATCGCAACTCAATTAGGGGAGATTTTTTACATAGGGGACGGAGTTATAAAGACATTTTTAGATATTCGTCACCTAATTATTAAATTAGGTACATTTGAAGAAGGTGTTTCTAGTAGCGGTTATGATGAACGCGGATTGCTTGGACTTGCGTTCCATCCACAATTTTATCAAAATGGGTTATTTTATCTTCATTATTCAGTAGCTGGAACTCAAGGGCCAGGTGCATTTTCTGAGCAATTTAAACCGAATCCTTGTGACCCTAAAACGTTAAATTTAAAGTGGTTTAATAGAAATACGCAATATGATCACATTGATACAGTGGAAGAATGGACTTTACAATCTAATGGTCAAGCTCAAAAACGACGAACATTACTGAATGTAAGAAGACCATTTTTTAATCATAACGGAGTCAATAGTTTAAACTTTTCACCTGAGACTGGAAAACTTATTTTTACAAATGGAGATGGCGGATCAGGTTATGATCCATTTAATTTAAGCCAAGATGATTTAGAAATAGCAGGAAAAATAATTGAAATCGATGTAAGTAAAAATACATTTATAAATAACCCTCCTGTAGTTACACGCTTTAATGAACTTCCTTTATCTATACAAGAAACACTTACAGTAATTGCAAAAGGAGTACGTAATATAACTGGCATTTCATTTCAAAGGTTTTATAATCAATATATCAAATACGCCGGAAATGTCGGACAAGATATTGTAGAGTCTATTTTTTCATTTGTTCAATATAAACCTATACCGGTAACAGAACTTGTTCAAATGCATTTTATGAGGTTAACTCTCAATCAAGATGGGTTTATCAATTTTGGGTGGCGAGGATGGGAAGGGGATTTGCCTACTTCTTTTATACGACATTGTTCTGAGAATCAGACTTTGGATGAGAGAACAATGGTTTATTATGATGAAACAATACAAACTTCAGTGAAGCGTATTCTGCCTCTACTTAGTTATTTTCATAAAGATTCTAGAACAGATAAGTTTGGAGGAACTTCACTTACAGGAGTTCAGCCATATATGGGAAATGCAATTCCAAATTTAACAGGTAGCGTTGTTTTTACTGACCTTGCCAAGAAAGGAGAATCTCAGTCTCCAGTTAAGGGTGTTTTAGCCTATACTAGAGCAGGTACAGACGGTAAACATGCTGACTTTTATGCTATTGAAACCAATTATGATTTTGGTACGCAACCAGCTTATTATATGAGTTTAGGAACAAATTCGGATCAAACTAAATTATATTTAGGAGTTTACAGTTCTATGAAAGTAACTGATTTTAACAAAGGTACCATTTTTGAAATTATTCCTTGATACGATATAAATTCTCAGTTTAAAAACATAAAGAGTTTATTCTGCTTCCAAAACGCACAACTTGACTTGTCCCCCTAAAAATCTTCAATCTATAAGTATCTATTATATAGTGATTTATAACTAGTAGAAAGCAACTCATAAACCAAAAGTGTATGAATAATATAGAAAGTAATGAATGTGGTATCTTTAGGGGGTATTTTAATGAATTGGTTTGTACGTTATTGGTATCAACTGATAATAGAACATGATACGAGCTTTGTTCATAAAAGAAAATTGTCCCTTGCGAATAAGTTAGTATTTACAGCTTTGATGAGTGCATTGGCCACCATGTTTCAAGCAGCTGGGAACTTAGTTCCTGGTATAGGTTTGCTCATTAGTCCATTTTCGACATTACCGATTTTTTTTGCTATTTTCTATTCTATTCGTGAGGGAATACTTTCTTATATTCTTACTATTTTTCTATTATTTATTATTGAGCCCAGTGAACTAATTGTCTTTCCTTTTACTACAGGCTTATTAGGTCTAGCCTTAGGAGTATCCTTTTTAAAATTAAAGAGGAGAATTTGGATTGTTTCTTTTTCAGCAACTTGTCTACTTATAGGTATTATGATCGTTCTCGATGTTTTCCACTTTCCGGTACTTGGTCCTGCTGTTCATACAACTATGGATATAAAAATTATTTTATCAATATTTATAATGAGCTTTCTATACTGTTGGATTTATGCAGGTTTTTGCAGAATAATGATGAATAGATTATATAAAGTGTTGTATTGACAATGGCATAATGAGGATTGGAGATTGAATTCATGACTAACGTTGCAGTTAGAAGACCGAATTTGAATGATGTAGATGAACTATATTTATTTTTCCGTATAGTTATTACGAATACATACAAAAATGAAGGATTGTCACAATTATTAGATGACATAGAAAATGAAATTAACTCAAAAAAGCAGTATTTGAAAAGTGACTTTGATAGTAACGGAGAAAGTCGTTACTTTTTATTAGCAATTGATACAAGTAACGATAAAATCATTGGAACAATCGAAATCGGTCCAGCAAGTACATTGGTTAATAGTTGTACAGGTGGTGTACTTAAAAATTTGTATGAAATAGGAACTGTATTCATACTTCCGGAGTATCAGAGAAAGGGAATAGGGAGTTTATTACTACATACAATGTTTCTTACATTACTTAGCAGAGGGATAACAGAATATTGTTTAGATAGTGGATATAAAAATGCGCAAAGTATATGGATGAAAAAGTTTGGAAAACCTAGCTATGTATTGAAAGATTACTGGGGAGAATCCAGTGATCATATGATTTGGAAGAAAAGTTTACATGATACACCTATAATATTTGAATTATAAAATGAAATATGCCTCTGAACATAGCTTTTCTTACTTATGTATGCTATTATTTATCTTTATAATAAAAGAGGACGTGAATGAACTTGATTAAAATTAATATTCCTGAAGCTGATGTTTCAATTACTGAACGTAAACAAGTTATTAAAGGAGACGAGCCAATCATTACTCCAATTAATGGATTTATCGATTTCCACTTGTTCCCTAGAGATAAAGGCGGCATTTTTATGTTTTACAATATTAATGACGAACTTCTTTTCGTAGGTAAAGCTCGTAAAATTAGACAACGTATTAAGAAGCATTTTGAAGATAATGTTTCACCAATTAAAAATCACCGTGATGAAGTATACCGCATTGATGCATGTATCGTAGAAGATCCAACAGAAAGAGAAATTTACGAAACATATATCATTAATGAATACAAAGCGAAATATAACGTTGATAAAGTATTCTACAAATAATCAACATTAATAAAAAGCAATCCTAGCTAATATGCAAGGATTGTTTTTTATTTAGATTTATTCTTCATATCTTTCTCCTTTTTTCAAATGATTAGCAGCAACAAAACAGATTACACCTATAAATATAAGTACAATACCAACCGTTTTATGTTTTCCCTCAAAGAAAGGAATATCTGAAATAACATTTGTCATACATAGTCCTAAAAATACAAGGATAGGGCCCACCCAAAGTAATACATTACCGAATTTTGTGTGCTTCCACATAATAACCCTCCTTAACCCTCTTTACATATATATCCATAAATAAAAAGTAAATTCATAGAGAAATATAGTTTTTTTCATATCGAAAATTTAACCCTCATATATTGGTACAAGCAAAAGAGAAAGGAGACCATCATGAATTGGTTAGAAGCTTTCATACTAGGTATAATTCAAGGTTTAACAGAATTTTTACCAATCAGTAGTACCGGACATCTTTATTTAGGAAGGCATTTGTTCCGATTAGATGAGGCTGGCTTATTTTTAGATACGATGCTGCATATTGGGACTTTACTTGCGGTTTTTATTTATTACAAAAAAGAATTTATATATTTAATTAAAAACCCATTTTCAAAGCTCATGTTATTACTTATCGTTGGGACAATACCCGCAGTTGTAATTGGTTTATTGTTTAAAGACTTCTTTGAAGATATTTCAAAAACAGGAATCACGATCGGTTGGGAGTTTTTAGTGACCGGATTCTTTCTCTACATGGCAGATAAACAAAAGAATGGTCGTAAAAAAATGGATGACATAACATATAAAGACGCATTAATTATCGGTTCATTTCAAGCTGCTGCTATTTTTCCAGCCATTTCCCGTTCTGGAATGACAATTGTCGCTGCATTATGGAGAAAATTAGACCGTGAAACTGCTGCTTACTTTTCTTTTTTACTATCGACACCAGCCATCGTTGGAGCTATCATTTTGCAATTTGTAGACGTTTTTCAAGGGAAAGCAGAATCTATTTCTAGTACATCTTTAATTGTCGGAACGTTATCAGCAGCGTTTTTTGGATACATAGCCGTTTCATGGATGATTCAATATTTAAAACGTCACTCCTTAAAAGTATTCGCGTATTACGTATGGGGATTAGGTATTTTAATTTTAATGTTGCAATTTACTGATGTATTTTAAGTATAATGATAAAGAAGTTAATTAGTTTAAGATCCTGTTTCATTCATACAAGGCAGGATCTCTTTTTATTAAGGGGGAAAATATGTTTAATAAGGCTATCGTTATTGGTGGAAGTATGGCAGGAAAGTTTGCAGCAAAAGCATTATCAACTTCTTTTAAAGAAGTAATCATTATAGAAGCTGATGAAAGATGGGATGGAAAGTCTTCGAGAAAAAGAGTTCCACAAAGTAATCATCCTCACGTGTTATTAAAAGGTGGAGAAAACGCAATTGAAGAATTGTTTCCTAATATTACGAATGAATTAATAGAAGCGGGTAGTATTATAAACAACTTTACGCGTGATTTGAAATGGCATCAATTCGGTCTATGGAAACAACCGTTCATAGGGGAAGTACATATGATTCAACAAAGTCGTCCTTTGCTAGAATGGCATATTCAAAAACGAATACATCAAATTTCAAATATTACTATTAAATATGAAACATTGGTTAAAGAGTTATTGGTAGATGCAAAGCTTAACAAAGTGTGTGGAGTAAAAGTTAAATATTTAGAGACAAACACACAAGAAGAAGTTCATGCGGATCTTGTAGTTGATGCGAGTGGATTTGGCTCAAAAAGTATAGAGTGGCTACGAGAATACGAAATTAAAGTACAAGAAGAGAAAGTTCGTATTGATTTATTTTACGCAACGAAAATGTTCAAACTTAAAGAAAATGAGGAGTTAGACTGTTGTAATATGCTAATGTCTCCTAGTTTCCCTGATAACCCTTATGGCGTTCTTATTCAAACGATAGAAGATAATCGTTATTTTGTTACTTTTAGTGGATACGCAAATGAGAAAGCACCACAAACAGATGATGAGTTTTATGATTTTGCTGAAAATCTATCAATTTCTAATGTTACAGACTTCTTAAATAAGGCTGAGGGAATTACTGATATAAAGACATACAAAATTCCTTATCAAGTACGCCGGCGATTTGATTTAGTGAATAATGTACCAGAAGGATTATTAGTTGTTGGAGATGCGCAATGTCGTTTTGATCCCGTTTTCGGCCAAGGCGTATCAGTTGCTGCTATGGAGGCTCACCAATTGCAATTACTTTTGCAAGATAGAAAAGAACTTGATAAAACATTTACACAACAATTTTATAAAAAGGCAGCTACTATAATAGAAACGCCTTGGGATATGACAACAACAGAAATATCACGTCACCCGCAACTAAAGAGAGAATTAACTACAAAACAAAAATTTCAACTATGGTATACGAAGCAAATATATCGACTATCCGCAAGTAATTCTGATGTTTATATTCGGTTAGTACGAGTGATGAATTTAATTCGTAGTCCATTTCATCTCTTTCATCCGAAAGTGCTACTATCTGTATTACTTAATCGAAAGAAATAGCAGGAATATAATTGATTAAAAAAGAATGTATAACAGTTAGTAAATCAAGAAGGAGAATACGGAATGGAAATATACATAGAGCAACTAAAGAAACAAGATGCTAAGGATTTATTTACGTTTGAACTTACAAATAAATCTTTTTTTGAAACAATGGTACCAAATCGTGGCTCGAAATATTTTGAATTTGAATATTTCCAAAAACTACTAGACGATTTATTAATAGAACAGGCAGATGGAGATTCTTATTTTTATTTAATTCGTAATGAAGAAAAAGAAATTGTAGGGCGAATCAATTTAGTAGATATAGATACGGAAACTCGAATTAGTTCGCTCGGGTATCGGGTCGGAGAAAAATTTACTAAAAAAGGAGTTGCAACAGCAGCCGTAAAATTAATTTTAGATGTAGCGGAAAATAATGAAATTACTGAAGTTTATGCTAAAACAACGACTAATAATCTCGCATCACAAATTGTACTAGAAAAAAGCGGATTTTCTTCTTATCAAAACGAATCAGATATAACATCTGTAGAATTAAATGGAGAACATGTGAAGTTTGTACACTATATTTGGAGAAATACTTCACACTTATAATAAGGAGGACTTATTCATGAATGATTTACGTTATCCAATTGGCCAATTTACATACAAACGTCCTATAACTGAAGAAATGATTGATACATGGATTCAAGAAATTGAAGATTTACCTAATGAACTAACAAGGGCAATTAAAGATTTAGATCAGAAGCAGTTAGATACACCATATCGCGTTGGAGGTTGGACTGTACGTCAAGTAGTTCATCACGTCGTTGATAGCCATATGAATAGCTACATACGCTTTAAATTAGCACTGACAGAAAAGAATCCAACTATTAAGCCGTATAAAGAAGAGAAATGGGCAGAGTTACCTGATTCAAAATTACCGGTAGATGTTTCACTAGTAATGCTAGATTCATTACATAAAAGATGGGTTAATCTTTTATATTCTCTAGAAATTGAAGATTTAGAAAAGACATTTAACCATCCTGAAACTGGTGAAACAAAACTTGCTGTTGCAATAGGACTATATGCATGGCATGGTCGTCACCATACCGCTCATATTACTTCTTTAAGAAAGCGTCTAAATTGGTAACATGGAGATTATATTAGAAAAGGTGACAGAAACTGATGCAGAAGTTATATTTCAAATGCAAATAGACTCATTTAGCTCTTTATTACATAAATATAAAGACTATGAAACAAATCCAGCAAATGAAACTATTGAAAAAACTATTTTTAGAATAAATAATCCCAGCAGTAATTTTTATAAGGTGATAATAGATTCGAAACTTGTTGGAGCGATATGTATATCCGCAAAAGAACTACCTTATAAATTTTGGATTAGTCCAATGTTTATTCATCCAATCTATCAAGGGAAAGGAATTGCTCAGAAGGTACTTATTTTAATTGAAGAAATGTTTCCAGAAGCACGAAGTTTTGAACTTGCTACGATTTTAGAAGAAGAAAGAAATTGTTTTCTATACGAGAAAATGGGTTATAAAAGAACAGAAGTAATAAAGAAATTAAATGATAAAACTACACTTGTTTATTACAAAAAAGAAAGGTAAAGCATTTAAAATACGCTTTACCTTTTTATGTTATTTTAGATTAAATATACAAAAATAATGTATATTCTTCCAAAATACTCGGGTTAGTAATTTTGAAAATGAATAAAGATACAAAAACCACTACTTTGTCGTAAAGGTTACTAGCGCTTTTTGAATGCTTAAAATACTATCGTCACCTTTAAATTCTTTCGTAATTGGTTCCTCCATACTAGACACCCAAATTTTAAGTTCTGCATCTAAATCAAAATGCCCAGCCGTTTCGATGCTATATTGTGTAATACTTTTATAAGGAATAGAATGGTATTCTGTTTTTTTGCCAGTTACTCCTTGTTTATCTACTAATATAAGACGACGATTTGTAAATACGATTAGATCACGAATTAATTTATAAGCATGCTCTACTTTTTCATCGTCTAGCATAATCTTCTCTAAATCACGTTCTACACTTTCAGAACTCGTATTTGATGCATTTCCTAAAATACCGCTAAATAAACCCATATTAAATTCCTCCTTTAATATATGTGGAATGAATTACTTATATTGTAACATGTTACTCACAAAGATATTATCACATTACTTTAGTAGTTTCTGGTTATTGTTGTAATTAGTTTATATAACCTCATCTTAAAATCTTATGCTAATATGAAATTAAGAAAAAAGAAGCAGAGGGATATAGAATGAAGAATATCGGTTTAGTATTAGAGGGCGGAGGAATGAAAGGTTTATATACTGCAGGTGTACTCGAATATTTCATGGAAAAGAACTTATTCTTTCCATATGTAGTCGGCGTATCAGCTGGAGCCTGTATGGGAGCAACCTATTTGTCGCGTCAACAAGGGAGAAATAAGAAAGTAAATACAGAGCTAGTATCAGATTACAGGTATATATCTTATCGAAATTTAATTCGAAAACGTGAATTATTTGGAATGGACTTTTTATTTGATGAAGTACCTAATAAAATTGTTCCATTTGATTTTCAAACTTTCTTAAACTGTAATGAACAATTTGTTATAGGGACGACTGATTGCGAATCAGGACAAGCTGTTTATTATAATAAAACAGAACATGGAAATGATATTTTAAAAATCATCCGTGCATCCAGCTCTGTGCCGTTTATAGCACCTGCTGTAGAATATGATAATCGAAAATTACTAGATGGAGGAATTATAGATCCTATACCAGTTTTAAAAGCTCAAACTGATGGTTATGAAAAGAACGTTGTAATTATGACAAAGCCAGAAGGATACGAGAAGCAGCGAAATAAATTTTCTGGTCTAGCTAAAATTCTATATAGAAAATATCCGAAAATCGCAGAGAATTTAGTAGACCATTATCGTTTTTATAACGAGACGATATCTTATATGAATCAAGAAGAACAAAAAGATAATTTTTATGTAATTCAACCAAGTGTACAGCTTCCTATAAGCGGAATAGAAAGAAATAAGGAAAAGCTCGTTAATTTATATAATCTTGGGTATATCGATGCTCAATATCATTATGAAAACTTATTAAATTGGCTAGAGAAATAAAGGGGTGGTAGGTAAAAAGGTTATTTTTAATGAATTGCAGAACATGCCTAGTCCACTGTATAAACCGTTTCCGAATTGTGACATTCGAAAAATAAGAAAAGATTTTAATAATACGTTTACAGAAGATGATTGTATAAGCGCTGATTTAAATTATTATTGGATGCATACAGCAGGTACTTTAAGTTACGTGCTTAATAATAATGAACAGGAGATTGTGTTTAATCAAATTAAGTGGCTAAGAAAATCGTTTTTTGAGTGGTTTCCGCAATATCGTTTTCTAGAAACAGAGATTATAAATTATCCCATTTTATATAGAGATTTCATGAATTATGAAAAAACCCGTAAGCTATTACTTTATTATCTTACTGAATAAAAATTAAAACGTACAAGTGATGCTGTTTGTACGTTTTTTGTTCATAAAATATACAATATTAATACCTTGTCCATGTAGGTATTTTAACGAGAAAAAAGAAGTACATATAAAATATGTAAGAGGGAGGAGATAGAAGCTTGTTAGCTGTTTTCCTTCCAATTCATGTCCAACTCAAATATTTCGAGTAAAATTCGCTTCTAAATGGTATTATCAAATATCAAGAAAACTAATTTAGAAACGAAGAAGGGACAGGTTTAATATGAAAAACGTATCAAATGTAGATAAAGTAGAATCCATACAGTCTTTACAGTCAACAATCCGTAAACTTGAAAATGCACTATCTCAGATGACTCAAAAAGGTGCAAATACTACATTAGTGAAAAAAAGACTCAAAGCAGCTAGTATCGGCTTAGCTATGTTAGAAAGTATTTGGAATCAAGAAACCCATCATTACACCCAAGAGGATTTAGCAGACGCTCGAAATGTTCTAATTGGTTTGTTGCCATCAATTGAAAAGATTTATGTTAAGTCAAAGCTTGGGAGTCCTCAAAGAACACTGTTAGAAAGAAGAATAAAATCATTGGAACTTTCTATTCAAGCAATTGATCATCTTTCTAATCAATAACTTCTCTAAACACATAACTTACGACTACTTTTATATAGGGATTCTAATGAAAAAACTACATATAGAATACTACAAAGGAGAAAGAGAGGTGATGGAGAAGGTACCAATAAAGCGTCTGTGTTAAAAATAGGTATGGACGTGCAGTATAGCAGTCGTTTTCCTTCAAATGATTATCCATCCGGAAAGATTGAAACATATTCTTTTTATAGTTCGATTTTAAATAACACACGTAAAATTCATATTTATACGCCTCATGATTATTCTCACACTTCACATCTTCAAGAACTTCTCATTGTATTTGATGGGAATTCATTCATTCATAACCTTCCAATCGCAAAAACACTTAATTATTTAATTTACAAAAATGAAATCCCATCTTGTATTGCTGTTGCTATAGATCCTGTCGATCGATTAGAAGGGCTAACTTATAATGATAAAATGAATGCATTTTTCAAGGAGGAATTACTTCCGTGGTGTGCATCAAGAAGCAAAACATACAACAATTGCTGGTTTCAGTCTTGGTGGCTTAGCAGCTTTTTATGCAACACTTCAAAATCCACATGTTTTCGGAAATGTGTTGTCAATGTCTGGATCCGTACATTGGAAAAAAGATGATTATGAAAATCAAATTCCTTGGATTGAAAATCAAATTTAATCAATAGATTCTAATGCGACTCATCTCTATTCTTACATAGCAGTAGGAGAACTTGAAAACAAACCTCTTTTAACGGCTAATAGACGTCTGTATAAAGCTTTAAAAGAAAAGGAATACCAAATTACTTATGAAGAGTTTCAAGGCGATCATGGTAGCGTGTGGTGGCGAGAAAAGCTATTCGAAGGATTAAGGGCATTGGAATTTACAAAAACGACACTAAAAAATAAAAAGGAGAGAGAAGCTATGAATCAAGAAGAACTAGATAAAAAACTAAAAAAGCAAGAGATTTTAGTAAAAGATGAAAAAGTTTGGTCCTATACGTATGAGGATCATATTAGTTCTATCGTTAAAGAGGCAGAAAAGAAAGGGTCATTTGATAATTTACCTGGTAAAGGTAAACCTCTTAATCTCGATAAAGATCTTTCTTACAATCCTGAAAAGCAACTTTATAGAACTTTAGCAAATAATCATGTTTTGCCTAGGTGGATTGAGCTTTCAAAAGAAATTGACGATTTAAAAGAAAGACTAAAAGAAAATACAAATACGGCAGAAGCAGCGGATTTAATTCGAACTATTAATAAAAAGGTTTTAGAACATAATTTACTTTGTCCACCAAGTGCGCAAAAAACGAGGGTGAAAACGGACTTTTAACAATTTTTCACAAAGCTATTTCTTGCTATATAATTAAGTAAGGCATTTTCAATTCATTACTAAAGGGAGGCAAATGTGATGAAGAATACGTATCAACTTCAAATTCCGACAGAACTAGAGCAGTATCGTAGTATTTTAGAAGAAAGTATAAAACCGTATGTTAAAGTGTCTGGAACATTAGCAGAGACAACACTTTTTGAGAGTAAGTTTGGTGGTTATCCGTATTTACCTATAGATCAAGAGCATCCTAAAGACTCAAATGGACAACCTATGATGCTACTTGCGCAGTTAAACTTTGAAGAAATTCCGCATGTTGAATATATGCCTCAAAAGGGAATGTTACAGTTTTTCGTAAGTGCTGATGATGAGCTTTATGGAGCAGATTTTGATCATCCAACAATCCAAAAAGACTTTCGAATTATTTATCATTCTACAATTATAGAAGATTTAAATAAGGTAATTACTGATTTTAGTTATTTAAACACTTTAGAATTAGAAGACTTTATCATACCTGAAGCAGCAAAACTGAATTTTGAGTTAGCTTATCAACCAGTAACACCAAGAGATTATCGATTTGAAATGATTTTTAGTGATAACATTGATTGGGAAGAAATTGTTGATGAAGAAAATAATACAGAATTAGGCGAACTGTATGATGATTTATGTAAAGATCAAGGACATAAAATTGGTGGATATCCATTTTTCACACAGACAGATCCGAGAGAATGGGAAGAAAAATACCAGCAACATGACATATTATTGCTGCAAATTGATACAGACGATTCATTAAATATTATGTGGGGCGATTCTGGGGTTGCTAATTTCTTTATACGTAAGGAAGAGCTGTTAAATCTAGATTTTTCCAATGTCATTTACAATTGGGATTGTTACTAGAAGATATAAATAAAATAATAGCAAATAAAAAATCTTCCTGAAGGTGAGGAGGATTTTTTTATTTTAAAAATAAGTGTTATGTTAACTAGAATAAAAAAACAATGAGTGTAATGAAAGTCAAGCCTAAATAACAGAAATAACAACAAATAATGTGAAGTTGTAAA
Source organism: Bacillus sp. LQ01 (assembly GCF_057624735.1). Taxonomy (NCBI): domain Bacteria; kingdom Bacillati; phylum Bacillota; class Bacilli; order Caryophanales; family Bacillaceae; genus Bacillus; species Bacillus sp. LQ01. The sequence goes on along the minus strand of NZ_JBYEZL010000001.1, from coordinate 1,870,476 downwards.
ACGTGTGCAAATAGCAATAAATTCATAAAGTAAAACATAAAATATAATTATTAATTTATATTTTGTATAGAAATAATTTTTCTGTATAAAAAATTTCTTGTCGATCAAAAATGTTTTTGATTCGATAATTATTAATGGATTATTGATTTGAATTTGCTGTGATGAATTTATAACAAATAAAAACGATAAAAACTGAAGAAATTTGTTTATATAAGATTTCATGTGAATCTCACTAAAAATCTCTGATTCGTCTCATTAAGTATAGTTTACTTGGTTTTTGATACCTGATATCTCTTTGTTTCTTTAACTGCCTATAATATATATTATGTTAACTGTAAAAAAGTAATAAACTTACTAAGTTTTAGTTGTGTTTATTATGATCCCCTTTTCCACCGAATTAGTAATGTGTGATTGGTTATGTATTTATTCGCTTTATTAGCTATTGATAATAATATTTTCGGATATAAATTAGATTTTAAATAATAAAAATACAATTCGTTTAATCTGTTCATTTTAAACGAATTGTATTATGATGACGAATATTTTTTTATAACTAGTTTGCTACAGCGATTGCTTCGATTTCAATTAATAAGTTATCGTTAATTAACTTTCTAACTTCTACAGCTGAACTTGCTGGTGGATTATTAGTGTCAATGTATTGATCTCGAATATTTCTCACAATGGCCATTTGAGAAATATCTGTTAAGAAAAATGTTAATTTGACTACATCATTAAATTTTAATTCCGAAGTTTCCAATGCACTTTTAATATTTTCGAATACTTGTCGCGTTTGTGTAGCTAAATCGTCAATTCCAACTATTTGACCGTCAGTGTTAATCGCTACTTGTCCAGATATGTAAATTGTTCGTTTAGCGTTTGTAACTTCGACTACATGCGAGTATCCAAAAGTTGGTGGCATCGTTTCTGGATTGATAAATTTCTTTTGCAAGGCTCTTCTCCCCTTTAAACATTTCATTTTCTTAATGTTAGGTTTTGATTTCAGATTATCCTCTATTTACTAATAATTATTTATCGATTTAGCTGCTACATTTGTAAAAGTGTATTAGCACTTTAATTTAAAGTTATTGATGGATTATGTACGTTTGATTTTTTTTGTGCTTGTTATAATTACACCTTGTTTTATTAATTCTTCAGTTACTTTTGTATAGAAAAAGTGATACCACCAGATAAAAAACTCTTCATAAGTAATTTCTTTTGAGTATCTGCTGCTGGCAAAGTATTCTTTTAAAGATTTATCGTTTTCATTAAACAATAAGACTAAATCTTTACTGATCCAAGATGAAGCATTACAAGTAAATATTGAAGTTTCGTTCCTTTTATTTTTATAGATGGCGAATTATCTCCAGAGAAAATCATTTTAGCTTCATAAGCTGTATGTAATATATTCTCCGGAATATTATTAGTAAACACTTCATAACCCCTCCCTTACTAGTAAATTCATTGTAAGATTTATGTATTTACTAACTTCTATAAACGAAAATAAGTATCCTCTAATAATCTCAAATTAAAAACCTTAGCATAGATATACTAAGGTTTTTTGTATTTTTATAATGAATGAATTCTTTCATAGTCTTTTTTAAATTGATTATCATTTTTTAACCAACTTTTAAAAGTTGGTTCCTTTATTTCTAAACTGGAACAAGTTTTAGCGATACATTTATTTTTCATATATTCCTTAAGGAAATTTTGTTTTCTCTGCTTAACAGCAGATTGGGTTCTTTTTAGGTTTCGATCTTTTAATTGATCTAGACTTAGACTTTCTTTCTGAAATTCTTCATATTTTCTATGCAAATAAATATCTTTGTCTTTATAAATCCAATTTGAAAATAGTTGTATTGATTTTCTCCCGGTTAAAATGACGCGATAATGTTTATTTTGATTTAGTAAATCGGCTGGTAAATTGTGATTTTGTAGTACCTGATTTAAAGAATTCATAAAGCTATATGATCCTCCTACAAAGCTTACTGTATACGTTTCATACTTGACGTAACCATCCCCATCAAAATATCCACGAACAAAATGATGTAAATATTCTTCAGGCACGAATGGAAATTTAATATTTAATGATTTACATGGCATGATTCCATGTATGTTCATAAGGTCGTCTTTTATTGTTTTGCTATTAATGTTTAGCATATATACGTCTGTTTTTTTGTTTTGATAAAGTGGCTGGTTGGTGTTTAATTCTTTTTTTATATCTTCTAAAATATAACTTTCTTTTTGTGATATACTGACGCATTGATTTTCTTTTTGTATAACGCCGTCAGCTGCTATAAATCCTAAAATATAAGCCATATTATTTGACCAAGTTTTAAAATAATTTTCTTTTATGTCATACTTTCTCTTCCAACTCCCTATAGCGCGCCTTGGGACGTTGCTGTCTGATAAAACCATACGAATATACCTTGCAGACACATTAGCAAGTGTAGCAATCTCTGAGGTGCTTTTCCCCTCTGCATATAGCTGCGTTACCTCAGATTTTGATAGTTTACATTTTGATTTCTTTTTTCGCTCTATGTGCACTTACATCCTCTCCCTCCTTTCTTTTATTAGAGACATATTTTCTTCTATAACATACAATGAAACATATGTTCTTTGTTGCGTATAAGAAGGAATTTACTAAATAAAAACAATTTACATGTACTTAATATTTGTCTTAGCTGCTGCTATGCGATTTGTACTTTATAGATACAAATAATGAATTTGACGGATTTATGAAATACAAGGCATTTTAGATGAAAGGTAAAATAATATAGTTTAAACTACAAATAGCTACAATAACAACATACGTAAATTGTTAATCGTAAAAAGGAGAACGAATGAATAAGAAATATACAAATCAAATTCATACTGATATGAGTTTTAAACCGAAAGATATTATAAGTTTAATGACGGATTACTTTAAAATAAAATCAAAGCTGCGTCCTATAAAGGATTTGCCTGTTGTTTTATCAAATAAAGATAATGAAGCGTTAGAGAGTGTTACATGGTTTGGCCATTCTGCTTCTCTTTTGAAAATAGAAGGTAAAAAACTGTTATTAGACCCGATGTTTGGAGATGCCTCTTCCCCATTTCCCTTGTTTAATAGTAAGCGTTATAGTGGTGCTTTTTCTTTAGAACGTGATGACCTTCAAGAAATTGATGCGATTATCATTTCTCATAATCACTATGATCATTTGAATTACAAAAGTATTATGCAGTTAAAAAATCGCGCAAAACACTTTTATGTTCCAACTGGAGTTGCACAATATCTTATTAAATGGGGTGTTTCACCTAGTAAAATTAGTGAGCATAATTGGTGGGACGAAATTACGTTTGATAATATTAAGTTAGTATGTGCGCCTGCAAGGCATTTCTCTGGACGTGGTATGACAGATAGAGATCGTTCATTATGGTGTTCATGGCTTATTCTTGGTCAAGAGACTAAAATTTTCTTTAGTGGTGATAGCGGTTATGCCCCTCACTTTAAGGAAATTGGTGATAAATACGGTCCATTCGATCTTACATTAATGGAATGCGGGCAATATGATCCGAGGTGGTCTGCTATTCATATGTTGCCTGAAGAAACGGTACAAGCTCATATTGATGTTAAAGGAGAATTACTTCTTCCGATTCATTGGGGTGCTTTTACGTTAGCATTACACGAATGGAGTGACCCGATAGAACGTGTTACGAAAGAAGCTAACCGTTTAGGAGTTAAAATTACAACGCCACAAATTGGCGAATCTATTACGTTAAAATCTACAGACTATCCTTTATCCGCTTGGTGGAAGGAAATTTAATTTTAAAATATAAAAAGAGCGAATCCTCTTATAAAGAATTCGCTCTTTTTTCTGTATTTAAACTTATTTCACTATATTGGATCTCCCACTATCTAATACTCTATTTGCTGGTACACTGGACATTTCAACCACTGTATTCATACTCTTATCAGTCAGTTCAATGAGTTCGTTTTCATGTTTTATTTTATTTAAATCCCACACCATCCCATGAAATTCATTATGTTGACCACTTACCTGTATAATGCTTTTTGTTTTATTTGAAGGCTGTATTTGAAGGTTTGTAAATTGATTCCCACTAATTTCATTTGGCGTAGTTACTTGACTATCCATATAAATCATATTTACACAGTCTTCTAAAGAAAAGTTCATAAAACGATTGGCATTTATCCAAGCTTGTCCGGTGCTCGGTTTTTTCGCTACTAATTTCAGTCCAGTTTCCATTCCTACAACTTTAATATTTTCGAAGTTAACAAACGAAATTTCATTTTCTTTTCCAGCAGAGTATAAAGAAATTCCGGTACCTTTATTCGTTTCCGTCCAATTGATAATATTTATATCTTTTATTTGTGTTTTGTTCCAAGTGTTATAATATTTATTTTTACCGTCTAAATAAATAACTTCAGAGTTAAATTTAGGATCGTCAATAGTTATATACGCTCCTTCAATGGATGCGTTTTTCTCTAGTTCTAAAACTCTAAAGTTTCCCTCAACTACAAATTGGGATCCATAACCAAATAATAATTTCACACCTTTTTTAACAATGATTGGTGACGTGATTTTATACTTTTTATCATCAAGCAATACAGTTTTAATTTTACTAGACTCTGCTTTATTAATAGCAGATTGTATTTTTATTGAATCATTTTCCCCTTTAAAGTTTTCTACATACAAGTTAGTACTTTTAGCTGCATAGTCTTTTTTGTTGTATTGATAAAAAGCAAAAATAATTAAAACTATACCAATGAGTAAAACAATTATTTTCTTCATCGTACTCACCCCATATCGATTAATCTATGGCTTTTATATTCAGGTTATTATTATTTTGCTTTGTATTTCAGATTACCATTGCTGCTTTGTCTATTAATCCCTTCCTCTATCCTTAATAAGCTCTTACTGGCGATATAAGATGTACTGCTGCAGATTGCTCTCCTGCTTCAATCAATATCGGTCGCATAGAACCTCCAAAACTTAAAGTAATCGTTTCTTCTTTTATTGCTCTTAAAGCATCAACCATAAAACGCCCATCGAAAGATATATTTAATTGTTTTTCACCTTGAATCGCATCTATTTGTTGCGTTTCAGATATTTTCCCAATTTGAGAAGCGTTTGAAGAAATTTTAATTGTGGATTCGTTTATGATTTCTAAGTTAACATTGTTATTAGCCCATTCACTTGCTAATAAACTTGATCGGTCTACACCTTGTAATATCTTTTTTCTATCTACGTTAATAATCGTTTTAAAATCATTTGGAATAAGGTTAGAAATATTAGGATATTTCCCTTCAATTAGTCTTGAATATAATGTAGTTGTTCCGAGCGTAAATATAATATGACTCTCTGAAAGGTAGATATATACGAATTCCGAATTGCTGTTCATTAATTTTAGAAGTTCACTAATGGTTGCGCTTGGTACAATACAATTTGCTTTTACATCTGAGGAAAGTAATGTTTCGCGTATCGCTAGTCTATGTGAGTCAGTTGCAGCGCAAATTAACTTATTATTAGATAACTCTATATGCACCCCAGTAAGAACAGGTCTAGATTCATTTTTTGCTACCGCAAAGACTGTTTGTTTAAATACTTCAATCAATCGCTCTGTCTCTACCTTGATTTCTGCATGATTGTCTATAAGCGGTACATTCGGAAACTCATCTGCAGGAAATCCATTTAAACTTAATGTGATTTCTTCTGATTGTATCTTAATAGTTTGCTCATTCTTACTTTTTATTGCGATATCACTTGGCATTTTCTTTATTATTTCAATGAAATACTTTGCAGGTACAACAATAGTTCCTACCTTTAAAATAGTTGCAATCTTTTCGTCTTCAATTGAAACAGGAATGAATTTTTCAATAAAAATATTTGAGTTACTTGCAATTAAAGTAATTCCAGATTGATCTGCAGTTATTTTTATACCAGATAATATAGGAATTAAAGATTTTGTTGATATTGCTTTGTTGACTTCTGAAAGTGCTTGAGTGAATTGTTTGTGATTAACGATAAACTCCATGTTTCCCCCGCCTTACATGAGATAATATTTTTATGAAGATTGATGAACGATTGTTCCGTTAAAAAAATAAGGTACTGTTTCTTTCTTTTGTAATAAATATAGTAAATGTTCTGGTATGCGTAAATACGGTGCTGCTATATGTAATTCCATCCAAGTAATCTCTTCGATTTCTTTTGGCCTTGATATATATGTCTCCCCGCCGATTATTTCGCCTAGAAAATTAAAGAAAATTGCATGATGATCTCTTTCCTCGAAAAAGGCTTCACTGATAGAACAAATCCCGTTTACGTTTATATGTAACCCTGTTTCTTCTTTTACTTCTCGAATTACTGCTTCTTCTAATGTTTCTCCTAGTTTAACTGCGCCACCTGGTAATGTATAATAAGAACCATTTTCCCCTTTGTTTTTTACCATTAAGATCTTTTCATTAGTTTTATCGTACAAAATCGCGTATGTAACATTAACTTTTTTCATATGTACCTCCTCTATTTTAAATAAAAGGAATTTTCTGTCTTCTTTTTATTCTACCATTAACTCCTTTTAATATATATAAGTTAGTTAAGTCTTGCCTTTACCGCTATTGTTGGAGTTAATAAGAATAGGCTACTGATATAAAAAAAAGAACGTACCTTAGGAAGATTATCCAAAGTACGTTCTTGCAGTTTTAGTATAAAAATTGATTCAATTAATACTGAAATTAATAATAACCTCGCCCTTATTGCATTTGTATTTCAAATACTAACGTTAACAAATTCTATATACTTTTTAACCGTTTTTCTAAATAATAATGATTATGTCCTTTCGGATGATCTTCACTTACTCCAATTACTTTATATCCATGTTTCTTATAAAAATCAGGTGCTTGGAAACTAAAAGTATCTAAATTAATTAACCTACACCCTTTTTCAATTGCAAATTCTTCAATAAGCTTTATTAACTTGCTTCCGTAACCTTCATGCCTATATTCTTCAGAAACCCATAGAAAGTCAACGTGTACATGGTGCCAAAAAGTTATTGCCGTTACCCCACCTACTATTTCTTCTTTTTCATTTCTTACTATGAAACTAACCTTTTCTGAAGGTGTTTTTTCTTCATCTGCAAGATATTTTTGATTGTATTCAATTACTTTCTCTCTTATGTAATCACTATCTTCTTGTACCCACTGCTGTACTATTTTCATTTTAAGTGTCACGCTCCTTTTTACTTATCTATTCAATTTTATAATGAAATTGTCCTGTCTTTAATAAGTTCGTAAAGAAGCAAAGTTAATGGAATAAAAAAGAGCCCTAACATGAGGACTCTTTTTAAAATTAAGCTACTTTCCGATGTAAATGTTTTAGTTCCTTTTTCTTTTCTACATTTGGTGGGCGGATTAATATTGAAATAATGAAGGAAATAACACTTAAAACACCGATTATAATGAAAGTTGGTTGAAATCCCCCGAGTATCGCTCCAATAAATGATCCTGCAAGCGCACCAAATCCGAAACCTTGGTAGACAATCCCGTAATTTGTACTATGGTTTTTTAATCCAAAGAAATCTCCGACAATAGCTGGGAATATAGTTATATTACCGCCGAAGCAAAAGGCGACACTTGCTACACAAGCAAAATAGATTCCGTAATTTAGCGGAATAAAACTTAAAGTAAAGACTGACAATCCTATAATAATAAACGTTGCAGAGACAATTTTCATTCGGCCGATTTTATCTGATAACGTCCCAAGAATAATTCTACCTACTGTATTAAAAATTGCAATCATAGCAACGGCGTTTGCAGCGGTTGCTGCGCTAAGTCCAACGAGTTGTACACCGATATCTTTTACCATACTGATTAAATACAAACCACCCATACACGAGGTGAATAACATAAAAAATAGCAGATATACTTGTTTCGTTCGCATCATTTCACGCGGAGTATAGTCATTGTGCAATGTTTCAGTTACAGCATTACTTACGATTGCCTCACGTAAGAAGAACGATCCGATTAATACTAAAAGTAACACGATAATGCCCCAATATAAGAATGCTTGTGATACACCAAGATTATCGATAAGATTTCCGTTTATATATCTAAAGATTAAGCTGCCCATTCCATAAGCTGATACAGATATACCTGAAATAAGCCCTTTCCGATTTGGAAACCATTTAATTAAATTAGATAGTGATGTAATATAAGCTGTTCCATCCGCATAACCAACAACGACACCAGCTAATAAATATAAGAGTGGTAAGGAAGAAACTTGTGAACTAAGTATTAAGCCGAGTCCTAAAACAATTCCTGCAGTAGCAATAAGTTTCCGAAGTCCTAATTTTTTCTGCAATTTTGCTGCAAATAAAGTTGAGAATGATAAAGAAAAACTTGTTATAGAGAAAGTTATCGCTACTGAATTAAGATTCCATCCAAACTTACTTACAAGGGGTTGATTAAATAAACTCCATGTATAAATTGTTCCAAGGCCAATTTGAACAATGATTGTACCTAGAACAATTAGTAACGGATTTATAGAAGTTTGTTTCATACTAACTGTCCCCTTCTTTTATCTTGACATAGATTTTCACAGTTAGTATATCCATCGTAAATTGCAAGATACTGTACGGAAAATGGTAATTAAGTTCATATACACAAAAAGACACTTCATAAAGAAGTGTCTTTTGCAGGTTATATCAGATGTTTCTAAAGAAAGCTTTGTTAAGATAAGCCATTTTCGAATGCTTATGTATATATGTTATCAAATAATTTCTTATATGTGATGAGACTTAAGACGTATTTTTCATTCATCATATAGTCGGATGAAAAATTAATATTCAATTTCATCAAAATCCTTCGGCTGCGGTACAGTTTGCATATTAGCTGCATCTTTAGGATTGCTATAAATTGCATTTTGCTCTGTATTTACATCTTTTATATTTTGTTTTTTATTTTTGTTCACTTTATCTTTCACTTACAATCACTCCTTTTTGTTATAGGAGTAATTATGCCCTATTACCGTTACTAAATGTATCAGCGACTAAATTACTAAATTCACGTAAATAATATAAGTAATTATCACCGCCGTAGTTATATCTTTTGTTATACATTTTTGCAACAACTACATTATATTCAGGTATTACTAAAATAGTCGGTCCAGTAATCCCTAATATTTGATATGACCCTTTTGGAACACGTTCACCAAGTTCGCTTAATTGTGCAGGTTCATTTTGAACGAACCAAAACAAGCCATTTTGTGGTAGCTCTTTATTTACATATGTTGGACTCTGCAAACTCGTAGCGATTTTTATAACTTCTTTTGGAACAATTTGCTTACCGTTTATCACACCTTGATTTAAATGAAGATTGCCCCAATAAGCAAATTCTCTAGCTGAGACAAACAGATTTTTTTCAGTACCGTCATCTACCGTACCAATTTCACTAATTGCGTCTTCATTTGGATTATTAACAACGCCAACTAAATTTTCATCTCGCTGAACTCTCCAACCTGTTTCTTGAAAATTAGCAGGCTTAAAAACACGCTCCTTTAACAATTCAGGAAAACTTTTGTTATATAGCTGATAAATAAGACGTGTCATCATTCTTACATTAATATCTCTATATGCCCATGCTTGTCCCGGTTCAAATTCACGAAAAATTGTCCCGTCATTCATTTCTTCTAATCCGTGTGAATGTGTTACTAAATGTCTTATCGTTGTTTTACCAAGCAATGCAGGATCAAAGTCTTTAAAATATTTTATCGCTTCATCATCAATAGAGTTTATTTTCCCCTCGTAAAGCGCATACGCTATCATTAATCCTAAATAACTTTTTCTAGCAGAAGCAACGTTGAATTGCGAAGATGCAGTTACTTTTTTATTAGTCGCTGTATTTGAGTGATAACCGCTATAATGCTCTAATACGACTTTATTATTTTTTATAATACAAAGTGCTGTAGCAGAACTATGATTTTTTTCTTTTATATTCTCTACCCAAGAAATCAACTTATCATATGTATACAAATAAATCCCCCTTAATACACATCAAAATTACAGCATGAAAGAAAAGTATAAACAGTATTTACACCTTTCTTTCATATAAAATATTAATGATGTACTATATTTAAATAATCCACCAGTTCCAGCAATTAAAGCAACCAAAACATCCGGCACAACCTACGCAACCACCACATCTGCCACCGCCGCAACCGCCACAGCGTCCACCACAACCTCCGCATCCGCCACAACGACGTGCATCGCCTTGGATGTAATAATATGGATATTGACTTTGTTGTTGATCCCAATACACAACATTACCAGTTTGATAATCATTAAGGTTTAATGTTTGTAATTCATGTTGAAACTGATTCATTACGAACCCCTCCATTTATAAATATAAATTTCGCCCAAACGTTAAAGTTTATATATTTTTGTAAACAAAATAGAAACAAGACTATAGACTAAATGCGTACATCAACAAAATATGAACTTACACTAGGTGATGTACCTTGTTTTTCAGCCTATTTTCTTTATATTTATTCGATGGACGTATTTACTATAAATAAAGTGATTTAAAAATTACTAATCCAACAATTTAGTAGTTCATCACTTAACTTTCTTTCTAGTAATTCCTTCACTAAAGGCATTGGCATGATTTCATAATGATTTAAGGCTTCTTTATTATAATCTATCCAGTGAAATGCTAAATGAGACTCGCTCGATTTCGGTGTTAAGTCCGTATGTAAATCTTGTGACTCTACTTCAAAAATGTGATTAATTTCATGATGGAGCACTTCTTTATCTTGCCATTGATTTTCTATGACTCCTAAAAATTGTTGTATACTACAGTTTACTCCAAGTTCTTCTCTTAACTCTCTTATTAATGCATTCTCTACTGATTCTCCAATTTCAACATGGCCACCAGGTAAAAAATAATGATGGCCAATATATTCAGCAACTAATAATTTTTCATCTTTTATCATGACTGCTCGTACAATATGATGGAATTTACTTTTCAATTGATATTCCTCCTAGTTATTCAATGTATAGTTGCTCAAAATAGTCATTTAGTATTGGTATAATATAAATCATAGGTGTTTCATACGGATGCATATCATTAATAACTTCAAGAGCATCTTTTACAAGTTCTCGTTTACACTTTATTTCAACTTTACATTCTTGCCCTTCGCATATTCGACCAATTTCTCCATTAAAAGGAGATGCCTCGTCTAAAGGTCTCCAATATCCTTTCACTGAACTATAGGAAAGACAATGGTCATATTCGCCCGTTTTACATGCTCCAATTTTATTTAATTCATCCCTTAATGTTTCAATATATTCTTCAGGAATGAATACTTCAATTTTCAATTCAGTAAATTGCATATTTCATTTCACACCTTTACTTCATAATAGTTAAACAAATAAACGATATACTTGCTCACCATCATACTCCTGTCCTAATGATATGAAACCATATCGTTCATATAGTTTCTTTGCAGAGATATTATCTTTATGTACTGTTAATCTAATTTCTTTACACGATTTAAAAGTATTTTTTATTATATTAATACTTTCTTGTAATGCTGCTTTTCCATAACCATTACCTTGCTGCGATTGATCAATAATAAATCCGTTAATCCAATACATATCTGATGTCTCTCTTACAACAGCATGCATAACAAAACCAACCATAAGGTCACCATCGTATATAGCGAGTGGTATGTACTCTACATTGTCACCATCTGGTTTTATATATACTTTAGCAAGCGAAACTGCTACGGATGGAACAAATTTCAACTGATTTTCTTTTACTTGTAACTTTAATGTATCTTCCCAATTCTCTCTCGTAACAACCTTTAACTGGACATTCAATATTGTAAGCTCCTTTATAAAGAGGATATATTTTTATATTCAACGTAGTGAAATAATTCCCTTTTTCGACAACAGCTTATAACATGATTTTTATAAAATCTTGAATGAATTTTTGTTCATCTATTTCTAAAGCTATACGGGCTCCTTCAGATTTAGAGTTAGGGCGAAAATCAGCAAATGTTTGTCCTTTCGTATCTCCGTATGTATCTACATTCACTGTACGATGCGCAAATTCAAAAAAACTTTGGTTAACTAATCCACTTATAGCAACCACATCATGAAGCAATGGCCCTTCGATAGATGGATTAAGTTTTTGGTATGCAGAAAAATAGTAATCATACATTGGTTTCATTATCGTATGGAATGGATTCTTTGAATTAGCTTGAATATAGTCAAACACATTTGGTGTTAACACAGCTTTGTTTGTTACATTTAAAGGGAATATTAATAAATTCTTTGCTTGATGGAAAACAATTTTACTTGCTATAGGATCTCCATACACATTTGCCTCTGCTAACGGCGTAACGTTTCCTACTTCTAAAAAAACACCACCCATGAAATAGATTCCTTTTACATTTAGCATTAAATCATTCCATAAATTAAAAGCAATTGCTAACGAGGTAGATCTTCCTACATCAACAATTGTCAAATCTTTTCCGTACTTTATAAGAATCGCAGCAATACTGCCGAAATTATATATCGGAATAGATAATACATTTTCTGGAACATGGATAGGCCCTAATCCTTCTGCTCCGTGAATTTCAGGATAGTACGTAGTAATTTCTTCTGTAAGTGGTTTTGTTGCACCACTAATGACAGGAATGTCTTGTCTATTTGCTAACTGCAAAATATACGCTGCATTATGTGCAGCATGTATATGCTCAACATTTCCGTATCCAGTTACAATACCGACAATTTCAATTTCGGGATGCAGTAAGCCATACATAATGGCAAATGAGTCATCAATACCTGGGTCTCCGAAAAATAATACTTTTTCCAAGAAATACGCTCCTCTCACGAAAAAATTGAGTCATTAGTAACTATGTATATGAAAAAAGCAAGTATATCTATGCAAATTTTAGAATGGATAATGTTTTACAAAATATTAAAAAGGAACTAGCGTATGCTAATTCCTTTCTTGAGTAACCATTCTCAAATTTAATTAATTATCGTATCCTTCATAAATTGCATCATTTATTTGATTTTGTATTTTTGTATCATCAGGTACAGGTTTCCACCAATTTCCTGTAATAAATAACATAGTTAATAAATTATAACTATCACTAAAATAACTTTCTCTCTTATTCTTCATCCAATCCCAACCGCTATTTACCCACTTTTGATTATTGCTACTTGTTATACTTGCAGCAATAAACGGTGAAACAAATACAGCAGTTGAATAACTACCAATATTAGATCCATTTAATTGATAACCATCCACAATTTTAGAAGGATTTCCATTCGTTTTATTTTGAATCCACGAAGAAACTTTATCAGAAATGACTTTACTTCTTTTCTCGCCGTACATCGCATAGTCCATTACAATTCTCAATGGTACCCGACTAGCATTGTAATAATATGCATTTGTATATTCTGACTCATCTAAGAAGTCTTTAGGTGCGGGTTGAGGTGGGTTTTTTACAACGAAATCTGAAATAAGTCCTGTATTTGGAGAGTATTTATTACTAAATTGCGTATAAACACCGTACAAATTATTAATAACAGTAAGCCAAGTTTTATCACCTGTAAATTCATAAAATGCTCTAAGGTGTGACATCATCCAATCAGATGGTCTCGTATCAAGTGAACTTTTAGAATCCCAATCTCCTAAATTTAGTCGGTTATTATTTGTAACATTACTAGCTTTAATACCTTTTGTAATCATGTTTTGTGCTTCTTTCAAATAATTAACTGTTCCATTAGATCCCCACTGCTTATGAGCAAGAAGAAGAGAATACGCAATATCTAAATCTCCATCAGTAGCAGAATCAAAATGACCTTGTGCTTTTTTACTATCTGCGACAACCCATCCCATTAAATTAGGATTTTGAGAACTTTTAAAAGTTCTTGCTGTTTTAAATAAACCGTCATAGATTTTTTGAGCATTCGAATCATAACCAGCCATTAATACTGTAATTATCATCCCATACCCTTGACCTTCTGAAGTTCCAAGTGGCTTAAACCCATCTGCATCACCTGTAATCTCTCCTTTTACGTAATAACCACCAGGTAAAGAAGATAAATCATTTTTCAAATATTTCTTTTTCCAATTATCGTAGTAACTTCTTACAGAAGCATTTAAACTTTCCTGTGTAACATGATTCGGTTTTATAACACCTGCATAATTAACTTGCTGGGGAAATGGTTTCATTTCCTTTGCAGCAGCTACTTGTTGATTAACTACGGGAATAGAATTTTGTACTGAATTGTCCGTTACACTTGCTGCGAAACTAGAATTAGAAAAACTAGCTAGTCCGATTCCTACAATAGAAATACATGTGAAAATTTTTCTTTTTCCATTCATTATGTTGTCAGCTCCTTTTAAAATGCTTACTACATAAAATGTAACATACAATATTTAACTGAAATACAAAATATTATATTTATCAACATAAGAAAGAAACTATATAAAAAAGTATCTTAAAGTCATTATTGAATTACATTATACGGATTGATTATTTGCTAAATTCCCATGTTTTTCTTTTCTTAATACTGGTATATGAGCAATCACAATTCCAAGTATAGTAATCACGCCGCCAATTATCGAAACTAAAGTTGGCACTTCTCCTAACCATATCCAAGCAATGAAACACGCAGTTATTGGCGTTAAATATAGAGAACTTGTTGCTTCAGAAGCACCAGCACGAGATATAATATAGGCCAATGCAATATACGGGAGTACTGTTGGAAAGACACCTAAATATATAACGCTCAAGTTAACTTCAAGAGGAGCTGCTAGTATTTCTTGATAAACTCCAGGTAAGAAAATAAGCATACATATAGTACTAGACAAAATTGTATATATGGTAAATGGTAAGAAGCCGTATTTTTTTAAGTAAGATGTTTGGAAAACGAAAAATAGACTTTCTGAAATTGCCGCTAATAATATAAATAATCCCCCGCTATTTAATTGAATAGCGTCGCCTTGGCTAAATGAAATTAAGGCAATTCCTGCAAAACTCATTACACCACCGATCCAGCCATTTAATTTCATTTTTTCATTCAAAAAAACAAAAGCAAGAATTGCCGTCACTATTGGAGTGACTGAAATTATTAAACTTGCAGATCCAGCATTTACTGTTTTTTCGCCGTAGTTTAATGCGATGTGATAAATAGTAAACCCTAAAGCACCAAATATAAAAAATGCTGGGATATCCTTTAAATCCGGTAGTCGTAGTTTGTATATAAATGAAAATAACAAAAGTATAAATGAAGCGATTAATAAGCGTAGTAAAGTAAGGTGTTCAGGCGTATAAGATTCAAGCCCCATACGAATTGCTGGAAAAGCAGTTCCCCATATAAGAATTGTAAAAGCGTGAGCACATATAATGCGTAAATCCCATTTTTTATTATGCATGTTTTCTCTCCCTCCCTAATAAACCAACCATTTTTAAATTACCAATTATTTCTTTTCATCATATTTAATAGTTGATACAATGTCTTCAACCAGTTATTTATCGGAAAAACCAACCACTTTGAATCTTTTAAATAAACGAGGGAGTTTTTTTATATGACAAACGATAAAAAAGTGCCCAAATATCGGCAGATAATAGACTATATGAAAGAAAAAATTGAAAACGGAGAATGGCCAATTGGAAGTAAAATCCCTAGTCAGCGGCAGTTAGCAAAATTATTTCATGTAAATCGAAGTACTGTAATAACTGCGCTAGATGAACTTATGGCAGATGGTTTAATTCAAGGACAAATCGGAGCAGGAACAATTGTAACAAATAATACATGGTCATTATTAGCAACTAATCCCCCGCCCGATTGGAGTGAATATGTAAAGGCCGGTATTCATAAACCAAGTAAGTTAATGGTGCGAGAAATAAATGAAGCAGAAGCAAATAAAACGCTTATCCATCTTAGTAAAGGTGAACTTGCACCTCATCTTTTTCCGCTCGAAACTATGCAATCTATAATAAAAAACGTCAGTGAGGAATTAGATTATTTCGGATACGAAGAACAAAAAGGTTTTTATCCGTTACGTGAAGCAATAAGCAAATACGTAAAATCATTTGGAATACATGCATCACCGGGTTCTATATTAATAGTCTCGGGTGCACTCCAAGCATTACAATTAATATCAATTGGTCTTTTACATAGAAAATCAACTGTTTTACTTGAACAACCTTCTTACTTATATTCACTTCATGTTTTTCAATCAGCAAATATAAATTTATCCGGTATATCAATGGATCATCACGGTATTTTACCTAACGACTTGTTAAAACAAATTAAATATAGTCAAAAGAATAATATTTTATACTCAATCCCTTGTTTTCAAAATCCAACGGGGATATTGATGTCCAAAGAGCGAAGAAAAGAAATATTAAAAATATGTAAAAAAGAGCAGTTGCCTATCATCGAGGATGATATTTACCGAGAGTTATGGATTGATGAATCACCTCCAGCTCCTTTAAAGTCAATAGATAAACATGGACATGTATTATATATTGGTAGTCTCTCTAAAACACTTAGCCCTGGACTTAGAATTGGATGGATAATTGGACCAGAACCTGTTATTGATAGATTGTCAGATATAAAAATGCAAACAGACTATGGATCAAGCTCTTTATCTCAAAGAGTAGCTGCTGAATGGATAAATGAAGGTTTTTATGAAGAACATGTAGCAAACGTAAGAATGCACCTGAAAAAACGAAGACAAATAATGATACGAGCTTTAAATAAATATTGTGCAGATATTGCATCGTGGGATATTCCTAGTGGTGGAGTTTTTATATGGCTAAAGGTTGTACATAACATTCCGATGAAAAAACTATTTTCAGAGGCACTATCAAAAGGAATTCTTTTAAACCCGGGACGTATTTATGAAGAAGAATCAGATCAGTACATTCGTTTATCATATGGATATGCTTCTCCAGAACAAATGACTAACGGAATTAAATTGCTCAGTGAATTAATTCGGAAGTTAACGGCATAAAAAAATCCTCTTTTGTTTTTGGAGGATTTTTTTACGTATTTTATTTACCACAATTTCATTTCCTGCCCTAATAAAATAAGTTCTTCATAAGGATCTCCGTCAATATTTAATACTTGAGCAAAAGCAGGTTCTGTTTTTAAACCTTGTTCCTTTAAGTGAATAACTTCTTCCCTTATATGAGGATGCTGCATTAATAACATGTGCTCCACTATCATATGTCTATATGCATTTTGATTACGCACTGGCTTAGATTGAGCAAATAATTCAAATTCAAAACCTTCGAATTCAAAATTCACCTTTATCGATTCAGTACCTTTCATTTTTTTCTTTTTTATGTTGAACCCTCTATAAGAACCATATAAAGATCTCATTTCTTGCTCAAAAACATCAAAGTTATATACTTCCATTACAATATCTAAGTCAGATTGAGGAGTATCAATTCTTATCGGGATTGTCCCGCAAAGAACGGGATTATATAAAGCTAAATCCTCCATTATGTTTAGGCTATTCAAAACATCATATATTTTTTGTTGCTTGTCATTGCCCGATTGTAAATATGTAATAGATGTAAACATGGAAGTCTCTCCTTCATTTCACGTAATACGTGTCTCACTAAACTCAAGAAAAATTTGTCCGTTTAAACTTGTTCTTGAAGTACCTTTACTTCAATATATTAAAGTGAATAAACAATATGTTTCAACTTTTCTCCTATGCTGCAATACTATAAAAATAAAAAGGGAGGAATTATGATGAGCATTTTCAACATTCTTTTAACCATCCACATATTATTTGGAACGATATGTTTAATAACTGGGATAATAGCGATGGTTGCTCAAAAGAAGAAAGGTAAACATACGGAATGGGGTGAAATATATCACGCATCCTATGTCGTTATCACCGTTACTGCCATTATATTATCCATTATAAACTGGGATAAAATCGCATATTTATTTTATGTAGCAATCTTCTCTTATTCATTTGCGATTTATGGATACCTTGCACGAAAAAAACGTTGGAAAAATTGGCTCCATCACCATATTAGAGGTATGTTAGGCTCTTATATCGGTGCTGTTACTGCACTTTTAGTAAATGTCGGTATTCATATTCCCTTAATTAATTTATTGCCGCCTATATGGTTTTGGTTTTTACCTACATTAATCGGTATTCCTCTCGTAGCCAGTGTATCAAAAAAATATAAAAAGCGTAGTTAAACTTCATTACATTTTCGTTACTTTCTGATGATTATTATGAAAAATCATACTCAATGTAATATTTTATTTATAAATTCAAGATCGTATTGCTTTAAGTTAGTCACTTAGCGCTAAATAAGAAGAATCCAATAACAGTATTGGATTCTTTTTCAAATTTCATTTCAATATCGGCTTTATGCATTCAATGATCTTACCATTTGGACCAAAAACCATCTTTGTATACTTGTGGGTACTTGTTTTATTGGTTCAGTGATAATTACACCATTATAGTTTAAGATTGTAATAACGAATGTAAACGATCCGGGTAATTCGTAAACATCCCATCAACGCCCCATAAAAGTAACTTTTTCATATCTTTTTCATTATCTACAGTAAATGGATGAACTTCTAATCCGTGTTTCTTTATTCTCTTTACATAAGCGGAATCAATATATTTATAGTTCATCCCAAGACCGATGCAGTATGTTTTATACTTTTTTATCTCTAATTCAGTTAATTGAACTGCCTTTTTGTAAGGTAGTAATTGTACTAGCGGTAAAGTAACATCTAAACTATGAATTTTTTGCAGACTTTCTTCACTAAATGATTGAATAATAACGTTATCACTTATTTCGTAGTGCTTTATAATTTCTAATAGCTTCTCTTCCATACCAGCGTATTCATCTGGTGATTTTGTTTCAATATAATAGTTTGCACCATTCCCGAACGTTTCAATAATTTCTTCTAGTGTTGGGACTTTAGCATCTTCAAAGTCTTTCTTTGCTAAACTTGGATGCTTTTCATTGAAAAAAGAACCTGCATTAAGTTTCTTTATTTCTTCTAATGTATGTTCCTTAACTAGACCCGTACCATTTGTAGTGCGGTTTACTGTTTCATCATGCATAGCTACTAAATGTCCGTCTTTTGTCATTTGAAGATCAATTTCTATATAATCTCCTTTTAATTGTTGTCCTAATTTATACGCTGCTATTGTATGTTCCGGCGCATACGCAGAAGCGCCTCTATGTGCAATGTTTTTTATATGATTTGCTTGATTAATAGCTTTCGTGTACTTACGTTCATCTACTTTATGTAAAACGAAAGTACCTAGTAATATAATGGTGCAAATGATTGTAATGATATATATCTTTTTCATAATGATGTATTAACTCCTACATGAAAGCAATTTGGATCGAATAATTTATTCAATTAAATGTCGATTTTCAAATACAGTCATTTGTCCAACAGATTGAAAACCAGCCTTTTTATAAATATTAATCCCATCAGGTGAAGCTTGTAATACGCATTGAGCAACTTTCAATTGTTTTGCTTCTTGCAGCAAGTAATTAAACATAGTGGAGCCAAATCCTTGCCCTCGCATTTTTTCTTTAGTTGCTATATCATAAATACCAATACTATCTTTTGTACATACTAATGAACCAACAGATACGACTTCATCTTTAAAAATCCCTAAATATAGTTTCATATTTTCACTATTCCATAAATCGAAAGAAGCAGTTTCATTATAAAATGTTTGCACATGTATACCTTCCTCTGATGTACCAAATAGATTAGCTAACGTTTCCCCAAACTTTTTAATTTGTCCTAACGAAGATGCTCTTTGTATCGTAAAACCTTCTGGCATTTTTATTGTTGGTTGAATTGTCTTTAAGTCTGCTACCATCGCAATATTTTGTTCTGCTTCTTTTAAGCCAAGTTTTATTAATTCGTTTTTTATAGCCTGTTCATAGCTATTATCCCAAAACCAAACACACATTGGAAACTTCTTTTTATTATAGTTGTTTATCACTTTATATAATTTCTCAATGTCTTCCGTTACATCATTGTTTAGTAAAGTAATGATATTAAATGTATCTGCAGGTAAACCACAATCTACAGCAATGTAGTCCTTCGTTTCTTTTACATTCATTCCATGTACATGACGCGCAATATATGACGTTTTATATGTGAAGTTATCTATTAATAACTGTTTATAATTCATTCTTTTTTCTCCTTTCATAAAAATTCGTATTCAAATCGTTCAGTATTAAATATAACATATACGAAATGTAACTATTTCTATAAAAATATCTCTATAAATCACTCTATACGCTCTGAAAGAATTAAAAATGATATAACGTTGTCGGAATGAAAAAAGTGGTATATAATAAATATTAACATTACTAGTAATTATTTTAGGTATTCCTAGAATAAAGGAGCGATACATATGAAAATTACTATTTATTTCGGAAGTCATGAAGATCAAGATGTTCGTACTATGGACTGTCATTTAGATGTAGAAGATACAGAAGAGATTGTTTCTGTATCATAATATAAATTGTAGGGATGAACCCTCTTCCCTACAGCGTTTAAGGCACCCTTTACAGGTGTCTTTTTTGTTGTTTTTTTCGTCAAAAACCCTTTACTTTATAGCGTTTTAATAGTAAAATATAAACATACGAACAAACGTTCTTTTTATTTTAAACGTACATGAAGGGATGATTTTAACAATGGCTCCATTAAAGCGCAGAGGAAGAAAAAAGCAAGCACCTATTATTTCAAATACAGGCTTTATCGGCTCTGTCTTTATTGATACATTGGAGTTACAAAAGAAATCCTATTATTTCGCTCGTAAAAAACTTCAAATTGTTCATCACGTATTAGATGGTCTCTCTGGAGCAACAAGTGCTTTATTTAAAGAACATAACATTTCAGCATACATGTCATGTGTGTATTTACATAAACAAAAGAAAATCGGCTTTGTTCTTTCAACGAAACCATTTGAACAAAGTGATGGTATTGCTTATTTTGTAAATTATTTAATCGAAAAGAATTTTTACGGTAATGATGAAGAAGTAGAATATCAAGAAGTATTTAATACAGGTTTTATTGGTGTAGTATTCGCTGATTTATGTAGTATAGATCGCTTTAATTTCGAGTTTGAAATGGGTATGTTAACGAAATTAATGAAAGATATGATTATTCCGGTTAAAGAACTCTTTTTACGCCACAATGTACCGGCTTACATCTCCACTTCTCATTTAGAAGAACAAAACAAATTAGGTTTCGTTTTATCTGTAAAACCGTATGATGAACGTGCAGAAGCAGATTTATATTTTGAAGCGTATTTAAAAGAGCGCGGGTTATTTATTGGTGATGAAGAAGATGATATTGATAAGATTGTTATTAGAAAAACAGCTGAATTACGATAGAAAAGCGCAGGATGCTGATCCTGCGCTTTTTAAGTTACGTTAAACACTATAATCTTTTGAATGAATTTCTAAATTTAACTTATTTGCTAAAATTTTATTCAAAGTAAAAAATACAATCCCTCCTGCAATGGGAAGCGTGTAGGCTGGAATGAAATTTAATAACAGTCCTGATATTGCAAGTGCTATTGGCTGCATTATTTTACCTAAGCTTAATCCAATACTAAGAACTCTTCCTCTATATTCTTCAGGAATCTCATTTTGCATGAAATACATTAAAGGAATATCAATTTGTGCTATCATAAATCCTAAAAAGAACATAATCATGCAATACGTAGTAACATATACCAAATTATTTACTACAATAGGTTTAAATAAAACAGGCATTCCTGAAACTATCATAAAAATTGCCAACATAAAACTTATTTTTTTTAATAGATAAGAATAAGAAAAACAATCAGTTATCTTTTTTACTAATATTGCACCAACTATCATACCTATCGGAAAAGTCCCTTGAATCATACCAAATTGCTTAGAATTAAGATTGAGAACTGTGTTAATAATGTATGGCAACGGAACGGTTACAGCAAAGCCTAAAAAGAAATTAAGAGAAATTAAAATACTAAAAGTATTTTTTAAGCTTTTCCGCTCCAATAAGTAAGAGTATCCCTCCTTTATATCTTCAATAAAATTAATTTCTCTAATTGAACATTCCTCATTTATGTTTTGCTCAAACAATTTAAAGTTAATAAACAATATAGAAATAGCCGAAAGGATAAATGAAATACCATTTATAATTATAAAAATTTTAATATCAAAGACTGCAAAAACAATCCCCCCTAACATAGGCCCTAAAATTAAAGATATAGAATCGATAATTTTACTTATAGAATTAATACTCATTAACCGTTCTTTAGTAACCATATTCGGTTTTACGGCCTCTAATCCTATTCCAAAAAACGTTGTAAATACTGTCATAAGAAGGGTAGTAGTATAAATAATGAATAAGTTTAATCCATAATAGTTGCTTAATATATAAACAGTTATTAATAAGCACCCGCTTAATACATCCATGCAAACGACGAGTTTCTTTTTATCAACCTTATCAGCAATGACACCGGCAAATGGATTCATAACAATCATTGGAATCGTTCCTAATATGAGCGTAATCGCAAAATTTAACGCAGATCCGGTTATTTGTAAAACATACAATCCTAATGCAAAACTATAAATAGAGCTACCGAATAGTGATACTGTTTTTGCAATTGAATATAAACAAATATTTCTTAGTTCTTGGTTTCTTTTTTTATTTTCTATATGTAATCGTAAACTTCCCATCACTTTTCCCCCACTTTTCTTTGTATTACATAAAGTGTAAATTCTCGGGTTAACCCAATATCAATACACTGTGTTTAAAAATTACTACAAAGAAATGAAAAAAGATGGGGTTAACCCCGTACACATCAACTGAAGATATTAGTGCCTCCTACAACGATAAAAAATAAAATGATTAATAAGATCACATGTACAAATGCAAATTTTTTATTGAAATCTAAAAAATAATATGGTATCTTCTATTACGTTGATTAATTACATATGAGAATCATGTATAACTCCAAGAATATGGCTTGGGGGTCTCTACCAGGAACCAACAACTCCTGACTACAAAATGCGTCTTTTAGCGTTTGTAGTCAGGAGTTTTTTTGTTCTACGGTAAATAATGCAGAGAAGGGAATATAAAAAATGAATTTCAAAGTATTTATATTAGCTTTAGCAACGATAGCGGTAGGTCTTGTAGAGCTTATCGTTGGAGGAATATTGCCAGACATCGCTAAAGATTTTAATGTTTCATTAAGTTCTGCTGGTCAATTAATTACAATTTTCGCCTTTACTTATGCAATAGCAGGTCCTGTATTATTGATTTTCACAAGTAAAGTGGAAAGAAAAAAATTATATATTATTTCACTTTACATTTTTCTAATTGGTAATCTACTTACTTATTTTAGTCCGAACTTTACTTTTATGATGATAGCAAGAATTTTAACTGCTATGAGTACTGCTTTAGTTGTAGTACTTTCCCTAACAATTGCAGCTAAAATTGTTAATCCCGCTTATCGAGCAAAAGCATTAGGATTAATTTATATGGGTATTAGCTCTTCACTTGTACTAGGAGTACCACTAGGCATATTAATTTCAAACACATTTGGCTGGAGAATTATTTTTTTATGTATAGCTATTTTATCATTGGGGTCTATTATCTTAATTTCAGTATTTTTAGATAAAATACCTGGAGAGGAAAACCGAACTCCTTTATCTATCCAATTAAAGGCCGTTTGTAGTCTTAAACTAGGATCTGCCCATCTAGCTACCATGTTTATGTTAGCAGGACACTATACTCTATATGCTTATTTTACTCCTTTTTTAGAAAATAAGTTTCACCTAAGCCCTTATTGGATTAGCATATTTTATTTAGTGTTTGGTATAGCTGCAGTAAGTGGCGGTGCGTTTGGCGGTGTATTATCAGATAAAATAGGCGCTCAAAAAAGTATTTTGATAGTTATTACTCTATTTGCTCTAATCTTATTTATATTACCGTTTACTGCAGTTTCTATTATCCTATTTATTCCTGTTATGATAGTTTGGGCTGCATTGAGTTGGGGGCTTGCACCACCTCAACAAAGTTATTTAATCCAAACTGCCCCGGATACGTCAGATATACAGCAAAGTTTTAATAATTCAGCCCTACAAATAGGAATTTCACTCGGCTCTGCAGTTGGAGGTATAGCTTTAAAACAAGTACATAATGTCGCCAATATGGCCTGGGTTGGTGGATCTTTAGTTTTATTATCTTTAGGTTTGGCTATCTTTTCTCTTACTAGACATACACCGACAAGAGACTGTCCAGTGAGTGCTAAACATTTAGATTAACATTCTCTTTTTCTTTTCATCGTAAAAAGTATAGATAGGAATCGTCATAAATAGTCCCGTTATAAAAACGGACTTTTTATGACGGGGTTAACCCCATCTTTTTCCGAAAAATGAATATGTATAAATTTCTTCTCCTTGAACAAAGAAATCCTCGTACTTTCCCCCTCGTATCAAATAATTTGAAGTACTTTCATCAATCGATTGAAACTGTAGATTTTGGATTTCTTTCGTTACTTTTGAAAGTGAAAAATTTGCTCGAAAGTTATTTGTAATTTGACTATTTGAGCTGAAATTTTTAAATAAAATAAATAAACTTAATAAATAACAATCAGATTTAAAAAGTGAATTTAATTCGTGAAGTAAAAAATTCTCATGCTCAAAACTATAATTGCTCGTACCAGAGTGATCAATTACAATATCAACAGACTGATTTTGAATAGGGATGTTCAAAAAATCAGCACAAATAAAGAGAATGTTTCTTTTAGGATTTTTTCTCGCTAATACATCTTTTAAAAATAAAAGTTTATCTAAATCTCGATCCACTGCAATGTATAGGCAATCTTCTGGTAGTTCTTCACAAATATTTCTCAAAAAGAATCCGAGTCCCGATCCTATATCTAGTATTAATTTGTTATTTAAATCTAAATGTAATAGTTTCTTTTTCGCCCATTCCCCTTCTCTATGCATATTTTCCAAATAAGCATTATCAGTTTCATGAATATAATCCGCAATAGTATCATCAAGTGACGTCCGCTCATTTGCTTTAAATAATTTACCAGCAATTACAATTCCTGAAGTAATCATGTATTCTTCACCACAATTACAAATTAACTTCCCCTCTGTAATTTGATTGTTAGTAATAATTCCATCGTGAAGAATTAATTTTTTGCTACACTTAGAACATGCGAGTAAATGTAGTACACTTAAATCTATCCCTATAATTGAATTAGAAGTTTCATTTATTAATAATAAATCATGTAATACTCCCTTTAATTTATCCCGTTTCTTCTCCAAAAGTTCTATTTCCTGTTCCATTTTGTCATATTTTAGTTTAAATAAAGATTGGTAAAAGGTATTTTTTTCGTAATTCATAGATTTTGCTAAATTTTTATAAAAAAATAGTTCTTTAATTTCATTCAAGCTAAATCCTAAATCTTTGTAATGTAATATAAGTTCTAAATCTGTTTGACAATACTCATCAAAAAAATAGTGTCCTCCTTTTTTTTCAGGAATAATGAGACTGAGATCCATATAATGTCTAATTGTATCAATACTTATGTTATTTACTTCTCCAAACTTACCGATTTTCATAATATCCCTACCATTTAGATATTTTTTTATATAGATTTCTATTTTTATCTTTAAAAATCCTTTCACCTTTTTTATCAACATTATTTATATTGTTGTGCCTAATAATATAACATGCAACTTTTGGTTTTATGTATGTCAAATTATCAGTATTAAAATTATTAAACCTCAATAAATTTATTACTTTCTACTTAATGAAATGTACCTATAAACGGACATTATAGCATCGATTTATTGAACTATTGGAGTAGGATTACTATAGAAGGTTACATAGGGATAGCATCAGGAAAATGCCAATTTACAACGATAAGGGAATTCAAAATTAAAAAGCCCAACTTCTCTGCAAATCAAAATAGAGAAATTGAGCTTTTTAGTTATTTCATTTCTTTATTGAATTCATTAACTGGAAGAAGTATTCAGGTTTATAAGTCTTATTTAGGTTATACCATGAATGTAATGCATCTGGTGTAAATACATCTATTTTTTTAAGTACCTCCATTGCAAATTCCAGAGGAGCTATTCCTGATGCAGTAACTAAATTCACATCAGATACCGCAGATTCCAACTCATAGAACTTTTCTCCTTTATAGTTAGGACATACCATTTTAGTATATTCTAAGTTATTACTTGTATGCTTTCTAGTATCCAAGTATCCCATATTCGCGAGGGCATCAGTTGCACCACAAATTGCAGCAACAATAGTGCCAATCTTTAAAGCTTGGCCAATTCTTTCCAAGATAGGTTGATGAATTTCTTCACTCCAAGTAGTCCCTCCGGGTAAAATTAAAAGATCTTTACTCTCAAGAGTACATTCATCAAGGGAAATATCTGGTTTTATGCTCAGTCCTCCCATAGTAGTAATCATTTCTTTATTAGCTCCTACTGTAATTACTTTTAAAGGTGCTAAATCTTTTTTGAAATATCTTCCTGAGTTTAGTTCAGCAATTAAATATCCATATTCCCAGTCCGACATTGTATTAAATACATATAAAAAAGCTTTTTTTGTTTGCATCTAATAACACTCCAATCACAATTTATATAGCTATTATAATATAACTTCCCTGACAGTTAACGTCAGGGAAGTTATCATACTTGATGAAATTTTATTAATTCAGACAGAACTTCAATAATTCTATTCTTAAGACTTATTGGCTCAATAACTTTAATAGATTTATTGTACGGTAAAAGTAAATAAGGTACATATGTGTGTATCATGTCTTTTTCAAGAAGAAA
Organism: Bacillus sp. LQ01; assembly: GCF_057624735.1. Lineage (NCBI taxonomy): Bacteria > Bacillati > Bacillota > Bacilli > Caryophanales > Bacillaceae > Bacillus > Bacillus sp. LQ01. The sequence continues at coordinate 1,843,573 of NZ_JBYEZL010000001.1, read as the reverse complement.
CACTGCTTGATTTGAAGTCCGTTCTTGTAAATAATGTCCTAAAAACCAATGTTGGCAAATATCAGCCAATACACTTTTATCCCCATTAATAACCAAAGAAATAATAATTTCCTTATCTTCTATAGGTGGAAGAAGACTTTTTATAAAAAAGTCACGTGCTGAAAAATTTTCTGGCTGGTTAAACTTATTTTCGGTTAACATTAAACTTTCAATTCGATCTACTCTAAAACTACGTATATCATTCCTAAGATGACAAAATCCAATCATATACCATTTATTATTCCAATAGATAATTCTGTATGGATCGACCAATCTATAATTTAATTGCTTTTCGCCACTTTTATGGTAAAGAATTTTTACTGAGTACCCTTCAGCTACGGCCTGCTCCAACTCCTTCAAAAAAGTTTCTACAGAGAGTGAATTTAATCGACTTATTACTTCAAGACTAGTTAAATGTTGGTTTATTTTTGTTTCCTGCTCTTGATTTGAGTATTTACTTAGTTTTGAAATGGCCCTATTTAACGCTTCACCTCCATAATATCCGGCTTCTTCTGCAAAAACAGCAGCGTGAAATAGTGAAGTTTGCTCCTCAAAATCAAAAAAAAGAGGAGCCTCTACAAAATTGTTCAATAAAGTGTATCCACCGTTATGGCCTGGTTCTGAAATTATAGGTACGCCACTAGTTGAAATTGTATCAATATAACGATACACAGTTCTTATATTTATCTCTAACTTTTCTGAAATCTGTTTTGCAGTAATTTTTTCACCTGAACGTAGCATCCATAGAATTGCTAGCATATTGTCAATTTTAGGCATATAATTTCACCTCTATATGAAACTTATTTTCTATTATATATTTCCGATATTTGGTATAACTCATCAACTGTTCCTTTCCGATAGCTTTCTATATAATGAGGCCTAGACACATTTGTAATTTCATAAGTTTTTATTTACAGTCATATCTCCCTCTCTATAAAGCTTTACTGCATAATTCATTCCTGCATGATTTTTATGGTACTTCTTTGACCGACTTTTAAACTTTCCTTATTTCTTAGCTAGTTCAATGCCTTCACGCTATCGCATACGGATAAGATCACGTTCTAATCGGTTTACACCCGCCATAACAGTAATTAAGAATTGGATGTAGGGATTATCTTCTTATAAATCTAGCCATGTATCTTTTAAGGATATTAAATTTGCCTTTTTACTCCGTATGTTATCGATTAATTCAAATAAATCTTTTGTACTACGAGTAATTCGAGTTAAGTCCGTAACATAAATGATGTCACCTTCTTGTATACCCTCTAACATTTTTCGGGATTTATTACAATACTTTGTTTATATGGAAAATTTTTCTCGAAATTAATATCCAGTCCGATTTCGTTCAGTTGCTGAAATGGCCTTGAAGAATTCTGGTTAATTGAACTGACACGTATAATAGCATAAATGGTACTGCAAGCGTAACTAGTTTCTTTACTTTCATATTAACCTTTTCCCTTAAAACTAAAGAGATTTATACCTATGCATATAAAAAGATACATCTTTTATATACTGTTGGTTAAATTTGGATGAATATTATTTTATATTGAAAAAATAAATACGTCAAAATTATTTTAGGGAAATTATAAAAATTATATTATATATAGATTAGCAAGCTAATGAAAAAATGCAAAAAAAAAAAACGAAAAACGTGTTTCTATCTGAGAATTCATAAGAAAGGATGACGTTTTTATTTCTATTTGTATGTGTAATAAATTACACCCATTTCCTTGAGAATTTTAAAGGTTTTCATCCCCAATACCTTACGAGTTATTGTTACAGATCTTGGTTTTGTACAAAAAATCGATAGAAACCAAGAAAAAGATTTTATATCTTTTTATGTTTAGAGGAGTTAAAAAATCACTACACCTCCTTCATATACGTGTAATATACAGGGATTTATAACTGCATATAGAACATAAAAAAGAGATGTTTATATTATTAATAAAATGATATACATAAGTGGAGGGTTAGAAAATGAAAATTGCAATAGTCTGTTTCGATAACTTTACCGATATAGATGTTTTTCTACCATGGGATTTATTAAATCGTGTACGTTTAGTCGGTGGTATTTCTGATTGGGATGTCCAGCTTTTAGGAACGGCAGAAACTCATATATCTATGTCTGGCTTGCGTATTCCCATGACAGGAAGCATATCTGATATCCCTTTTGCCGACGCTGTAATATTTGCAAGTGGTAAAGGTGTAAAGGATTTATATAAAAATCAACAATATATTAATAGCATTGATGTAGATCCTCAAAGACAATTAATAGGATCTATGTGTTCTGGTTCACTACTATTAGGAGCTAAAAAATTACTAACTGGTAAAAAAGCTACTACATATCCCTCCGCAGTAGAACAGCTAAAAGAATTTGATGTAGACGTTATTGAGCAAAGTTTCGTAAACGAAGGAAATATCTCGACTGCCGCGGGTTGTTTTGCTGCTCAAGAACTATCAGCTTGGATTATAAGGACCCTACTTAATGAAGAAATGGTTGATATTGTACTAGAAACTGTTCAGCCAGTAGGAAAAGGTTTATATTTTTAATCTCAAATCAAGTCAAGAAATTGCGGTTGCTCCCAAAAAACGATAAAATAAGATTTTTGTTTCGAGTTAACACAAATTTCGTTCTAGAGTGCTATAAAAATTTAACTTGATGGTGGCGTGGTGTGCACCATTTATAAATAAAAAAACCCGCGAATTATTCACGGGTTTTCTTCTTAATAACTAATTGCTATTGTTCCTTCACCTGCATGAACCGCAAATGAAATTGGTAATGGATATAATTTGAAATCCATTTCAGGGAATGCTTGTCTAATATCTGCAATCCATTCTTCAGCTCCAGCTTTATCGTTAGCATGGAACATGTGAAGTACTTTTGGTAATTCTTTTTCAAGTTCATTTTTAATATATTCTCGACATTTTTGGATTTTACGAACTTTCTTTTCAAGTAAAAGCTCTCCACCTTTTACTTCTAATATTAAGTTAACACTTAATAAACTTCCAAGTAAAAATTGCATGCCCTTTACACGGCCACTTGCATATAGACCTTTTAAACTCTTTGGGAATACATGAAAAGGTCTTCTTTTTTCATCTACTAATGTTTTGTGTATATCTTGTAAAGTCATACCATCATTGTATAACGATTTCGCTTTTCTAATTAGTTCATCCATTGGATAACTTGTTGTTTCACTGTCTAATACCGTTAATGGAAAACCTGCCATTTCTGCAGCTAACTTCATATTTTGATAGGTTCCACTTACTTTTCCGCTAATAGCAACTGCAAATCCTTCTTCATATTCTTCTTTGCATTTCGTAAATAACTCTACCATTTCCCCAATATTAGGTTGTGAAGTAGTGACTGTTTTACCTTCGTTTAACGCATTATAAACCCTTTCACGTACACCTTCTTCACAATCTTTGTACGAAATTCCATCAATAATAACTTCGATTGGGATAACAAAGTTATCTCCTTCTGTTTTAAAATTCGCAGTTGTACTATCAGTAATCCAAGCAACACGCTTCATGTTGTTCCTCCCTTAATTCAATTCCTCTTTTCTAATTTTTCTATATATTTATGTTATGAAAAGAGAATATCCCTGTAATAGTAACAGGACTTTATTGTTTTGGCTATAGTAGATGTATATTAAATGTGACTATTTCTTGTCTATTTCACAAATAAAAAAGAAAATCAAGGAATTTGCTCGATTTTCTTGTTATCATATACTATTTAAAAGTTTCATTATCTAAAATTACAACATAATCATTCGTTAATCGGCCAGCTTCTTTTGTATAACTAACAAGCCTTTGTATATTATCACAGCAAATTTTTGCTCCCCATACGAGTAACGGTACGCCAATAAAATCGATATGGAACCTTCTAGAAAACAGCCCACCGAAAGTCATTGGTAAAGGTACGGTTGGTGATGTATTAGAAAAAATAATCTTTTCATGACTTTGATAATGTTTTTGCAAGATTTCTCCTAAATGCTTCATCGCTGGTACAACAACTTTTGATGCGCCGCATCCAATCGTATATACAGGATGACCATGTTCATCTATGCCATGAAAAATAATTTTTCCCATATCTTCTGTTTTCAATTTATTAAAGTAATCTACATTCAAAATTTCTTCTTTCGTTAACTTGCGATCCGTTGGTAATTTATTTAAATGATACGCTGCAGCTAGTGAGGTAGTATGTGTTCCACCAAAATCTGTGTAAATGTATATCATATTATCATCCCTTGTTGTAAAAGTTCAATGTTAATTAGTATTACCGTTCTTAGCAATGTTAAACAAGGGATGAATGTATTTACGCTTTTTGTGTTAATTCATTATATTTTTTCCAAATATAATAACGTCTACTAATCACAGTGCCTAATGTAATACATAAAAAGGCATTTGTTACAACCATTAATGTCTGGTGCGTACTACCCGAAAACATACTTTGTTTAATCATAATTTTTGCTCCTAAAATAACAAGAAGGATTATTGTACTTATCCAATTTCCTTTTCGTAGTACATGACCTGTTTCACTATCTAATCGAAATGTTAAAGCTCTTCCCCGTATAATCCCAAGACATAAGCCAATTCCAAGCATTACAACAAACAGTAGTCCTTGCAGCAAAGTTATTTGTCCCATATGAATAATGGATTGAACTGTTACAAAACACAACAAAGCCGGAATGAGCCAAATACGGTTTATTTTCACTTTTCGTTCTTTACTTTGCATCAAAACAATAATAAGAATAACAAGTAAAATATCCATTTAGAATCCTCCTATAAACTTGTTTATCTTTAAAGATTATATTCTCCTCTTTTCATTCCATACTTGAAATACCATAGCTACTTTCAAGTGTAAGATGGAAAATGTGATTTCTCATCAGCCTTAAGCATTATTTATAAAAATAAAAAGACGTACTTTTTACTCGTACGCCTTTAATAACTCGTTTAAACTCCTATTTATCAACTAATTCCACACCTTTAGAATTAGCTTTACCCAACACTCGAATGTTAAATTTATTAATAGCTTTTAAAAAGATAATATAAATACAATATCCAACAATAGAACCTATAACATTACAGATCACATCATCAATATCAGTAATACGTCCCACTCCACTAAATAAAGACTCAATTAATTGTAGCAATTCAATACTAGCTGATATAGAAAATCCTAATAAAATTGTATTTTTGAATTTCTTATATTTATCCCATAGGATTGGTGCTAAAAATCCTAAAGGCATTAATAATAAAATATTCCCGCCTACATTTCTTACAATTAGACCAATCATAAATAGGGTATCTCCATCATAAGCACTACCAATTTGATTGATGTCTTTAATAATTGATGCAAATGGTATTATATTGACCGAGCGATTCAGATTTCCAATATTAAAAGGAAAACCGATTGGTAAAGGGAATAAAGTTACTGCAACAACCATACAAATGTAGATCACAAATAAAAAACTTATTATTTCTTTCCACCAAATTACATGTTTTGTATTTTTGGTACCAATTAATATTCCACGTACAATTAAATAACAAATAACTCCTAAAATAATAAACACACTACCGTTAATCATATACAAATTGTTAACACATCCTTTCATATGAATTAATAATAAAAATTTACAACTATATAGTAATGTTTTCTAATTTAAAAATCCATATAATTATATATAATTGTACAGAATTACAAAAACCCCTTATTTAATAAATAAAGGGTTCCTCGTTAACTAAAATATTTTTCAAAACAGAAACAATCATGAACCCGTTTAAATTATTTTCGTATCTCTTCTTTTAAATCCATATAATTAAAAAGCTCTTTCTATTTCTGTCATTAATTTTTCAGGTCCTGCCCCTTTATTCGACGTAATAACTAAAGTTATTCCTAATTCTGGATATATAGCCGAGCGAAAACTGACGCCTGGATCATATCCCATTACATGATATTTGAATACCTTGTTTTCTCGTGTTTCAATCCATATTCCATAGCCGTAGGACTGTTTATCATTTACTTGAATGTGAGGAGTTAAAAGTAATTTTGTATATTCCTTTCCTAAAATTTCATTATTAAATAGGGCCGCCCAAAATTTCAGCATGTCTGGTGCAGTAACATATGCACCTCCATCAGCTCCTCCTTTTATCGGTATAGAGTAGGCGTTTGTTCTCCAATTTTGGTTGGTTTCGTCCTTTATATATCCTAGAGCTGTATGTCTTGGTAATCTATCTAACGAAAAATAGCCAGAATCATTCATGCCAATCGGATTAAAAATGTTCTTTTCTATATACTCCGTAAATTTAAGTCCCGTCTGTTCTTCTATTATTAATCCAAGTATGATAAAACCTGCATTGTTGTAGTGAAACTTAGTTCCAGGTGCAAACATCATATTACTTTTTTGGAATAATGGTAAAAAGTCTTTTAAACTCTTTAATAGATACATAGGTGTTTGTTTCCAAAGATCTTCGAAGTTATCCATAATACTTTCATCAAAATAATCTGGTATACCAGCGCTATGCGTTAGTAGTTGATGTATTGTAATATCTTCATCGAAGTTTGAAAATTTTATCTCTAGACAATCTTTTAATTTTGTATGAAAAGAAATAAAACCTTTTTCAACAAGTTGACAGATGCCAATTGCAGTGAAAATTTTACATCCTGAGGCAATGCCAAATCTTGTTTGTATCGTATTGTTTATACATTCACTTTGGTTTGCGTAACCCAAAGCTTTTTCATAGACTAAGTCTTTTTCTTTTTTTACTAAAACTACTCCAGAGAAATCTATTTTCTTTTTTATTTCTTTTACAATTTTATCAATTTCATCTTTTGTTTTTATCACGACAACCACCCTTATCTTTCGGTATTGTTCTTTCCCCTTATTGATTTTTCCATATAAAGGGGAAAGAACCCTTTTATTAAATACGATAAATTGTTAATGAGAACACAAAGTTCATTTCGAATTTATCCCGCTATTTGTGGACAGTAAGACCCCCATCTCAAAATTCAGCGAAAGCAAAGAAGTTAAGTGGGGACCCTGCTGCCCGTAAAAGCTCGATTGGTGAGGGCTGATAATCAGTGGGGGGATGCTCCCTGATTAAAGTTTCACTTTATTGATTCAGTAGAATACAACTTAGATTGTGATGGGAATAAAGTAAACACACACAAGACGATAGTAATAAATAACATGATCAATGAACCTACAATAACTACAAGTTGTATAGAAATGAACTGAGTCGCAACACCAGATAATATTGTAACAAAGATTGTTACTATCGCAATAACAAGTCCATATATACTCCCGATCCGTCCCATCATATGAACAGGGATATTATTTTGGTAAAATGTATAAAATCCTGTATTTGCATATGCCATTGAAAAAGATAAAATAAAGAATCCAATAGCAGCTATTAAAAATACATTTGAAAAAGCATAAATTAAATAACCAATTGCAATAAATAATGATCCTATTCCAATTAGAAGTGAAGGTGCTAATTTCTTTGACAAAATTGTATTTGTTATGGCACCTAAAATAAATCCTGCACCAGCTATACTAACTAGAAAACCATATTCACTATCTGTTAGTAGTAATACCTCTTTCGCAAACGATAGTTCAAGTGAATCAGTAGCGGTTGCTAATACGAACATACTTTGAAATAAGAAGTACACGCATACGACATACACATGTTTTCTACTAAAATTTATAACAGTGTTCCAATCTTTTTTTAATACTGTAAGAGATAATGTATTACTTGTTGTATCCGAAGCTTCTTTCTTATCAAGATTAGGTAAAAGTAATGTAATGAATCCTGATAAGAGAAATGCTATAGCATTTATATATATAGCAATCTCTGGTGTACTCGCAATTAATAAAACCCCTGCTATCGCTGGACCAATTAAAAATGCACCAGATCCTATTAAACTACGTAATGAGTTGAAACGTTGTCTTTGTTCTACTGGAATTAATTTCGTCATATACGTCATAGCAGTTGGCTCATAAATTGCACTGGCCATACTTATAAAGAATACAAATACATAAACAATCCAAAGTGACGGAAGTAAAGGTAAAATAGCGATAAATAACGCACGATATATATCGAGGTGAATCATTAACTTCCGTTTATTTAAACGATCAATCATACTCCCAGACCAAGCGTTTGTAAATAAAGTGGCTAATGGTTTTATTACATATAAAGCAGCAACAGCTAAGGCTGAGCCACCCATATTATAGACAAGTACATTCAGTGCTATTAAGTAAATCCATGCCCCTAAATTCGCAATACCAACACCGGACAGTAGTAATAAAGGATATTTCCAATCTTTAAGAAAGTTTTTCATTTTTGGCCCCCGCTTTCAAAATTGTTTTAAAACAATAAAAAAATCCCACCCCCAAGACTTTTAATCTTAGGGACGAGATTTATCATCGCGGTGCCACCCTAGTTTGTTAATATGTCACCATATTAACCTTATCAGGTACTGCATTCTAACTCATGCTTATACCATAGCTCTATAACGGGAGCTCCCGTCACACCATCCCCTAATAATAGGTTCCGATGCGCTGCTCAGAGGCTTGGTTCAATAAAGAATTTTTACTCCTTTTCAGCTAAATGGAGCTCTCTGTAAAAAATTCATTTTATTTACTCTTCTCTTCACTGCATTTGATTTTTTCCATATTATCACAATTATTTTTAACTGTAAATAAAAAATAATCAGATATTTAATAACGTGTCTCTATTAATTCATTTATTTATTGTTTTTTCTGAAAATTACGGTGCGTGAAATTACTTACAGCTCTAAAGAAAGAGCCATTTGCATCTAGCTCCTTCCAAATACCTGAATTAATTCGTATTCGCCTCTGTTAACGGTTGTAACGGCGGTTCTAATTCTAGTTCTAGTGTATCTCCTTCATGTAAATCTTGTCCTTTTTCAATACTTTGGCTCGTTACATAACCTGTACCAGAAGTTTTCAAATCTAATTTCAAAAGCTTAGAGAAATACATAACATCACGCATGGACCAACCTTTTACATTTAGCATTTGTGCGTTATTCCCTAATAAAAATATACGATCACCTTCACTCATGACCTCGCCAGACTGTGGATATTGTTTTATTATTTTTCCTTCTCCTAAAATTATTGGCTGTAGCTTCTCTTTTTCTACACTTTTCTCTGCTGTACCCATCGATTGATTTACATAATTTTGTACTTTTAATTGAGATTGTTTCGCTGCATCAGCTATTTGTTTTTCGGTATACGGTTTCACCTTTAAATATTCAAGGCTGTTTTTTATAACAGGTTTAAATATTTCAGCAAGAGGCTGAGCTCCATACTCATCTCCTTTTAACTTTGGCTGCTTAATAGCTAAGTATACGATTAACTCCGGATCATCAATTGGAGCCATTCCTAAAAAGGAGAAAATGTAATTCTCTTTCCCTTCCATATATCGGCCGTTTTCAGGATTCGGGATTTGTGCTGTTCCTGTCTTACCTCCAATTGAATAACCATCCACTTTATACATTGTACCAGTTCCTTTTGAAGATGTTATAACACGCTCCATTAAGCTTCTAACCTTGTCCGCTGTTTCTTTTTTTATCGGATTCCCAATTTCTTTCGGTTGATTTTCCATAATAACTTCTTTATTTGTTGGATTTACAACTTTATCAACGATATATGGTTGCATCATTTTCCCGTCATTTGCTATAGCAGTAGCCGCTTGGATTAATTGAATCGGAGTTACTGTAGAACCTTGACCGAAAGAAGTTGTAACCTGTTGAATTTGCGTATTTAATAATAAAGTATTTTTACTTTCTCCAGGTAAATCTATTCCTGTTTTTTGATTGAATCCAAATTTATTCATATATTGCTTAAATTTATTTGGTTTCAGTAACTGATCTTCTAAAATAGAAAAAGCTACGTTTGATGATCTTTCAAAACCTTCATCAAATGTAATTGATCCCCATCCAAATCCACCATTATGATCTTTTATATCAGAGGAACCAACGGAATATTTTCCAGATTGAAAATATTCTTTTCCGTTATATACACCTTCATTAATGGCAGCTGCTAACGTAAAAACTTTCATAGTTGAACCTGGTTCATATGCATTTGCAATCGGATCATTTAAAAAGTATTCGATATCACCTACATTAGGATTGTAACTAGGTTTACTAGCCATCGCTAAAACCTTTCCTGTTTTTGGATCAGCAATAATGCCAATTAACATAGAAGGATCATAATGCTCTTGTGCTTTGTTCATCGCTTCTTCTAAAAAGCTATTAATTTGTTTATTAAGCGTTAAATACACATTATTCCCATTTTTAGCAGGTTCTACTTTACCTATATCATTTGTAAGCGGAATCCCCCTTCGTGTACCCACATATTCTATATTCCCGTTTGTCGAGCGCAAATATTTATCCAAACTCTTTTCAAGCCCAAACTTCCCTTCCGTATTCCCTTTATCATCTGGTCTAGCAAAACCCAGTATATAGGATGCAAAGTCTTCATTCGGATACACTCTTGCTTTTTCCGACATAAAAGATACACCTGGTATTTTTAAATCATTAATTTTTTCCTTCTTTTCCCTAGATAAGTTCCGACCAATTTTCCCAATTTCAACTTGCGTACGCCCTTCATGAAAGTTTTTTAATACTTCTTCTTTATCAATTTCAAGCGCATCGGCTAATTGTTGTGCGGTTTCATCTTTATTTTTCACTTTATCTTTTCCTTTTAAATTAACAACAACTCGATATGTTGTAGAATCTTGTACTAACACCTTTCCGGTTTGGTCATAGATAGTACCACGATTCGCTTCTAAAATACCTTTTTTATTATGTTGTTCATCCGCTAGATCCTTTACATTTACATTATGCACGACTCCTACTGCCTGAATATAGACTATACGCAAAATCATAATAAGAAACAAAACAATAAAAGCAATCATCATATATCGAGCGCCTTTATTCGTTTGAAGTTTTTGCATACTTATCTCCTCTCTTTTGGAATGGATTCGTACGAAGATGCGTTTTATAATTTGTAGTTTTTGTTTACGATACTATATGTTTCGAAGTTTTCTTTTTAATTCCTTTAAAACAATACGAAACTAACTATTGTTATTTTTTGTTTTTGTTTTATTTCATTAAAATACGGTGCGTGAAATTTCTGAATATTAACTTCACCAAAACTTGATTGCATAGCACTCTAAACTCTTTTCTTATTTACTATAAAAAGTTCCCCTCTGGATTTCCAAAGGGGAACTTTTTATAAGAAAATTATGCGATATGGTTATATTTTGCTAAGAAAGGAATTCGTCTCGCTACTAATGCATACATTTTGAATACGAATTTCGCTATTGGTTCAAACATACGTGTACTTTGCATTACTAAACCGCTCGTAACAAGTGTTATGAAAGCTGCACCAAGTATATCTAAAGGATAATGAACACCTACATACATACGTGATATACCGACTAACACTGCCCATAATAGCGCGATATATTTCAGTTTTTCTCCTCTAAGAATAAATACGAAGGCGATTGAAAATACAAGTACAGAATGATCACTAACAAATGATGAATCTGCTGCATGTGGTACTAATTGATGTACATCATGTGATACGAACGGACGCGGATGGTAATATACCGCATGTATAAGAACATTTACTACTAATGCAATAATAACCGAAAGCGTCGTATATAAAACTGTATATTGTTTTCTAATTGCATTCTCTTTCTTTCCATTATTAAACCATAAGATAAGCATAAATAAAATGGCTACGTATGCAGCGCTATTTGTAATTGCAACCATTATCGTATCTAATAGTTTGGATGAATCAGCAAAATTATTAAACCACTGAAATACTGTGTAATTCATAATACTCTCTCCCTACTTACAAGTGTTCTTGATTTACACAGTATACAATACCATTATGAAAATGGGCTTAAACTTTTCTCATCTAATTCTCATTTTACTATTACTCATGTGACAATTATAAAACAAATTTTATACGCTATTTATGTATAAAGTTCGTAAACCTTTATAATAAGGCGATTCGTATTTTTTTCATGTTTGGAATACATAACATGTTCATTTAAATATACTAATTGCAAAATCATATTTTTTAATTCATTTGAAGTACAATATTTCCAAATTGTTCTCCATGTTCCATACGGCTTAGTGCTCGAATTGCTTCTTCTAACGAGTAAACTTTATCAATAATTGGTTTAATTTGATGTTTTTCTATAAACTTTATCATCTCATTAAATTCCTCACGGCTACCCATGGATGTTCCCATAATATCAATTTGATTGTAAAATAGCGCGCGTAATGGTAATTCAATTTTATCTCCTGAGCTTGCACCAAAATTCACGATTCTTCCGTTTGGTTTTAATACATCAAAATATTTCAAAAAAGTTGCTGGACCTATACTATCTATTATTAAATCTACTTTTTCACCTTGTAAGCTCTCTTCCCAATTTCCGGCACTATGAAAAGAAATATCTGCACCATATTTTGCAGCAAGTTCCATTTTATTCTCTACCCTTGAAGTAACACTCACTTTTGCGCCAATTGCTTTCGCGAATAACATGGCAAATGTAGCAACACCACCGCCTATTCCCGGAATTAAAACGTGTTCGCCGCGCTTCAATCTACCTTTAGTAAAAAGCGCTCTATATGCAGTTAATGCGGATAAAGATAAAACACCTGATTCTTCCCAAGTAAGATATGACGGCTTTTCTACAACATTTTCAACTGGTACAATTACATATTCAGCAAACGTTCCATCTTTCGGCCCACCTAGCACTTCCGGTAACTCCGGTACTTCAGTAGCATGTTCCCATCCAATACTAGGATTAATAATAACTTCTGTATGTAATATGTTATCAGAAACACCGTTTCCAATTTCCGTAACAATACCTGCACCATCTGATCCTAAGATTAAAGGTAATTGCATTTCTTTTCTATTATTCATAATAAATAAATCCCGATGATTTAAGCCTGCTGATTTTAATTTCACTTTAACTTCCCCATGATTAAGTGCTCTCTCAGGTGATATTTTATATTCTACACCGTCAAACCCAGTTTTATATTGATGTACGATAGCTTTCATTATTATTCCCCCTTAATAATTTTAATGTACTAGAAATTTCGAAATAAACAAAATGATTTGATCGTAAAAAAAGAAGGAATGCAAGAAGCACCCCTTCTTTGAAGGCTTATTTTATTATACATGGTAATGTAATCGTAACGATTGTTCCTTCATTTTCTTTACTCTCTATTTTAATAGCTCCGTTATATTTTTCTACAAGTCGTTTTGCAATAGACAAACCTAGTCCGTTTCCACCTTGTTTTCGACTTCTCGCTTTGTCAACTCGGTAAAACCGATTAAGAACAAATGGTAAATCGGATTCAGGTATTCCCGCTCCATGATCTATTACACGAATTGTAACTTTCCCTGATTGTAAACTGGATTCTATGCAAATATATTTATTAACCTCTTTTGTATGCTTAACTGCATTATCCATTATGATAATAATAATTTGTTCTAAGTAAGATGATGGCATTGACACATAAGCCTCGTCATCCCCGAATTTCATATCAAATTGAAAATCACTTTGGAGTACTACAAAGTTTTGTGTAACATGTTTTAATACGCTATTTACATGAACTGGCTCAGCTGCTATTGGATGCAATTGTTCAGATTCAGCTCTTGATAGTTCTAGCAATTCTGAAACTAATTTATTTAAACGATCTACTTCCTTTAAACTAGATTGAAGAGATTTATCTAATACTGCTGGATCATTTTTCCCCCATCGGTTTAACATCGCTAAGTGACCATGAATAATTGTTAACGGTGTTCTTAGTTCATGAGATGCGTCTTCGACAAACTGTTTCTGTTGTGTAAAAGAAGTTTCTACTTCATCCATCATCTCGTTAAAGAGAAATGATAATTTTGCAAGCTCATCATTATTTTCTCGTACTGGAACCCTTTCATTTAGTCCATTCTTTTTAATACGTTTCATCGTATCTGTTATATTTTGAACACTTGATAATAGTTTCTTCGTTATAAGAATCCCACCTAAAAAACTAAATATCAATCCAAATATTCCAGCAATAAGCATTACCACTAAAATAACTTTTAATAAATAATCAAATGTCTCTAGGTTTTTCGTAAGTTCAATAGTGCCAGTAAACTCTTTCGTTTTAATTGGTATGCGCTTAACTAATATTCGATCTTCTAAATGCCTTTTTATAAATGACTCATCTTTTATAACCTGTTTCGGCTTTATCCACGTTTCATTAAAATCTCGTGAAACAGTAATAATCGGCCCCCCATCCATGTCAATAATACGAATCATTTGATGCTTATCAATCATATTGTTTAGAAAATCTTTACTGTTTTCAAATGTTTTACTCGAAAGGGTATCATTTTTATCTTGGAAATATGCCGCTATTTCCGTCACTTGCCTATTTATTTGTTTCTGTTCATAATCTATAGTCCACTTATTGATTACAATAAACTGCAAAGCACTATATAAGATGAACAAAATAAATACTAGTGTAGTGGACCAAAGTGTTAGTTTCCACTTTATAGGTAGATTTCGAATTCGAAACATAATATTTTTTATCATTTCATTATATATCCCGCACCACGGACTGTTTGGATATACTCCTCCTTATCTACACTATGTAACTTGTTTCGCAAATAACGAACATATACATCAACGATATTTGTCTCAACAATTGCATCATATCCCCATACTTGGTCCAGTAAAACATCACGAGTAAGTACGCGATTAATATTTTTCATAAACATAAGCAATAACTCGAATTCTTTATTTGTAAGTTCAATTTCTTCATTTCCTTTAGTTATAGTTCGAGATTCAATCTGAAGCTGCAAATCTTTGAATGTAAGAAATGAAACCTGCTTGTTTTCAATATGTTCTTCTCTTCTAAATATCACTCTCATACGTGCTAACAGTTCTTCAATTGCAAATGGTTTCGGAAGATAATCATCCGCTCCACTATCTAAACCTGTCACACGGTCCATAATACTATCACGAGCAGTCAGCATAATAATAGGTGTATTTTTAGTCGCTCTTAGTCGACGACATACCTCTAGTCCATTTAATCCAGGCAGCATTAAATCAAGCAAAATGAGATCGTAATTCTTTTCAAGTGCTGCGCTTAACCCTTTTCTTCCATCTAGTTGTATATCTACTTTATACCCTTCATATTTTAGTTCTAATTCTAGAAAATCTGCTAAACTTTCCTCATCCTCAATAATTAAAATGTGTTGCAACGGTAGTTCCTCCTAGACAATTAAATGAATAAATAATCCTATTCCAAATATAATTACAATGATTTGATGCACTTTTCTATACATCATAAATTTTTCTTTCTTATTTATTTTCTGTAAATAAAACCCAACAACCCCTAGTGCGATTAAGGCTAATAGAGAAAATATGCCACTGTATATGAGTAAAATATGAGGACTCCCTTTTATAAAAAAGTAAACACCATGAGTAATTGCAACAGCTATTATAGCGTATCCAATTAATACATGAAACTTTTTTGCAAATAGATACACTTCTTTAACTTTTTTAAATCCTTGTATATTTTTCTTCTTTAAAAACACCCATATATGGCGTAAAAACCATAATGAAGCAGCGATAATAGCCCCATATTCACCAAAAGAGCCTAATTTTTTATTTAACCATTTTACATTCAAAACATTGCCGTATATAACATTAATAAATAGCATCAATACACTACAAATAATAATAGTAATGCCCATAATTTTAACACACACACGAAAATATTTATTTCTTAATATCTTCTCCATTTTATTTAATCTCCTTACTCACAAAAGCTTTGTAACAAGCAGTCTATCAAATAAAAAAGAAAAGAACATGAGAGAAAGATTAAAATAAAATGAGAATTTCAATATCACTGACAATTATTATTGATTTTTTTCAGCTAACTTTATTATGTTTTGAATAAACGGTGCTTTTGCCTTTGTATATGAAACACGATCAAAAGCATATGTAATAGCAAGCATCTCTTTTAATTCTCTATATTCTTTACGTGCCCATTCATGGCTTATTAGAAAGTCACGAAATAAAATATTGTTCCTCCATTCGTCACTATTATAAATATAAACATGCAAATGATGAGTACCTGCTCTCCATTTTCCCTTTCTAAAAAAACGCCAATTGGTTGCATCTTTTGGAACATACTCATATCCAATTTCCGATAGAACTTCAATCCACTTTTCAGTTATTTGCAATTCTGTTACGCCAATCATCATATCAATAAGAGGTTTAGCTCCTAATCCTTCTACTGCTGTGCTCCCTATATGTTCAACAGCGATTATTTCTTGTCCTAACAAGGAACAGAATTTCTCTTTTTCTTTTATATACTCTTCAACCCAGTCTTTTTGATACGGTTTAATAACAATTTGTTGATCCATTGTATCCACCTCTTTATAAGTATTTATCATTATATTTATAAAATTTCATATTATTAGCATAGGATTTCCATAAAATATGTCGAATAGTGGAATGTACAACTTAATTATATTAAATGTGAGGTAAGCTATGAAAGATAATTCCGTCGAAATTCAGTTAAATAGTGTAACATTCCAATTAAAAGAATATCATAATTTTGATTGGCTTATTAAATTAGGTACCGTATTTGCAGTTTTTGACCAGCAAGACTCAGGTAATATAAGTTTTGGTGTAGAAAAAGATGGTCACAAGAAATTTATCAAATACGCAGGAGCACAAACAATTGCATATGAAGGAACAACGGGTGATGCTATTAAAAGGCTAAAAAATTCAGTTACTATTTATGAAGATTTAAAGCATGAATCGCTCATAAAATTAATTGATCATTTTCCAGTTCAATCTGGATATGTATTAATTTTCGATTGGTTTGATGGTGAATGTCTTCATTCGCATTGGCGCTTCCCACCTCCTGAGAAATATGAAAATCCAAACTCTCCATTTTATAAATTTAGACATTTATCTACTATAGAACGAGTTCATTCCTTACATTCCATTTTTTCTTTCCATACTTATGTAGAAAAGAAAAATTATGTAGCGATAGATTTTTATGACGGTAGTATTTTATATAATTTTAATACAAACGAAACAAAAATTTGTGATATAGATTTATACAGTAAGAAACCTTACATAAATAAAATGGGCCGGCTATGGGGTTCCTCCCGTTTTATGTCACCAGAGGAATTTGAACTAAACGCAATAATTGATGAAAGAACAAATGTATTTAATATGGGAGCAATGGCTTTCTCACTTTTAGGCGATGAAAAAGATCGTTCTTTTATAAAATGGGAAGCAAGTAAGGAATTATATGCGGTAGCGTATCGTGCTGTAAATGACAATCGAGCAGAACGGTATGCATCAGTTACAGAATTCTACGAAGCGTGGTTAAAAGCGTCTAATGCAGAAAAGATATAACCCTAAATTATTAAAAGAAATATAGAGTTTATACTATTATCATGTATATCAAGAATGATTTTATGAGCATTTCATATTAGTGTGTTCTAATTGATTATGGCTATTATTAAGGAAGACATATCAGCGATAATTTATGTCTATTTTGTATGAGTGTTAGCAAGTTCGTTTGCAAACTTGCTAACACTTTTTTGTTTAAATATTTCACAACCAAAAGGTGCATACATATGATGATCAACATATAAACCGACTTTCTTAGCACCTAATTTACATAATTCATCGATAAAAGCCTGTGTACCTGCTCGCATATCATCCATTGTTTTCACTTCTACATCAGCCACCCAAACTGTTGCACTCTTGTCACCACAGTTCCAGAAATCACGGGCTTCTACGCGTGCATCATTTTCAGAAACGACAGAATGCATAGTTACCAAAAGAAATCACATGCTGCTTCATAGCTTGTACATAATCTTTATACGATACCTCTGCACCACTTGTATGTAAAACTGATATATCATTAATTAATAGATGATAATGCATTACACCTTTTATTTCTACATCTTTTTCAAGCTCTTTTATGCTACCCGTAACACGTATAACGTGTTTTGTAGTTTCCATACTTCCATCACTTTTCTAATTAACGACCTGTCCACATATCTTGCACAATTCCATTTTTAAATAATTCATATGGGAAATAACAATATCCTTTATCTCCCCAGTCTTCTCCCCAACTGTTGCGAATAATAACCGTTTGCTTATCATCGTCATATCCAACAGCACAAACAGCATGTCCCGCTGGTTGACCATCTTCAACAATTACATCATCTGTTCCTGATACTGGAACTATACCAGTCTTTTTCACTTCTTCTGACATAAAAGATTTTGGTACAGCAAATCCAAGTACAGCAACTAATCCATGAGCAAGTGCAGCCTTTAATCCCGATAAATCTTGAATACGATGGTAGGTTCCAATTTTATAAAGTGCAGCATCTGATTCAGCCTTTGGTGATGGCTTATCTCTAAAATTCTCGGTATAAGGAAAATCCTCTTCAGGGCATACCCCAATATTTTTAAGAACCCCCATACCATCACGAACATTCGCTCCACTATCTTCCTGAATATGTCCTTCTATTTCTCGTTCATGATAATATAAAAACAAACGAGATAAGCAAGTAAATGGACGACCTGATTGTAATAATAGATATTCTCGTAACCCTGAAACAATTGCATTTGCCGTACAAGAACCTATATTCCATTGATTTACTATACCTGACATTTTAGGACGAAGATCGACTTGCGTTGGCAAATCCGCCTCATTACTAAACAAGTAACTCCGAAACATTTTGTCTCTTAAATCAACAGGGTCTTTTCTTACATTAAGGTACTTTACAATATCTTTGTTACTGGTAAAACTGAAATTTGATTCATTTGAACTCATTGTAAAAATCCATCCTTTCTTAATATCTAGATAATTCATTTCTTCTCTATACTTAACTTAAAAATTAAAAATATACCTATTTAATTTTTATTTCATTTGCATTCAATACATCCGCATGTTTAATTATTTATCTTTTTACTTATCAATTTCTATTTTTAATTTATCTCACAACTACTTGAACTCTATATCTTTTTTTCTTTCTTGTTTGATTCAATTGCTTTTTCCACTCACGTAATTAGTCTTGTAGTGCCCTCATATTTTCCTATCTCCCCCTTCCAAAATAAAAAGGACACCAATTCATTAAAACAACTTGAATTGCTGCTTTAATGAATTGGTGTCCTCTAGTTTTCTAGCCGGACTATATTTATTTCATTATACTTGTCTGTATAAAAAGATTCCTCCAAGCTTTATCTATTCTGTCTTTCTCATATTTTTGTATAACCTTTGTCCGACGAGCAATTGCTTTTTTTAGTTTCTTTTTCTTTAAATTATCCAATCCTCTCACTCCTTCTTATAAAACAGTTTTTTCCATTTTAGGCGTTTTTATTAATTTAATACCTTCTTACATTCAAAAAGCGGCTCAAATGTGAATTGTACCTATATAATTTCAAAAGGATTATTTTATTAGATTTTCAATCAAACTTCATTTCAAAATTCTCAGTTTCAGATGAACCACTAGACGCATACACCATATACTAATTTAAATGCTTCCTAGGAAAGAAGGTGAAAGCTATGCCATCTATTGTCGGAAATATGGTTGTGCAAAATAGTAACGGTTCTTTCAACTTAGGTGATTTTTATAACGTTTCTCCAAAAGAAAATACAAAAGCTTATAATGGTTCAGGTTCATCTAACGTTGCTTTTGTTCTCAATACATTTAACGGTGTTAGTGCAACAAACACATTTGATTCTGATGTTGCAGACCAAAACCAAGTTGGAACAGTCTAAATTTATTCATTTCCCTCTAACTCCTGAATAAAACCCAATATTCCGTTAATAATGTATATACAGTTTCTGATTTCCCTTCATACCCGAAGGCTGAGTAGCTAGTTTTTACTAGCTGCTCTTTTTATGTTTCACACGAATAAAATTCTATATTTCACCGATACTATATAGGACTGTAAAAAGTCAGCTTTAAATTCTTCCCACTCTAGCTCTCTTGGTCGAGGGTTGAGCAGTTAGCTCTTGCTAGCTGCTCTTTTATTTGGTTACTGCTTCTGTTTCTTAAAGAGATTCTTTAACTATATTTCACTAATAAGGACAAATTCTTTAATCCGTCTCGAATAAAATAAATAATTTGGCATATAATATCTATGCATCTAGATTATTACCTCTGTATGGAGCAGTTAGGCTGGGCTAACCGCTCTTTTATTGAATAAATTTCCAAAAAGTGTTAACAATATAAGTACACCAAGGTTGAATACGAATGACCATTTCGTTCTTCTTATTCACCAGGATAGTTAGCTTTTGCTAGCTGTCTTTTTTTAGTTTATCCGAATAAAATTTTTAATTATGTCCGATACTATAAATGGGCTGATACAGCTTGAATTCACATTGACATCTGTAATGTTCTTTTTCCTTTCTCTGAGGACTGAGCGGTTAACCTTCGTTAACTGCTCTTTTGTATTGAGTTGATAATAAATTTTAGGTCGTATTTCTCTTCTATACCATATACTTTTTAAGTATCCAACTCAAAGTGTTACCTCCTATCTGAAAGGGCACTGATGCATGGTGCTCTTTTTTTAGTTTCTTTATTTCTACAAAATGAAATTTTTATAACATTTTTCAGTTCAAATATCCTTTCCATCAATGTACGAACAATATTACTTCTTCTTTAAGCATCTTTATGAACAAAATTTATAACCTTTACTCCACTTGGATTTATATTAAAAGTAATAGTTTCTATGCCATTCGGAGGGTTATGAGCTCCTATATAAGTTTTATATTGAACTGTAACAATAAAATTAAAGTTTTCTTCTGGGAAACGTTCAATTTTTATAATTTTTGTGTCCGTCAAACTATACTGATGATCTGGTCCAAGCTTCCTTCTGATAACTTGACTTGCATATGGTGCTAATAAAGTATTATAAGAATCATAAAACTCTTGATTATCAATATTAAACGCTTTGGTATCTAACGGATTTAAAAATAAAACTACCATAGTAATTCCCAAAAACAAACTAACCACTTTTCTTTTCAACATATACTCATCCTTAATTCATTTAGATATCCGTTAAGCTCCCCAGCATAAGAGATGACTATTCTTCATCCTTATCTAACTTCTTTTTATTCAAATAACGTTTTTGTTAAAATTTTACTTAAACCTTATTCATTCATGGTATAATCTGGATTATTTATTTTTCCAAGAAAGGCTAAAGTAATGAGAAAATAATTCGGTTTCATTTCAAATTTGTTAACTATTATCGTATTTTTTACCTTTTATAGTGATAGTAATTTAATTTATTTAATATTTGTATCACTGGTTTTAATTATTTTCGCTCCAAAAGGTACATCAAAAAAAGTCGTTATAACTAGTATAATAATTTCGTGTATTTTTTACCCTCTCATATTCGGCCTGCTTTTTATAATTGGTTGAGGATTAGCAGAATCAAAACTAAACTAATCC
Organism: Bacillus sp. LQ01; assembly: GCF_057624735.1. Lineage (NCBI taxonomy): Bacteria > Bacillati > Bacillota > Bacilli > Caryophanales > Bacillaceae > Bacillus > Bacillus sp. LQ01. Next base: position 1,821,995 of record NZ_JBYEZL010000001.1, on the reverse strand, counting down.
CTTTTTCTCAAATAACGATTTTGTTAAGTTATACCCCATCCATTTTTCACACGTCTTTCCGCTAAACACATTTGTCTAGAAAACCCTATATTATTAAAAATGGTTATCGACTCTCAACTTGAAATTTTTCACTTTTGATAATGCAACCACCTACAACGGAAATATACCTTTTTCAAAGGAGGCATCTAATGTATATATCAAATAGGATTGGCTTATTTAGTTGGATTGCAACTTGCCTATACTTTTTAATTGAACCTTTCTTTATTTTCACTTCTACAGCATCTTATAACTATTTGCATCATGCAATGAGTGATCTAGGTGTAACAACCTGTGGAGAATTCACCTACGAAATAGCTCCTTATGAAATATGCTCCCCTAATCACTTTTGGATGAATTTACTCTTTATTCTTAATGGAATAACATTTTGTATTGGAGTACTATATATTTCACAACATCTAGAAAAAACAAAAATTAATAAAATAGCAACATTTTTTATAATTATAATAGGAGTTTCCACTATAGTCTCAGGATTAATTCCTGCAGATGTAAACCTAATTGGACATTCTATTCTAGTTTGGATAGGTATGCTTACTGTATTTCCAGGACTATTTATTTTTGCAAAGAATCTTAAAAAAACTAGAAAATGGACATATTTCTGCTTACTAAACTTAATAGTAATAACAATCATTATCTCACTTGTTTTTCTTTTCCCCTTACCTGCAGGTCTACTACAAAGACTTTTTTACTTGGTTCTTTTCGTTTGGGGAACTGTATCAACCTACAAATTAATAAAATAAAGATTTCATTAAAACTTTTCACCTTTTAACTGGACAAGCATATAGTATTGTATGGAGATATCCACTCATAGAAATCTACCTTTCTTGTCCAAGAGCATGCTTATATGCGAGCTCTTTTTGATTGCATTTAAAGATTTCACATTCATTAGAAATGTACATACAATAATCATGATCATCTCATTATTAATCTTTTAGTATCCTTCTCGATACACATCTTGGTCATGGAGCATCTTAAAAAGCGCTCTTTATATTTGTTAATAAATAACCATTTTGTTCAAACATACACACGGTATATATTAGTTAAGCATATATTTACATAGACAAGACATAACTTTTTTAAACATGCACAATTTTTGTGCATGTTTTTTTATTTAACAAAATAACTATTTTATTATGTTTCCTAACTTACAGTAATGTCCTTAAAAAACATTCATATATATTTATCAGATGCACTTTTAAATTCCAGAGTATCAAATACTTTTAAAAGTTAACTGACCAACAATATTCAACTTCTCTTTAAAAATAACTTAGATACAAAAAAGCTACGTTTTATATAGGATAAAAAATTATCTTACGCAAAGGAGCTTGATTATTTGTGAATTACCAAAATGATAATAACCCTAACATTCACAAACCTTGCACTTGTCCATCCCCCACGGCTAACAGTTTAAATGTTGTTCAAACTACCCCATCAATAGTCTCTGTAAATTCTGCGATTCCACTAGATACCGTGGTAAATTCTAATGGTACGGCAATCTCATTCACACCACCAACAACTGTTTTACTTGAAGGTGGAAGAACCTATTTGGCAATCTATGAAGTGCAAGTTATCATTCAACCAGGAGGTAATTCGGCAGGTATCACTATGTATTTGAATAATAATCCAATCATTGGCTCTGGTACTTCTCTGGGATATACTGCAGGATTCACTTCTGTATCAGCACCCGCTATTTTCACTACACCTTTAGGTATAACAAGTACTCTTACTGTTAATGTAGGACCATATTCTAATACATTAAATACATTGGGCTTAACTCTTGCTGTTGTAGCATTAACATAATAAAATGTAAAACTCTCTAAAATGATTTTATTTATCCCTTAACTGTCTATTGGGCTAGCCTCTAAGAACTCCACATAACTACATATAGAAAAAGAACATTATTTGGTTCCATAGTACTAGGTGACTCGGCTAGCACAATTGCTGAGTCACCTATTTATCTATAATAAAATAAAGTTTTTGTTTAATTTATTACTTGTTCTTTTTAATGCATTATTCTATTACAATCCATTTTCATGTTATAATTACCAACAGTACATATTTTAATAGGCACAACAAATTCCTATTATTTCTAAATGGATTAACAAATAAAAATACGTGTAGAAGAATCCAGAGTTTTACTGAATTTTTTTATGGATCTTTCAAAATCTTTTAAATCTTCCTTCATTCCTTCTTTTTAATAAACTTCAAATTTTATTACAATAACGCTTTTTTAAAATACAATCGCTTGCCTATAAACTTTGTAACCTTCATTTTCTTTCCTATGATTACAACATCCTCCTAACAACCAAGTATTGATTATATATCCCATATGAACACCTCTATTTTATTGGCATATACTTTGAAGGAAAAAACATTTCACATTAAACATATACCTACAAACTCAGTTGCTAATAATTTACCAAAAATTACTTAATATTCAATTTTTAAAAGGAGGTATTTATGAGATATAATCGAAAATCAAATTCCAAAAATCCGTGTGATAAATTTCAGCAACCCTGCTTTATTTCTATATCCGCTTGTGATCAAAGTAATTGCTGTACACCTGTTTTTTTCTCGAATTCTCAACAACAAGAATTATTACAAATAATAAATCAATTAAATCAAGCCATCCTTTCTTTTTTCACAACACCAAATCCAACAACTATACAAATACTCCAATCAGCATTACAGGCATTAAATGATTTATTAATAACAGTACAACCAAATACACCAAATAGAAATTTAGTTATAAGAACTATAAATCAATTAATTAATTCCTTACCTACCGCATCCCTCACTCAAATCTCAGCATTATTCCAATTTCTATTCCAAAGCTTGTCTTCACTTATAAGTTGTTCAAATATATCAGACCCCTTATTACAGCAAACATTCAACTTAATTCTACAAGGAATCTTAAATAGTTCGCTATTAAGCAACACCGGAACACCGGGGCCGACTGGAGCCACTGGACCTAGAGGATTTCCTGGACCTAGAGGCGCTCAGGGTTCTCAAGGTGTGCAAGGAATTCAGGGGCCGGAAGGACCAGAAGGACCGGAAGGACCTCAAGGTGTACCAGGGATTCAGGGACCAGAAGGGCCTCAAGGGCCTCAAGGACCTCAAGGTGTAGAAGGAATTCAGGGGCCGGAAGGACCAGAAGGACCTCAAGGACCTCAAGGCGTACAAGGAATTCAAGGACCACCAGGACCACCGGGGCCGACTGGTTCAGGGACCGGAATGGGAATTCCTGGACCACCGGGACCTACTGGGCCTCAGGGTATCCAAGGGATTCAAGGACCGGAAGGACCGGAAGGGCCCACTGGCCCTCAGGGTGTACAAGGAATTCAAGGGCCGGAAGGACCATCAGGAGCCACTGGACTTCAGGGTGTGCCAGGAATTCAAGGGCCGGAAGGACCACCAGGAGCCACTGGACCTCAAGGGGTGCAAGGAATCCAAGGGCCGGAAGGACCACCGGGACCTACTGGAGATTGTGATTGTCCACCAGGACCTACTGGACCGACCGGACCTACTGGGCCAACCGGACCTGCATGTAATTTCCTAGTATATGCTACAAATGCAGGACTCATAGATGACCCTACAAATGATACAGTATCTGTAATTAACACCGGAACAAATATAGTAGTTGATACAATTACTGTAGGTAATGCACCACTTGAAGTAACCGTTTCACCAAATGGAGCTCGTGCCTATGTTACTAATATTTTTTCTAATACCGTTTCCGTTATTGATACTGCTACGAATACTGTTATCGCTACCATTCCTGTTGGAACTAATCCAATAGGTGTAGCTGTTTCTCCAAATAACACAACTGTTTATGTTGGAAATCATGGTAATAATACGGTTTCTGTCATTAATGCGGCAACAAACACAGTTATTAATACTATTCCTGTTGGCATCGCTCCACAAGGGATTACTGTTTCCCCAAATGGTGCCTTTGCATATGTTGCAAACGAATTAAGCAACACAATTTCTGTCATTAATACTGCTACCAACACAGTTATTGCTACCATCCCTGTTGGTATTCGTCCTAGAATAATCGTGTTTACACTAGATGGTACTCGTGCGTATGTCACGAATCAAAACAGCAATACGGTTTCTGTTATTAACACCGCTACCAATGCAGTTATTAATACAATTAACGTAGGTACCGAACCTGTTGGCATAGATATTACACCGGGTGGAAACCTTATTTACGTTGTAAATAAAGTTAGCAATAATGTATCGGTAATAAATGTGGCGACAAATACTGTGATTGATACAATTTCTGTTGGTTTATCCCCTGATCAAGTAACCATCATACCTGATGGCACTCGAGCATATGTTACAAATCAAGCTAGTAATACTGTTTCCGTTATTGATATTGCTACGAATACTGTTATCACTAATGTCCCAGTAGGTGTCGCTCCAACCGGAATAGCTACTGGAACTATTTGTGAATAAAATAAAGAAGTGAAAGCCACAGATAGTTTTTATTAAAATTGATAGTATGTGATATTCTTTCTTTAACTACGTTCAAACAACCAGGATAAACCTTTATATTCTGTTAATATTCTTTTCTGTTTTGTCTTACAGAACCTGCAGATCAGCTAGCTGTTGTTAGCTGATCTCTTTCTATAAAACTCAAATCACATACCAATTAATTTACTAACATTGAATTTTTTAGAATTTAATAATAATATTTACCTATAAAACCATTACCCTTATACAAAGAGCTATGAGCCTTTCCACTCATGACTCTTTTTTTACGATTTTCACTTCACATCTACGCGATTTTGACTAGCTTCTCGACTAAATCCGTCTGGGTATCTTTCTAAAAATAATCATTTTATCTTTTCAGTAAACTTAGTATCTACACGATCAACCTTACCGTTTATCTAAACCGCGACTTGCTCAACAAATCCGCTCATTGGTGGATTGACTACTGTTACATTTTCGTCCTAAACTATTAAAAGTTTGTTGCTACTAACATCAATTTCTACTTTTTTCATATGTCCATCTACCTTTTACTACCACATGTACTCAACAACATCAGTTTTAAAAGCCACTTCCCAAATAAACTCTTACTGGAATTACTACACGACCTAGCTCGTCCACTTTTCTTGAAACACCTGTTTTTTCATACCTTACTTTCCTTTAGTATTTTTATATTTATTTAGAATCTCATGCAAACGTTTCTTATTACCAATCAGTTCTGCTTATCAAGATTTAGATTTAATTAATTGTAATAAATCAGGTGGGGGGTTATGCAGAAATGCTTTCAGGGAAAAGTTTTATAAGGAAATAAAAAATGCAGCAGTGAAAAAATTAAAACTCGTAATTTAAGACATCCACACGCAACTATACTATTGAAACAAGGAGTTAATCCTAAAATTATCAGTGAGAGATTAGGTCATACAGACATTTCATTAACTCTTAGGATTTATTCTCATGTTTTACCGAACATGCAGGAAGAAGGAGTAAAAAATTTTGGTAAAAATATCTTTGGATAGCTAACGTTTGTAGAATGTTTGCATTTTATAACAAAAAGCCAAACTAATCTTGTATTAACAAGGTTTATTCACCTTAACATATGTTATTATGTATAATACATATGTTAAGTAAATTCAGAATAACGAGGCAAATATTATGGACTTTGTTTATATTAATCAAAACGTATTAAATAATCTTCTATACATTTTATGTAGTATATTTGTTTTTTATTTCATATATGATAGCCGGCACTATTTAAAGAAATATAAAATACTACTGATTACCCTTTGTTCTAGTATCCCGCTTATTTTATGTATGCGATACCCTATCTATATGGATGAAAGTTGTATTCATGATTTAAGACAAATTCCGGTCATAATAGGTACGCTTTATGGTGGATTCCCTGTCGGTATCATATTGTTTACAATTTTATTAATTACGAGATTTTTATTTTATGGCTTTAACATGCTGACAGTTGTTGTTTACGGAATAATGTTCATCGTTACAGCACTCGCATCTTCAAAATTTAATACATATAATAGAAAACTTAAAGTAGCTTTTTCCATGTTTTTAACCTTTTTCCTAGCAATATTTACAACTTTAATTGTATTAACCTTATCAGATTTTGAAGTGAATAATTTGTATATTATTTATTTCATGGTATTACCGACTACTTTAATGTTATTTATTGTTTATATAAATGAAGTTATTAAAGATGCTGTATTAATGCGCTCAAAATTAATTAAAATGGAAAAAATGGAGATTGTTAGCCAACTCGCTGCAAGTATATCGCACGAAGTAAGGAATCCCTTAACGGTTGTAAAAGGATTTACACAGCTTTTAAAAACACAAAATTTAACTCCTGAATCAAGAGACGAATATATTAAACATATACTTGAAGAGTTAAATCGTGCCCAAGAAATTATCGATGATTACTTAACGTTTGCCAAACCTGCTCCAGAAAAACTAGATCAAATTTCAGTAAAACAAGAGTTAAATCGAGTTATTAATATGATATTGCCATTGTGTAATATGAATACGATACATATTACACAGGATTTTTCTGAGGCAACCATTGTTGGTAATAAACAGCACTTTCAACAATGTTTTTTAAACTTAATCAAAAACAGTATTGAAGCAATGCCTAATGGTGGTACCTTAAATATTTCCTCATCTATCAATAATAGTAAAGTTGAAATACGAATTGAAGATAGCGGAGTTGGAATGTCACAGGAGCAAATACATCGATTCGGTGAACCGTATTTTAGTACAAAAACAAAAGGAACCGGTTTAGGTACAATGGTTGCTGTTAAGATTATTGAGACGATGCATGGAAGTTTAAAAATCAGAAGTATCGTTAGTAAAGGAACGACTTTAACGATTACGTTCCCCAAATATAGTAAGAATACGCATTAAAACAAATAAAAAAGGAGCATAGTCGCTCCTTTTTTATTTGTTTCGATACATAAGTATCTTCAATGTTTTTTTAGTTTACATTTGTGAAGACTAATTAAAAATTAGTATCCTCCGCCCCAGCAGCTGCATCCTACAATTATTAATAGAATGAATAACACAACTAATAAAGCGAAACCTCCACCAAAACCACAAGAACCACCGTAACTCATATTTTCTCCTCCTTTTGGTTTGAAAACTAATAGGTAGTTGATCATTTTAACTGGTTCGTATTATACATTATGTGTATATCCCTTTTTTGAGCATGTCTACATAAAAATAAGTAAAAGCACTCGTTTAAAGAGTGCTTTAAAATGGATACCAAAAGTTTTGAAATACGTTTAATTTTAAATATACCGCAACAATAAATATGAAAATACCGGCAAATAAAGCGATGAAATCTTCACGTTTCGCCTTACTTGTATAAAACCATGTACGTTTATCCTTCTTTCCAAATCCTCTTAAATCCATTGCATTTGAAACCGTATCTATTCTTTCTAGAGAATGAATGATTAGTGGCCAGAAAATTAAAACACGGTTCTTCATACGAACCCATAAACTTGCTTCTCCTTTTTCAAAAGCCACTCCTCTCGCTTCTTGCGCGTGTTTAATAATTTTATACTCAGACTGGATGTCAGGAATATAACGTAGTGCAATATTTATTGCATAAGTAATCTTATAATGAATACCAAGTTTACTTAAGTTACTTACAAATTCACTTGGATCTGTCGTGTAAATAAAAAGAAGTGTAAATGGTAATAACGTAAAATACTTTAATGAAAGTGTAGCTGCATAAAATAATGTTTCATATGTAATCGTTGCATATCCAACATGTAAAAACGCGGTATATGATTCAGTTAATTCAGATCCATGAGTTGGTGTAATCAATAAAATCATGACAGAGTTTAATAAACTAAATGTAAATATGACACTAAAAACAATTAAAATTTTACGAAATGGAATTTTAGCAATGCTGAGCCCGATACACCCAATAATAAATAATATTAGCAACACCCGAAAATCAAAAAACAAAAAAGTAAGCGTCATACAAAAAATAAATAAAAACAATTTCACTACCCCATCCATACGATGAAAATATGTACTATGCACCTTCCTCCCTCCTATTACTGTCTAAATAAAGCTCCATAAATTTTTCTGGACATGCAATCCCACTAAATTTAACAAGCTTGGTTAAAGAACTCTCTCTTAAGTTGGCTCTTTGTAACGTTTCTTGATCGCCTAATACATCAAACACTGTATTATCCGCAATAATTTTCCCTTCATGTAGAACTACTGCACGGTCTGTATATTCTAGCGCGAGATTCATATCGTGAGTGATAAAAACAAATGAAATTCCCTTTTTAGCTAGGTTTTTAATAAAAGCCATAAATTGTTTATAGTGATAATAATCTTGTCCCGCTGTCGGTTCATCTAATATGATAAGTTTAGGATTTGTTGTTAATACAGATGCGATTGTTAATCTCTTTTTTTGCCCATAGCTTAGTGCTTGAATTGGCCAATTACGAAATGGATATAAACCACAAATTTTTAAAGTTCCTTCTACTCTATTCTTAATTTCTTCCTTAGAAAAATTATGTAATGTTAATGTAAATGAAACTTCTTCAAAAACAGTAGGCTGTGTAATCATATGATTTGGATTTTGCATCACGTAAGATATGATTTCCCCACGTTTACGAATAGACCAAGAACTAATATCTTCACCTTTTAACAAGATTTTCCCATTTTTCATTTTGTTTATGCCTATAAGACTATGAGCTAATGTTGATTTCCCTGCTCCATTATGTCCTAACAGTGCCACAATTTCTCCTTCATATATTGAAAGGTTTACATTTTCTAATACTTTTTGTTTATTAGAGTATGAAAATGATAAATTCTCCACTTTAAGTAATTCCTTGTTTTTAGTATTCCCTTTTAATATGACTTGTTTCTCCATCCACTCTTTTATAACATTGCTTACCTTTTCTTTTTGAAGGTTTTCCATTGGATATATTACGTCATTATTACTATCAAAATGTAATCTCTTTAATGCTTCGATGTAAATAGGCTCTCTTAAGCCGATACGTGGTAATATATTTGACGCTAAGATTTCTTTTGGTGTTCCTATCGCAATGACTTTACCTTCATCAATTAATATAACTTTGTCTAAATCCAGGTTTAAAATTTCTTCTATTCTATGTTCGATAATAACAATCGTTTTATTATATTGTTCATGTATATCTTTCATAAGTTTTATCGTATGTAAGGCGCTTAGTGGATCTAAATTAGCTAACGGTTCATCGAACAATAATATATCCGCATTTGTTGTTAATAAACCCGCTAGAGAAACTGTTTGCTTTTGACCTCCTGATAATTCATGTGGACTTTGTTTATGAAACGTATGCATCTTCACCTTTCTTAATGAGTCCGAAACAATCTTTTTCATGTCATCTTGCTTTACACATTCATTTTCTAAATAAAAAGCTACATCTTCTTCTACTGTCAGACCAATAAATTGAGCATCTTGATCTTGCAAAATTGTTCCTACCTGTTTACTTTGTTCAAAAATACTTCCTTCCCTCGGGTCTTTACCGGCAATTAAAACGTTACCTGTACTATTCCCTTCGTAAGAAAATGGGATTAGCCCATTTATACAATGAGCTAATGTCGACTTTCCTGAGCCACTTCGTCCAGCAATTAGCACTTTTTCCCCAGGGTATATATGAAAGGTAATATCACTTAAAGTAGGCTGCATAGCATGCCCATATTGAAAGGTGAATTGTTCAAACGAAATAATTGGTTGCATGTTAACATCCCTACTTTTCAATTTTTAAATGTGTATGTTTCTTATTGGATTTCGCCAAACCAATTGTAAGTGGCAATCCAAGTACTAAGAAAACGATGACATCGGAAATTGTTGCTCCTAATACTTGTATAACAATTTTGTCAAATGGTTCTCCCATCACAATAATATCGAATGCCCCAGCAAATATAATAGCAATGACAATACCAACTAACCCAGTAATTGCTAAATAAGAAATATCCCCCTTGTTAAATGACCCGTTTTTCACACTAAAACCAACTCTTTTTTGAATAAGCCCCATTGAAAAACCAATAATACCTGAACTAATAACCCAGCCCCACCAAATACCCCAGCCAGCAATCGTATCTGTTACGGTATGACCGATAAGTCCGATTAACAGTCCTGCCACTGGACCAAATAATGCTCCAAAAACAGTTAATATAGCTAATGCTGGTTTAATAAATGTATTCGGTGCAATAGAAAATCCCCAAAGTCCTAATATCCCGTATAATGCTGCTCCAATACCGATTGCTACTACTAACTTTGTTGATAATTTGTTCATGACAATTCCCCTCTCATATTAGTCAACTTTTATTACTCTATATTTAATTTAAAAATGAATTATGCATCGACACTCCCTTTCTATACAACAAAAAAATGACCTCTTACATAAGAGGTCATTTTCTTTCACGTTCAAGAATCCTCTTATCTTTCAAAAAACACATCGTGTCCTCTGCGGAATTAGCACCTTCCTATAAAATTGCATAGGGGTTGCTGAGGTTTCTTAGGGCCGTTCCCTCCACCTCTCTGGATAAGTATTAATTTGTAATTCGTATTATGGCACTAAAGAATGTAAATTTCAACACTTTTCTTACTATTTTTATTTTTTTGTTAAATAGATCATTTAAATCATTGTATTCTTATCGGAATTATGAAATAATAAATTCAAAATCGTTTCGGGAGGAATGCATTATGAAAGTTATTGGTTTGATTGGAGGATTAAGTTGGGAATCTACATCATTATACTATAAACATATTAATACACTTACACTCTCTCAATACGATCAAAATGCAAAGTTAGTTTTATATAGTATGGACTTTGGTGAAGTAACTACTTTATTACAAAATCATCAATATGAAGAAGTGAAAAATGAACTAGTTACAGTTGCAAAGAAAGTTGAAAAATCTGGGGCTGAATGTTTATTAATGTGTTCAAATACCGTACATCTATTTGCCGAGGAAGTAGAACAAGCAATATCTATCCCGCTTCTTCACATTGGTGATGTAAGTGCTAAAGAAATGGTAGAACAGAGTATAAAGCGTATCGGACTATTAGGAACAAAACAAACGATGGAGCAAGATTTCTATAAATCACGATTAGCGAAATATAACATTGAGACAATTATCCCAAATGAAGAGGAAAGAACCTTTATCCACCATGTCATATTAGATGAATTAAGTAGAGGGATCATTTCAGAAACATCTAAAGAAAAGTTATTACAAATTACAAAATCATTAATTCAAAACGGCGCTGAAGGTATATTATTAGGCTGTACTGAAATACCTTTACTTATCTCCCAAAATGATCTTACTGTTCCCGTTTTTGATACTGCTTTTTTACACGCAAATACTGCTGTGCAATTTGCTGGATAAGAATATACAAGCATAAAGGTGAGAACCTCTATGCTTGTATACAGTTACGACTATTTATCCCGCTATTTATGGGTAGTAAAATCCCTACCGATTAAAGTTTTACTTTATTTAAAAGAGATTCAATAACTGCAATTGCTTCTTTTGAACCACCACATTCTAAAAAGCTATCATTAAGTTTTCTTATACCATGTTTATACTTTTCATTTGAAAGAACATCTGTTACGGCCTCTTTTAAAGTGTGCACATTAACATGTTCTTTCAATAGTCTATGTGCCGCTTCAAGCTCAGTTAATCTTTGCGCTATCATTGGCTGGTCTTTATCATGCGGTATTATTACAAATGGGACATTATAATGAATGGCATCGTGTACGCTATTCATACCGCCATGTGTAATAAAAACATCTGCTTCATTTAATATTTCTGATTGAGGTACATATGGAGCAATTATAAAATTATCTGGTGCTTTCTTAATTTTAGAAATATCATTTCTATCACCAATTGCCATTACAACTATCCCATCAAAATCTGAAAAAGTATCAATACAAGTATTAAAGAATGGTTCGAGTCCTTCAAGCAGTGTTCCCATTGAAATATAAATAACTTTCTTTTCTTTAAGTGATTCCAGTGGAAACTTTATATTTGTTTTACGCTTTGAAATACTCGGTCCAATAAAAATGTTATTTTCTCCGAACGATTCGTTATTAGGTTGGAAATAGCGACTTGTGTATACGAGACAAACATCACCCTTATTATTCATAAATTGAAGATTATTCTTTGGTTTTACTCCAAATTTATGTTCCATCTGATTTAGTAATTTTTCAGAGATTTCCTCTGGTTGGAATGGCATATCTGCATTTGGATGAAAAGGTAATGTCTTCAAAAATTCTGGCGGAATTAAAAATATAGGTGAGGACACTACACCTGGAACTTGTAAATACTCCTTTACTAACTCTCCTGCGCCAAATATATCATAAATTACGAAATCAAAATTTATACTTTCACATAATTGTTTCGTAATTTCTAATATATATAAAGAAGTTTGAACATGCACATGAAAGAAAGCATTTAACCCAGATGAGGTTTCAGCATCAATAGAAATCTCTTTTAATAGATCCGGATGAATATGTACAGTAGCTCCTAAATCTTCAATTCTATCCTTAAAGTTTGCCGTTGTAATATAATGTACGTTATCCCCTCGTTTAGTAAAAGCTTTTACTAAATTTAATGTAGGGTTTACATGTCCCTCTGCTGGAAAATTAACCACTAAAATATTTAGCACTTATTCCTCACTCCTTACATTTCATTGTTTTAATTAAGCATACTGTTATTTGTACAAGTAATCTTCCCCTAATAGTCCTAATATGCTTGCTACATTATATTGATAAATAATTTTCAGTCATCAACATAAAAAAAGCATCTACCTATGTAGATGCCTAACCGTGATAAGGAGTGTTCTGTGAGGTTAGAACAAGCTTTTCTGCTTGTCCTATGCTATTAATATATGATTGATTTTATAAAACGTGAATAGTTAATAGAATTATTTTATCCATTTTATATGATCAAATGGATAAAATACCATTTCTACTTTACCTATTATATTTGACTCATCAATAAGTCCAAGTGTATTCCTACTATCTTTACTATGATTACGATTATCACCTAACACAAATAATTTATGCGTAGGAACTTTTATTTCTCTAAAATTTGAAAAACGATTGGATACTTGTGACATATCTAAATGTATATACGACTCATCACGCTTTTTACCGTTAATAAATACCTCATCCTTTTTTAGTTGTATATTATCCCCCGATAATCCAATAATTCGTTTCACATAGTAAGTAGGCTCGTCTTCTTTTTTTATAATGACAACATCTCCATGATGAAAAGACGATAAACAGACATTTACCTTATTAACAAGTATATAATCTTTTTCATTCAAAGTAGGTTGCATCGAAATTCCTTCTACCATACAAAATAAAAAGGACTTATTAATAAAAATAACCCCTATTATAATTAATATGTAGCTACATATGTTCCTCCAATATTTTAGAATAAACAGCTTCATATATACCTCATTTCTAATCTATCCCCAGATAAAAACGCCTCTAGTTTACAGGAATGCTAGAGACGTTTCGTACATTTTAATTCTCTTTAGAGGCATCTGTTTTTGGCGCTTCACCAGTTAACCGCTTATTTTTCAAATCAAAATAAGCATCTAAAACTTCTTTTCCAATATCGGAGTTAATGCCCGATTTATCATTTTCAACCCACGGTACTACAACAGAAAATGCTACTTCTGGATCATCATATGGCGCATATCCAGCTAATGTTAAGTTATAACATTCTCTACGATCGCCTTTCGCATTTCGCCCAATTGCATTTTCTCCACCATATACAGTTTGTGCGGTCCCTGTTTTACCAGCTGGTTTATATGGTGCTTTTTGGAACGCTCTTACTCCTGTTCCATCTCCTTCTTGAAATACTTTTCTAAATCCTTCTTTTACTTGATTAATATATTCTTGTTTCATATCGATTCTATTTAAAACAACGGGTTCTATTGATTGTACTACTTTACCAACCTCATCTTTTTGAACGGTTTGTTCTCTAATCTCTTGAACAATTTGTGGTTTCATTCGATATCCTCCATTTGCGATAGTCGAAATATATTGTGCAAGCTGAAGTGGTGTATACGTATCATATTGCCCAATAGAATAATCTAATAAGAAACCAGGCTGATTATCTTTTTTTCCAATTTGCCCTGCAGTTTCATTTGGTAAATCAATACCAGTTTGTACACCTAGTCCAAATTGCCTGAAATAATACCTCATTTTATCAAAATATTCTTGTTTAATATCTAGTGAACTATTTTTTACATAATCCACGCCAGCAATTTTTAATGCTATATTAAACATATAAACGTTTGAAGAAACTTGTAACGCTCTTAGATCGTCTATATCACCAAAATTTTTCCAAGACTTCTTTTCCTTAGTTCCTTTAAACTTCATAGGTGCATCATAAAAATGTGTTCCAGGAGTTATTGCATTTGTTTCAAACCCTGTTAACACTGTCGCACCTTTAACCGTTGATCCAAGCTCATATGAACTTGTCAGCGTGCCTAAAGCATAATCTTCTACTTCCATTTTCCCGTCTTTTTCTACAAGCCTTTTCCCAGCCATTGATAATACTTGGCCATTTTTAGGATTCATCATCACTACGAAAGCACGGTCTAACATTGATTCTGATCCTTTATATTGTTTTAATATTTTTTCTATGCTCTCCTCTACTTTTTTTTGCAATTCCATATCTATTGTTAAAGTTAAATTTTTACCGCTTTTTCCTTCCGAAACCGTTTCCGTTCTAATAGTATTTCCTTGTTTATCAGCAATGCTTCTTACTTCTTTTTTTGTACCATGAAGTACATCTTCGTATTGCTGTTCGATATAACTTTTGCCGACCCTATCATTTCGGCTATAATCACGCACTAAATAATAATCTAATCGTTCACGTGGCAATCCTTCATCAGCATTTGAAACGTTACCAAGGACAGAACGGAATAATCCATCATTTACATAGATTCTCTCCCAATCAACTGATGCGTCTACTCCTGGAAGGTTCGCTAAATTTTCACTAATCACCGCATATTCCTGTTCACTAACGTCCTTTTTAATAATTTGAGGTGCCATTTGAAAACCTGAGGTCATTTTACTTTTAATAGCTAACACTTCTATATCTTTAGCCGTTAGTTCTTGAAGATTTTTATCTGTAACGCGTTTCCTTTTTAAATCTTCTATTTTTTTGTCTAGCTCTTTTCCGGTAATATCCTTATCTCGGAACTTATCTATTTCTTTTTTTGATACTAAGTCTTGAGCCAGTTCTGGATTCAATTGCATCCAAAAGTCTTTCTTATCAGTCTCAGTTAACTTATCTATATCTTCTTGTGGCATTTCAATAATATCTGCAAGTTGTCTTGCTGATTTTAATATTTCTTCTTGTTTTACCCCTTTCACCTTTGTATATGTAATCGTACGTAAAGACTTATTATCAACTACTGGATTTCCTTCACGATCAAATATTTTCCCACGTGGTACAGAAAGGCCCACGGTTGCATTTTCTCTCTTCTCTAATTCATTTTTATATGTTTCTCCATCAAAAATTTGCACTTTCCCTAACTGAATAATAATGCCAGAGAATAATAAAAATACACAAAGGAATAAAATATTTAACCGGAGAGGTACTACTCTACCACTTTTCTTCTCTTGCTTTTTCACCTTGTCATAATCTCCTCCTTACAATATTTCAAATAATAATCACATTTCTATATTAAAAGTAATGTACAATTTCTATACATTGCTTTGTACAAATATTAATATAATGTTTAAAACTTAATAGAAATTAAAACAAAGGTAAAGAAAAGGTAAAGTTTACTAAATTAAATATAAAAAATACCCAATAACAAAAAGCTTAGTTTTCACTAATCGCTTTGTTATTGGGTATTAATTGATTTAAGAATTACTACTAGTGCGTATTGCTATACATTTGTCGTCACAATTAGAAAGAGATTGTTTACTTAGTACTTTCGGTAAGTAAATAGTTACTGTTGTCCCGACACCAACCTCGCTCATGATACTAATTGTCCCTTGATGACTTTCAATAATTTTATAACTTAACATTAATCCAATACCAGTCCCTTTTTCTTTCGTACTATAAAAAGGTTCACCTAATCTCTTAATTCTTTCTTCAGGTATTCCTATTCCTTCATCTATTACATGAATGATGACACCATCATCATTTATTTCTTTTATGTGAATTGAAATTTCCCCACCATTTGGCATAGCTTCGATTGAATTTTGCAAAATATTAATAAATACTTGTTTCAATTGATTTTCTGAGCATTCAATAATTATATCTTTGTCATCCGTAAATAATTCAACTTGAATATTTGTCATAATTGCTTTTGTATTCATTAACGATACGACATTTTTAAAAATTTGATAAATATTTTTCTTTTCTGTATTTATCTCATCTGTTTTAGCAATTGCCAGAAATTCTTGCAGGATCGCTTCTATCCTTTCAATTTCAGAGAGCATAAGATCAAAATATTTTTCTTGATCTTCTTTATTAATTTGAAATAACTGTATAAAACCTTTAATTACAGTTAAAGGATTTCTTACTTCATGAGCCACGCCAGCTGCTAATTGACCAATTGCTGCAAGCGTATCTGATTTATTTAGCAATTCTTCTGTCTTTTTTCGCTCTGTAATGTCGCGTACAATAATCATAATTTTATCATGTAATAATGGTAAGCACCTAGCCTCAAAGAAATCAATACTTCCATTAAGTGTGAGTGGATATTCTACAATTACATTCGTTCCTTTTTCCTTCACTTGATTAATGGCTTCCTGAAACTGCTGTGCTACTGAAGATGGTAATACTTCGTAAAACTTTTTTCCCATAAAAGCTTCTGCGGGTACGTAAAACTTTGTAGGAGATCCTGCCTTGTAATCTATAATTGTGCCATCATCTTCTGTTAAGAAACATAAATCTGGTAAAGCTTTAAAAATTAATTCCAGTTCAGATGTTTGTTGTTTTAACTGCTCTTCTATCGCTTTTAAATGTGTAATATCTACACCAACAGCCCAATAACTATATCCTGTTACAGGAAACTGTTCTGATATATTCGACCACATTATTGTTTTGATTTCACCATTTTTACATGTTAAGTGCATTTCCCAATCTCTGAAATTTTTTCCACAAGTTAAAAATTTCTTTTGTATTTGATGGCGATAATTATAATCAGGATACAATAATTGCAGTGCATTTGGATTTCCAATTATTTCTTCAGCGGTATAACCTGTTACAATTTCACATTCTCGATTCCACAAAACAAAATCTCCATTATAATCAAGCGCATCGACCATAACAGGCATGTTTTGTAAAATCGTATGTAGTTCCTCCTCTTTCCGAGAAAGCAACGTTGTACTTTTACTTTGAAATACTTTTATTGGGCCATCTAAAATTAAACTTGAGAGCATTTCAAAGTATTTTTGACAACTGAAAATTTCACTTTTTTTGGACCATACAACAAAAGATCCTAAATGTTGATTGTATAAGAAAATGGGGATTTCAATCTTTGGAAGTTTACTCTTTTTTATCTCATTCATTCCGAATGAAAAAACACATTTTTTTTCAGCATCAAGAAGTTGATGTGATATATTAGTTAATTTATAAAATTGTTCTGCCATGGTTTCTATTGTACTCACATCAATAAGTTCCATTAGCCGCGAATTCATTCCTTTTTCACCTCAATATGTAAAATTAATACAAATCTAAAATTCATACTTCTCCATTATACGAAGAAAGCTAGTGTAGGTATATAGCTGTAGAATAATTATTCGAACAAATTTTATTTTTCAATTAAAATAAGAAAAGAATATATATACTGAATATACCTTTAATTAGTATATATTTCGTTGATTCCTCACTTATTGTCTAGTAACTTAAATTCCTCCTTACATTCACTGAATTTTCACTTGAGAGTCATACACGTTACTAATAGCGGTATAAACATGCAATAAGTATAAAGTTCATAAAATATTCACAATTTTTATGAAAAATATAAACATTTATTCCAATATATTCTATATAATAAAATGTAATAAGGCTTCTATGAATCTCATAGAATACCTTACCCCTAATAAAAAAGAAAAAAGAATCCATTTGGATTCTTTTTTCTTTTTTAATTACATTACATATTTATATAAAGCATGTGCCACACCATGTTCTTCATTTGATAACGTTTCGTATTTACACATTGCTTTTATTTCTTCTACTGCATTCCCCATTGCAATTGATATGTTCGCTTTTTCCATCATAGAAACATCGTTTAGCCCATCACCTATCGCTACAGTGTTTTCAACCGGAATATTAAGATGTTCTGCTAAAGTATATAATCCATTCCCTTTTTGAGCATCTCGATGATTAATCTCTAAATTGTGCCAATATGAAGATGTAATTGCTAAATCTGTATTATGAAGAAATGTTTCTTTGAGTTTTTTTAATTTCTCAATTTCATAAGAAAATGGTAATAGTTTATGCACATGTATATCTGTTTCTACAATTGGTTTACAACTTTCCGCACTATGAAACGCTGTATGCTCAAGATATAATGCTGCGATTGTTTCTAACTCTTTCAAGTCGAAATTTTCTTTTGAATTCTTCACATGCTCAATTTCATTACGTACACTCTCTACTCCATAATCCGGTACATACACACCTTTATCAGTATAGAGCTGATAATATAAACCATTCTCTTCAAGATATTCTACAATTTCAAGTGCCTGCATATTTTGAATTGGATATCTCTTCATCATTTTTTTATCTTTATATATAAGAGCACCATTTTCCGCAATGATTGGACACTCTAAATCAACTTCTAACAATAATCGCTCAATGTCAACAATTGAACGTCCTGTACAAATTGCTACAACATGGCCAGCTTCTTGACATGTTCGAATTGCTTCTGCATTTTCTTTACTTATCATTTTATTCCCCGAAAGAAGAGTTCCATCTAAATCAATTGCGATTAATTTCATTATTTCTTCACCACTTTCTATAAATACACGAGTTCTAATTAATTATTAGGTATCGTTTTCATACAATCCTCGTGAGGTACTTCTTATTTATAATTTATGAAAAGCGTTTCAGGTCAAGAAATAATTAAAAATAAACTCCAAAGCTTTTCTTTTTAAAAAAGCTTTGGATTTTAAACTATGAATTATAACTAATGTATTTTGTCTCACACATGTACACATTTTTTTCTTCAGTTGGGATATATACTTTAAACTTTTCTAACCGTTTTCCATAGACATGAATCGTAATAACGCTTTCATTTTTGCTAATTTCAAGAATATGACAATCCGCTGGTGGAATTACTTTATCTGTTTCTCCTTCTCCCAAATAAAGATTTCCTGTATGTGTTAAATAAACAAGTGAATTTCCAAGTTGTTTCGTTTGTATAAAGTTCTGCACCATAATCCTTCCTGAAAAAACGCCTTCTACTCCCCATGTGCCGTCATGATCATGTAAAGGTGTAGATTGTCCATCTTTCCATACGAGAGCTAGTACTTCAAAACGTTTGAGCGGATCTTCATACAATAAATGTCGTGCATATTGAGTCAAATTGGCCTTCTGTTTATCTAACGGAAGCCATGTTTTCTTTTCTAAAAGTTCTTCTAGTAACTTTTCAATGCCACACACTATTTCTTCTTCAAATAAACCGTTTTCCATAAGATCTGTAACACCTTTAATAAACTTTTGAAATGATTTACTTCCATTACAAGTCAACATAAGAATCCTCCTCTACGTTTTATACAATTCCATATTAAGGTGATTACCGAAAACTCACAATTGAGAAACAAAAAACAAGATGCAAATGTATGCACCTTGTTAAGATTTTTATTTAGCTTTCAATCGAATAGGTAAGTATTTTAATGTTTGTTCATTTTCCAATATACATTTTTCTAAACAGAAAGATGGAGATAGCTCTATTTTTTCAAAAGCATTTATAAAGGTAGTTAATGCAATCTCAGCCTCTAAACGTGCAAGTGGTGCTCCTAAGCAAAAGTGAGGACCTTTCCCAAAGGTTAAATGCTTTTCATTTCCTGTTCGATGTACATTAAATTGAGAGGCTTGTGAAAATTTTTTCTCGTCTAAATTCGCTGCACTAACCCACGCAACAATCATCTGATCCTTTTTCATTAAAGAACCAAATATATTTGTATCCTCTGTAATCCTCCGGGCTAATGTAACAGGAAAGCGATAGCGTAATACTTCCTCAATCGCTTTTGAAATTAAGTTAGGTTCTTTTCTTAACTCTTCATAAATTCCAGGTGAATCTACTAAAAAGCAATAAAAGCTATTAATAATTAAATTTGTAGTGGTTTCATTCCCAGCTGCTAGTAAACCTAATGAAAAGGTTACAATTTCTTCATCGGTTAATCTTTCGCCTTCATATTCAGCTCGAATTAAATCAGAAATGATATCATCGGTTAAATGATATCTCTTTTCCTGAACAATCGGTAGAAGGTATGCTTTGAATTCATTTAATGCTATCCCTTTCTCAGCATCCAGATCATTAAACTTTTCTTTACTATACGGCATAAATAAAATATCAGACCATTCTTTAATTTTTTTACGATCTGTTGTTGGGACTCCTAATAAATCAGAAATAACGGTAACAGGTAAAGGTGCAGCAAACTGTTCAACGATATTAACTTCACTACATTTTTCGATATGTTGTACAAGTTCATCTGCGATAGCCTGTATTCGAGGTTTCCACTGTTCTAAACTTCTTGGAGTAAATGCCTTAGAAACAATGGAACGTACATTGCGATGTTCTGGTGGATCTGTAGAGTTTATATTTATTCTAGTTTCTAAAGGAGGGATTGAGAATTGTCTGCGCTCCCTTCTACTTGAAAATAAGCGATAATCTGATAAAACACGATTTACATCATCATATAAAAAAACATTCCATACATCCTGCTCTTCATCATAATGAACTGGGTGATTATCCCTCATCAAACGATACCATTCATATGGATTCCATAATTCTTCTTTTGTTTTCAGCTTTGAAATTTCATGAACTAAAATAACATTTTCAGGTGAAGCCATAGTTCTTTCCTCCCTTTTCTTTTACAATAAAAGTGATAGGTCGGCAGTTCAAAGTTGTATAAACTATCATATGTTATTTTAACATATACTAAAGGGGATTTTTCATTAAAGAACTTGAGAAATATATAAGGGGGATTTTTATGTACGTTGATATTTTACTACTAGCAGAATTAACGACCGGACCAAAACATGGATATGAAATCAAAAAAAATGTTCAAAATCGTTTAGGTGAGAATTTTGAATTAAATCACAACATGCTTTACCCTGCCCTTCGGCGCTTTGAAAATATGGGTGCTATAACGAAAAAAATACATAAACAAGTTGGAAAACCAAACCGAAATATGTACGATATAACAGAAACAGGAGAAGAAATTTTTTCTGAAATGTTACGAGAGTTTCCCGAAAAACTTGCGACAAATAATGCAGAATTTCTTGTTCGTATCGCGCTATTTGAAAAACTTGAATATGAAGCTAGAAAAGAGATTTTGACTGTACGTCAAAACGTACTACATAGTCAACTTACCGCTATTCAGTCTCTAGAGGTTACCTCAGCCTTTATTACTGAAGTCATTGAATTTAGTAAATCACGAATTGAACATGAATTGAGTTGGATTACATCACTTATGAAGAAAATATAAAAAAATAACAAAAAAAGCTAAAATTAATGAATGAAAATGATATTTATTATCAATACTATCATTAATAAAAGGGCAACCACGATTTGGCTACCCTTAAAGAATTTACACTTCTGGATCAAATGTTTTGCAATCTGTTTCTTCCGTTGTAGATGCATGTTTACCTTTATGACTTACTACGTAAATTGCCTCTGCACTACATTTATTACCGTTCGCCCAAAATTTACAGTTGTTTACTTCACATAAAACGTCTTGTGCCATAGTATCACACCTCCTTGTTCTATTATCATTAACAAAATTCGGAGGTATGATACTATTTGTCATCCATTTTCCATTCCCTTTTTAGCTTTCTTAATGGTTCAATATCTCCGCGTACGATAGCATCAATATTTCCAGTTATTTTTTCAATATCAAAATGCCACCATTGAATTTGCAATAATTCTTGAATTATTTCATTTGAAAATCTCTCTTTTATTTTATTTGCAGGGTTTCCACCAACAATTGTATATGGTGCGACGTCTCTAGTCACAACAGATTTAGCTGCAATGATTGCACCATCCCCTATTTTTATTCCGGGCATAATTGTTGTATCCATACCAATCCAAACGTCATTTCCTATAACTGTATCACCTTTATAAGGTAAATCAGACAAACTAGGTGTATACTTCTCCCACCCATTTCCAAATATATTAAATGGATATGCCGAAAATCCATCCATCCGATGATTGGCTCCGTTCATAATAAAGTTAACTCCAGATGCAATACAACAAAACTTTCCAATAGTAAGGCGATCTCCAAGAAATTCATAATGATGTAATACTCGATCTTCAAATGTTTCTCCATCTTTCGCATCATAATAAGAATAGTCACCAACAAGTATATTAGGTTTTGTTATTATATTTTTTATAAATTGAACGTTTTGATTGCCTTCAATAGGGTATTTAACATTTGGATTAGGATTCATTTTGTATAGCACTTCCTTTACCACTTATTTCACTTTCTACCGCTATTACTGGCTTTAAATTGTATATAGGTAAAATAAACAATAATCCAATTATAAAAAGTAAAGCCGTCCCTTCATACATCATACTTAATGAAAACATCTCTTTTAATGAGCCAGCTATACTCATCGTTACTACCATTGAACCGGTAAAAAGCGGACTTAAAATACCATTTACACGACCTATAAAATCGGTATCGCTATTTTGAATAATAAGCGTATTAATACCAATTTGGATACAAGGAAGAGCTAAACCACTAAAAAGCTGCGCTGTAAGTGTCACCCATAAATTTGTAGAATATCCTATAATGCCAATACCAATTGCTTGACCAAGCATACCGATAATTAACATCTTTTGCGGAGCAACGTTTTTCGCAAATACCATTGCTAATGCTCCGCCAACAATCATTCCCGCACCATTTACTGTTAGTAGCCACTGTAAACTCTCTTTTGATAATCCTAACTGCTCAGTCACAATAAATATACCTAATGGCTGAATTAATCCTATACCTAGTCCTGCAGCCATAAAACAAAGCCCTAGTAAAGTTAATGCTTTTTTCTTTTTGACATACTTAATACCATCCTTCATCTCCTGCAACAGAGTGATATCCTTCTTTTCTACGTCGTTTTCAAGATCTTTCGGAAGGAATAACAATACAACTGCCGCAAGTAAAAACGAAATACCTGTTATGATGATTGAAATATAAATTCCAAAACTATGAAAGATAAATGTCCCTAGTATTGGTCCTAATACCATAAATATTGCAAATATCGTTTGATATATAGACATTGCTAATTGAATTTGTTCCGTTGATAAATGTTGTTTAAACAACTTCATTCCAGATGGTTGTGAAAACTGTGAAAGGATTGCAGAGATGAGTGTCACAAAAAACACAATTTTCCACGTTCCAAACATAAGCGTAATTAATACAGCGAATACTGAAATGGAACTTAACGTTTCACACCATATCATTGTCTTCTTTGGCTTCCACCTATCAGCAAAAGTACCGCCAATAAATGAAAAAATAAAAATTGGAGCGAATTCAGCAACTGAAATCATCGAAATAGCAAAAGCATCACCTTTTGTCATTTCCATTACATATAGTAATACCGCAAAGTTTCGAACCCATATTCCTATTTGTAAAAATAATGCTGATGCTAAAATCCCTTGAACAAACCGATTTTTTAATACTTGTGATACCCCATTGTTTTGTTTCGTTACTACATTTGTCGACATAAAAAAGCCTCCTATTTCATGTTCTGAACAGGAGGCAGCACAAATCATATAAAAAGACTATATATTCGCAGAGCGAAATACATCCCTTTTCTATAAATGTACAGACTAACCCTATTCAGAAGAATATTTCGTTTTTTAACGAAGATCTCTTACAAATAGAATTAGTTGATCATTGGGATGTTTTCACCCTTCCGTTTCGAATTTAAATAACACATACATACTCTATGTAAATCATTTTCGATGTATGCATGTCTCCTTTTAACTATTCTAGAAAGTTAAAGGCAATTCCTCTAAAGAACGCATTAAATAGTTACCTTGCCATTTAATTTCTTCACGATTCCCTTTTATTTGTAGTTCAGGCATTCGATTAAACAAAGTAGTAATAGCAATCTTTGCTTCTAACCTCGCAAGTGGAGCGCCTAAACAGAAATGGCTACCATGACCAAAGGCAATATGACGATTATTTTCCCGAGTAATATCGAATACTTCTGGGTTTTCAAATACAGTTTCATCACGATTTGCAGAAGCTAAGGCAATGACAACCATATCTCCTTTTTCGATTGTTCGGTCGTGAATTTGAAAAGGTTCCGCTGCCCATCTTGCAGTTGTAACCTCAACTGGAGAATAATAACGCAATCCTTCCTCAATAGCCGAATCAATTAGTTTTGGATTATCTTTTAATAACTGTAATTGATTTGGATTTTCAAGAAGTGCTAATACCGTATTTGTAATTAAATTCACTGTCGTCTCGTGTCCTGCTACAATTAATAGCATTATCATTGAATATAGTTCCCGAGCGCTAAGTTTATGCCCTTCACTCTCTGCAAGTATTAAAGCACTCACTAAGTCTTCTTTTGGCTCTTTTCGTTTAATATCAACTAAATATTGAAGATATGTAATAAACTCAGATAGTTGTTTTTCGGTCTCTTTTATTTCTTCAGGTGTTTCTGGTGATGCAATAACAGCATGAGACCAAATTCTAAATTTCGCTTGATCTTCTTTTGGAATACCGAGCATCTCACTTATTACAATAATCGGTAATGGAAATGAATAATCATCCACAAGATTTAATGTACCTTTTCGCTCTATATCACTTATCAAATCATCTGCTATTTTCTCAATTCTTTTGTCTAATTGTGCAATCATCTTCGGTGTAAAAGCTTTTTGAACTAAAGATCGTAAACGACTGTGGTTAGGTGGATCTGAATTTAGCATATGCGTTGTTAAGTGGTCACTATTATCAACGGAAAGATACATGTTCTTTATATCTTGAGAAAACACATTTGTCCAATCTTTTTTTAAACGATTATCTTTTAAAAGTGGCAGAGCATCTTCATATCTAGTAATGAGCCATTCTTTACCGATTTCAACTTGGTTTACAAATAATATAGGTTGTTTTTTTCGCGATTCTTTATAAATTTCATACGCATCTTCTTTAAACTGAGCTGAAGCTAAATTAATGCCATCCTCTATGCTTAACCCAACTTTGTTTTTCATTGACATTGTATTCCCTCACTCTCATTTGTTTTTGAAAATCAACCCAACATATGCATTATACTCTAATAAAAACGTGAAAATTGTAAATTTTTAATCAAAATCTTACTTCGTATATTGAAAAATAAAAAAGTGAGAGAGTAAAATCGTTTCACTCTCCCACTTCTCTTTATGCGAAGCACATAAAATTACTAATTTGTTGATAGCGATAACTTACTTTACGACGACGACCACCTTGCCACGTGTAACCTGACACTCCATTTCTTCTCACTTCAGTCGGGAAGAACCATAAATCTCTTCCGAAAGGACCAGGACGATGTAAGCGTAAATAGCCCCATCTTCCTAGACAGTTACACATCCATGATTTCATATTACCTGGTTGTGCTGGAGAAGCAAATGTAGACGGTAACGACGGCGCTTGTGACGGAGGTGGTGACGTTGGAGCATCTTCTGCATCATCTGGTCTGTAATCTTCTTGTTCAATATCTCTCACTTCATTTGTAGGTTCATACCCGTAGTCATGTGGATTATAATACATCGCTTGATCATATGGATAATTTTGTTGGTTATACATATTAACAAATCACCTTCTTTTCATTCATTACCTTTACCATTCATATGTGATATGCCCTCTCTGGGAAGCTTATGTATAGCCCAAATTCAACTTAAAAAGCTCGTATTATTAAAAATACGAGCCTTTCAAAAATAGAATATGTTTATTATTTCCTTAACTTCACACTATAAAAACGCATTTCATCTAACGAACCTTCAAATTCAAATACTTCTTGTTTAATTAATTGTTTCAAGCGATATTCTAAGAAAGTATCTCCAACTAACTGTTCAACAAGACCAAGTGCTTCACCAATTACTCTAGGAGCTTTAAGGAACTCTCGATCAGCACCCACACTTTTCGCGCATTCAATTATAAATTGATCAAAATAATCTTCCTGTACAGAATGCACTTCATTTTCTTTCCAAACTCTTAAACATTCTATGCTTTCCGATAATCTATCCCACTCATTTTCAAACTTCATGCGCTTCTCTTCAGTTAAATAAGGTAGCTTTATAAAACTTTTTTGGAATAGAGCTAAACTTTCAGGTGGTAATTCTCCCGTTCCACGAATATCATACTCTTGTTTTAATATTTCTCTACTTGCTTCAGACGTATTAATAACTCGAATATTTTTCTTATCCTTTAATTGTGCCATTACAAAACTTAGGCCTACATGTTCATGTGCATTATCAGCCTTCCAAATTGTAATAGGCGTTTCAACAGGAATAGTATGTAGTTCTTCTATAGTTGCTATAAATCTTGATAAATATTCTTCTTCAAAATAACTATCATAAGCAGTTAAGTTATTTATTAACCACTTCTGTCTTGCTAGTTGCCCCTCATTCGTATGCAACCTATATATCGGTCCAATTGAAAAGAATTCCGAAAAAGCAACAACACTCTCTTCAAATAATTCTTCTTGACTTAACATATATTTTAAGCAACCAGCCGTTGAATCATCAAAAGCAATATGTACGTGCGTACTTTCTTTTACATTCCTTTTATAAGTAGGATTACTCGTTAATTGTTTCGGAATATCCATCAAATTTTTAATTGTATCTTCACTGTAGTTTTCTTCTAATAAGTTTAACTGTATGAGAATACTTTGAAGTAAATCTTTAGCCTCATCTTCGTACATATTCTCTACAGCATTTTTAATTTTATCTATCACACAAATCCCTCTATTCATTTCAAAAATAACGTAGATTATAGTGTATCATTTTAGTATAGTTCTTTAAAGTCAAATCCAGATTGCTACAGCAATCTGGATTTTCAACAAAAGCTCTCCTTATATTTTTGAATTGCTAAATATTTTACTTTGAAAATCTTTGTATCTAAATGTATAATTATATAAAAACAAAAATATAGGAGCTATATTTATGGAGAAAGTACTTACTAATTATAAACATTACTTAAAAAATTGGAGATTTATATTTATTTGCATACTACCTGCTATTGCCTTATTCGTTACTTTCTATGTCATCTTCGAACTACTGTTTCAT
This sequence comes from Bacillus sp. LQ01, assembly GCF_057624735.1. Classification (NCBI taxonomy): domain Bacteria; kingdom Bacillati; phylum Bacillota; class Bacilli; order Caryophanales; family Bacillaceae; genus Bacillus; species Bacillus sp. LQ01. The sequence continues at coordinate 1,794,453 of NZ_JBYEZL010000001.1, read as the reverse complement.
CAAAATTTCTACTTATCTAACTTAATTTCTGCTATCATATTATTTTTAATATTTATTAACGTTAAAGATAAATTTAACATTAAAGGCTAAAGAACACTATTTCAAAATAGCCCTTTATTATTGCATCCTACTATAAAATAAGACTCGTAGTAGATTTTCATAAAAAATAAGAGCACCCTGCAATTGGATGCTCTTATGTGATTAGAGGTTTTTTCTGAGTATTAAGTAGGACACGAAGATCTTGTCCTACTATATAATATATGCTTGTACTTATTATTTCGTGCATGTATTAAGAACCATGTTCAGGTACTTAATATATGCATAGTCATTGCTATAAAATCTACTCAAATATTTACTGTACGATTATCATATTTATAAATTAAAAAACATCCCTAATGGATGTTTTTTATCTAACATTTTAAGCTTCCATAAACTTAGCCGGTACACCAATTTTTTCAACTACAGAAGATATATTAGTAGGATTAATCATTACATTTTCAATACATACTAATTTATTTTCTAATATCCCATTCTCTGTAGTAATAAGTTCTTTAAACCGATCTAAAGTCATTGAGAATTTATGTTCACTTCCACCATTCATACTAACTTTTACATACTTCATAGTGTCACCGCCTTTCATAATAATTTACATTTCGACAAGAAGGCGCTTACATCCTTTTTATTTACTCTTAGATTTCTCACGTTTACATATATGTTGAGAAAAGAAACTACTATTATTCACTCACAAAATTATTGCTAATAAGAAAGATAAAGATAAAAATGCACAAAGTGGAATATATAAACCGGTATCCATTCTTGCAAAGTGCGTATCTTTTTGTCGTTTAAAGATACCAAAATAGTTAAACTCACCAATCACTCTAATAGAAAAGACAATCATACAAATCCAGGAACCGACTTGAATAATAACATTAGGAACTGCAAAATGAACAATATTTGCTTGTTGCAACAAAATTATTGCTGCCACACTTAATAATAATGCAATGAACAATGTCATTCCGGCGCGAGGTGTAAACGCCTTTTCCCCTGATTTAGTTGGAATAACACTATTTGTCCCCCAATTACCTCCGAAAGCCCAATATACATGTAAAAAGCTAACTAAAAATAATATGCAAGCAGATATATATGTAATGATAAGCATTTTATCCTCCCCTTATTTTAGTTCCTATCTATAAAATATGCTATTCCCCTCCGCAATAGCAACCTTCATTTCATTACATAAAAAAACCGTAATGATTTATCAATATTAAGATAAGTCATTACGGGGTTATTAAACTTCATTATGCATTATACCTATTTCTTCGGCGTTCCATCCTTGTTTGACCTTGAACTGCATTTTCTTTATATGGATCTATTTTCTCTGTCATTTCATATGTTGCAACTGGTTCTTCGTACTTATATTCATGGATTTTTTCTGGCATTTTACTTTTAGATTCTTTCCCACCAAACTTAAATAGTTTCATCTTTAATTTCGGTAATCTTGGAAGACGAATCTTAAATGATAATCTTTTGCGTTTCTTTTTTGGTCCAAGTAGATTTATATTTTCTTTATTATTATCTTTCTCTTTGCGGTGAATGAACATCGCAAGTAATCCTCCTATTACAAGTCCTCCAATTAATAGTAATATATATACATAATGGCTTGTCATTAAACTCGTTATGCGTTCAAGTATGACTAACGACTGTACTTCTTTTATATCCCATAGTAAAGCGGCCCATAATGAGAATAAGCCCAAAGTAAGCCCATATGTACGAAAACGGAATAAACATGGAATTAACGCGACACATGCAGCAATTTTCGCATTTGCTATGATTGAGCTTGTTGAAATATCTTGATGCCAAATAACTAACAGTAATGTTATAAATGGCGCATACGCTATCCAACTGCATATACGTGAATACATCTTTTTAGCAAAATAACTACCGAAACTAGTAAAAAATAAAAGCCCTCCAATATATATAGATTGTTCTAGAGGGATTTGCTTTGTAAGTCCTGCAATTGGAAAGAGGCCGCTCAGTAGCATTAAGAGCACATCTAATTTCTTCACAATTCCCCATTCCTTTCAAATTTTTTCAATTAATAAAAATCGTTTTTCCATATGAAATAGTTTTTGTATTTCTAAAAAACATATTAATCCTGTCTGCACATAAAGTAAATATGTAAACGAAAAGATACTTGACAAAGGATATCCTTATTTACATGAAAAAATGACAAATCCTGATCGATATAACGAGCAGGATTTGTTTACTAGTATTTAAAGTAGAATAATTGAATCTTTCTTTTCTACTTTTACTACATCTACATCCAATTCATCATCAAATTCTTTAAACTCTCTTGCATCTATGTCAGTAATATAACTCTTTATTACCTTTTCCATATGCATGGAATATGTCATGTGTACATTCTTTTTCGAAAGCATACTAGAATTACAGCACATGTAATGTATCATTTTAGCGATATAATCCCTTTCTACAGGTTTTACACCTAATGGTAGAATTTCAAGTATATATCGCTGAAAAATCCCACTACAATTAAGTGAATATTCACCAGTGCTATAATACATCCCTTTTTGATCTGCATATAAGCCAATGCTATCTAGAGCATCATCACATTCTACTACACCGTAACTTGGTACATCAAAACCTGTATTTATTCTAATAATATTTAAATTTGGAACCTTTAACACCTCTGGAACAATATCAGGTAAAATATCTGTATTAATTTCTTTATTTTGTAACTTTTTTATCCAATACCTTCTCAAATTTGCATCTACAATGAAGTAAACTTGTTCATTTTGTTCTTTTGCATATTTTACAATTTCCATTAATGTTTCGGAAACATATTGTTTAAAAAGAGCTCCCATATCATTTCTCTTTGATGGTTGTGGTAAAAATGCATTATGTTTATTTATATTTAATAATACGTAATCAATCGTTTGCCATTCTGTATTCCCATATAATTTATATAAAATTTCTTTTCCTTTTATTTTTGAAAGAATAGGTAAGAAATCAAATTTCGATATTCGTTCAATTGATAAATTAACATATATACAAGGTAAATTTATCTTATTCCAACTACGCTTCAAAAATCCTTTTTGCTCTAATAAACTAAAAACACTATTTACAATTGTTTTACGCGATACACTTTGGCCTATAAATAAATTAATAAATGTTGAAATACGGTTTGCTCGTGCAAATCCCTCTCTAATGATTTGTTTTGGATCAATTTTTTCTCGTCCATCACAATTTTTCAATGCGATTAATGCTAATGTCGCATCACTGCGCTCGCCCGCGGTAGCATAGACAGCTTTCGTAACATCATCTACAAGATTTGTTTTATATTTTTGGCAATATTGCATTTTATATGGATTTTGTAACACCTTTTCAATATTGTATCTCACAATCTTTAATAACACTGGAAAATCTGTATTCAATACATAAGAATTTTCACCAACTTTAGTCAAAACAATTTGACTCTCAAGTAATGCTTGTTCTATTTCCAGCACTATATTTTCAGACCAAACTTCTAATGTTAATGTCTCTAATCCTTTTGGTGCAAATAAAGGAAATAATTCATTTTTGTTATTTGTTGCTATCTTTTTACATTCTGGAAGTATTGTGAAATAAGAGAATTTACGCTGAAATTCTTTAAATAAATACTCTCTTTCCTTTACTTTTATACCCGGTTCTATTTTAGTACCTTGAACTTTATAAATTCTCTCATTGTATGGAAATAACACCCTTTTATTTCCCCCTACAATATAATCTTTCGGATATTGGAGAATATGGTCTAAATCCACCTCTCCCCCTATTTGAAAATCATCTTTTAAATTTCTAAATATTTTAATCCATTTCATACCGGTTGTAGCTTGTTGTATTTTTAGTTTTACAAACCGTATTTTTTTATTATTTGACGCAAACTCTGAGGTAGAAATCAATATCATGCCTCGTTTCCGTCTTAAAAGTAAAGGAATATCTGGATGATTATATTCTTGATATTAAGACTATTTTTATGAGCATTTCGTATTAGTGTGATTTAACTGATTAAAGCTAGTTTCAAAGACGACATATCAGCGATAATTTATGTATATTTTGTATAAGTGTTAGCAAGTTCGTTTGCAAACTTGTTAGCACTTTTTTATATTTCTTCTATTAATTATATATTAGGCTTTTGATAAATAAATCCAACCTCTTAGGACAAGTATCCGTTTCACATTAGTAAAAAATTAATATCTTAGTAATAGCTATTAACTATTAGCTAATTGATAGGATGGGAGATGTTTTTTTGTCTGAACGTTGTAAGAAGTGTGGACATAGACATTGTAACTGTAGGTGTTATAAAGAATGTAAAACTTGTGTACAAAAGGTTGTTATCGAGGGGGCACCGAGTGTATTTTCACCGGCTTTCGGAAATTTTTATCAGACTAACTTTGTCACATTGGTCATGAACCAACCCATGCCTTGGAATGCTACAGGGCAGACATCTGGTGGAGTAAATCTTGACTCTAATGGAGTGACTATCCACGTTACTCAAGCTGGGGCATACTATATTGATTACTATGTAAGCGTGAATTATAGTCCCAATACTCCTGGTGGTGACAGGGATTTGGGACTATTCATAAACGGGGTGGAAGTTCCCAACAATCAAACGCGATTTGGAGTTTCTGATTATGAAGCCGATCGTAATGTTTGTGCCACTGTTTCTGGTGGATCTATTGTATTTATCCCAGCCAATGCTACTGTTCAACTGAGAAATGTATTAGATGAAGTTATAGATACTTGTGATGGTAGAAAACTTGCGGCATCAATTAATCTAATTAAATTATCCTAATTTCAAATTACACGATGTATTAGAAATTAGAGACATGATAAATATGTTATCTATAAGTTGCAAAAGCACCCTAAAGTGGGTGCTTTTTGTTTGCAAATATCCTCTCCTGTTGAAGCTACCTCCTTTTCAAGGTACAGTGGAAGTCCATGTTAAACCATAAATAACATATTTTCCAAAATACTACCTAGGATAAACTTCAAGTGTTAAGCAATTCGTTTTAAAACATGTTATTACTTTTTATACTCTTCTGTTAAAAACCTTCATTGTATCTCTTCTATTACACATCACACTCACTGCCATTATGATGCAAATCATCAATTAAAGAAACAATTTATAATAGTCGCTTCCTTAACGTACAGAAATTTTTTCTTTTTCAAATTTTTCTTAGGCTGTAATGTTAGTGTTTTGTTGGTACTACCCCATGCCCATCAAGCCAAAAATTTATAGTACCCCAAAACGAAATTTTTACTTTTCTGCATTTTATTATAAGCGTTGATGACATAACATTCGAAAGCGGAAGTTAATCAACGAGGGTTTAATCTCAATATTTTCTTGATTTAATGATAATAGAAGATGGTCTCCGTTTTTCATTTATTAATTCTGGCATTTTTTCTAATCCTGTTGGAGTTGACTCTGGCTCAATAATTTTCTCAATTACAAAACCGTTGTCTATAAGAGTATTAATTAATGTTGAAATTGTTCTGTGATATTTAACAACACCATCTATCCACCAATGTTCCTCCCTTTTTCCTTCTTCCTGGTAATTATCTAATGCCCAATGCAATCTGTTTCCATTATTATCCTTAAACCAATTATTCATTTCCTTTCGAGCTGTTACTATTGGATGTTCTGTTGAAAAGATAAATTCACCATCATTTTTTAACAGATCTCTTATTTTCTTAATTAGATGTGAGTAATCTTCTATGTAATGTATAACTAAAGAACTTGTTATTAAGTCGAATTTTTGATTTGGCAAATTAAGTTCTTCTATTGGTACACACATATAATCTATTTTTTCGTTTTTGTTATACATTTCAGCTTGTTCAATCATGTTTCTTGAGATGTCCACTCCTATAACTTTCGAGGCACCATTTTCTACACAGTACATAGAAAAATGACCAGTTCCACATCCCAAATCTAATACAGACTTATCTGTAAGATTAGCAATTATAGATTTAATTGCTGGCTGTTCAACAAAATCATTAAAGGTAAATCCATTTTCACGTAATGACTTATAATTTTTAAAGAAAAACGGATTATCATAAATGTTTTGTTTCATTATATACCTCCTATAATACAATCTATATTTTTTATATTCTAGCGGGCATCCAAAAATTCCTATATTAACCAAAATAAACTTCAACTAACCTGCTATTTAGTTGAATAAGGAACAGTGTATATCCTATACATGTTAGGTTGACATAACGTCTGATTATCGGTAGCAAGGGAAAAGATGGAATCTTATTCTCACCAGAAATTGGCCTTTTTCTTTCCCTATAATTCTATGCATCTTTTTATACATTCCTATTCTGGCGCGATTTTAGGGCTCTTCCTTTTACCTACACTTGCCCTTTAGAAAAAAGAAACAACCTCTACTATAGTTGATAACCATATCCTCCAAGGTGCCATTTATTTCACTTATGCTTTGCTAAAAATTCTGTTATGCGACGATATACATATATTTCATTTTCTTTTTTTGAAAATCCATGTCCTTCATCGTCTAGTACTAGGTACTCTACATCCACTTCTTTTTCTTGCAGCGCTCGAAAAATTTGATCCGACTCCGACTTTACAACTCGAGGGTCATTTGCCCCTTGTATGATAAGAAGCGGTTTTTTCATTTGATGTAAATATGTGATTGGCGAATCTTTTCTAAGCTTATCTTTGTCTTTCTTAACATCACCAATTAAATTAACTGCAAGTGGCTTCCAATTCTCAGGCATAGATTCTATAAAACTAAATAAATCACTAGGGCCAAAAATATCTACGGCTGCACGGAAATACTCTGAATGACGCCCGTAGAGTAATAAAGTCATATACCCTCCATAACTACCGCCTACAACGAATAATTTATTAGGAGTTGAAATACCCTGTTTAAATAGCCATTCTATTCCTGCTACACAATCTAATCGAGGGGCTTCTCCCCAATCACCTTCAATCATTTTCGTAAATGTTGAACCATACCTTGTACTACCTCTAAAGTTTGGAGCGAAAATAGTATAACCTTGCCCTAATAAATATTGAAACATTGCCCTGAACTTTTTCGTCTCAGCACTTTGTGGACCACCATGAGGCCAGAATATAGTATATCCATTTTGCACTCCTTTTTTAGCTTGGAATAACAGTGCTTCTATAATTAGCCCATCAAACGAAGAATACGTAATCACATCAGGCTCCACAAGAGAATCTTCTGAAAGCCCAACTACATGGTTTCTAGTCAGAGTTATCCATTCGGTACTATTAGACTCCTTACAGTAGATATTCGCTGTTTTCGTCGCACTCTCACCCAATAAGTATAAGTTTCCAGACTTAGCGACATGAATTTGTTTGATTGTATCTACTGAAGTATCTAATAAAGTTAGTTCTTGCTTACCCCATTCAAATCTATATAATTTATCGGTAACACCTTTGGCAGTAACGATGTAACAAGTTGCTGATCCTGGGTGCCATTTTATATCAGATATGTCTTCACTTTCTATTTTGCAAATTGGCTTGAATTTCTTTTCATTCAAATCAAAAGAAGCTACATAGGAAAACTCCTCTTCATAATTTGTAACAAAAATCACTGTATTTTCATCGACATAACAAACGGATGCTATGGTGTGCTCTAGCTCGCTGGAAGGTACTATACAAGTGAATTCTTCTCCACTTTTCACATATCCTACATTATATGTATTACTATATGACCTTAAAACAATGTAATTTGTTTCATTCGGGCTCACTGCCTTCACATATGTAGGTGTCTCTGTGCCGGTAAACAGGAGAGTATCTTCTTTTGTACGTATATTATAACAACGAGAGTTTAAGAACCTTGGGTTATCTTTACTTGTGACATAGTATAGTCTTTCCCCATCCTCTGTTAAATGCACATAATAATCTTTCTCTCCTGCTGGAATCAACTCAAGCAATTCTCCACCCACTGGTTTCAATGCATAAATATGATAATTTTCATCTCCATCTTTATCAAATCCAGCTAAAATAAATCTATTCGCGGGATCTATTTTAATAAAATTACTTGATTGATTACAATATGTTAAGGGATAAGGGTATAAATTAGGTAAATCTATCGACCATAAATTAAAATGCCCATTTAAGTTTGTATTGAAAAGTAATCTTCTTTCATCTTCACTAACCGTAAAATCACTAATACTATATGACCTGAAAAATTGCTCAGCATTTTCTTTCGGAAATTGAATCATATTACATCCTCCATCCTATTTTTCGTTAAAAAATCCAGAAATATATATTATTATTCGCCATTCCCATATATACCCCTTTAGACTTTCATTAAGTTCACTTTTACTTTCTTGTCACACTCTCAAATGTAAGATTTATAAAGTTTATTATTAAAAAATTACATACACCCTTACAAATACATCATACTTAGCTGCTAACTCTTCCAGTTTCTTTTCTTTGTATTTGGTATGTATGAAGAAATGAAGTACTATTATTTTTCTATTTTTTTCATTCTAAAAATACCTTTTCGTTTCATGAGGCTTCATTTTATACATCATATTAATAGGAGAAAACATACATGCTACCATTTGAATCCATATTCAAAAAACAGAATGATAAAAAAGACTACCATAAAAACCCACTCATTACTATAAAAAATACATAATATAATTGCGAACGTATAAAATTCAGATTTAATTTAAGGGGGAAAATTATCAAATGTCAAATGAACCGTGTCCAATTATTGCTCCGTGTCCAGTTGTCAGTCAAACACAAACACCTTTATCTAATGCACCAGCAGAACCTATTGTTACAGTAAATCCTATAATAAAAGTTCCAGTAGTTTTAGCGGAGAGAACACTTCAAATTGTTGTAGAAGCAGATGTTCCATTAGATCCACCAGCATCTGAAATTAAACGTGTTTTAAAAAATGTATTTTTAACACAAGGTAAATTAGTTCCTGTAGCATTTACTCCAGTAGAAGGTACGCCTTATCGTCGTGTTACAAGAGCAAAATTATTTGTATCAGGTTATATTCGTAAAAATATTGAATATGCATCTGGTGAATGTAATGCAGCTTTATATGATCGTATTGCTAATGTTCCTTTTTCTGGATTTGCAGATTTAACAGAAGGTGATTTTTTCACTTTACCTTTAATTGCAGCTTCTTCAGATACAGCCTCTCATTTTATTAATCCAAAGGATGGCGATTTACCTCGTTTGGATAAATACTTCTTCGAAAATCATGTAGTTTATAACGAGCAACCTACTGTTGAAATAATCAGTGCTAATTTTTATGAATTAGATTTTTCTCCATGTCCTACAGCGTTAGAAGCAACATTTGATGCTTTACGTGAAAAAATTGTGTTAGATCTTACACTAAAAGTGTTGCAAGTACAACAAGTACGAGCTGGTATTGTTTAATAAACAGAAAAAGACATTATCTTCTTTATAGAAGATAATGTCTTTTTTGTTTTGATAAAACATACATAATATTAACAATGAGTGTATATAACTGAAATGGATTTAGTTATAAATTCATCGGATGGGATGTGTTTTACTGATGAATAAGCCATGGTCTGGTAATAATATGGGGCATAAAATTTATAACATTAAAAATTTAAATGAGCAATTAGTTTCAAAGAAAAAACAAAAAAAAGTAAAAGAGAAAGTATTTTCTGAAATGAGGCAAAGTAATAGAGTGAATGCTATGGTGGTAAAAATACCTTTTTCTGTTGTGTCAGAAGTAACAAATTTTTTGACGAATCCTATTTTAAGTGAAAGAAGGCAAGAAGTGTTTCTATTTGAAAATAACAATACTAATAATGAATTCTGTGAATTAGAGACACAATTAATAACTACCTCAAATTATTATTATGAAGAGCCCTATTGTAAAATGGTTTCTTCTAAGATTTTTGAAAATAGAATTCTTTTCGAATTGGATATAAAAAAAAATACGAGTGATATTCCAAGAATAAATAAAGTAGAATCATCGTGGGTTCCTATACACAATAGCATAGTAAAGAAAAAAGAAATAGAATTTGAGAACTATATAACAGGTGAATTACCAATTGAATTGGGTAGATATAAAACAGAAATTAGCTTACAAGAAGTGATAGATTTTAAGAATAGGATTATAGGTTTTCAAAACATTTCACAAGATGTAATTTTAACTGAAAGTAAATTATTGTTATCAAAGAGAACAGAGAGAGCAAATTCGCATTCAAAAGAAATTGTAATAGACAAAGGTACTTTATTTGTGAAGGGACATATTCTTCAAACAATTGAATGTCTTATAGATAATAAACAATCTCGTGATAATTTTTATTGTTTAATGCAGAATATAGAATTGGAAATAGTTATTAAAATTTTACAAAAACAAGAGCTGTCCAATTGATTAAGGACGGCTCTTGTTTTTTTACTTCACATACACGTAGGCTTCACTTGCAGTTACATAGTATGTAGTGCCTTTATTATTGTGTACTTTATATTGTGGTGAACCATTAACAGATACTTTAGCATCAATTGTAAAACCTAAACCTGCATCTACAGAACCAGCAACATCTTTATCCTGCCATGATGGAGCATCATAGAAATATATATTGTTAAATTTAGATATCGAGAATGTTTTTATGAGTTTTTCGTATAAGTATGATGTAACTGATTAAAGCTATTTTCAAAGACGACATATCAGCGATAATTTATGTCTATTCTGTATAAGTGTTAGCAAGTTCGTGTGCAAACTTGTTAGCACTTTTTTATTTAAATAACTCATACATTTCTTTTTACTTTACTGATTATATTTCCAATTGCGTACTAATTATGTAGGTTCGTCTACCTACCATATTTCAGACAAAATAGCCGGTACGGATTGATGCCAACAGGGTAATGGCAATATAAGTCTTCTTTCTTCTATTATTTTATTTCCAAGTATGTATATCATATTTTTCATTAATAGAATAAGAGAATTTAATAGTAATGACGATAAATTCATATATCTTATTTATATATTTTATGTTATAGTTTCATATGTTAATTAATTACAATATTTTTCAAAAAGAGTATACATAGTCATATCAATCATATTATTTGGGATAGGTTGTTCTTTAAATTAGGAATTATATAAAGAATCATAAAAACGCGCTAGTTACAACTAAGAAAGAAACGGGATAAAGAATAAGTCATTGGGGGACTAGTAATGAAACATAAAGTGTTATCGGTAGCATTACCAATTTTGCTAATTAGTGGAGTAGGTTGTTCAAAAGAAGATACAGAAAAGAAAAAGACTGATAATTTACAAGTAGCTGAAGCGGAATCTAATAAAAAGGCCTTAGAGACTGTAAACAAAGAAGTAGATAAACTACGCAAAGAAAAAGATGAATTAGAGAAGAAAGTAGCTGAAGCGGAATCTGATAAAAAGGCTTTAGAGACCGCAAACAAAGAAGTAGATAGACTACGCAAAGAAAAAGATGAATTAGAGAAGAAAATAGTTAAAGAACCAGGAATCAAAGAACAAGAAAGAAAAGAAAAAGACCCTCTAACAGATGTCCATGGCCCTATAACGATAAAACAGTATCAAGAAAAGATGGAGACACTTGTTAATCAGTTTTCAAGGGAGCTGCAAGCTACAAAACCGATATTTGCAAAGGATCAAACATTAAAAACAAATCAAATGGAGTTAAAGAAACAATTTGAAGTAGTCAAGGGAGAACTTAGGAAGTTAAAAGAACTTGACCCACCTAAGGCTTATGATTATTTCCAGGTGCAACTAAGAGACGATGCTAAAGTAATTGAAATATGCATAGAACAAATATTTGTAGGTTTAGATGAAAAAGATACTGAAAAGGTTGATTCAAGTTTAAAAGCTATGTATGGATATATAGATACTATGGGTTTGACACTAGACGAAATAAGAAAATTAGAAGGCTAATCCTTAGAAAAGAGTTATTTGTTAATGAAATATAAATTACTAAATTTATCTACCCCTGTATTTCTTGTACCAGGGGTAGATTTGAGAATGATGATAACATAAGGTAAGGTATTAAATTTCGTTGAAGTTAAAAAAATAATGAATGCTATTAAAAAAAGAGAGTTCCCTATTGGTAACTCTCTTTTTCACTGCACATACGCATAGGCTTCATTTGCTTTTAAATTGTATGTTTCACCTTCACTATTATTATGCACTTTATTTCTCACCAAACTATTCTTTTCTATAAAATATTTAGTATATGCATAGACTTCATTTGCCGTTACATAGTATCCCTTTTCTATTGTGTAATTTATATTTGGCACCATTATTAATATGCAATATTGCATATTGGTACAATATATATAAATGTTGTAATTTACATTTAACCCCTGTAAAATTTAGGGTGTAAAGAATATTATAGGAGATGTGATTATGAAGAAAATTTCAACTTCACTTATGCTAATTGGATTAGTAGTATTTGGCTTTCTTTTACCAAGCAATACTGCAAGTGCAGCTGAAAACACGCCACTTGTCGACAAAGTGCAAATTACTAACATTGGAAACAATGAGTATATCGACTATGGTCAAGGTAAAAAGTATCGAGTTTATGCATATAAAAACACAACATTCAAAGGATATGCATATGACGCAAATGGACAAGCAGTACCTGCTGGTACAACTTTTTACATTTACTTCGATGGCGCACTAAATTTTGCTAAAAAAGATATTTTATGTACTGTAGGAGCAAATGGTGCATTTGAAGGTTCAGTGGAAATGCCTAGTGGTAAGGGGAATTATTCTTTCTGGGCTTCAAGATCAACACACTACTACGATATTGTGACTCTTGGTTATTACAATGGTCCTAACAAAACTAATCCGATTTCAAAAGCAAATGAAAAAACAGTTTATCATTACGCTCAGGGAGTATATCATCCATAAAAAAGAGCCAGCCTATAAGCTGGCCTTTTTTTTATTTTATAGAAATATAGACGTTATAAGTCGTAATGTAGTAAGTTTTTCCTTTTAAATCGTGTTCTTTATATTGCACGGATGCTTTCGGTTTAAATACTCAGTTTAGATATGATGAATTAGTAAATATAAATTAAAAGAAGCCACCCAACAGGATAGCTTTCAATGTTTATTTGTTAATGTACTCGTACCACCAGTTTCTTTCATCCATCCAAGCTGTAATCTTATCAAGCTCGCCATTAGGTAGTACTTCAGTTTGTAAGTACGCTAAACCAGTTAATGGATTAGAGACAACTTTTCCTTTTGTTCCACGCTCATTCATAGCATTTACGACTTCCTGAACCAATGAAATGCCAAACCCACCAGATTTAACGTATTGATAGCCACCATTAGCAACAGATTGTTCAATTTGTTCCTCTCCTGTAAACCAAGATAATGATTTACTACCAATTAATTTGTTCAAATCACACTTTCCGATACCTGGTACATTTCCTGTCTCGGTGTATTGCCAGATATCACATGGATAAGCTGGTCTATTCCCGCCATAACGAGGGATCCAAACAAAGTCAGATTTTACATTTGCCATACCAAACGGAGCATACATATGATGACCAACGTATAAACCAACTTTCTGAGCACCTAATCGGCGTAGTTCATCAATAAATGCTTGTGTGCCCGCTCTCATATCATTCATTGTTTTTACTTCAACATCTGCAACCCAGACTGTCGCGCTCTTATCTCCACGGTTCCAGAAGTCACGAGCTTCTATTCGTGCATCATTTTCAGAAACAAATCGACAAAATGCATAGTTACCAAAAGGAATACCCTGTTGCTTCATGGCTTGTACATACCCTTTATACAATGGATCTACATAATTTGAACCATCTTGTACACGAGCGATGATGAAATCAATGTATTGCTTTGCTATAGGCCAGTTAATTTCACCATTCCATTTTGAAATATCAATAATTTGTCCCATTACTTAACATCTCCTTTTCTATCTTCTTGTTTTTGTTTACCGCCTAAAATCTCAATTGCATTTGTTAAAGCTTGTGGAAGCGGAATACCCATTCGTCCAGCATTTTCTAACAGTGAAAGTAATTCATTACCCATGAAGTAGAAAATTGTCGCTTCACGAATAGCACTATTACTTCCTAACGCTGCATCTAACTGAGCTGCCGCTCCGACCAAAAGAAAAAGCACCACCTTTTTGGCGATGCCTTTGAAACCAACTTTACTTTTTAATTCTCCGTTATACCCTGCTGCAATCATGCCAGTTAAATAATCAATAAACGCCATTGTTACTAAAATTTTCAATGTTGCATCCCATCCTCCCAAAAAATACCCACAAAAACCACCAAATGTAGCGATAAATACTTTTATTAATACATCCATGCGATCCATCTTTCCATCTCCTTATTTATAATAAAAAAGAGAGACGCTTGTCCCTCTTTCAATAAGTACTTTTATTTTAAGGTTTTATATCATTCCTTTTAATATTAAACCCAATACCGACATTGTGATTGCGCTAATAATAATTCGTAAAATCCAAGTTGTATTCATACTGATTTTTTCTAATTGCTTATTAATTGTAGCGATGTCTTTCTCATTAATTGTTGTGCGAGTTTCTAAATTACGAATATCACGCATAATTTCTTTTTGTTCTGCTTTTAAACTATCAATTTTTACATATACATCTTCCAATACATTCACATCCTTTCATCATCTTAATAAAGCAATCTTTATATGATATGAGACAACCTTATTCATGGTGAATACATCGTAGGAATTTCCATACAAAAGCCGTAATTTTATACAAAATAAAACACAGCTCATGGCTGCTCCTGTTCTGTTTGTGTGTTATTTTCATTAGTCGGTGTTGTCGGTTCTTGAGATGGATATTTTCCTGTCAGTGATGTATAACACTCTAAACAAATATTCTTTTTCGCAAACCCCATATCCAGTGCGTACAGACGCGCGCCACGTTTACATATTTCACACAACGTAGCAATTCGAAACTTTACTGTCCCATCCATCTCTCTCCATACTTCAACCCTGCTAATACCTTGTAGAATACCTGCATTATTTAACATATCAGCAGGTATTTGAACAAAAACTCCTGTCTCTGTTCGCTCTGCATCCACCAGCCTCCCCATAAAAGGAAAGCTTTCACCTGCTTGAAGTGGCATCATTTGATTCTCATTCATTCCTACTTCCCCTTTCTATCCAAGTGCGTTAAATTTCCAACCACTTGGAGTACTCACATAAAACCCCGCTCCAGCATTACCATCTGTAAAGCGAATATGGCCCCATTGTTGGAATCCACCGCCACCTAAGTTAATTCCCTGCATTGCTCGTATATTTCTATAGATTTTAACTTCTTTTTCAGTACTTATATCAAACGTTTGTCCATCTGACGCAGGAGCTATGTTATTATTCACACCACCTACAGAAAGTGCGTTAAACGGCTGAATACCATCTGCTCTTTCTGCTGCAGCACGATCCCAATTATACATAGATGCATATTTGCCACTGTATAGCGTTACACCACTTACACAAATCGCTGTCCCTTGTCTCATGTCAGCATTTCCAGAGCAAACTTTAATAATCAATGCGTGTTGTTGCGGAATATAGTTGGTCGGCACTTTGAAAGTGAAAGAGTATCTTCTAATTTCTCCATAATAGGTAGACGGTTCAGGGAAGTCCATTTTTTGTTCACTCAATATGTCATAACTTACGTTGTCTCGGAATTTCACACAGCATACATGTATTCTCGGTTTTCCTGTCTTACGTACGCCATTTATCATGGCAGTTCTAAAGTGAGCGGATGCTGTATATTCGTTACCAGGATGTATACCGTTATTTACGATCGTTTCCGGATAGTTATACATATCTACCCTTGCAGCATTCACCATTTGCTCGTAATCGAATATATGTGTATTCTTTTCTATTACAACATTTCCCCAGGACTTCCAAGTAAGACCGTATCCACCTTCAAACCCATAATAATCGTTATGTCCAATGTTTTTCTTTGTAACACTAGAAAAGTCGGGATCTGCTATTAGGTTTCGTCTTGATACCGCAGTTGTTTTTGTTCCCCATTCGTCTTGGAATAGGAAGTCTAGCATTTTAACAGTTACACCATCTTTATCAATAGTTATCTTATCACCGTCAATTCTAATAAGATTCGTATCAATGCCTTTTGCAGTTAACCATTTGACCATTGTGTCAGCATTAATATCCAGCTTTGCAGCATTAATTGTAATTTTGCCAGGGGACATATTGATGGCAGTGACAATCCCGTCCTTTAAAATCTGCGCTATAATCCCCTCATCTAGCACTTCTAACTTAGATTCCGTTTTCTTTACATAGGCATTATAAGTCTCATTTATAAACGTTTCTTGTTTTCCAGAGATGATTGAAACGCCTTTTTCATTAGCACTAATACTTCTTTCTAATTCTGTAACTTTTTTATTGTAATCTTCAGTAGCTACTCTATTGGCTAGATCTTCTAGCATTTTATCAGCATCCGTTTGATCTTTCGGATGTAACCAAAATTCTGTAGCTATAGTACCACGCTGTAACATAGGTGCAGCACACCATAAACGCCCATTTCTCGTAACGTAATAACGCCATCTCACAAACGCTGCATTAGCTGGCGCTTTATCTGTACATATAGCACGAACCCACGTATTATTTACAACTTTGACATTCGTTCTAGCTGTTTTAACACAAGTTTTTTTGTCAGCCGTCCACCATTCAATTGCAATAAATGCACCACCACTATCAATAGGTGTTTCCCCATCAGTATTGAAATAACCTGATGCAACAAAGGCTTCATTAACCTGACACTCAATGAATTGACTTGTAAGTCCCCACCAACGATCTTGAGTATGGCCAGTACCGGTAATTGAAAATGAGTTCATACCTTTGTATTTTAAGTTAGTATCAACAGAACCAGCAGCCCCATTACCACTATTCCAAAACCAATATTTCTGCCCTAACTTAAAATCAGCATCACGCAACTCGTTTACAGTACCTAAACCACCTACATAATCCTCAACATCTTTCTTTTTCATTGCCAATTTCAACTCTTCAGAATGTTGACCTATTGTTGTAGTAGCCTCATTAAGCATTTTCCCTTGCTGAGTTTGTATTTCTTGTACTTTACCGACGCTTTGTGAAATACTATCCGCGTTTTTCTCTACTGCTGTTACACGTTTATCAAATCCCGTTTGATTTTGTTCAACCTTAGTTATATTTTCTTTTATACTATCCACACTTTTTTCAATATCGGTTGTTTTCTTCGTAAATTCATCGGTAGTTACCTGCTCTTCAGGCGGCGGCGTCCAATCCTGCGGCTTATTACCTTTATATAAAGCGACCCATTCTACAACGGCTTTTGTAGTGTTACTTGGAAAGTTATACAGACTCAACCTTCTTTCATTTTCACCCGTTGTTACTACAGCTTTAAAAGTTACATACGTTATTCCATTAGCATAAACACTTGTTGCATATCCAACATTATTTGAACCACCATTCTGCCAAATTCCAAATTGTTGGCCTTGTGGGACACTTCCTTTAATTACAAAAGTATATTCCTCACCTGCAACAAAATTTTCAGTTAGAGAATATGGATTGATTAGATAATCTGTTTTTTCGTATTTAGTATTTGAATCTAATAACAGATTACGACCTCCAGCTTTATCGTTATTAACTTTCTTTTCTACGCTCTCCAACTTCTCACTAATCTGGCCAGCTTTTTCTGTAATTTCAGTTGTGGTGTTCTTTAGATTATTAGTTGTTTGTTGCACCTCAGAGATTGTCTTTTTCGTACCTTCAGCAGTCTCTACCACTGTATTTAATTTTTCAGTGATTTCACCGTCTTTTTTTGTTAAAGTTTCAATAGATTTGGTAAAACCTTCGTTGGTCTGTTTCATTTCAGAGACAGTTTTGTCAATTTCACCTTGAGAGTTTTCTACATTTTTAATAGTTAGAGAAACTTCCTGAAGATTTTCTGTTACTTCCTTGAATTGTCCATTTGTCTCTTTTTGGGCTTCTTCTACTTTTTTATCTAATTCTTCTTTTGTGGACTGAATATCCTTATTAACCTGCTCCAGTGTATCTTTCCTAACTGACTCCACATCAGGAATAAGAAGCTCCCAATCTTTCCCGTTCCATACTTTTAAAATACCAGGTTTACCGTTACTAATATCTCGCCATAACGTCTTACCTACTATAAGGTTATCGATCGGTGGATTTTTAGCTTCAATAATATTTACCGTATTATTTTTTAAATTTTCCTGGACTTTTTCAGCTAACTCTTTAACTGCTTTAGACTCTTCTCGTATAGTTTCGATTGTTTTTTCATTCTCTTCCACCAATTTTTCTAGTTGTTCTAACAGTTCCTTATTAGCCTTATTTCCTAAAGAACCAAGAATTTTATTGTATAACTTCCTTAATTCTTCATTCGAATCAACAATTTCACGATAATCACCAAATACGTATTTATCCTGTTTAGGATCAGTAAAGGATTCATCACCGGCGATAGTCCGTGCTTCAAGATATAGCTTAGGTGTGAAATCTGTATCTTTAATTCGGATTGTGTCGCCCTCATTAATCAATTCATGCGCCAATCCAAATACACGCCCTATAGATGCAGCTTCTACTTCATAAGAAACAGATGTATTTACACGCTTTTTAAACTCTGTTTTCATCAAAGTCATAAGTCGCTCAGGAGACATATTCTGGTCTTCTGTTTCCGGTGTGTAGAATCCGAATTTATGTTTCCCACTTTCATTCCAACGCTGGAATGCATCACTATCTGTAATATAAGGAAGGCCGTTATTAATTTTCTCTATCGTAATAATGTTATCGCCTTCTCCTTTAACGAAACCTACTAGAGCTGTACAAACGTCTCGAGAATGTTCGATTCGCCTTACACCAACTAAGTCCTTGCCTAAAACTACTTCCTTACCGGTTTCCCTACCACGTTCCTTTATCATATCAACGTACCAACCAGTAATTTGTGACCCCACGACTTCCACACGATATTGAATTTCTAAATCAAATAACGAAGCGATTTTCTTCAAGAATGTAAGAGGATCTATAATTTCGTCAATTGTCATCGTGTGGAATCCAGCGTACTCTGTTATTCCACGATTCCATTTCATCCCTACGAGAGCCATATCGATAAACTCATTAACGGTTTTACCTTCTATACGTTGCGGCATAATATAACCGTCTTTCGCTATTTGTACCCACGCACCAGATGCATGAACTGTAATCGACCGATCGTTAGAGTCTTTTTCCACTTCATTGTTGATCACGTATGGAACCATTAGGCCATCACGAACCTCTTTTACAATTAAATTCTGTTGTTTCAAAGCAATGGCGTGAGGCGTTCCGTCAAATACTTTAAATTCTAATGTGTCTATATTATTTTTAAGTTCCCAGTGACGAATATCATCCCAATAGTCTTTCGGTTGAATAGCTGATATGATTTGATCTGTTTTAAAATCCACGACATGCAAAATTCCGCTTGGTGTTCTCATCTGAATCGCTCCCTGTATTTGACCCTTGCTGTTCCGATATCAGAAGGCATAATCTCAAGTTTATTAGTGCCTCTATTGATAACAGGGAAATTACTGAAAATGCCCTTAATGTTAATCGCATTCTTTCCTTCAATTGTTACATGACTATTTTCTGTGTCGATCACCACTTTATCACCAACATCTACTATATAAGGCGGTGTATTTTTCGTATTTAAATTCACTTTCCAAAACTTCAAATCACTAACTGACATCGCTTCTACTGGTGGAACGTCTTGAAACTGCATGATGCTAATCTGAATTTGTGCTGCTTTTTCCATATGATAGTTTTTTTCATCCGTCCAACGTGCAAATCGTTCTGAATCATCTTTTTCTGTACCTGGAAGGAATTTTGAAATATACGCTTCCCATACATTTCCTGTCCTAGCTATCCACAATCGACCAAAATACTGATTCCATGTATTCGGATAATCGCCACTCTCATAAATTAAACCTGTTTTCCCTGGCTTATTGTCATATCCAATTACCATTGTCCCGAAATTTTGTTCAGCTTGCCAAAACAGATCGTTCATAGCAATTTTTGAAAGTACCTTGCTATTTTCATCCAATATCGCTATCTCAACTCGTCCCATTTCATTGATTTTTTTACTCTTACATGTAACGTAGGCTTGCATAATAAAGTCTTGTACTGGACCGCCAGGGATACTCTTTTTAACAGCTGCGCCGTGCCAACCTTTAACCGCAGTACCAAAATCAGAACAATAGAATTGGTATTTATCTGACTTCATTTCACCAATTGGATTGCCATCTTCCATTGAACTGACTTTACTCCACCCTACAGTGGTAGCCATTTCATCCCATATAATCCTTTGATTTCTTTCTACAGGTGTTTCCACAGTTTTTAACGGCATACCGATACGAAAATAATCTCGATCACTTAAGGATACCCCGCCAAACCATACATCTAAAAAAGTGTTTGGCTTTGTAATATCAATTTCAATGATAGGGTTAGAATGAACAGTTCCTTTATTTTGGACATTAGCAACTAACCCATTAGCGTCTTTTTTAAAGTCAATCGTTTGCTCTTTTCCTAACTTATATGGCATTGGACAAATGAAAGTTAAAGTACCTTCACCTAGATCAACTAACTGGTCTAAATCTAAAGTTTCATCTACGACAGCTAAAAACGTACGATCTTTTTCATCATCAAAAATAAGCTCGCACGGTTGATCCGTAACGAGCCAATCTGCTATTTCTTCTTTTAGTTTTTCAGCTTCTTCAGCTGAATCATATAATAGTGCAATAGGAACTAAAATCTTTCTCATTTTAGTTTGTGTGCGTAGTAACCTACCTCCTGGATAATGCGAGACTTCAAGAAACATATGATCCAAAGGAGCCCATGCAGGGCGCTTTTTACCCTGCAGTGGAATTACATTTGGATTTCTTTTCCCGTTAAAACTAAAGAAACTAATTCCCGCCATATCATCACCTACCTAAAATACTTTGAGTCTTTCTTTCTCGCGTTCTTGAAATTCATTGACATCTGAGTAAATTTCCTTCGCTATTTCTCTTCCGTTTAAATTAATTTGTAAAACAGTTGGACCTTGTGATACATATTTGGCCCCTTGTTGTTGATTTAATGGTAATGAACCCATAATTCCATTCGCAATCGCGTCAAACGTTTGCTTACGTAAAGGTAAAACCGTTTCATCGTATCCTCTTGCGTCACCCACACCAATTAATGTAGGATTACCGGGCTTAATTAAAGCTCCGTTCGCAGCCCATTTAATATCGAAAGATGGCAGACCTTCACTCGCCCAATTTACTGGGTTTAATGATCCATTTACACTAATCTTCGGAACAGGAATGTGAACGCCACTGAACATATTTGAAACACCTTTTTTAATTTTATCAATCCATTCCATAACACCTTCCCACGCATTTTTAAATGGGGTTGCGATTGCATCTTTCACTTTTCCGAATACTTCTTTTATCACTGTAAGGGTGTCTCCTGAGCTTTTAAAAATACCCTCGAACATGTCAGAAAATACTTTCTTTACACCTTCCCAAGCTTCTCCAAACAGTCCTTTCATTTTGCTGCCTATTTTGCCGATGATGCCAAGTACCTTTCCAACTCCCCATATTTGAATGAAATTCCAAATGAATTCCCATGCTCCTGATAAAATTTGTTTAATAGCATCCCAAACACCAGTCCAATCACCAGTTAGTAAGGAAGAAAATAGTTTAATTGTCCCTAAGATGATATCTAAGGCTCCATTTATAACACCTTTTATGTTTCCCCAGACATCTTCAATAATGAATAGAACAACAGGCATTACAAATTCAATAATGCCCTTTATAAGATCAAATGCATTTTTTACAGCTTGGACAATCTGATCCCCGTTTTCTTTCCAAAATGCTGCAATCTTTTCTATAATCCCGTTCACAAATGACATCACATCTGTTAATAAAGGCATTAAGTAAGGAGCTATTGTATTGAATACACCTTTAATAAAATCCCAAGTAGACCCAATTATTCCCATAATTACAGGAGCAGCAGCTGAGATTAGAGATTGTACATTTTCTATAAAACTACTTAATTGGGCATGTACATCCTGAACGAACATGATAATATCCGCTTTTTGTTCTGGAGAAAACCCTAACTTATCCAATAAATTACTAGCAGCTCCCCAATCACCAGATACGAGAGCTTTCATAGTTTCTACACCATACTGCACTGCCGCTGTAGTTTCTTGTATAAACTGAATTGAATTAGCAGAGAAACCAAGTTTAGTAAGAATGTCATATCCCTCAACCATGGCATTTCTATCACCAGAAGCCGCGAGCCAAAAATCTTGAATTGCTTTGGTTATTAACTGGATATTACCTATATAATTGTTTAAATCTACAAATCTTTTAATTGTACCGTCAACCCACCGGACCACCTGAGTTAATCCAAGGACAATAGCAGCTAATGCAGGAGCGATAAGTGTAAAAATCGTTATAGCTAAACCTTCTAGCGCAGATGTGAATTCAATCCACTTTCCTTTTAGATTGTCATTCATAGTTTTAGCCATTTTCGCAGCTGCACCATCAGCTTTTTCTAATGCTTTTGTATTTTTCTCTAATTTCTCGCTACCTTCTTGCATTAAAGCTGCCCAGTTTTTATATGCTTCTGCACCAAATAACGTTGTTAATGTAGCTGATTTTTGTTGGTTTGTCATACTACCTGTTTTATCTTCTAATTCTTTTATAATCGTTGGTAAAGGTTTAATTTTACCTTGCTGATCAAAGAAAGATAAATTCAACTCATCCATAACTTTTCGCATTTCTTTTGTCGGTTTAGCTAAACGCCCTAAAGATGTAGCGAAAGCTTGTCCTGCAACTGATCCTTGCAAACCACTATTTGCCATCGCCATAATTGCCGCTGATGTTTCTTCCATACTGAAACCGACAGTATGGGCAGTTCCAGCAGCGTATTTCATCGCTTCGCCCATTTGTGTTACATTTGTATTTGAGTTAGAAGCAGCCAACGCTAATACATCTGCTGTATGGGTCGCTTTATCAGCTGACAATCCAAAACCACTCATAATATTAGACGCTATATCTGCTGCTGAACCTAAATCAAGTGCACCTGCCGCGGCTAAATCTAACATGCCAGGCATTGCTTTCATAATATCGCCAGTTTTAAAACCAGCTTGCGCAAGGTACATCATCCCTTCCCCAGCTTGTGTAGCAGAGAATTGAGTTGTTGCACCTAATTCTTTAGCTTGAGCTTCCAATTGCTTCATTTCACTTCCGGAAGCACCGGAAACAGCTGCTACTTTTGACATGATTTGTTCAAAGTTAGCACCTGCGGAAACAATACCAACAAGTGCGGCTCCTGCCCCTAATGCCATACCTGCCATACCACCAATAGCTATAGCGGAAGTCCCGACAGCTGCCCCCATTGAACCAGCCATTCTACCGACGCTACTAAAACCTCTATTTAAAATCCCTGTAGTTCGTTGACCGTGCTGTTCTGCTCGGTTCAATCCACCTCGTAATTCATCATCACGCAAGAATATTGAACCAAACATACGAAATAGTTCCATTTATTCACCCGCCTTTCCGCGGATTTTAGCAACACGAGCAAACACTTCTTCTTTTGTGAGTTTCTGTTTCGGTGTTTGTTCGATTGAATTGTTATATTGTAGTACCTGTTCTTGCGTCGGATTTTCACGTTTATGTTTAAATTGAGGAAATGTTTCATCGCAGTACGGTTGTAGGGCGCACCATTCTTCCCATAACATGCGGTCCATCTCTTTTTTCTTTGCGGTGAGATACAAATTAATAACTATCTTGGCATCCAAACCATGTATGTACTCCATGTTCGGATAACGAGAAGCTAACGTATCGATGAAGTCTATTTCATCAAGTTCACCGCATTGGAAAAAAGCTTAAACAATCCAACTTCTGAATTTTTAATTGCAGTAAACAACTTCACTAACTCTTCTAGATTTAAAGTTCGTATTGTTTCCCAATCTGGAGATGTTTTTTTACCCTTTTCATCTTCATGAACTAAAAGTCCGGCTACAAACTCGAAAAATTCTTGTTCTGCTTCTTCTAATCCGAAGATAAACTTCATGATGATGTCGTAACCAAAAGTCTCTTGTGCAGCTAATACATCATCTTGAGTTGCTCCTTCTTTATTTCGTACGCCCATCATTAAATCTTTAAGTAAATTAATATCAACCTTGAATTTCGATTTCTTCAAAATACGAACTACAGAAAATAAATCTCCACCATGAATTTGTCTCACTTTATATTCTTTTTCTTTAATTGCAATAGTCATATTTATTCCTCCTTAAAATAAAAAGAGCAGGGATTATCCCTACTCTTTAACCTGCTGGTATTAATTTAGCTGCTTCTGTCGCTGTTAAAATACGCATCTTCCATGGTACTTTTCGAATGTTTTCTGGGTCACGGTGTCCAGTGAATGTAACCTCTGGAACTACTTCACTTTCATTTTCAAATCCCATTTCTAAAGAACCATCAGATAACGCGTTATATACGATAATCTCAGCGATATCGCCACCTAATGTTTCACCAACCCACGCTACATTTTTAAGGTAGCTTTCTTTCGTAAGGCGTTCCGTCGCTTCAATTACATCGTATTTGATAGCTTTTCCGTCTTTGGTAACGGTTTCTTCTGAAACTTTTAATCCTGCAATAAAATTTTTGATTTTTTCTTTATCCAAAAATTCAAGTGTCTTAAAACTGATTTGAGTTTTTGATTTAGTGATACGCTTCATCCCCATAGTGTCACCAGGAGAACCATCATACTCAATTTCTTTAAACTCTGGTTCGTATTTAAATGAGCCACCGCCTTGTGTAGCACCTACAGGTAGTTCGTCTTTTTCTCCATAATTAAAGAAGAATGCACCCCAATCTCCGAATAGGACATTCTCTGGTTTTGGTTGTGGAGCTGCCATATAATCAACCCTTTCTATTGTTTAAAATAAGTTCTTAAAATAAACCGCACTTCTTTACGTCTGATATTCGGGTCTGGATCAGGTACTTTCTGACTCGAAAGATAAGAAATAGCAGCACCAAATTCAGCACTGCTTAACCTTTTTCTATGAAGATTGTTTTCTAGCTTCATAATCAGTTCATCTATTTTACTAAGATGAGCGGAAGTGCCGTAAATATCAATTGTAAGCATGATATTCTTTCGTCCCCATGGTTCTTTGTCATCATTTACCGTGAATACCAGATAAGGCATTTCAGCCGTTGTTTTAGCGATTTCATAATACGTTTCTTTATGAATCTGTTTTAATTCACTGTGTAATATATTTATAAAGTCATTCATGCTATCTACCTCATTAACGACGAATAGGTTCGCGTGCCAACTTGTGTAATTTGCGGTTTATTGCTCTCTGCTGCTGGTCTAAGAAAAGGCTGTGCATGTTGCCCTTGAGTTTTAACCATCTTCCCTGTTTTAGGGTCACGGTACATCCAAGGAGTTTTTCTCCCGTCACCATCAACCGCATAGATTCCCGTACCCTTCTCAACGTATATACCATAATCAACGGATGTACCAATAACAACCTTTTCTAGTTCTGCTTTAGAACTAATACTGTTTCTTAAATTACTAGTATCTACAGCAGCAAGTAATTTAGCTTTAGAAGATACAAATTGACCAATAGCAGTATGAGCTGCTTTCTTTGCGGCTAAGTGCCTTGCCATTACTGCAGCTCTATTTGACTGGAATTTCATGCTCATATGGCAACATCTCCAATTCTATTTGAAAGAATCTACCCGCATTCATTGGATCGCCTGGATAAGTAACACTGTATACCTTCTTATCAATAACTAATCTATCTTGAATAGTTACATCGAATGGTAAGCAATAAAAGAAATGCGTGCTTTTCTCCTCTACTTTCTTATTACGGGCGTCCTTTGTTCCTTGAATAGCATCTAATACACCTTTTACATTGTTAATTTCGTTCCACTCTTCTGTTGGATATGGACCATCGTCAGAACTAGCATTACGAAGTACTGAAGCATCTTTTCCGAATTTACGAATCATTGATTGAATCATAAGACACGTAACCTCACTTTCAGTCCTTTCGTAATACTAGTAGGGTAATCTCCAATATCATCATAAGTAACAGAGTAGTTACCTAATGATTCACTTTTCTTCCCTTCTCTCTCCTGTTCCTTATACTGATGAATCACCATTTTGGAAATAATACCAGGATAAGCAGGAGGGAACTCAGGAATTTTTCTATTTGTGTACTCAGCAACCATCAATATTGTATCTTCAATGTCTACTAATAAATTCTCAGGGCATATATTAGGTAGTTTAGTTTGTACACGTTTTAGAATTTCTGCTTTCATGTCCATCTAATCACCTGCTTGTGTAAATGAAAAAGGTAAAGAAGGCTTATTAAGCCCCTTCACCTGGTTTTTCCGGAGTAGTTGGTGTGATTGTAGCTGTAAGCACCGCTAAGGACTCTTGACGAAGAATATCTCCACCATAAACCATAAGGCCACGGATACCATCAGCAAATGCACCTTGTAGACGCATAGCTTCTGTTTCATCTAATTGTTTGCCATACCCAATAGCGGATTTATGAAGTCCAAGAATTTTATATTTACCACCAGATCCATGAACTTCTTCAGACACAACGATTTGTGAACCGTTGATAATTTGACCTTCAACAATACCATTTTCTAACACGACAGGTTGCTTAGTAAAACGGTCATCCTTAGATAACAATCCAAGAACTTGAGAGTTAATAATTGTGAAACGTTCAGTTTTAGGTACTTTTTTAATATTTAAAATTGTATTTAAATCAACGATATAGTCGTAAGCGTTCTTCGGTGTTAATTCAATTGGAGATTTATCGCTACCGATTAAGTGTTCCTTAAGAGCTTCTGCATACTTACCTAAAATAAAGGTATCAACTGTTTCCTGAAGTACCGCGCCAGCTTCTTGTGTATGCGGATCGATTAAATTACCTGCTGCTTGTACTGCATCTACATCATCTACTTTGAACGCAAAGTACTTCTTCTGATCCATATTGATTTCTACTTTAGAAGGGTTTGTGTCATCCCATTCAACAGAACCTGAATAGTCTTTTACATTCACTGCACCGACACGGTTAAAAATAATTTTGTTACCTTCAATTTTAGCTGGTTTTGTTGTGATTAAATCCGCGATTGAACGCTTGTGGAAATTCGCCATTAAACGAGCTTCCCAAATTGTTGGAATAAAAGTTGCTACTGACATATATTAATTCCTCCTTAATGTTCTTCCATAACAAAAGAGACCGCTAAAATAGCAATCTCTTTGTTCGTTTTATATTTTTTTAACCATACTACTTAATTTTTCTATTACTACTTACCCCAACTGCGCATATCCTTCTGAATTTGTGCCCAGTTCGCATTAATTTCATCCTGACTCATTGAATTTACTTGTTCTCTTGTAAATCCAGTCCCAGTTCCGCCACTAACATGAATTTCTCGGCCCGCAGCTTTAAATCTTTCGACTACTTTTGCTTCTAACGCCGAAGAGAACAAATCATTAAACTTTGATACTCTAGATTTTGTATCCTCTACATCTGAACCAATAACAAAATCTACAAACTTAAGATCTAATCCAATCGTTGATAATCCATCTGCTGCCGCACTTTGCATTTCTTTCTGATGAAGTATTCTTTCCCGCTCTTCAAGCTGTTCCTGAAGTTGCTTCATCTCATACTCAGCTTTTTCTTGAGCGGTCATAGAAGCGGTTTTGTAGTTCTCTAGTTCTTTCTTGGTTGCATTAAGTTCTTTCGAATATTTTGAACGAACTCTATCTTCTGCTGATTGCACCATTTTCTCAATAAATGTTTTTGTTGCATCATCTAATTTCGGCTCTTTCTGTCCATCAATTGGCGCCTCCTCTTTATCGTCTGCAGGTGGCATTTGTTCAGTCGGTGGTGTATCTTCTGCTGGTGGTGTATTAGGCTCAGAGAAAAACTGCATACCTTTCAAGCGTAATGGCGCTTTTATTGTTTCTTTAACAAACTTTACTGGCAAATCTTTAACTAAATATTGTTTCATCATTTTTCCTCCTTTGAGTTCCTATGAATACGCCCTGCTTAGTTCGTAATCTATAAGCCCTCAAGTGTTTTATTTTTATTTAACAGAGTCTTTCCACTCTTCATAACTAACTGCTGTAATGACTTCATTCCTGCCTGTTGTCGGGTTTCTGGCCCTCCTCTCAATAAATGGGCTAACTTCCGCTACTTCGGTAATAAAAGTACAGCGGCAGCGTACAACCTCTTTAGCAGGTAAATTGCTGTCGTGTGGATATTCACAACTATAACCACCTACTTTAAATAACCCTTTAAACGGTACTTTCTGATGATCTGCTGCTTGGTGAGTAGGGCGGGTCCGCTTATCTAATGTAGAAATCCAAATCTTCTTCATTGATACACCTTGATCAAAAGCGTGAGAGGCACTGTCATAGGTGCCTAAGTTTTGTACCCTGGCACTTTCTGTCCATGCAACCATCATTGCTTTCTTCGCATCACCATCTAATACAGGCTTAATCCGATTAGCCATTGTTGCATATCCTTCGCCTTTTCTAAGACCGATAGATAACTCTCTGCGTATTCGGTTAACTATCTGTACTCGATGTGTACTTAACCTTTGATTGAGTGTCATTTTATCGATTGGCATTTGTACCGCTCGTTTAATGACGTTCGGGTCAAGAAGACCATACGAAAGAGCCACGCCGACTTCTTTCTCGATGAGATAACTCGTATAATAAAAAGACTCTCCATACTGATTGGAGAGCGTTTCATTGAGAGTTTTCTTTTTCTCATATGTTATTTCATTAATAACGCGTTGCAGTTCACTTTGCATGCTCTTATATCGATTGAATCGGCGCATTTCCTGCATACTCAACTGCTCATTTACGGCATATTTGGCATAATAAAAAGCCAGTATTCCTCTGACTTCTTCTAAAGCATCTTTATACAGGTAGAGAATCGCCTTTTCCAGTTCGTCCTCTATCTTTTGGAGATGTTTCTGCTTCTTGTCCCATTCCACTAGGCTCACCTACCTTGTCGAGATTCATGGAATCCGCCTCTTCTTCCTGCATCTTCTGTATCTCCGCTTTCGGATCAGAAACAACAGATAACATAGATAATCGTGTTTCTTCGCTTACTAAACCTTGTAGTTTAGACTGCACATCAGCTTCATCAGCTAAGTTGGCTGGAAGGTTTCGCGTAAATTGAAACGTCATACAAAGGTAGTCTAGTTCTCCTTTATTTGAGCGTAAGTTCCAAGCGTCAAACAATAACTTAAATTGTTGTCGCAATGACTTAGTAAACTTCATTTCTAGCGTTCCTGATTTCGTTTCTAAAGCTAATAATTTATAACGAATAGCAACACCAGTAAGGTTACCACCAAATGATTCATCAGAAAGGTTCACATGTTTTGTGAAACGGCATATATTCTTTTCTAATCTGTCGAGATGGTGTTCCAAGATGTTGTCATTAAGGTCCTTGGTCAAGAAAGAAGCTTCACCATTCTCACCTACATCAAGAGCACCGGTTTGTTTTAGTTTTTCAATGGTGTCATCATCTATATCAACCCCCTTAAAAATCATATAGGCTAGGCGAAACTGCTCAATCTCACTGTTCACATCAGAAAGTGCTCTGTCGTATCCTTCAATAAGCGCAATAGCTTTATCTACATCACCTTGTAATTCCTCATTGTTAGGAAATCCGATAAGTGGTACACCTTTGTATAAGTTAGGGATTCGATTTGTTTCTTGCAGCTTATCTAAATCTTCACCAGTGTACTCAATGATATGAGTTTCGTTATAAAACTCCACCTTGTATCCATCTTTAAAGTCATCACCGTCAATTACTTTGACTGGATAGCAGCGGATAGCGTATTTGGGTTCTGCAATGCTTGAATTAGTAAGGAAAATAGCTTCATAAGGTTTGATATTCATAACCTTTTCTTCACCATCTTTATCATGGTAAAGTAGCCTTGCCCCGTATCCACAGATAGAAGCAAACTTTCCTGTTTCCGCATCAGCATCTTCAGTATGATTTGCCTTTAAGAAATCTTGGATACGTTTTAATACTTCCTCATCTTCATGATCTAAGCTATATGAAACTGGTAATCCAAACATATAACCAATCTTTGTATCAATAATTTCAGAAAAGAAGTCATTGTTTAGCTTGTTGTTAACCTTATCCTTATTTCCATCACCTTTAAACTCACGAGTAAAGATAGGTAAGCCTGTCTCACTTGCTTTGTATCGTTCGTACCTATTAATCATTCGTTTTTTTAACGGTTCAAATTCATCAATAATCTTTTTGAGCAGCTTGGGTGTAGGCTCACCATTTTGTTCATCCAGTAACGGAATGTAATGTTCAAACATCGTCTCACCTCCTTAATAAATTGACTTAACTGCTCTAGCTTTGTTATTAGACATAATTACGGTATTTACAAAATAGCGATCAGCATCCATTTGATGGTCATTCTGCTTAATTGGTTTGTCTTCCCCGCGTTCCATTGCCTTCTCATCCCATACATAAGAAGAAAACTCACGCAGCGTTTCTTTACAACAATCGCAGAATTTAATTAATTCCGTTGTTAATGCAGTTGCTACATTTCGTATTCCATCTAATACATCGTTCTTTGCTTTTTTTACTTTCCAACCTTTTTGTTTCAGTAAAATAATAAATGAGCTTGCCGATGGGTCTACGATAATACGCTTGGTTAGACCGTTTGCAAACTCAACTAAATCATCATAATATTGTTCATCTGACTTTTGTAAATTCTTCTTACGAGCGTCATGATGGTATTCTTTCACCTTATACCAAATGCCACCATATAAGCCCCATAAACCAAAAGCCATAGGGTTTTGTGTACCGTAATCGCAGGAGATATAGTACTGTTCGTATTTTCTTGGATGCGACGGTACAACATGTTCCTCTTCATTAAACATACTATATATTAAACCTTCCGCCATTACCCATAAACCTAATATATAGCGTTGATAGAACACACCACTAAACATACGTTTAAAGCGGTCTTTTACTTTCTCAGAAAGAGATAAATTATCATCCATTGTAAATTTCAAATGACAAACTAACTTCTCTTTTTTCTTATCGATAAGCTCTGTTTTTACAAAGTGATATGGCGAACCAGGGTTGCAGTTCATAAATATCTTTGCGCCATCAACAGAACACCGCCCAATCATTTGATCTATAAATGATTTAGGAAATAGCGCAGCTTCATCAGCTAATGAGCCAGCAGCAGTTAAACCTTGTAACGTATCCTGCGAATTCTCCTTATTAGCTCCAAACAAGTAGTACGTATTCCACCCAATTTGCAGATAGTTTTCAGAACGGTTGTAATCATATCGCCAACCCCATGCGGTAAGTATTTGTATCATAGGGTTGATTACGTTACGTTTTAATGAGCCAATTGATTTACCAGCAATGATAAATGACTCACCTTTAAACTTTTCTTGTGACCATTGCAAGAAACTACAGATCATCGAAATTGTTTTACCAGAACGAATTGCTCCATCTGCAATAACGATGTCATGATTCTCATATGGCGAACCATCTCGCCACCACCACAATAATTGTAATTGTTTATTTGAAAACGGCTGGAACTTAAACGATTTGGTTTTTCGCTTTTTAATCCTCGCCATCTGCATCACCGAATACTTCTTTCATCGTTTCTGGATCAGGAGCAGTTGCTTGTAAGAAATCTTGAATTGCTTCTGCATTATCATCGTCTTCATCACCAGTTAAATTTGCAATTTCAGCATTAGCTTTCTTTATGTTCGCTTTCTGTACTTCCATATGCATTTTGTGGCGCTCTTCTTCAATTTTTCGTTTGAAGTTATCAGGCACTAAATCAAAGTACATCGCCAATTTATCAAGTGCTCTCATCTTGTCAGCAAGCTTGATAGACACGCCTTCTTTGCCTTTTTTCACTTCCGCAATGATAGAACCATCAATCATATCCGATTCATTAAAATCAACATAACTAATGGTTTTCATGACTAGTTTTCCGTCTTCATCTTTTACAGGTCCAAAAGGTCCCATAACTTCTACATCTTTTTGACCAAAGGTTACGTAATTCGTTATATCCGCAAAAGCAATTTTGATGTACTCATTCAATACATCCATCGCTTCTACAAATATGTTTTCAACCATCTCACCTTTAATCTCCCTGATGTAAGATGCTACACGTTCTCTTCTCAGTAACCGGCTACTTGTAACATGTGCGCTACTCTTGGCATAACCGGCTTTCAGTGCAGCTTGTGTACCATTAAAATACTTCATGTAATACAAACAAAAGAGCCGTTCTTGTTCTGTCAGCTCTTCATCATCTAGCATCTTTTTTAACTTGGCTTTTGTCTTGGGGTTTTTAACATTGGTAACGCTCCTTTTCGCAATAGTAACGTTACCTTTTAATTGTTCGTCCCATTTATCTTGTGATTTCCACTTTCTGATTTGCGAAGGTTTGAGATTTAACTCAGCCGCAATATCAATTAATGGCTTCTCTCCTTTACTTGCTTTGTATATTTCAAATGCTTTGTCACGATCTGGGCTACGTTGCCTAGCCATATTCACCACCTCGCGGTAATTCCTAAATTAGTCTTGAAATTCTCTAAAACTCGATGTATTATATTTTTGTGTTTTTCTCAGTTCCCAAGCCGAGAATACATCATCACTTCTGAAAGGACCCGAACTCCAGCGGGTTCTTTCTTTTATTCCTCTTCTTGTAAATCTATTTATTTAAATGTAAAATTATAAATAAGTTCTAAAATTTGAATCGAGGTGAAAATCATGAGAAGTTTTGGCTCATTAATGATTTCTACTGTCTGCTCAGTACTTCTTGTAATTTGGAATGCCTATGAATTCTATAACGGATTCACAACAGGGCGCACATACTACTGGATTAATGGCATCGGAGCTGTTATCTTCCTTCTATTCTTTATCCTCAACATGCGAGATTTCAAAAAGAAAAACTACAGAACCTCATAACAATAGGAGTTGATACATATGTGGAAAAAAATTAAGAATTATAGATTGAGCTTAAAAGATTTGAAATTCATGTTATGGTTATTCGGTATTACATGTTTTATATACGGCTACAATTTCATTACAGGATTAGCTTTTGACCACAAATTCCAAGTCTATTATTTAGGTGGTGCTATAGCTACATTCGCCGCATTTATGGATACTAAAAATAGGATTAAAAATAAAAATTATAAGACAGCGTAATATAAAAGGGAGCCTTTGTGGTTTCCTTTTTTATATGCAAAATAAAAAGCAGCCGATTCGCTGCCTGGCATATTCCCCTAACTCACGGTAATTTCTTTATATATCATTTTAAATCTATAAATTTCGCTGTATAATTTTTGTAAGAATCTCATTTTTCAGAAATGGAGTGAAAAATATGAAAAGTTTTGGTACGTTAGTAATCTCTACCGTCATTTCAGCAGGCTTATTATATTATAATGTCAATTCCTTTTATAATAAATTTACATCAGGGAATACATATTACTGGGTAAACGGTATCCTAGCTGCTGGATTTCTTATATCCTTAATTATCAACATAAAAGATATCATCAAGAAAAACTACACAACTTCTGAATCGAATTAAGGAGCCTATTACGGTTCCTTTTTCTATGTAAAATAAAAAAGCAGCGTATTCGCTACTTACACAAATCGCTAAATGAATCTTACTTAAAAATATTTCTCATTTATTTGTTACAAACTCCCTTCTGAATTGTATATACCCATGTAAAAACTAAATATAAAGGAGTAGAAACATGAAACTAAAAATCAAGAGACCAAACGCATCTAAATCAGATTTTTACATTTCTCCAGAGTTTATTAGCGCTATTGGAATGTTAGTCACATCTCTTCACCTAGCAGGAATCATTTGATTCTTGCTTTTCTTTTTCGTTCGTTGTGTTCGTTTGTTTTGTAAAATGTTAAATAAAATCGAAACAGCATCCTTCTAATTAATAAGTACTAATAAAAACATAATAAAAAAGAGTGCGATTAAGATATGCACTCTTTCAAAAGGCTTTACCAATCTCGATGGTCACCATGTTCATGCTCACGATCGCGGTCATGATTACGTCTACGACGACACTCATCACAATCGCAGTCACGTCTACAATGACAGTCGTTAAAATCGTTTCTTCTGCGTCTACGACCGCATCCGCAAAATACTAAATCATCCCAAAATCTATTACAATCTCGAGAATGTCCAAAATTATTATTCCATCCCATAGATATGATTCCCTCCTCTAAAAATAGAATTCATCATATTCTATGATTAAAAGGTAGAAATAGTTTGTTTACTAGTCTATGTTTCAGACTAATAATATTTCAATTTGCAAGTCTATCTCACCCCTTATCTTTCCTTAACAACAAACAAGACGCCACCCAGATCATGGTAGCGCCTACGATAATTGCTATACACATGTTTGTTGTATCTACATAGTAAAATAAAACACCCATAATGAACACATCATAAGATTAGTAACCCTATTTTCTGTCCGTTGATTATTATGTTTATAGACCTAGATTATGCACATCTATATTCAGTAAGTGCATACCCTATTACATGAATACTACTTTAGGAGTGATTATATTATGAATCCTTTCCCGATGAGGATTGTTGTAGCTCCAACTTCGACTTGGCAACATTTACTTCACCATCCTTCATATGGTCAATATGGTATGCAACCTGGGCATATCCCCTTTACTCCTACAATTGCGCCTTCTCCTGTAATATACCAATATCATTATATTTTTCCAGCATTGTATTTCCAAGAGTTTCACGGTACATTTAACATCTAATCTAAATAGAAAAATATCCGTTATCTGTACCATTGATGAGTCAATTCATGTTATACCTAAAACAGTATTTAAATACGTTTAATGTGTAATTTCTATATAACAAAGAAAAAACGTCTATTTAGATACTTTTACTTTATTTTCATTAAAAAGTTTGCTACATTTTCCATAATTTATTCTTTCCGCCATGTTAATGCAAAATCCCTCTTTCTTTACTCTTGACACAAATCATTATATTACATTTATGTATGGAGATATAAAAAAACATAACCTTTGAAGACCAATTCCTAAAAGGGGACTATTTATACTTCTTATTAAAGCTAACATCAAAATACTAAACTTAATAAGAAACATACAAGCCACGATACTCACGCACCGTGGCTGAATATATACAATTGGTCTTTTCATCCTTATTGCGGATTCTTACCGCCCTTGCCCGTTCTCCGGTAACGTTTTGATAAAGGGGCTATGATCATTGGTTATGAGCGCATAAATACGTTATCCCCACGTTATGCTCTTTTCAAAGAACAATTAACTGTAGGAATATCATATCGCCCATTCCAATATAAAAAGGTACCCGATTTAGTACCTTTTTTGTCTCTATATTAACTTTAATGATTCTCTATTTCGTTCTTCATCTTCGAAATGGTATTCTTCTTTCCCATGAAAAATTGCATTTACATAGGACTCCAATACAAACTTTTGACCATTATACTCAAATTTCATAACTTTATCATTAAACTCACATTCACTTATACTTTTATATGTATTAGCTTTGATTGTACAACCATTTTCATCATAAATCAGTTCAACTACACCATCTTCTGTTAATGTCTGTGTAACATAAATATCTGTTATTTTTTCTTGAAACAACTTCTTAGGTTTATTGTACTCAATATCATAATCTACAAGTTTCCCTTCTTCGATATAATCCTATAAAGCTTCTAATCCTTCATCAACACTGTCCTGGACTTCTTCTGAAAAAGCACTAAATATCAATTGCATAGCTTTAGCATCATCCACAAACTCTAAATCATCTGATTTGCTATTATCACGATATCCAAACGCTCCAGGCTTAAACAATACATCAATATACCCTTTATCTTTTCCATCGGCAAATCCCTTAGCTAAAAAGTAAATATGTAAATTCCCCCACCAATGTTCTCCCTCAAACAATAGTTCCGTTGAATAAGTTTGTTCATAATCATCACTTAATGAATTTTCAATTTTATCATTAGATAAATCTGAAATAACGAATGGTTCAATCGTTTGCTTGTTAAACGGATATTTAAACATAACTCCATCTCCTTCTATGTATTAACTCTACGATAATTTTACCACTTTTACCCAATAATGATTATAAAAATAAAAAGCTCTACAAAGTAGAGCTAGATCATCCCCAACGCTTTCGCTACATTCCTTACAGCCGTTTTCTTTTTTCTATAGAATTTCCCTTTCTTCATTCCAAGCACTGTATAAATGTATTCATCATTTAACTCTTTGTGATTCATATACTTCATTTCTAGTATCTGTTGCTCGTCCTCATCCAAAGCTTCTTCAAATGCACGTTTTAATTGTCTATATCTAATTTCATCATCTGTACTTTTCCTAAGTTCTGGAAATAATAGTTCAACTCCGAACCCCGCTTGTTCTTCTATATTTTTAAACTTCACTTTTAACACGCGATATTCTTGTAACTCTTCTATCACGAAAGGCCGTATTTCCTTTTCATTTACATTCCTAGAAGGTTGATTCATTCGATAAGGTTCCCCTCCGTTCGATCTACTCTATTGAACTTTTACTTCATTTCCATTTTACATTCTTCAAGAAAATCGATAGCCTCTTGAACCCGTTCTTTAGTTGAAAGTAATTCCATAACATTGCCTTCTGTGTTATATACACGAATCTGTCTTTCCTTGTACTCCATCCCTAACATCCCATCATCACCTAAAAGCTTTACGTTATCTTCCATTTTCAAAACCTCGCTTTCTATTCAAAGGATTATTTGGTTAAGTTTCCAAAGAATGGTAATTAGTATATAATTAAATTATTAAAATATTAGGTGGTGATGTAGATGACTGAAACAATCCGAATTGCTCTTTTCACTCTTGTAGGAATCAGTGCTTTATTCTCTGTAATTAAAGAGTTTCAAAAACCAGAAAAAAGAAAATTTTGGATTACATTTGAAACTTTAGTTCTAATCGGGGCAGCCTGGATGTTAATAGGACTTCTCATGTAACCTACATAATTAGTAACTCCTGAATAAAATTCAATATTCCGTTAATACTGTAGATAACCCATTTCGAACCATATTCTATTACCCGAGCAGTTAGCTTTTGCTAGCTGCTCTTATTCTGTAATTAATTCCTCCTTGAATAATTTCCTAAATCTTGTCCATACTATAAATACACTTAATGATTGAACTTCCTTCTTAATGTTTCTTTAGGAGAGCAGTTAGCCTTTGCTAGCCGCTCTTTTTTACTGTACAGGTACCCATTTACTCTAAAATGAATAAACTATCTCGAACCTTATTTTTCAGTCATTCACTGGTTCATGACTTACAAACATAACCCCAATACATGGAATGTTTTTAAGCGAGCACTCTGGAACAAGTGCTCGTTTTACTTTGGTGTTTTTCTACAAAATGAGATTTTTATTTAATTTATAAAATAAAACTGCTTGTCCACTTCGATACATTCTTTAATTCCCCTTAACAATCTTTACACTTCCATATAATTATATTCCAACTTCATGATTTGCTTTTTGCAACCTTTACCTCCTATGGCGAGCAATCATAGAAGGTAAAGGTATGAATGAAGAAAATATTGTTTTACATGGAGTTGCTGTTAAATCAAGTTTAATCGATTCAACTCTCCTATCTGTTCTTCGTCATTCACTTTACCAACAGGAGCAACAGGTTCAACGATATTGATTTAGGAAGCGGACTCCCTTATATATTAAAAGCTTTTTGAAGTGAACCCATGTTCCTTATATATTATGGAATGGGTTTATATTTGTGACATAAGGGCTTATTTTTTTATTTATTTTAATTTTCAAGGGCCTTTTTCTTATACTTGTTTGTTAACCAATTCATAAGTTGTAGTGTGTAAGTGGGTGAATGATAAGGATGGTGTAAAAATGAGTGAATTTAAAAAGAAATTTCATATTCCATGTGAGTGTTTTCTCCCCCCTGTACCCCCACCTCAAGTTGGACCAACCGGGCCGACTGGACCAACTGGGCCGACTGGACCAACCGGGCCGACTGGACCAACTGGGCCGACTGGACCAACCGGGCCGACTGGACCAACTGGGCCGACTGGACCAACCGGGCCGACTGGACCAACTGGGCCGACTGGACCAACCGGGCCGACTGGACCAACTGGGCCGACTGGACCAACCGGGCCGACTGGACCAACTGGGCCGACTGGACCAACCGGGCCGACTGGACCAACTGGGCCGACTGGACCAACCGGGCCGACTGGACCAACCGGGGCTACAGGAGTTACAGGACCTACGGGACCAGCTGCTACGGCATGTTGCCCATGTACGAATGTTCTTGATAACCCTGGATTTGATGAACCTGCAACACCAGGTACTCCAGTTCCAGGATGGATTGTAACGGGAAATGTTTCAGAAGTAGGATTTCCAAATGCGCACAGCGGTCGTTTTCTTCCAAATGGAACCTTGAGTGCTTTAGCTGTTTCTATTGGACCTGGTGGAATTATGACCCAATCTGTTGATGTGGGCGAAGGTTGTTGCTTTACCCTTTCTTTTGCTGGGGATATAAGAGACGGAGCACTCCTTGTTGCTTCTGTATCGTTTCCAGAACTTAGTCAAGGATGTCCTCCTAACCCTACAACACTTGGACCATTAAACATTCCGCACATTGTACCTGTTGCAAATCAACAACAAGCTGGCTTCCAACATTATACCCTTGTTGTGTGTATACCTGCTGATGTAACTACAGCATGTATTAGTTTCCAAAACTTAGCTACGGGTGGAGAAGGCGCAACAGCTTTTGTTGATAATGTTGTATTCCAACCTACTGGTGGACCTTGCACTTCATGTTCACAAAATTTTTAATATATTAATGTATTTAAAGATTTTCGTTTACTGGCGAATTCAATAACTATTAAAGAGAGCATTCTAGCTCTCTTTTCATATTTGAAATCACCATAATCTGCCCCCTCAACCTTGACTCCACTCACTATATATTCATTAATAATCCGTTGTTTACTCTTCATTTCATTCCAATGACTATTTTATTTTAAATCCGCACACCCCTTAGAAGCATACATACGATATCATGTGGTATTCTTTTTCAATATTAGTTTTTATCCGTGAGCGCCTTGGATGGCGCTCTTTATATTTGAAATAAATAACCCTTTTGTTCAAACATACTTACGATTTATATAAACTAAGCATATATTTAAATAGACAAAACATAGCTTTTTTCTTATACATACACAATTTTTGTTTAATAAAATAACGATTTTGTTCATTTTTATAGCTTAATAACAATCATTGATATAACCCCAAAAATATATTTTATTAACTTCGCTTAAAGTAAAATTTTCATTTTTTCATTCAACCGAGTTCATAACATATTCTTTTCCTCCGATAAAATAATGATTAGGTGTCCCATGCGCATTTTATCCATTGGAAATAATACCTTTCATGTACTTACGTATTAGAAACTTCATTTCTGCATCTTCTGCAATAGCAATTTTGTTCACTTTTTTGATACATTTATGAAACATTCACATGTTATCTTCAATATGTTCTATTCTTTTTGA
The DNA here is from genome assembly GCF_057624735.1 of Bacillus sp. LQ01. NCBI lineage: Bacteria > Bacillati > Bacillota > Bacilli > Caryophanales > Bacillaceae > Bacillus > Bacillus sp. LQ01. The sequence continues at coordinate 1,754,752 of NZ_JBYEZL010000001.1, read as the reverse complement.
AAAACCATGTGAGAATACCAAAACAAGAAGCCCTAGAGCCCTAACTCTAGGGGCTTTTTGTTTTTAAATAAGGGGTTTTTATTAAATCTGCACCAAGATTAAGAAGCATACATACACCTTTTTTATATAAATCTTGGTCATTGGGCGCCTTTAAAAGCGCTCTTTTTCTTTTCAAATAAGAATTTTATTTAAATTTTATAAAACCTCTCTTTATCCAAATAGGTTCAAAATTATCTATTTAGCATATATAATACTTTTAAACAATTTAAATTCTATACATAAGTAATGGAGGCTTTAAAATGGGAAATGTCCCAAATTTATCACCACAACAATCAATCTCAAAAAATAAAATTAATCCTATTAAGAATCAACAAACGAATAAAAAGCTAAGACGTCGCCTTTTATTAGCACTTGCTTTTATGCTACCTATGATTATTTCCATCCAAATCTGCATTTATAAGCAAGAACAAATGATTCAAGAAAAACAAATTACACTTAATAAAGAAAAGAAGAAATTGTCTGAATTAGAACTTATAGGACGTTATGTTGAAAACGATATTAAAACTTTAACAGAGAGCGAAGAAGGTATTTTAAAATTCGCAAGGAAACTGTATGGATTCTCCAGACCTGATGAAACTATATTTCAAATAACTGAATAACTTATCAATACATAAGCGATTGTCATTAATCATGAAGTGATTTAATGATCATCGCTTTTTATCAAAATTCTATCAAATAACTATTTTGTTAAATTTCTAGATTCAAAAAGTACTAACTTTTTAAAATGACTTCATATACATTTATTGAATACATATAAAGGTTGTATAAAACCAAATAATTTAGGAGCTGATCAGTATGACAAGTAAACCACTAGTAATAACGCTTCCTCCTATATCAAAAACCAAAATTACTTTTTATTCTTCTTCTGGTGACGTAATTAACCACACTTTTTTTACAAACGAGACTTCAGAACCTATAGCAACGTTTGCACATTGTCCTATAGACTTTGAAAGATTTGAAACTAAAAGAATGCCAGTCCTTATAAAATAATTTTCCATTCTCCTTTACGAATAATCTTTTTTTCATTACACATACTATCCTCAAGTCAACTTCCCATGACTACACTCTTTAAAAACGGAGCTTTACCCCTCCGGACTGTTTAGGCACACGGCAGGTAACTTAGTCAACTACCTGCCATTTTCTATTCAAATAACGATTTTATAAAAAACATATATACCGCATCACTGCCAATTTTCATATATTAAATACTTTCTTCATACAGTAGTAAAGATATAAGAAAAACAGGCGGTGTTTGTAAATGACAATGACGCATATTTATAATTTCATGATTAAACATTGGCGCATGCCACATTTCCATAATGAATTCCCACTAATTTTATTCTGGAGCCAAAAAAGCGGCTGTACTTCACTAGCAAATTGGTTCTTTTATCAAATTGATTTATATGAAGAAGCAATTAGTTACGACCCGTTTATTCATAATTACGAGTACGACATATACAAAAATTCTTTTTTGTACTATATACAGGTAGCTACAGAATTAAGACTTAAAGAAAAGCAAGGATACAAACTTGTTAGAAATCCATATAAACGAGCAGTCAGTTCTTTCTTATCGCTCCTTTCACCACTTCATATAGAACATCCGGAATGGCGGCCTATTCGGCAATTTCTGTACGGAGATGCGAATTGTAATAAGAAAATCTCTTTTAAACTTTATTTATATTACTTAAAATCTTTTGATTCAAATTCAGATTTAATAAACCCTCACTATGCTCCGCAATATATACAAGGTGAGGAACGCTTTGTAACTAATTATATCCACCTTGAAAACTATTCTAGTGAAATAACTAAACTAGAAGATCAATATGGATTAAAGAAATCTCCTTTAGATTTATTAGAAAAATCATGGCACCATCAAAAAGACTATGCTATTCTCAAAGGGGATTACATAGATTCCGATATTACTGATCCTTTATTCCCACACCTCCCAACATATGATAGTTTTTATGATCATGAAACTATCCAATTAGTACAAGATATTTTTAATAAAGATTTCAGCACGTACAACTACCCATTAACTCCTTTAAAAAATAAGTGATTTTCTAATTGCAGTTTCATATATTATATAGAAACTTAAATTCACCTATTTAAGTTTCCTCATAAACTCTCGTTGTAAGTTGGGACACTGGAAACAGTGTCTTTTTTTAATAAAATTCAAATTTGGTCTATATCAAAAACTTCAATACCATGTAAAATCTACGTAAAGATTGCTGTGATTCAACTTATATAATTGATAATCTTTATATGATGGACTTGCAAATACCCGATTTGCACAATACTTGCTTTCCATACGGCTTATGCTTGAGTGCTAGGAGAAATCCTAGCCTTTTTTGATTTCTCTCATATTAGTTGGCCCTTTCCATTTCCCTTCACGTTCCCACTTCTTCTTGAGCTTTCCAACGTAAGTAAAACTGCGTTCATACATAATGCTGATTTCCGTATCCGGAATACCTTGTATATTCAAACCTCTTACAATTTCAGGAGTTAATCCAATTGGCGCTCTCTTTCTCGGTCCACCGTTCTTTTTTGGCTGTGTATCTAAGTATCTACCCAACCGGCGTAATTCTTCACCAGTCGGGCATGCTTTACATTCATTGACACTGAAACATTCGTTTGATGTACGATTGTAATAACAACGTCTGCATTTCTGTTCAATAATGTCACCAATTTGGTATGTGAGCTCTTTTCGTTCTTCTTTTGTCAGTTTCATACCATCCACCTACAAGACTGCCTTGAGCGCCATACCGAGCGCTTGTGATCTACCTTGTAACTCAAGACGGTGTTCACGTTCTTTCGCCGCTGTTTCTTCTGCAGCACGTACATTGATATGCATTTTTTGCAGATCATGCTCTAGTTCATGATTCTTTTCTGTAATCACATTAAATTCGTTAAGTAATGTGTTGTAATCTTCCTCACGAGCTTGCGATTGTTGCCTCATGCTTTCAAATGCATCTTCCGCTTCAAAGCGTGCCTTCTTTTCTGCGATAAGATCTTGCGCTAGTTTTTCTTTTATACCTTTTAAGTCCTCATATAGTTTCGATACTTCACGTAATTCTTTTTGCATCGCATCTTTTTCATCAAGAACGTCGTTTAATCGTTCTTTCCAAAACGAATCTAATTCTTCTACTTTCTCGATATGCTCCGTAACTACTGGCTTTAATTTTGGTGGTTCAGATTTCGCTTTTTCTTTGTTTTGAGGCTGTAGTAATGGTTTTGTACCCTGAGCTTTCTTAGGTGTACCTACACGCTTATCAGGCGTTGCATTTGCCTCGCGTCTTTTTGCAACGTGATAATATAAATTCCCTTCTGTTACTCCGAACTCTGCTCCGATTTTCCCCCAAGTCCATTTCTTTTCATCAGAAGCACGTAATTTTTCAGCAGTTACACAAATTTGATCCCAGTTTTTTTGTTCAGCCATTTTCTCATTTCTCCCATCGTTTAGGCTTTCACCTAAGCTTTTTATACTTTTACCAATTACACAGTTTTCCGAACACCAACGCGCTATTTCATAATTGTTTCCAATCGATTTCGGAACAGTTTTACACCCTTTACAATTTTCATCTTGTATATTTAAAATCTTGATTCGGATTTGACGTTTTTCGGCTTTGTTCAATCCATCACCCCATATGAGATTGAAAGGCAGGTAGTACAACGAAATTGTCATACTACCAACCTGTATTTATTAGTCTTCTAATTTTTCATCAAAAGGTTTTTCCTCATCAGCAACTTCAATTTCTTCAGAAGATTGCGATTCTTTTTCTTGCACCTGTTCTTCTACCGTTACAACTGTTTCTTCTGTCTTTGTTTCTTCCTTCAGTTTCTCTTCTACCTTTGACTGCTCTCCTACATCCGGCTGTTTCTCTTTCCATTCGTGCCATTTAATCGCCATCGGTGCAATGCGAGCACGGTAATCATCAATCATTTCAATTAGCTTCACGTTAGAAATCTTCAGCTCGTTTGCTAATTTTAGATAAGACTCTCCTTCAAGCTTTCGTTTTACAATGTAAGCAAAGTCATGTGGTAAATCATCTAAGCCTGGAGCAAGCCCGCTAATGATAAATGCATCAACGGTTTCACGATCCGCTTGCTCTCTTTCTTCGCGAGTTAGGATTTTCTCTTCTGGAATATCGAAGTCCGCTTCCATTTGCTCATACACCTGTTTAACTTCTTGCACAAAACCTTTTTCATCCACTTCATATTCAGTTAACGGTTTGTTCGTTTTTGCATTTAGCAACACATTATAATTCACGATAAGAGACTCCAATGATACAGCCACTTTAATATCGATTAATTCAGAAAGTGCATCTAACTTTCCATTTAATGAGCTATCTGTTACTTCCAAAACGATTTCTTTCTTGCCATCCGGCTTAAGATTTACTTTCTTTAACGTTGGTTTGAATTCGATATATGACATATGATTCGCTCCCTTTATTTCGCTTGTTTTAGTTTTTTCTCTTCACGTTTTAATTTGTTGTACTCATCTAGTGTGATGAATCCGCCATATTTGATAACATGCTTTAAAAGAATGAGTTGTAAGTGTGGATATTTATATTCGAACATCTTCTTTTTCACCGCGAATGTTTCCGTCACCATACCCTTTATGTCCACGACTTCTACATCACCATTTGGCAAATAAACCATGAAGTCTGCGATATATGTAATTGCCTTAAAACTTTTACCGTTCTTTGTAAACGCTGGTTGCAAGGTGAATCTTGGTTGTAATTCAAAGCTTGAAACTTCACCTACGGCTTTGCGAACCTTTAAACCAGAGTAATAATCCGATTCAGCCTTACTATCGAATACATGGCCGTCTAGCTCAGCTTTTTTATTGTTATATTTACTCATAACTTTTCTCTTTCGCTTCACTAATTAACTGAGTGATTTCATATACAGCATTTTGTGCACATTCCATGTTTCTTCACCCCTTGAATATTTTTCAAAAATCAATACATACTATTTTCAAGCCGCTTAATCCACGGCTGGTACTTCCTTCTTTTACAGTAAGAGGCAGATTGGTTCATAACTTTTCTAATTCTTACTGTATATTTTTAAAAATATCGAAAATAATACCAACAAGCTGTTTGAACTAGCAGCTTCACTCTTCTCGTAATGGGAATGCAATTTATCACAATTAGCTAACTCATTCGACTCACTGGCAGACAACCGAAAATGTTGTCTGCTTTTTGTATGGAATTTTTCATTTTACATATACTACTTTTGAGCCTGTTGCCAATGCAAGCCATTTGGTGTTTTGAATTCCGACTAAGCGTTTTTGTTGCATAGATTATTACATCTTTGACAACACTGTTTTAAAGCGCGTTTTCTGGTTATTCGTAGTTCTAATCCAGAATAATTTTTCTCCTATAAAGGACGGCAGGTACGACTGCTCGTCCTTTTTTACTTATACCGCATACTCTCCCTTCTGATAATTTCGAACCACATTGCCCTCATCATCGTAGTAAGCAATTTCCCAATAAGGATGGCAGTTGTGCTTTTCAATTTCTCCATCGAACAAAACAAACAGATTAGTTTTCCAGTTCCCAACGATCCTACCCCACATGCCAGCTACGTTTACTCACATACCCATGTAAGCAAAATGTAGGTTTCTAAAGTTTTGCATTTTCTTAAACGCTTGTTCTGTGCTGTACATCCGCTTGATATCAAAAACCCCTTCGTTCTCACACTTTACAAACTTCATGAATTCAGCCATTGGCATCGTTAGAAGCTTTGTTCTGAACTTTTGCCAGTACAGAAATCTTGCCTTTCCTTCAGTTTCCGCTACCACATATTCTTCATTCGGCCATTGTTCGAAAATGGTAGTGAGTTTGAATTTGTAAAGAACCACCATCTTTTCACCTCCCCCTTAATTTGCAATCAACTGATGGAACAGTTCTTTATTTCTTGTGTCTAGTGCATGATTAATGAGTTGGTATTTTATTAACTTTTCAATTTCATCATGATCTTCTCCGTCGATATGCGTTTCAAGTGAGCACTCATCATCTTCAAGTACTTCCATGTATAAAGGTTCCTTGTATTTACCTTTAAAATTGATTTGAATGTAAATTGGTGTATCGTTGGCATTGAAATGATGATATACTGACATCCCATCTGTGACAGTTAAATTCGGTTTATAAAACGCGAACAGTTTGCCTTCTGCAAAATGTGCTGAAATTTCAATTCCATACGGATACTTCTTTGCATTTTCAACAAAGTGGATTCTAGTTACAAACCTTAAATGTTTATGAAATGTGTAGATAAATGGAAAGCCCTCGTGTCTTCTGGGCAAGATATGATTTAAAACAAATTGCATAAACTCACGCTTTTTCTCAACCGACACGTTGCTCATGCAGTAACCCCCTTTTCCATCCTTCAAATTTTTGTATCCAAGCATCCCAATGTTCTTGGTATGAGGCTTCCCGCAGCTTTGCTACCTCACAATTACAACCCTCAACCTTTATCATCCCAGGATAAATTTCTTTATGAACTACGCCAGTGTTACTGCATGTCATGCACATTTTCTTCACTCCTTTTCACGATAATCTTCGCCTTCAATTTCGACGATGTAATGCTTGCTCATGCCTTGTAATCGACTATTTGCTGCAAAACCAATTTTTTCTCCTAATGTTTCATTATCTTCATTAGAACTGTATAAAATAGGCATATTATGTCGATACCGATAATCAATAATTTGATAGTAGAGATTCTCTTTTGCTTCTGACCATTTTGATTTCCCTAAATCATCCCAAATGAGAACCTCTACTTTTTTTGCATGATCCATCAGGCGATTAAATTCTTTTTTATCATCATTCATCATCTTGGCTGCAATGAGATCATCCATAAAAGTTCCGTCTGATATTAGCAGCATGCTATATCCTTGATTCATAAGATACTTTGCTGCAGCTACTTGAAGATGCGTTTTACCAAGTCCAAAACTGTTATGTTCTCTCTTTGCTTGCGCTCGCTTTGCTAGCTCTAATTGCTTAATTCGTAACTCACCAAATGTTGCAACAAAACCTAAACTATTTTGTTTTGTCCCTTTGATTTGTTGAAAGTAATGCAGATACTCCACCATCGTTTTGTAAAGAAGCTTTTGTTGCTCTGTTTCCCGCTTGTAAGAATCAAAACGGGCATTTGTAAATTCTTCGGGAATCATTGCGTTTTTTAACCTACGCTCTAATACTCGTTGCGCTTTGCATTCACAATCTTTTTGCATAGACACTCTCATACCGAATTGATTAACTTCTTCGTAAAAAATCACTTCTGAATCCTGACATTTTAAACATCTATACTCGTTTGATGTAGTTGGGTCTATTGCGTTCTCTGCTTGCAATTTCTTCCTCATAGCTTCTGCCCGTACTAAAACCTTTGCCAGCGCGTCCCCTACGTGTTGCATTCTCTACACCACCTCTTTGATTTTTATAATCCTCATCAAGCTTGATTACATCTGCCAATGTTTTCACGTTGCTTTTTTGCCAGTTCATTAAAATCTTTCGAATGTACGCCCACCTTGGAGCATTTTCATCGATAGCTTTATCAACCGCTCTATTTACTAATTCACTACCAAACAAATCACAAAACTCTCCTAACTCCTGCTCTGCGATTACGCTTAATGGAATGTTACTTTTCATTAAGTGTTCTAAGCTATTTTTAAACTGTGGATCAATTAATGGATGCTGGTTATCATCATCTATATTTGTAGTAATCTCTGTAGTAGTCTCTGTATTTGTCCTTACTTCTAAGTTAGGTGGGTCATTACTTTGAAGTAAGGAGGGTGGTGACTTTGAAGTAAGGAGGGTGTTTACTTCTAAGTCACCAGGGTCTTCATTTACTTGTTGATACATAGTAGATAACTTTTTAATTTCTGATGCTACTGGTTCAACAAACATCACATTATTTAAAACCTTTCCATCTACATGGATAGTACGAAATTCAATTTTTATAAGAAACATATCCGTTAGTAAATCACATGCTCTTTTTACTTGTAGCTTTGTAAATCCAAAAGTATCAGCCAACTGTTGATAATTCTTTTGTAATTTATCAGCCTTGAATTTTTTCTTATAAGTGACTTTTCCGTTTATTTCATCACGTATAACTGTGGGTCTATACCAGTAAACTATTTCGCTTAAAACCATAATGGCTACAATATGTGGTTTCCCATTACTGAAAGTGATACGAGTAAACCATTCATGATCTACCACATTTCCTTTTAGGTTCAAACCTCCAATTTCAGATACAGCATTGCTCATGCCGTCTACCCCCTTGTGCAAATCGCGATGTAAGACTCATTTGCCTTAATGACTTTCTCTATTCGATAACCTGGATAACCAGTTTGTATATAACGTGCAATCGACTGCTTCAAATCATCTTTTGACTGTGCTCTCTCCCACAATTTGCGAGAGAGTAGCACTTTGGACATGTTACTCACCTTCAATCACGAAATTACCTTGTCCGTCTCCTTCAGCTGACTGTTCCGCTTCAATTGGATCAGCTTCAATAAATTCTGGTTCTTCCGTGATATCTTTACGAACCACTTCGTCATGCTGCGCTTGTGACTGAACTTCGATGCTGATTGGTAAATATTTAAACATGTAACGGACCACTGTTTTCTTCGCCATTTCATCATAGTCACTTGCCCATGGACTATAACTTGAATTCGCCGCTGCAGAACGTTGACGGCGCTTTTCAATTTCACTCTTCGGCATAAATTCCATTTGGTGTCCGCCATCCTTGAAATGAGCGACTGCATACGCTCCAATAAACTCACCACGATCACCAAATGAAGGTTTGTGCTTCAGTTGAGGATGTAAGCCTAACTCGTATTCAAACTCATCATTTTCATACACCGCATGTGCATAGATGCTTTGAATGTGGCCAGAACGTCTGGCTAAATCAATCATGCCTTTATATCCGATAATGAAAGTCGCTTCACTCTTGTATGGCAAGATGTAGCAATGTCCTAGTAACCCAGGTTCAAGCCCTAACTGTACGGCTTGCATAACAGCTCCCATAAGCGATGGTACTTTGCATTCAAGCAACTTTGGATTTGTGCGAATCGTTGTTAATGCAATTCGGCTCATGCGATCCATGCTCATATGCTTTGGTAATACTTCTGCAAAACGTGGAGCCATTTTTTTCATATACGCTTCCACTGTTTGTTCAGGTGTTACAGGTGCGCTTGCCTTACGATTTGCTAATTGATTTTTTACATCTTTGTTAGTTGCCATTAGTTTTTAACCCCTTTCGTCAAGACCGTTAACTTCATACCATGTTCCCCTTCAAAGTTTTCCATGTGCAAAGAACACTTTCTCCCGAGTAAATTCACTAAAATTAAGTTCTTAGCTTCCACGCTATTTACAAGATAAATGTCATCCCACTTATCTCCATCAACATCACGACCTTCAATCAAAATCGCTTTACCAACTAACTCTTTATTAAATACTGTGGATTGAACAAATAGCTTCATATCAGTTTCCTCCCCTTATTTAACCGTGAATTTTCTTGATTTAGATTCTTTAACATACTGCTCATACAAATCAGGATGATCTGCTTTAAATCGCTTGCTATCAAAACGATTTGTTATATATGACTTCCAATAAACTTTGTAGTTCTCCGTTCCACCAACTTCATTGGTACCGAGCTTTGCTTTGATTTTGTTTTCATACTCTGCCTTTTGTTCTTGCAGGACTTTAATTTCTCGATCCACTTGATCACGCGCTTCAATGAGAAGTTCTTCTTGCTTGCCTAAACTTACAAAGCTATCTGCAATAGATTCTGGATATAAGTATTTTAATAGTTCTGTTGATGCATCCGAACCATCAAACATAGGTGGCTCGTTCTTCTCAACATTGTTGAGCCAAAAATCTTTTTCGATATCGATAAGGTACTGGATTAGTTCCTCGTCACGCTCGATTTTTTTATGAACGAATTTATTACCGCCGATTAATACTGCAATCCACCATGCTTCATAGCCCGTTACAGCCATATAATGTTGACATTGCAATAGATAAGCCGCTGGAACTTCTTCGTCTTCCCACTCTTTTTTAAAATATTCCGACGACGTTTTGCATTCAAGTCCAACTCTTTCACCGACAATTAAACGGTCTACGTTTGCTAACATCCACGGATATTCAGGGTGTTGAAGAATGGCATTTCTGCGTTGAACCTTTAAATCTGTGCGTTTTGCAAATTCTTTTGCCACTACTTCTTCTAAAACGTTGCCGAAGTATGCAGCTTCACTTTGTATATCTTCCTTTTCAATCGCTTGTGTTTTTTCAAGGAATACTTGCACTGCTGATTTCCATTTATTTAAACCTGCTATTGCAGAAACATCTGAGCCGCCAATACCTTGTGTACGTGCTTGCAACCACTGATCGTGGTCCATATTGAGTGTATTTACCAATACTTTTGCTTGCATGTTCTATTCACTCGCTTTCTGTGATATACTAGCCCTAACTTATCTTTTTAAAGGGACCTCCTGCTGCTACAGGTGGTCTTTTTCATGCATATCTCCAAATAAAGCCTTTGGATGTTCTTCCCTTCCTTTTACATACATTCGCTATGTGAACAGGGCTGATACCGATAAATCTCGCTGCAGCCTTTGTTGATTTAAATTTCCTAAGTACTTGAAGCGTATGTTGATCTATTTGCTCGACAGGTTTGGATGTCTTTGACTTTAGATCTTTCGCATAATCTTTCGGCAATAAATACTTATAAGCATGCTTCATGTTCTCTGAATTTGTAACCCATTCCAAATTGGAAATTGTGTTATTACTTCTATTTCCGTCCTTATGATTCACGTGGCTTTTTCCACCTGGATTTTCAATAAAAGCTTCTGCAACCAATCTGTGAACATAGAATTTTTGAGCTTTCCCATTAAGATGCAATTGCACCTTTTTATAGCCTTGACTACAAAATTGCTTGCGGTACTTCTCTTTTTTGAACTTGATTGACTTTACATTTCCTGTGCTTGAGATTTCGTAATGCCCCTCGTAACCTGTTACAGACTTCCAGGTTTCTTTCATGTCATAACCACCTCTTATTCCCTTGCGGTTTTCTTCTCAAATCCAAGCTGCGTAATCATGTAATCCATGATGTTATCCTTTAGGACCACTTCGCCATCTGGTGCGATTAAAAACTCATCACCTGGCAGAATTTCATTACCTAATGCATCTTCAACTGGATAGTCTATCATCTGTTCTTGCGGATCTGCTTTACCGTAGCTGTTGTGCATCGCCATCGGGTTATCTAGCATCGTGCTCACCTCCTTTAATGTAGGATTTTCCTCCTTTCTGTCGAATTAGTTAGACGAAAGGAGGTGTTTGTATGAAACCAAATACTATAAATATTCGCGTTGATTTAGATGATATTTTCAAACTATCTCATCATGAAATTGTTGACCGTGTTTTAAAATACGTCCATGAACAATCGCGCCAGTATAATGATTTAACTCCAGAGAGCAGTCTAGAAATGGTTATAAAAGAAGCGACAAAAGCTTACGAAGATAACTTAAGAAAACATATGCATGAACGATATAGTGCTACTATTTCTGGTCAAGTTGAAGTACAACGTTAGATTCACAAATTTGCTTATTATTTAATAGAATTTTCACTTCTACAACAGTCTCTGTTACCGCAGAGGCTGGAATTACTTTGGTTTTGTTGTTCATTTCCATTTAAATCACCTCCTCGCAAAGAGTAATGCAATGTGCTCTTTCTACCACACTTGCATCAACGCCCTGACTTCTTAACCCTCGGATAATTCCTAAGATGTTTTTACGATCCTTTTCACGTTCCACATCGTGCTTTTCTTTCGCTCGATACAGTGCTGCAAGTTCTCGTCTAGCTAACCTTGCTTCCTTAATCCATGTACAAAGTGCAATTGGATCCTGTTGCTTTAATGCTTCGATTTGCATTTGATTACAATATTTTAAGAACTCATCTAACACCTGTTTCTTTTGCATGTCCTTTTGTAAAACTGGTGCTGTTATGCTCATACTGTTTTCTCCTTTCGTAACTGTTCATTTTCTTGCTTTAGCTGTTCGTTCTCGTTGATAAGCTTTTCAAATGTATCTAATAGCGCTACTCCACCCACGAATGAAACGATAAGCACCGCTGTAACCAAAAGGCTGAATGTACTTTCAACCAACGTTTGGTTCCTCCTTTTGGGCTTCTAGCCATGCTTCCAAATCTTTTTGTAAGAAGAGTAATTTGCGCCCTTCTCGTATAACCGGAAACTTCGGATGACTTGCCAACTCATACATTCTACAAACCGCGATGTTAAGGTAAGCTGCCGCTTCTTTTACTCGCATTACTTTGTTTGGTTGTGATTGTTGATGTAAATCAGCTAATGCTGATCTGATTTCTTCACGAACAACTTCACGGATTGACTCTTTAATGATTTGATCTAATCCCATTTTGTTTTGCTCCCTTCTATTTAACTTAACCAACCTTGACTTAACTATAAGTTAAGTCAAGGGCAAAAAATTTTAATTGCTTCTAGTTTCACTTTTAAGAAATCAGCAATTTTTACAATTAAGTCATAATAAGGACGGCGTTTGCCGTTTTCTATGTACCAATAGTACACTTCCGTAATACCAACGGCCTCAGCTACTTCCTTACATGTATATCCTTGTTCTACACGTAGCTGTTTTAGAGTTTTCATATGCAACTCCTCTCTTCCGTTTTTGTTGTTAATTACATATTAACTTAACCTTAAGTTAAGTTCAAGTGTTTTATAAAAATTTTTTCAAAAACTTTACCTTTCCACTTAACTGATAGTTAATATATAATGACAGTGTAGCAAAGTGCCGTGTGTCACACTATAACAGTGATAAAGAAGAAATAACTTCATATAAAATAGATAAAATAAACTTGGGGTGTTTTAATTATGTTTAGTCATCAAAGGTTAAAGTTGTTAATTGAAAAAAGAGGGATTACTCAACAACAATTAGCTGATGCAATTGGTGTTAGTCATGTTTCTGTTTATAACTACGTTGAAGGAAAAAAATCACCAGGTACACGTACACTTCAAAAAATAGCTAATCATTTAAATGTTACTACTGATTATCTACTTGGGTTATCTGATTCGCCAGATTTAACAGCAGACCAAGATCTACAACTTACAAAAGAAGCTCAAGAAATTCTTCAAATCATAAATGATCTACCTGAAGAACAACGAAAAAAAGCATTAGAACAACTAGAAATGTTTGTGAGTTACGAAAAAGCTAAAGGGAATATTTAATGAAAAAAGACTATCCGAAAAAATTAGATAGTCTTTTTTAAATTACTTTGTCTCTTTCATGTCCACTTAAACAGATAGATAATAATATTTCTTTTGGGTTATCTTCTTCTTGCAGAAGTAAAAGCGCTTTTTTTATCAGATTAACTTCCCCATCTTTACTTTTCATCTTCTCTTATCCCCTTATCATTTTTGTTATTTTTTTACATAAATTTCTTTTTTGTTCATAAACCTAAAAAGGAAATCTTACTTAAAACTACAAATGACACCGTCAATTAAGACGATGTCATTTTAAATTTATATATGTAAACCTATATTTTGTATCTTACCAACCGCCACCAGGATCAACCATCATTTGCTGAACTACTGGTTTTGAGTCATTTGTACTAGGCTTTTCTTTCGCAGAATCAGTGTTAACAACTAGTGTAATTGCTAATAATAGTACAGGAATAATTGTAATTAATTTTTTCATCTAATCACCTCTTTCCGATGCTAATTATAACAAATATTCAAATTAAACCCAAGTGAATTTTCGGTAAATTCGAATAAAATATATTTCCTGATTTTTGACACATTAGAAGAGATTGTTTCATTAACTCTTCTCTTTTAGCTCCCTCATATGTTAAAGCTAAATAAGCGGTCTGTATGTCTGTTAATTCACCTGTAGAACTTTTTATTTGATTTAATATTTCCCTCGCTCCTATTGTATTACCTTGTTTAATCATTAAATATGCCAGCTCACTTGGATGTACAACATCTGTATCACTAATTTCTTTGTCATGGTGAATCTTTAAAAATGATAATGTATGTTGCACCATTTCTTTCTTCTTCTCTACAGCTTCAACTTTTCTATCACCAATCACTTGTAATGTTTTCTCTAGGTAATATTTTGAGTTCTCATATTCACCTACTGAGAAAACATACGATTCACCTAGCTTTAAGTACGCATTTACTTTTGGAAAAGAAAAATAGTTATCCCACTCAAGATCATCTATTAATTTAATACAAACGTTTCTTGCTTCATCTACTTCTCCTCCTTGCAATGAAGTAACAGCAATCGCTTCTCTGTAACGTAATTTGAAGCACTCACGAAGATATTTATTACTAATTTTATCAATTTTAGTTTCTATTGATTTCAGACGCTCATTTAAAGTCGTATAATTTCCTGTTTGATATTGCGCTTGACATAATAAAATTTCAGTTAACAATTCCATCTCAATTGTTTTCACTGATTTACTTGCTATATGCAACGCTTTATAATATAGTTTGGCATTCAACTCACCGATATATCGTTTATAAATAATCAGATACACACTAGCAAATTCTTTATTTTCAGACACCTTAGACTGTAATTCACTATTTATTACTTCAATCAAAAGATTGAACTTACCTCTTAAAGCTAAGTCCTCCATCGCTTCACGTAAATTCTCTGATTTCGGATTTGTGACATCAATATAATCCTTTAATATATTCCCTTGTACCTGTATGCCTTTATTTAATAGAATAATTGTTTTAGAAAGAAAACCAAAACTAATATCTGTGTTACCTTTAAATACTTTTGTAACAGTACTTGGCTTAACACCCCAATGATCTGCTAGTTTATTTTTTCTTATACCAGCTACGCATAATTCTTTTTCAATTTGACCTAGAGCTTTCCACATGCTTTGTCCCCCTTATTGGAACAAGACACACTTCCCTATCATGAACACGCACCTTAATGCTGAATTACATCAAAAAGCTGTGTTATAACTAGCCGTATACGTTACGAAAACTCGTAAACGAAAGGCTCATGGCAAATGTTTTCCCTACTTCAATTAGGGCTAAACGGTGTAAACGTGTTCCCAGCATATTTACACACACTATGGGTCTTTTTTGTTCCGTTTGATTTCTTAAAATCAGTTTATCACAAGATTCGGAATTTTCATTGTGACGATTGTAAAACAAGGTTGAGAAATATTTTCTCAACCTTGTTGACAGAACATATAATAAAAAAGAGCAAATTCGCTCTTTTTTGTTTTAAACTATGAATATATAATTTTATCTTGATAAAATTTCACAAAATTGATTGCTTCTATTATCCTCCTTTTCATCTTTTATGATGAAAAGGAGGATAATTTTCCAATAAACTAAAATAGATTATTAAATCTCTGAAATTAGGCAAGAGGCTGTTCACAACATCCCCACGATATAATTTTATGACATAAATCCTTCCATTCACTCTTTAGATAATCAGGTAAACTTTCAATTAGATTTTGCTTTTTTGAAATATCATCTTCTAATTTCTTTATTACATAATCTGGGATTCCCACAGTTTGCATAAGCTTTTTTTTCTCTTCTAAATTTTCTTCTAATCCACCATCAAAAACATCCCTTATAAAAGCATCTAACTTTCTTCCTATCCCCATCATCAATAGATCATCTTCGTCCCTTTTATACACTTCATCTAAAGAACAAGAAATTAAATCAACTACTTCAAATAATTCACTATAATATTCTTTAAAACCCTCGTCTTTCAAATTTTTAGCCACTATTCCTTCTTTTATATCAATAAACATTAGTTTTGATTGATGTTCATCTAATTTCTCTATTTGTTCTAGTTTTTCTAAAACATCATTCCCACTATTATTACAACACATCTTATACATAGAAGGTGGTATCAAATTTTCTTTTTCTCTTACACTTAATTCATGTAATTCAATAATGGATTCTTTTTTATTTTTTTCATATATTTTTTTTAGCTGAATTGAAGTCTCTCCTTCTTTATCCTCGGGATAAGACTTATCATTATCGCAAATGGCTAATATTTTTGACCCCTTATCTATTTCACGATTATAAACTACATAGGATTGTGATCCCCCGCCAGATATTGGATCAAATTTCAACCTAACATTTATTTCCTCTCTATTTTCTGATATATATTTTTCAGCAATTTTTTCATAAAATTCACAATCACTATAGTCCTCGGAAAGCAACCTAGTCGGAAATAATTTATCAAACTTTACAAATTCATTTAAAGGTACCTCATAAATAATCTTATTGGGTTCTTTATCATTCCTATAAAAACCAAAACTATTACTCTTAACAAGTATATAGCTACAACAATACTCTTCATAGGATAGATAGAATGTAAATCTTTGGGACAATATCTCATATGTACGCTGCGCATTCCACTCTAAACAATCAAGTTTAGCTAAAGTCCCCAGTACATCATAAGAACCTGAAACTATATGATAGCCTTCCTGTAAGGCTTTCGCAATATTATTCAAAGCTTTAATTTCATTGCTATCTCTTTTTAATCTATCTTTATTGTTCTTAATAAATTCACTTACTGTATCATCTATCTTAATTAGCATTAGAAATCCTCCGGGCTAAAGAAACCTATTGGCCAGCTAAGTAAACGT
Source organism: Bacillus sp. LQ01 (assembly GCF_057624735.1). Classification (NCBI taxonomy): domain Bacteria; kingdom Bacillati; phylum Bacillota; class Bacilli; order Caryophanales; family Bacillaceae; genus Bacillus; species Bacillus sp. LQ01. The sequence goes on along the minus strand of NZ_JBYEZL010000001.1, from coordinate 1,738,037 downwards.
CCTTTTTCATCATAACCAGTAGGAGTAAGTTCTGTTTCATAGGTGTCTTTCTTATTAAATATAAGGATATTCACCAAATCGTTATAAAAATTATATTTTTTTGTAGCAATTAAATATCCAATTCTATTTAACATTGCCTCACTATGTGTCTCGATAATAAATTTAATATTAACATCCATTTCTTGGGATTTCATAATAATTTGTATAAAAGTATCCATTAATTTAGCCTGTAAAGCCGGATGTAAATGTAATTCTGGTTGTTCAATAACAATAGTATGCAATGAAGTTTCCATTTTATAATTATAACTATTATTATCATTGATAGCTTGCCACATAACAAGCAATATTGGAAGTAACTGTGAATAACCAAATCCCGTATCTGCTAAATTTATTTCTTCTGAATTATTATATATTAACTTTAATGAAGTATGTCCACCCTCCAAAGCCGTAACAATTTCAAAATCAAAATTTTCCTTTGTCCAAGAAGTGAATCTAAATCTCTCTTTTCCACTCATATTATGTATCATCATAGGAATATTTGTACCTTGAGGATCAATTTCATCTACCGATAGCCCTTGTATTCTATAATACCTTTCAGCACTAGCCCTTAGTGGAGCAATATAATTTATTGATGAAAAATTTTTTTCGAAATATTCATTACATGAAGAAATAATTTCATTTAAACTTATTCCAATTACAGAATTCTTTACTTCTTCAAAAATTCCATCTTCCATTTTCATATTCTTAATTTTATTTGAAAGTTTTTTAGGATTTGTATTTGATCTTGTTAAACTATTAAATATTTCTTCTGAATTTCCCACAGTAATTTTTTGCATTAGCTGCTTTATTGTTTCATCCTTTGTGTTATGAGAGGATAAACTTTTTAAAATCGCAAATAACTTATCCGAAAAATAATCTGTAACTTGGTTGAACGCCTTAAAATTGTTATCTTCTGTCATCTCTTTTAAATAAATCCTTGGTAACATATCTGAAGCATTATTTGAATAAAGTGGTATGTAATTTTTATTAGTATAAACCTTATTATTTATTATTAAATTGGCAAGTGTATCCTTATTTTCAAACTCTAAAAATATTACATGATCTTCAAAAACAATATTTATACTTTTTATAAATTCCTTTTCGCACTCTATTCCAATACTTATAGAAAAATCTTTTTTGGCAGACTTTTTCAGAAATGTTCTCTTATTATCATCACTAAGTAGCAATAATCGTGAATAAATTTCATTAAGTTTAACATCGACTCCGAAATTAGGTATTCTAAATTCAAATTCAAAACCTATTGTTTCATTTCTATTTTTATAATTAATACTTTCTTGAAAACTTCCGAAATCTACATATCTGCTGCTATACCATAAAATAGGTTCATTCGTTCTTGTTCCTATAGTTTGCTTCATTAATGGGAAAAATCTCAAAAATGTACTTTTACCAGAACTATTTTTACCTACTAATATTGTTATGGGTTTCATTTCTATTTTTCCTGTATCTTGTAAGGATCTCAAATTTTTAATTCTAATTTTATCCAAAAAAAACCACTCCCTATTAATTAATTTATTTATTAGATCTATTTATTAATTATTATATATATATAAGAAAAGTTTTACAATTCATAAATCTTTATCCCTGCTCTTATTAAAATACTGTTGTTTTTCCATTACGACACAGTGTTATTTTTTTAATCTATTTGTTAATACATAATCCACTACATGTTTATATGGTAAAATATATCCATCGCTGATATGTCCAACTATGTAATTTTCATAGCAGCAAAATTACAACTAGACTTATACAACATGATTCAAAACAAAATGAAGGAGTGTTTTAAGTGAAAGGACATATTCGAAAAAGAGGAAATAAGTACTGTATTGTTATTGATATCGGTCCTGATCCAGAGACAGGAAGAAGAAGACAGAAGTGGTTCTCTGGTTATAATACAAAAAAAGAAGCTGAAAAAGATGTAGCGAAAAAGATTACGGAGTTGAATGAAGGGACTTTTATAGAGCCATCTAAAGTTACATTAAAGGAATACCTAAATCATTGGCTAGAAATTAAAAGTATGAGTATAGAAAGAAGTACCTTTGTGGTCTATAGGGCATGTATCAACCAACATGTTATACCTAGTATAGGAATGGTCACACTCCATAAATTAAATGTTATGCACATTCAAAAATGCTATAAAACTGCGATAGATAAAGGTATTGCAAACAATTCTATTCTGCTTATGCATAGAATATTAAAAAGCGCTTTAAATCTAGCTGTAAAACAAAATAGTATTTCTCGAAATCCAGCTGCTTTTGCTGAGATACCGAAAAAAGAAAGAACCTCTATCCAGACTTGGACAGAGGAAGAAGTAAAAAAGTTTCTTTTGCATTCACAAGAATCACGATATCACATTGGGTATCTACTTGCAATAACTACAGGTATGCGTATGGGAGAAGTTCTAGGCTTACGATGGCAGGACGTTGATTTTGAAAAGCACACCGTTACAATAAACCAAACATCTGGCCATGACAATAAAATCAAAAAAACAGCAAAAACAAATTCATCAAAGCGTACCATTCCTGTACCTAAAGAAACTATAGAATCCTTAAAAAGACATAAGCTTTTAATTAATAAAGAGAAATTAAGGTTTGGCTCTGCTTATCAAGATCAAGATTTAATAAATTGTAATGAGTTTGGAAGAATAATAAAAAGAGCACATTTCAGAAAAAGTTTCATTAGGATGACACACAAAGTAGGTATAAAAGAAATTAAATTCCATGATTTAAGACATACACACGCAACTCTACTATTGAAACAAGGAGTTAACCCTAAAATCATCAGTGAGCGATTAGGCCATACAGATATTTCAATGACATTAAGTGTCTATTCTCATGTTTTACCGAATATGCAGGAAGAAGCAGTTAAAAACTTCGGTAAAAGTATCTTTGGATAACCTATGTTTGCAAAATGTTTGCATTTTATCAAAAAAAGTCAAACAAACGTTGTCATATCAAGGTTTGTTTGACCTATCATCTTATATTCTTGATAAAATCTCCGAATCCCTATTGAAATATTTAATAATGGAGCGTTCTCACCACCGCGGGTTATGCATTGAAATCGATATACATAGGAGAAAAAATCTTGTGTTTTTTCATCTTTTATCGGCTCTGACATCGCCTCACAAATATTTTGTGATCTAAGAGGAGAAAAATAGAATTCTTCTTCATTTGTATTTTCTAAATATATAGGACGCTCACAAAAAATATGTGAGATTAAAGCGGGTATCCACTTAGAATACGTTTCATTATCATGTAGTACTGGCAAATTAGAAATCAAATCGGATTGCCATTCATATTTTGGTGGTTCTACTAATCTATTTGGCTTCCAATCATGAATAATCTCATACCAACTTTGAAAAATATAATCGAGCTGCTCTTGTTTAATAGGTTCTTTTGATACAATCCATGGTGTATTTTCATTTAATACGTACGGATTATGCTGAATAAACAATATATCTGAAAACATATCATACAATCTTTCATTCAAACGTTTCAACTTACTCGTTAATAAAAATGTCTTATAATGTATCTCTACGATGTCCAGCCATTCAATAGGAAAGTATATAAATGATACCTTTTCATTTAAAAGGGGTTCTACTATATTTTCAAATGTTAGCAGCCTTAATTTTTTCATAAAATGATTCCTTCCTTTCTTCAGTTGTCTTGATTATCAAAAAGCTAGAACAATAGTTACTTAATCTAATCCATTTAAATCAAGTATTTAAAAGAAAAGTAAAAACTATTTATCTGAATAAAACATTATCAAATCGACTCTTTTAACAATTAAAAGTAATTATCATATACAGCACCTCATTATATTTATATTTTAATACATTTAAATTATACAATTTATATAATGTATTGTACTTATCATTTACAAAAAATTTACAAAAAACTAAAAAAGAACACCTTAAATCGGCGCTCTCTTTACAAATATTAAGCGTTATGTAATTGAACATATAGATAACAGTAATCCTCCAAATGAAATTGTTCCTAGTAAACCTACTACAAATCCTGTTAAACAAATACAATCAGCAAGACAAATAGAAGACTGCGATAATGGAACGAATGACCTACTTGTACCCGAACCATATTGTTTTATCTTCTCATAATTCATATCTAACATTAAATGTAGACATGTTACACCATCCTCAATAGTATGTACAGATTCTTTTTCTAATCGCTCCAATAATTTACTATCAAAAGCAACTGCTAGAGGGTACTGCTTATCCGATTTCATATTTTGATAAATTAGTTGCAAACGAGATAATATATTATTTTTCTTCTTTTCAGATGTTACTGTACATTTCATATTATTAAATTCATTTAATAACAGTGATAATTCATCTCTTTTTCCGTATAAATCTTTAGCTATTTTTCTCTTTAGTTTATACGAATGGAAAATAGATTTTAGTTCAACCATATTCATACACTTCCTAATTACATAGTATTTACCCTATTATTTTGTAGATAAACAGTACTTTTTAATCTTATTTAAAATACACTTAAGCAACTTATTTTACTATCGATTAACATTACATTAACCTTACACGGTTGTAATAAAATCATTAGCTAGAAGGAAGCAATGCCCAAACTAGACAGATATTTAATGATAAAACCATAAGAAAAAAACAATGATTAGATTTTAAATCTAGTCATTGCTTTATCCATCACATCTTGATTACATCTATATATCTTATTGTTACTCTTTCACTTGAATGATTGAATATATCCATTAATAATGGCTATATTCTTTGTCGGCACGTACATATAACTAATGTTTTTTAATTGATAAAGTGAAACTTTAATCAGCTCTCACCAATCGGGCTTTTATGGGCAGTCCGCCACCTAACTTCTCTTTGCTCTCGCTGAATTTTTTTGGGGATGTTACTGCCCGCAACTAGCAAGATAGCTGTTATCAATATTCATACGTTACAATAGTACCGGTAGTATCAGTAAAACCATCAAAACAGTTAGAGCAACCACCACAGCCGCCACAGCCGCCACAGCCTCCGCAACCAAAACAACCGAAGCAACCAATACAACGGAAGCCGCCACAACGGAAGCCGCCACAACGACCTCCACCACAACCGCCACAACGACCACAACCGCCACAGCGACGAGCAGCATCTTCAATATAGTAATATGGATATTGGTTTTGCTGGTCCCAATAGACAATATTTCCAGACCGGTAATCATTAAGGCTTAACGCTTGTAGTTCTTGTTGAAACTGATTCATTTTCATAACCTCCGTTTATAAAATACAACCTCATCGATACTTCCCTATATTCCTGTTCGTTACATCTAAGTAGAAATAGCGCTATAAACTAAGTTCAATACGTACACCAACAAAGTATGACTTATCACTAGATGATGCACCTTGTTCATATACCTATTTTTACTATGGGCTCATTTTTATAAAGTGAAAATTTAATCAGTGGGGTTTTGTTCATCCCCTACCTAACTTCTTTGCTTCCGCTGAATTTTGAGGTGGGGGGCTTACTGTCCGGCAAATAGCGAGATAAATAAAAATTAAAAAATATGAATTCTAGCGTCATATCTTCATACTTACTAAGTTCAATTAATTTCTCAATAATTATGATCCATATCCTATATATTTCCGTCTGCTGCTTAGATTTTTCTGTACTGTAAGTGGCTTTCGCTATAACACCTCCAAGTGACCAGTTTTTATGACGGTTAAGAAATTCCAACAAAAAAAGCCCTAATTAGGGCTTTTCATTCTATTTCTCCAGCAAAGCTCTCTATGAAATTGTTAATTAAAAAAGACACACTTAGATTGATGCGTCTTTTTGTGATGCCTCTTTTGTGAAATCATATAAAGCAATTGCGCCTAAAAGAACAAGTATACCTTGAGGAACATCTAGCAAAATAGTTTTCCAAATTTCTGGAATTACCCATTTAATATCTGCTGCTGTTTCAAGATATGTTTGGAAATAGCTGATTGTAAAATTAATTATCCCTAAAAATACAAACAACGATAAACCAAATCGAATTAATTTCTTATTTGTAAACATATAACACCTCTCAAAATTCATTGGATATTCCTGCTTTTGCTTCTTTATATTTACATATCTCTATATCTAATTTTAACACATAAAGAACTCAAAAAAATACGATATGCATATTTGCATATCGTATTAACAACACTCCATGATAATTTAGAAATTCCTGCAAAGAAAAAACAACTCCGTTACAGCTAACAGCTCGGGTTTCTTTTCTTATTTAACTTCATACCACCAACATTTACGTTCTTTGATTGTAAAATAAATGTGACAGAAGTTTATCCAGTTAATGCGTAGACAAGTAAATGAGCTAAATTATCGATATTCTATTTCGCCATATCAGTAGCACTAATGACTTTACGCAAATTTGACAAGAAAAAATATATAGCTAGGTATGATCCATACCTAGCTATAACATTACTTCTATTCTTTATCCAATTACGTCTTTTACGTCTGTATCCACTGGCCACTTTTCTAATGTATAAGCCATTTCCCAAAATGAATATTCATATTGACTGCTAATAATAAAATGCTGTTTCATACGTTTGCGATCTGCCTCTGTTACTTTTTCAGCGATAGTATCTAAACGTGTAATTTGTTCTTCAACTAGCGTACGGAACCAATCAGATCCATAAGCAGAAATCCATTCGTTATAAATTGGCTCTTCCGGCTGGCACTCTTTTAAGCGTTCGCCAATTTCATAATACAACCAATAGCAAGGTAAAATTGCTGCAATGATATCTCCTAAATGCCCTTCATACCCAGCACGATACATATGTGAAGTATACGCATATGCAGTTGGCGCAGGAATAAAATTATCTTTTTCTTCTTTTGTTATCCCTAGCTTTTTAGCAAAATTCTCATGTAAAGATAACTCTGCCTCATATGTATTTTGAGCATGATGTGCCATACGAGCTGTCGTCTCTAATTCAAGAGCTTTCGCAGCTCCTAAAGTTTGTACTCTAGCAAAATGGCTCAAATAATATGAATCTTGAAGCACATAATAACGAAAACTAGCTAAATCTAACGTTCCTTCACCAAGTTTTTTTACAAAAGGATGGTTAAAACTCGCTTCCCAAATTGAATCTACTTCTTTACGTAACGATTGTGAAAAAGTCATTTAAATCCCTCCAATAATATATAAAATATAGATATTTATCCACAGCTATTAACGCTTTAAAATAAAAAAACTTTCTTTACAGGCGTAAAGAAAGTGAAATTGACAGTATTTATTTACTCATTAAATAGCAACGTCTTTCCCACTTCCCTACGCTGGCATTAACCAGATCAGGTACTAAGAGTCTCAAAATCACATTTGATCTCAGCCTATAAAAGGCCCCCCTAGTGGATAAATATTTTGTTTTTATAATGTATTCATCATAGCATACTTCGTGAAACTGTCAAAAAATTAGTTATATAATTCCCTTAAAACCCTTCTTCTTTTCTAACTTTTAATGATGTTTCAATAATCATATCTAATAGTTCGCTATAACTAATTCCCGCCGCTTCTGCACTTTTTGGCAATAAACTTGATTGTGTCATCCCTGGTAATGTATTAATTTCCATTACATATGGAATTCCGTCCTTCACCATCATATCAACTCTTGCATAAACACTACATTTTAATGCTTTATAACAAGCAAGTGACGCTTTATTTACACGTTCATTAATTTCTGCTGGAAGTTCGATAACTTCCTCAACTGTACTAGTATCATCATATTTTGCATTGTAGTCAAAGAACTCGGCTGCATGTCGAATTGAAACTATAGGTAACTGTTTTCCATCCAGAATTGAACATGTAATTTCATCACCTTTTATATACTTCTCAATTACTACTTCAGAATCCCATTCGAATACAGTTTCTAGCATTGAGATCAATTCATTTTTATTATAAACGATTTTCACTCCGACACTCGATCCGCCAGAGTTTGGTTTTACTACTAATGGAAATCCTAACTTATCTAACTCATCAAGATTTAGATCCTCCATTTTTGTAAGTTCAATCCAATCTGGTGTTTCTACACCTTCATAACGTAAAATCTTTTTCGAAATATTTTTATCCATACATATACTGCTAGATAACATATTACTTCCGCTATAAGGAATCCCTAAACTCTCCAGTGTTCCTTGAACTGTCCCATCTTCTCCGTATTTTCCGTGTAACGCGAGCAACGCAAAATCAATGTCTTTCGCTTTTTCAATTAAATCCACTTTTTCATTTAATGTAATTGGAACTATTTCATACTTATTTTTATCTAAATGAGCAATCATTTCATTCCCCGTCATAATTGAAACTTGTTTTTCAGACGATACCCCGCCCATAATAACACCGATTTTCATTTTCTCAACTCCAAATTTCATTTTTTAATGTATCACCAATTATTTTAATTCCCCGAACTATTTCTTCTTCTTTCAAGCGCGAAAACCCTAATCGGAAAGTGTTCGCTCCTTCTCCATCAGAGTAAAAAACATCTCCAGGTGAAAACGTAACGCCTTTCTCATAACACTTTTGTAAAAGTGTGCGGGCATTCATATGCTCTTCTAGTTCTATAAATAAATGAAGTCCACCATCTCCAGTCATTCTTTTGAAATGAATGTACTGGTTACATGCCCCGACAGCTAACTCATATTTTTTCTTATAAACAGATCTTGCCTTTTTTAAATATTTCTCAAAATATCCCTCATGTAAATATTGAAACAGAACAGCTTGATCTAGCGTAGATGTGTGAATCGTTCTTGCTCTTTTTACGCTTTCTAAATAATGAATCAGCTCTTTATCTGCAATAATCCAGCCTACACGTAAACCAGGGAAAAGTACCTTTGAAAAGCTACTAATATAAATCACATTATTGCCAGCTCCCGCAAAAGTTAATAATGGAGCTAAATGTGAACCTGAATAACGTAATTCTTCATTAAATCCGTCCTCTATAATAGGAACGTTGTATTTTGAGAATAACCTCATCAATTCCGTTCTTTTCTCTGAACTCGTAACAATACCGGTTGGATTATGATAAGAAGGAATTAAATAAGCAAAATCAAAATCTTTTTCACGCAAACTTTTTTCAACTTCATTCGTATCAATACCATCCTCATGCATATCAATCCCATGAACTTCAAGTCCATGTAAACGGAACAGCTTTAGTGCAGCGTGGTGAGTTGGATTCTCACAAATGACACGACCAGATTTTTTTGATAAAGAAGAGAGTACAATATCCAATCCTTCTGTAAATCCATTTGTAATTAGAATATCTTTATTCGAAATGTCTACACCTTTCATTTCCATGTAATGAAGTAAATAATTCATTAACGGTCTATATCCCTTTGCATATCCGTAGTTCAATACGATGTCTCCTTCAATGGACATACGAGTAAGAAAAGCTCTTTTGAAATTTTCAACATCAAATAGCTTCTCATCCGGGGCTATACTATTAAAGACAATCATTCCCTTTTCCCAACGAACACCATGTTTCATTAAATCTAATTCATCCGCTAATGCGGTCACTGTATTAAGTTTATTTTTCCAATTTATTTCAACAGACGAAGTGTTAGATATATCCACCTTCGCAACAAAGTTCCCTTTTCCTTTAACTGCATAAATGAGTCCTTCTTGTTCTAAATCTGCATAAGCAGCGAGTACAGTGTTTCTACTCACACTTAGTAATTCACTTAGTTCCCTTGTTGATGGGATTTTTTGATCCCCGAGCAAATGCCCTTTCATAATCATCTTCTTCAAATAATCTTTCAATTGAATATAAACGGGACGATCTTTAACAACTTTAAAATCCTTAAACAATTCCTTACCCCCTGCAATCATTTTTTCATATTTATTTCATTCTCAAAAGGTCCACGACATATGTATTTTTTATAAAGGGCGGTACGGTCTTACAAATCTTTTCGATATAAGTTAATCACATCTTTTAAAGCTGCTGCTGCAGCGCCTCGTGGATTAGAAGCCCCACCAATTGTAGTAACTTGTCCCATCGTATCTGTAAAGAACGTAATTCCTTTTTCGGTCCCATTTACTTTTGCTAACGGATGATCTTTTTCTATTTCGCACGGTTCAACATTTAAATTCACATTGCCACCCTCATCCTTATATGTTGATGCTATTAATTTAATAATTTTATGTTGTTCCTTAGCATTTCTAATTTGCTGTTTTGTAACGTGCTCGATTCCTTTTATATGTATATCAGTAAGTGTTTTCTCTGTTTCCATTAAGCTGTTTGTCAAAAGTAACAATTTACACGCACTATCTGAACCACTTATATCTAATATAGGGTTTGTCTCAGCAATTCCTTTATCTTGTGCTTCTTTCAATGCTTCTTCAAATGTCATATCTTCCTCATACATTTTCGTAAGAATATAATTAGTTGTTCCATTTAATATTCCTTCTATTTTTTCAATACTGCAACCGGCTAAACTAAATTGTCCGATATCTAGGGTCGGTAATGCAGCGGCTGTTGCACCGCTATATCGAATTCGTACATTGGCGCCTCTTGCTGCTTCATTTATTTCTCTCCAGTTTGTAACGAGCGCCCCTTTAGAAATTGCTACTATATCCATCTGTTTCTCAATCGCTTGTTTCATATATTGTTTCCCTGGATTTCCATCTTTAAGATTTGTAACTGTTGATTCTACCAATACAGTACCACTTATGCTAGTTGTTGCACGTTCCTTCGGATGATACTCTAAATATTTTTCAATTGCAGCGGTACCGCCACCATACATCAATAAATGATGAAGTGATAAGCCGTCTTCATTATGTATTGCAATATTTCTCCCTAATACGCCACTTACAACTAATTGAATCCCATATGTTTCATATATATATGAATATTTTTCATTTAATAATTTTATAAACTCTCTGCCTACTGTTCCGTATCCTGATAATACAACTTGAATTTTCATAATATCCCCCCATATTTTTCTACCAAATCCCTCTTTCAATATAATATAAAGCGCTCTCGAATTCCATCGAGAGCGCTTTATTATTACCTATTTCGGTAAACGTGATAGCTTTTCAGCAATTGTTCTATAAAACTCTTGAATGCTAGAAAAACCTAATGAGTCTGAAACACTTAATCCTACCATATCGAGATGATCCCAATTCGCTTTCGTTTCGATATGATTCCATTTTCCAATCTGTAATGACCCATTATTATTTACAGCAACATTAGAAGATGGTGCAATCATAGAATTCGTATTTACTACACCATCATTTTGCCACCAAGAAGTATCAACTAACGGACGGTTTTCTTCATATCTCGCATAAGACCCTAAGAAAAATGCATTCCCCATCAACACTTTATTCATCGTAATATCCGGTAAATGTAAACCTGTTATAGGTGCTGCTTGTGATGCATGTCCACTATAGGATAAATAATACACATCTGGTTGCGTCTTTACCCAATTATTTAACTCCTTTGCACCATCTGTACTTAAATCCCATTGACTTATATCTTTTGTATTTTTCCAAAGTGAACTATTTAGAATACGATTACTATATTGGAAAAAGGACTCTCCAGCATTTTTCTTTATACCCCATTGATCCAATTTAAAATCATATAATGATAAATTATTGTTTCCTCCAAAGCTTGCAGCTGTAATGAGTAAATCTTTAACGAACGGTAGCAGAAGACTACCATCCGCAAGTGTTGTACCGTTGTGAGGGGTTGCTAATGTTGTAACACTATGAACATATGATTTTCCGCCTTCAAATAGTGGTGATATTTTGATGTCTGGGTGATTTTTCACATAATTCTTTTCTTCAAAACTACCTTCTTTTAATAGCTGTACTAATGTTCTAATCGTTTGTCCACCCATGCTATGTCCAACTAAATGAACTTTATTTGTTTCACTCCAATTCGGCGCAAAACCACTATAAGTTCTGCCAAAACGATTATGTCCATGTTTCTCAGCATGTACGGCACCATAGTCTACTGTCCCACCGCTAATTTGTGCATACAATTCACATGCACGATCCCAGTTACTAGAAACAGGTCCAACAGCTGCGGTATGTACCGTATAACCATTGCGTTTCAAATCTTCCTGTATATCATGAACACCACCCCAATATTTTACGCCAAGCATTTCTTCTCTACCCCATCCAGCAAATCCATTCACCAATATGATTGGATAATTATATTGTTGCCTCTCTTCAGCGTATGATATTTTCGCTGCGAATGAACATACGGTCACTAATGCGAAAAAACATATTTTTAAAAATAACTTCCCCATACTTTCTCCCCCTAATAAAACGTTTACATTTTTCTTTTTTAAAAAATTAACAGAATACTTTAACAACTTAAACATAATGTAAAGTATTTTATATACGTTGTATATATAGAAAACATATACAAATGTTGATAAATATTAATTCAAGTAAATATTTACTTTTTACAATACAACTTGTAAATCTGTTTATTTGAATTTATAATTAGATATAGTTGCCTCATGTTAAAAAGATTTAAAAACCATAAGAAAACTAATCTCATTGCTTGAAAAGGAGGAAAAAGCATGCAAATCGGATCAAATATTCATACATTATCTCAACCTACTAAAATAACTCCATCTACTCTTGAGCATAATACTATCTCTTCTACTAAACTTGAAAGTAAGAAAATAAATGATCCTATCAAGTTTGATATTCGTTCATCTGAAAAAGAAATGAAACAGCCTGAGCATAAATTTAATGAATTAGATTTATGGAAGATGTTAAAGGATAAAGGTGTTCCTTTATGGATTATACTTGAAATGCTACAAAAGGCTCGTAAAGAAAAAGAAGCACAAAATAATTCAGTTCAAAATTCAAATGCGATTGAAGAAACGAGTGAGACTCGATTAAATGAAGTAATGTAAAGCATAATAATTGATTTGTCTATAAACTAAAAAGAGTTCGAAGCTGATGAAATTTTTATCAACTTCGAACTCTTTTTTAAGGTTTTTCGCCAATCGTTACAAAGTGAAAAGATACTTCTCCTTCCAAACCTTTAATTAACTTTTTTACTTTGACATTTTCATTAACCAATGTATTATCTGTCGACATTTTAGGTTTTTCGTCACCTAGTGATTTTTTCAAATGAAGAAGATGCATTTTCATTTCATTTGCCTTTATTTCTTTATAAACACTATTTTTTGCTACAATCATATACCATTCCGTTGAATATTTACGATTGTTACCTATCCAAGCATCACTATCGTATGTAACAGGAATCTCTTCCTCTCCTATTTTAATACTTTTCATAGTCTTATTGTCTTCACTTGTAAATAATAGCGCCCCTTCTTTGGGGAATTTCGGTAACGTATCTATAATATAATTGGAGCCATTATCTTGTTTTCGAAAAAGTTTTTCTTTAATCAATGCTTGTGCTGTAGATTCATTTAAAATTAAGACATTTCCATTTCCAACTTCCCCTTTTTTCACAGAAAACACTTCATTTTCTTCCGTAATTTCCTGATAACGATTAATAATTGGTGAAATATTATTTTCATCTCCAATAATTAATACACCGTTTGCAGGAAATGGATTTTCCTTTTTAGAACATGCACTAAAACTTATTAATAATAGTATCGTTAACATAAAAATAGTTAAAGTTCTTTTCATCTCGTTTCCTTTCATCATACAGTTCATTTTTCTACATACTTTATTGTAGTCTTACAAGCTAATAAATTCTATTGCTCCATAACCTTATAAAGCTTTTGCAGATAACGCCAACGGGTTATAAAGAAATATAAAACTTGTATACATATAAATGAAATTAAAATAACGATAGAGCTATTTATGATAGAAAAATCGACTAATTGCTGTAATGCTATATAAGCGACTACAGTATGAATCACTGCAACGACAATTGGTAAAAAGAACATTAATAATAACTGTCTCGTTACAACTTTTTTTAACTCACCTTTACTTAATCCCATTTTCGAAATCATTTTATATTGCTGCTGATCGCGATCCAAATCTGTATATAATCGGAAATAAATAAAACTAGCAGCGAATGTAAAGAAGACGATTCCGACTAAAATACTTACCATAAGTAATAAACCATTCTTTTGCTTTGCTTCCAACAAGTTTAATGTTAAAGCTTCAAAGTAGAAATCTCTGTCCCTAAGATCTTTATCGAATATACTCTTTAATTGATTGGAAATCTCTTTCGTTTTTATCCAATCATCTACAACAAATCCGTAAGTACGATATGGAATTTCTTTATTAACTGGGTCACTAGTAAGAGGCATTCCATCATATACCTGATCTTGAACAGCGATATAAATAGTTCTAGAATCGTGTGGTAAAACTAAATTTTCTACAGCTTTTTTCACATGAAATGTCTTTGTCCAGTCACCTTGAATGACTTCTATATTCTTTTTATACTCGCCATTTTTAAATTCTTGTTTTTGTGATACGACTCCAGGAATTAATAAAATTTCATCTTCTTTTTCAATTTTTTCTTGTTGATAGCCTAGTGCTTTAGCAAGATCGTTGTATTCACTTAACTTCATTACATTTACGCCATTTTCTGTGTATATATATGAAGATGAAGCCATTCGATACGGAATATTAGCATCAGAAAGGTGCTTTTTTATAATAGAAAGATTTTTATTCAATACTTTGTCATTTTCAAGACTTCCATACAAAAATGTATAGGGATTTGTCATCCTTACTAAATCCCTATTTCCAATTGCGGCTGTTGTACCAATTGCTGTAAATGCAACTGCTGAAACAATAGATACTATAAAAAACATCGTTGCATTATCTTTCATACGGTAAATTAATTCAGAAAATGTTAATATATTTGTTCTCTTTAAAAAGAAAGATTCTCTCCTTTTAGCAAGGCGCAATATATACACGCTACACTGTGTATATAAAAAGTACGTTCCTATAATTACTAGGAGCACACCTATTCCAAGCGTAATAAAATTGGTACTTGGTATGAAGCGAAATACTGAAAAATATCCATACCCTATACTAATTAAAGAAAGTAGCGATAATAAAACTGAAGATTTCGGTTCAGGTTTTGGCTTTTCCTCTGCTCGAATAAGTTCCACAAGTTCCGTTACTTTTATCATTTTAAATGTAAATAATGAAACAATTAAAAACAAGAAAAGAAATGTGATAACAGTTAATAATACAGCCCGCACTGGTATATAAAAAGGTAAACCATTATTAATCATTAATACACTTGCACTTATCAATAAGACTAGTTTAGAAAATATGAGTCCAATGAAAATCCCTATACAAATTGAACCAAGTCCAATCAACATATTTTCAATTAATAATAATTTCTTAAGCTGTCTCATTGACATACCTTGCATCATTAAAATGCCAAATTCTTTCTTACGCGTTTTTAAAAACGAACTAACTGAATATAAAATGAAGAAAAATGAAAATACAAAAATCAATCCTTGCGAAACTGAAAATCCCAATGTACCAAATGCACTTATTGTTGCACTTGTCGATTTCAACTCACCTTGTAAATCGGGATGAAATAATAAAAGAGCATACGTAAAGAAAATCATAATAGAAAATGCACTACTTAAAAAATGGGCAGCATATGTACGCTTATTGCGAAAAATATTATTAAATGCGAACTGACGAAAAGTCATGCCTTTTCCCTCCTAACAAAGAAAGGACATCCATAATCTTTTGATAAAAAGTTTGCCTACTTTCACCACAATAAATTTCGTTATATAGTTGACCATCTTTAATAAAGATTACTCGGCTGCAAAAGCTCGCTGCATACGGATCATGTGTAACTAACATCATCGTTGCTTTTTCTTCTTTATTTAGAGTATCCAGCATCTCCATTACATCATTTGAAGATTTAGAGTCCAAGTTCCCTGTTGGTTCATCTGCAAGTAATAATTGCGGCTTATGAACAATTGCACGAGCGATTGCTGTTCTTTGAGCTTGTCCCCCTGATATTTCAAACGTTCTTTTATTCAATATATCTGTAATATTTAACTTCTCTGCAATCTCTTCCAATCGCTTGTTCATTTCTTGCACGGAAACACCATCTAAAGTCATCGGCAATACGATGTTTTCTTTTACAGTAAGTGTGCTAAGAAGATTAAATGATTGAAAAACAAATCCTAATTGTTTTCTGCGGAATAACGCTAATTCTTCTGATGATAATTGAAAAGGATTTGTGCCATTAATAAATATTTCTCCCGATGATGGAGAATCAATAGTAGATACCATATTTAATAACGTTGTTTTTCCGCTACCTGATGGACCCATAATTCCTACAAATTCACCTTCTTGAATTGATAAATCAATATCTACTAATGCTTTATAAGGTACTTTCCCTTTATATACTTTACTAATACTTTTTGCATGTAAAATTTCCATGTATATTCTCCCTTCATTTCCACTGCTCACTATAGAGTGTAAATGAATTATCTTACAGCTCATATTGATTCATCTTTCATTTACCTTACACGCTTGTAAGATTTCTAAAAAAACTGACAACATAATTATTTCAAACTAAAATTAACGCATAACTATCTTATAATAATTGTATAGTAGTAGGAAATATAATGTATAATAAATCTTTATTATATAAATGAGAAAAGACCGATTGCTATCGGTCTTTTACTACCAAACGTTATATTTTTATCCACTCAGATTTTCTCAATATATAATGATTATATATTTGATTTTCTATCCTCTGTTGGCTCTTATAAATAAACCCGCATTTTTCAATAACTTTATTTGATGCTACATTGTTAATTAAAGCAATTGCGTTAAGGACATTTAAATTTGTTTCTTTAAACAAATAGTCAATTAAACCTTTAGTCGCTTTTGTAGCATAGCCATGATTTTGATATTCATTTGAGATAGCATACATTATCTCTCTGTTTGGTGAAGGGAGTTCTTCTTTCATACCTGTGCAGCACCATCCAATGAGTTCATTTGTAGCTTTCTTAAATATTCCTAGCTTTAACGTATGATTATCTATGTTATTCGTAGTTTTCACTGCATCAAGAAATGCTTTGTTTGCTGGTATTTCATAATCTGCAATCCAATCCACCCTTTGTTCTTTCGTTGATTTCCAGTCTGGTAAAAATTTTGCTATTTCCGGTTGATTTGCTATTTTATAAATACTCTCTGCATCTTTGACCGTAAATTCTTGCAAGTATATATCTCCACAATCTATTTTAAATAACTTAGTGAATCTCTCTTCTCCCATGTTAATCCCCCTTATTTACGTTATAGCTCCTTAATCTGCTTCGTAAGTTCAATAAACCGTTCATCCAGTGCTTTATATTCTTTGTCTTTAGAAGTTAAAAAGCTTAATTTTCCTAATACTTCTTGTCTCTCTGTTTCTAACGTTAAACGTAGCTCTTCAATATCATCTCTTGTTTTAGTAGGTTCTTCTAGCTGCTTTTGTATCGTATTGTTTGAAAACACGAGTTTTGTGTTAGTTGTTTTCTCCAGAAAATATCGATCGTGAGATACAATTACTAATGTTCCGTTATACTCAGCTAATGTATTTTCAAGTTGTTCACGTGAAGGTAGATCCAAGTGATTCGTCGGTTCGTCTAAAATGAGTACATCTTTTTCATCTAAAATATAAGCCATTAGCTTACACTTTACTCTTTCTCCCATACTCATATGCTCAATCGGCTCTTTCCATTGAGACGCTTGGAATCCTAAATGTTTCATTAAATTTTGGACTTTTCCTCTTTCTTCAAACGTCTCTTTAAAAAATAAATTTTCTGGTGTTTTATCAAGCGGTAAATCAAAAACTTCTTGTGTTAAATAGCCGATGTTTGCTGAAGGTGAAATCCATATTTCTCCTTCAGCAGTTTCCGTTCCCATAATCATCTTCAGTAATGTTGTTTTCCCACTACCGTTTGGTCCAACAATCGCAACTTTCTCACCGTGCTGAATTGTAAAATTAACGTTTTCAAATAATACTTTCCCATGAAAGTCTTTTTTTAATTGCTTTACTTCTAAAAAACGTTTTCCTACTTTTTTGTTCGCTTGAATAGAAAACTCAACTGAATACTCTTCTTTCACACGTTCTACTTTCGTTTTCTCCAGCTCTTTTTCAAGTCGTTTTCGTTTTGACTTCACTTGTGCATCCATTCGCTTCGCTTTTACACGATAGAATTCTTTCACACCTTCTTGTTTTGTAGACTGCGCGTGTGCCTTTTGTGACCATGAACTCAATTCTTTTATATGTGTTTCTACTTGTTCTATCTTTTTTTGCTGCTTTTCATATTCACGCTGCTGCGACTTTCTTTTTTGCTCACGTGCTTTCATGTAGCTCGTATAATTACCACTATGCTCAATTAATTTTTTGTCCTCAATTGACCATATTTTTGTTGCGACGACATCTAAAAAATATCGATCATGTGATACAACGATAACTGTACCTTTCATGTTTTTTATTTGTTTAATGAGAAATCCCGTACTGATCTCATCTAAATGATTTGTCGGTTCGTCTAATATTAAGACATTAGGATTTTCAGCAAATCCTTTTGCTAATCGAATTTTCAGCTTTTCACCACCACTTAAAGTATGAAAATCGTTCGTTGGCACGCCCCATTTCGCAAGAAGTTCTGCTTCTTTTGCAATTACATCATTACTAATAAAAGATTCTATTTCTTGCTCAACATATGCGGTTGTCATATTCATTTGCTGCCATTCAACAATCCCTTTTGAAGGCTCAATCTTTCCATTTATTAATTGAAGTAACGTTGATTTACCAGCACCGTTTTTACCAATTAATCCGATAACATCCCCTTGTTTTACTGTCACATTCATTTTCTCTAACAACATATTTTCTTTTATTTCAACATAAACATCATTTAATTTTAATAGTTCTTTCATAATACCGATCCCTTTCATTAAGGGAGAATAAAAAAATCCTCCCAAATAAATTTGGCAGGATTAGTCGTTAAAATATTTACACCCAAATAAGCTATTACGTAACATAAATAGCAATACCGTTCTATGGAAATTGGGCAGACTAATCCTATTTTTTAGAAATTGAAATTTATTGAATTTCAACATTTAAAAATAAGATTAGTTAATCATCGTCCACCCATCATTCCTTTCTGTCATTAATAACCATATTGTACCATGATAATACTGTATGCGTAAATATTATTATTTGTACTTCAAAAGCAATTATTTTTCTTCAAGTTTATTTTTACAATTTCATGTGCTCATATCTTTAATTTTTACTAATTTGTATCATTTATTCATATGAAAACTTTTTAAAAAATACAAAACAAGGCTAAAAAACTTATCTCCAACGTTCTTTAGCCTTGATCACTTTTTACACATTAAAAAACATTACTCGTACTACCGTACCTTTATCAACTTCTGAATGGATTTCTACACTATGTCCTAATTGCTTCGTAATTTCATATACGAGATATAGCCCCATTCCTGTTGATTCTTTAAAATCTCTACCGTTTTCTCCTGTAAAGAAAGGTTTGAAGACTCTTGGTAAATCTTGCTTCGGTATACCTACGCCATTATCAGCAATTTCAAGTATAACGGTATTACCTTCCTTACAAGCTTTCACTTTAATCTTTTCTCTACTACCTGATGAATATTTAATCGCATTCGATAGTATTTGCCCAATTAAAAATTGTAACCATTTCGCATCACTTTCTACAGTAATGTCCTTATCAATTTCAAGCTCTGGATATACAAAATTCCGGATAAAGAACCGTTTATGCTCATGTACCGAATCATTCACTATTTTATGTAGTTGTACTCTTTCTACATAAAAATCTTGTGTAAATGCTTCTAAACGTGCGACATACAGAGCCATTTCTAATCCCTTTTTTAATCGATCAGTTTCCTCATTTATACTTTCAAAACGTGAATCTACTTCATCCTGTGTAATTAATTCTATTACAGATAAAGGTGTTTTCATTTGATGAATCCACTGATTCATAAAGGTTAAATGGTCATTATTTTTTCTCTCTTGCATTTGCAGCTGATTTTGATAATGTCGATATTGCACCTCAAGTAGTTCTTGAAGAGCAACCGATACAGCTGCAAAATCAGATTTTTGAACAGATTCATCCAAAGATTGCATCGGGTTTGCTAAGCGCTCATAAAAAGAACGATGTGTAAAATAACGAAACACTAAATAACTTCCTATAAAGAAAACACCTAGAAACATTGCATATAACGCCGTTGTAATATGATTATGCCCATCAAACCAATATACGAGAAATATAGCTAGTAGTTGAATTATAGTAAAGCAAATAAGTGGTATATGATCACGTATAAACAACCTTATCATTTTTCTATACCAGTATCCCAAGTAATATGCAATCTATATCCAACACTACGAATCGTTTCAATCGCACCTTCTATATGTAACGTTTGTAACTTTTTACGCACACGTGTTGTATTTACACTTAATGTATTATCATCAACATAAGATTCACTATCCCATAATTTATTAAGTAACACTTCTCTACTCACAACACGCGGATAATTTTTCATTAATGTCTCTAATAAAATAGCTTCGTTTCTCGTTATATCAATCTCTTCGTTTCTAAGTTTCAATACAAGTCTTTCAGGATATAAACAAAGGCCTTGTTGCTCAATCATTCGCTCTTCTAGTTTCGGTGCATAATCTCCATATGCACGTCTTAAATGACTACGAATTTTCGCCACTACAACTTCATAATGAAAAGGCTTCGGAATAAAATCATCGCCACCATTTTCTAACGCCATAACTTGATCCATCGTGCCTTCACGGGCCGAAATGAATAGTATCGGACATGTAGAAACTCCGCGAATTTGACGACACCAAAAGTACCCATCAAAACTCGGTAAATTAATATCTAATAAAACTAACTCTGGTTGTTCTTCTAAAAAAATGTTTAATACATTTTGAAAGTCCGATACAATAACTCCTTGATAACCATATTTCCCAACATGTGTCGATAATAGTTCTGCAATTTTCATATCGTCTTCTACAATCATAATTTTGACCATTATTGAACTCCTTTTTAATCCACAATCTCAAATATACTTATATAAAATAAATACTACCTCTTTTCACAAAATCCGTAAATTAAAAAAAGGATGCTTTTATACAAAAGTATCCTTTTTCGTCCCTTATCTATTTAATATGAAATTTACTAAAAGTAAATCCTAGTTTCTCCACATAATCCATTCCTAGTTCCATACGCGCTGTTTTCAGCGGATCTACAACTTGGCAAACTTTTAAATTACCTGCTGCCGATAATAAAAGCGTTGCATCAGCTTTAGACATTGCTAATTCTTCATGTAAAAATGTCACCATATTACGTACAGCACGATTTGCTGCATCATCTAGCAATTTTTCTGAAGCAATCGTCATTACTTTTTCTTTTTGAATAGCCATTGGTAGTGGCCATTTTTTCCCTTTTATAATTTGAACTGTTACAGTTACCTCACCAGCAACCTCTACTCCACTAACCCCAATTTCACCATCCCCCATTGCTGCGTGTAAATCGCCTAGTGCTAATAGGGCACCTGGAACATTTACTGGTAATAATAATGTTGTCCCTTCTTTTATCTCTTTACAGTCCATATTCCCGCCGTGATCATGCGGTGTGCCACATGAAATGCTCTCTTTTTTCGGCGCAGTACCAATTACCCCAATCATTGGATTAATCGGGATTTGTAGTTCACTTGAAAACAAAACATGTTCGTTATGTATTGGGACAATTTTCACTGTATTTTCATTTAACTCATCCCCCAGTACGCCAAGGTTTGCACCTGTAGTTAAAACGCCCTGCTCTGCAATTTTAATCTTTTCAATCGTTACGGCTAATATATCGCCAGGTTCTGCTCCTTTAACATATACAGGTCCAGTCGCTGGATTAATTCGGTTCCAATCTAATTCTTGAAACACAACATCTTCAGAATCGATTTGATTTTCAAAGCAATCATATGTTTCAAATACAAGACTGCTCCCAATTTCCACTTCCATACAAGGCTTATTTTCTGGTGACATTGAGTAAATGATATGGTCTTTATGAATTCGATACATAATACCTCTCCCTTTTATATTTATCTACTATTACTAATTAGCTCTTTTTATACAAGCTCCTCTTAAAATTAAATGTTATTTTCATGTAAAAAAGCACGCAGATTGTTTTATAACATACACTCTTTACTATAACAGAAAGGTGGTATCACTATGCCCCTTATTCCATACAACGAAAGTGATGTTGATTTACTAGCTCGTTTAATTCGTGCTGAAGCTGAAGGCGAAGGTCGCCAAGGTGAGGAGTTAGTTGGATGCGTTGTAGTAAACCGTGTATTTTGTGATTGCTTAGATTTTAAACAACTCCGTACCGTACGAGATGCTGTATATCAAAGCCCCGGCGGATTTGAAGCAGTACAATATGGATATTTTTATCAACGCGCTCGTGAATCAGAAAAAGAAATCGCACGAAAAGTTTTACAAGGTCAATGGCGCTGGCCTGCACGATGGGCTCTTTGGTATTTCCGTCCAGTTGGAGCTTGTCCACCTGAATGGTATAATCAGCCATTTGTAGGACAGTTTAAAAGCCATTGTTTTTATGAACCAAGTGGTGATGAATGTCCGAAAATGTATTCACGATAGTAAAATTTGCAACGCAAGTACTTAGAAATTTTGGTACTTGCGTTGCTTTTAACTGTGTTTTAGAAATCTAATAGTGTGATGAATTTTTCTATGCCTACTACATGTATTAATAATGGTATACGAGGACCATTTGATTGATTCATAATGAGCTTATATATAATAGTGAATAATTGTTTTTGATTTTCTTTCATTATTTTTTTATTTTCATGATGACAAATCGCATATAATTGCTCCATTAAGTTAGAGTAATCTTTATTAGAACGAAGTATTTTACAAACTTCTACTAGCCATTCTTTCTGCCTTTCATCTAATGTATAGTAAAACTCTTTATTTTTCTCCTGATTTACCGCAATTAATTTTTCAGATTGAAAGTTTCTTATCCAATACTCTGCGCGATTACTTATCGCTCTCATTTCATCTAATGCATAGCTCCTATCTATTTTCTTTAATATCCCCTGTAAAATCGTAGAATCAAAATTTAATAATGGTAACGTTCCTGCTACTTGATTAAATTTCGGATATTCTTTAAACTCGCTATCAACTTTAGAGAGTTTAATTGCATCAAATAAATCTTCATTTTTGAGCGTTTTATTTTCATAGCTATCTTTCAATCGTTCATACTCTGTATAATTACGAATCACATCTTCATCCAACCCAATATGAAAAGCAGCGCCTGGTTTGTATTTGGCAAACATAAAGAGAATTACTTCTGGTATATACACTTTCAATAAATCGCTTGGTGTAATGCTATTCCCTGAAGAACTAGACATTTTTTCATGATTCCCTTTAATACCAATGAAATCGTAAGCAACGTAATGAGGCGCTTCACGATTGAATATTTTCCTTGCAATTTCTTTCGATACATTATAACTGCCTGTTTCTGATGAATGATCTCTTCCACCCGGTTCAAAAATAACATCCTCTATCATCCATCTCATCGGCCAATCGATTTTCCAGTTTAGTTTCATTTTATTTGTATTTAATACGGATAACTCTTTTTCATTTCCGCATTCACATTCATACCGGACTGTTTTTAATACTTCATCAAAATGTGTAATAGTTGTTGTATCTTTTCCACACCTCTCACAATATAATGTAGCTGGATAAAAATCGTTTCGCTCTTCTTCACTAGACTCTCCAGTTTTAAAATCCATTAAAATATCATATATTTCTTTTCGTTTATACAAAGCCTCTAAAATATTTTTGTTATACCTTCCGCTTCTATATTCATCATATTGATAAATAAATTCTACTTCAATTCCAAATGCTTGAAGCGATTTTTCAAACTCTTTTTCAAAATGCTCCGCATACGAGTTATGACATCCAGACGGATCTGGAATATCACAGTATGGCATACCAATATACTTTGCAAAAGATGGATCAATATTTTTTGGAACTTTTCTAAATCGATCATAATCATCCCACGAAAATATAAAACGAGTCTTTTTCCCTAAACCTTGAAGTGCTCTTACTACGAAATAAGTCGTTACGATTTCACGAAAGTTCCCAATATGAACAGAACCTGAAGGACTAATTCCAGATGCACAAACAAACGTTTCTTTATTTGGATGTTTCCTAATTAATTCATGTGCTACTTCATACGCCCAATGCATTTATTGCTCACCTCAATTATTTTTTGTTTTCGTATTCTCAGTTTTATGCAATAAAAAAACTCCCACCCCCAAGATTATTCATCTTGAGGACGAGAGTTGTTAGCTTCGCGGTACCACCTCAGTTTGTTAATATGTCACCATATTAACCTCTTCAGGTACGGCAAAATATGCTTATACCCTATCTCTATAACGGGAGAACCCGTCGCACCATCCCTAAATAAATTAGTTCCTTGCGCAGCTCCAAGTCTTTTTTCGTTAAGATGTATACCGCTCTTTCTCAGCTACCAGAGCTCTCTGTACGTATTCTTTCTTAACTACTCTTCTCTTCCATGCCATTTTAAATATTAGTTTTTTAATATGATAATTTATAACACTTTTATTGTCAAACTTTTCCGAATCAAAAACATATAATTACCTAAAAAAATTCTTTATCGCTTCTAATTGAATTTTATGACTACACTCATCACAACAATATGCCCCGTTTGGTTTTTCTTTAAATCGCTTATATTTTTCACTGCCTTCGTAAACACGAAATATATTCTTACAAGAAAAGCAAACAATCTCATAAAACATCATATGCATTTTCCTCTCCTTGTTTATACACTTTTTTAATCACTTGTGAGAAGGTCATTTTTCTACAGCATAAATTTTAATATCCTTTGACTAAAAGGTTTACCTCTATTCTTATCGAATTATATTAATATCTTATAACGCGAGGTGAACATCTTGTTCAGTAATATAGAATTAGTTTTAGATGCTAAAGCAAGTTTAGCTGAAGGACCATGTTGGAATGAAAAAAAGCAACTTTTATATTGGGTTGATATTATGGAGAGAAAATTATGCATATACAATCCTACCGCTAATACGAACCGAGTAATTGCACTCAATCAACAAATCGGCTGTGTTGTTCCATATTTAGAGGATGTACTACTCTTAGCTATGGAAAAAGGCTTTTATTCTATTAATATAAATACCGAAAAACTGACACATATTTTTGACCCTGAACCACATTTAATAGAAAATCGTTTCAATGATGGAAAATGTGATCCAGCTGGTCGTTTCTGGGCAGGTTCTACAGATACATACGGTATGAATGCTGCAGGTTCCTTGTATTGTTTACATCATAATTTAAGTGTAGAGAAAAAAGTTTCACATGTAAATACATCAAATGGAATTGCTTGGTCACCTGATCATACATACTTTTACTTTATAGATACACCTACTAAAAAAGTGGTTCGCTATCAATATAATATACGTACTGGAGACATTCATAATCCAATTGATGTAATCATTTTCTCTGAAAATGATGGTCTACCTGATGGTATGACAATTGACGAAGACGGCTGTTTATGGATTGCACATTGGGGAGGTTCAAAAATAACTAGATGGAATCCATCTACTGGAGAACAAATATTAAATATTCCAATTCCAGCTTTATATGTAACATCATGTACATTTGGAGGACCTAATTTAACAGATTTATATGTTACAACAGCCAGAACAAGAATGACTGATGACGAATTAAAAGAGTATCCACATGCTGGTGGTATTTTTCGAATTCAAACAAATGTTAAAGGCTGTCCCACCTATTCATTTTGCAATAAAAATATTGGAGCTGAAACAATGTGAACCGTATCGATTACATAAGACAAGAAGAAAAGAAATATCACGGCCTTTGCTATGAACAATATAAACTATTTGAAATTGGCTCTTGGCTGTACAAACCGGTTAAAACAGTTATGGACTTGATGGATCACTTTGAAGGACAAAACAACTTGCAAGTACTTGATCTTGGCTCTGGCATCGGTAGAAATAGCATTCCAATTGCACAAATAATAAAAAATTATAATGGCACTGTTACATGTGTTGATTTACTTGATTCCGCTTTAACAAAGCTAAAAATTTATAGTAAAGAACATGATGTATTCGAGGTTATAAAAACAGAACAAGCAGAAATTGAAAACTATCATATTGACTCTAACGCTTATGATTATATCGTTGCAGTATCAAGTTTAGAGCATGTTAAATCAAAAGAAGATTTTAAAAAAGTGCTCCATTCTATGAAACAAGGGACAAAAAACGGCGGTATTAATTGTTTAATTATTAACTCTAACATACAAGAAATTGTTTTAAAAACGAATGAAGAATTAGAAGCTTTAATTGAAATTAATCTCCCAACTGATGAAATGATACATCTATTAAAAAGTATTTATAAAGGATGGAAAGAAGTAAAAGTTGAAATAAAAGAATTAGCTTATAATATGGTTCGTAATGAAAGACACATTCAATTAAAAACAAATGCTATAACGTTTGTAGTTCAGAAATAATCGTATAATAAAGATATGGTTATTTCTCTCAGATTTATTTTTATTGCACGAAATTTGCAAGTATAAATATTTATGAAACAAAAAAATAAAAGAGCACTTGTTTCCGCAAGTGCTCTTTTGGGGATTTTGAGATACCCTATTAACGAAAGTTAAGGTTACTTAAAGTTAAAAGGTATTTATATTATATGCTTGTCCTTTTTATTTGTGCATAATCAATATATAAACATCTTTAATCATTCTTAATAACTTTTAGTTATCGTTCTTTCATACATTTTATCATTAAGAAATTGATTGAAGGTTTATTTACTATGTTCTTATTTGGTTCATCAATTTCCGAAACTTGTACTAATCCATATTGATTAAAATCTTTTTTTATAGATTCAGAATCATAGAAGAACATTTTTACACCTTCCATTATCTCATAATAATCTTTATCCAACTGTTTTCCTTTTCCGTACATGGGAGCTTTTTTAGAAACAGTTGTAAAAACCATATATCCTCCTGGTTTTAACTGATTATAACAATCTTCAATAAATTTCTCTCTTTCGTGTCCATTCAACAAATGAAGAAGTGCATGACTAAATATCCCATCATACAGTTTATTATCAAAAGGCATTTTGTTTACTGAACCGTGATACATACTAACATCTTCTAGTCCGTTTTCTCTTGCTAAATCGATCGCTGTTTTCGAAATTTCAATACCTGTTACATTTATACTATTTTCGATAAATACCTTTGCGTTTCTACCATATCCAATACCGGGAACTAATATGTCCTTAATGTTCTTTTCTAGAAAAAAATCTTTTGTTAAAATTGCAGATTCTGTAGGTTCAAATCCCCACATTGTTTGTTTCTCAATAAAACTTGATTCCCAAAATTCCATTTTATTTTTATCTCCTTATTCTTATCTCATGTTTAATATCACATGAAAGACCTATTTATTTTAACGTTGCTTTTTTCACCACAGTCACTATAGCTCCATTGAATATAGCATATTAATAAGCCTATATCTAATTTAAAGATTGGCTGAATATCTATTCTAAATATTAACTTTTACATTTAGAAAAAATAAAAAATGCCAATAATTCAATTGTATATTGGCATTTCACATAAGAAATTATCTTTTTATTTTGTGCTGATCTAATGTTTTTTCTAACATTTCTAAAGTTATCGGTTGAGCTTTCTCTATTAATTGATAACCAATACGCCCATTCGGCTCAGCTGTAACTTGCTGCAAAATCTTTAAATCATGTATTCCTTTTTCTCTTAATTGCATATAAAGTTGTTGTTCAGACATTTTTGCCTTCATCAAGTTCGCTTTAATAATCTCTCCATTTTCAACAATTACAAAGCTACTGCCATTTAGGAATTGTTCCGCCTTCCTTGATTTCAGTTCAAAGAAATGAATGATAAGAAGTACGCTTGCAAATATTACAGCTGCAAATATAGATGGGACTACTTTCCTACTTAATACAGGCTCTACAATAATACGCGCAATTGATACTACTATAATGATTTCAGCTCTTGTCATTTGGCTAACAGATTTACTACCTGTCATTTTTAATGCAAGAATCCCAGTGAGAATTAAAATAATGCTTTCAACAATAATATGCATAATAGCCCAATCCTTTAATGGTAAATGTTATTAGCATTCTAGATGCACTTTAAACTTTTTGGTGAAGATTAAAACTTACATATATAGAAAATGGATCTATTTAGATCCATCTTTTTTCAATAAGAATTTGATGATCTATTTTCTATTGTCAAAAAAACAAAAGCACCCAAATGGATGCGTATAGATTAAACTTATTCATTATTACTTTCTCCACTTTGATCATCAACTGATTTCGAGTCTAACATGCTGCCTATATCAGGCGGTAAAGCTAGCTCTATACCAGCTACTGGTTGATTATCTTCATTAAACCATAGTTTCTTAAATTTACTCAATTCTTCATTTTTCTTATTTCCATCCATATTACCCCGCCTTTTATGTACGTGATATTAAATACTTTACTTAATATGTACATTGAGAAAGATAATATACGATTTGTACATAATGAAAGAGCAACAACCCGTTGTGCCTATTAAAAATTAACAAGTACATGCTACTCCTCGTTTTATTATCATATTAATGACAAAATATATGTGAGCTACGTGACAAGTACGTTGTCATTTTATTCATATGAGACAAATACTTTTAAAGGAGTAATTATTCCTTGACTTAATTCCTCAAAACATTTTTCAAGTGCAGTATAATGAATTTCATGTTGAAAAATCTCTTCTATCCATGGCGTCTGTTCTATTTGACTAAAACACCAATCTGCATGTTTTTGGTAACCATATCCATCACTTGAACCAATGATTTTCAATTCTTTTCGATAAAAGTCGGCGGTTAATGTTAAGTCTTCTATATTACCATCAGAAAGAATACATATCGCTCTATTACTATTAATAGCCTTTTGTAATGTGTGAAACCCTCTATTTGTAGCAAAACATTCCAAACCGTAATTATATGTTTCTATTATTTGTTTTTCTGAATCAAAGAGGTTTTTCGCACCAAACTTCTTTGCAAATTCTCTTCTATTTTTATTAGGCTCAACAACATCCACATGCTCAACACCTATATAGTATTTTAAGAAATAACAAGCGAGTAAACCGATAACTCCCATTCCAGTAATAAGAACTTTTTCATCCTGTCGTAGGTCTAGCTTCAATACCCCTTTAGCAGCATCACACGAAAGAATAGATAATAAAGCAACTTTAGGTTTTATATAACTAGGCACTCGAATTACTTTATCTCCCTTTACTATTCCTATCGTTTCATGCCCATAAAAAGAAACTACTTTATCACCTACGTTTAAATTTGTTACTTTATTACCAACTTGAATAACTTCACCATAACTTTCATATCCAGTTTTTCTAGGATAGATAGGATTTGTATCTGAAACATCCCATTCTTTATACTGTGGTAACTCTGCTCCAATACTTATTGCACCTGCGATTGTTTTTACGATAATTTCATCATCCTGTATAGATTTAATTTCGCGCGTTTCCCACTTAAGCCGTTTTGGTCCTTCTAAAACTAATTTATTTTATTCCATTTATAACCCTCTCATTTTATAAAAAAATATTCTCACTACATTTCAAACAATGTATAATAAATTCATCTAAAATTTAAGCTATAACGTTGGCTAGCACCCAACAGTGATAATATGATAATTGAATTTGATAGATATGGAATTAATGAGTATGTTATTGGCTTTAACTGTTCTCTACACGAAATACAAACAATGTATTTAAATGTTAAAAGTGAAGAGTTATCTAACGAAGATCTTCTAAGCTTATTTTGTGTACGGTATCACTATGAAAAACTCCCCAAATTACTACAAGAAGAAGTCCTAAGCGATGTTGTCATTGATTTAGATACAGACTATATTTATATCCCTAATAGATAACAATACACTAGATTAAATGAATAGAAATTATGATTCAGCTAAGTGTTTAATAACATAAGTGAATGCCCAAATTAATGTCGCAAATTGAGTGACAAAATACATTGTCCATTCAAAACCAGTCAATTTTCTCTCTCGTCTAACCCTTTTTAAATATCTGTAAAATATAAATGTACTTAAAAACATTAGTAATAACGATAATTGCTGTAAATCATCGACTATACGTACCCCCATAGACTCCATCACCCTCCTATTCAAAGTAAATGCTATACTTTAAGGATATCACCTATTGGTAGTTTATTTCCATTTTGTTTTTATATAAACAAAAAGAGCACTCAACAATTGAGTGCTCTAAAAAGTATTATCGTAACACTTTTCTTCTACTTTTTATAACTCAGTTCTATCACTTCCGGTGTATGATTGTTATCATATTTCCTTTTATAGAGGTAACGTCAGGAAAATACGAATATACAACGTTAAGGAATTTTCATTACTTTATAACCATTTTTAAGTTATATTCAATAACCATGCTTTGACATTGTCTAGAGCATGGTTATTTTTTAAATAAATATAAATCTGCTTAGTTGATTTTTTAGTTCAGCAATTTATTGAATTCATTAACTGGAAGAAGTATTCAGGTTTGTGAGTTTTATTTAGGTTATACCATGAATGTAATGTATCTGGTGCAAATACATCTAATTTTTTCAGTACTTCCATCGCAAATTCCAGAGGAGCTATTCCTGATGCAGTAACTAAATTCGCATCAGATACCGCAGATCCCAACTCATAGAACTTTTCTCCTTTATAGTTAGGACATACCATTTTAGTGTATTCTAAATTATTAGTTGTATGCTTTCTAGTATCTAAGTATGCCATATTTGCAAGGGCCTCAGTTGCACCACAAATTGCAGCAACAATAGTACCAAACTTTAAAGCTTGGCCAACTCTTTCCAAGATAGGTTGATGAATCTCTTCACTCCAAGTAGTCCCTCCTGGTAAAATTAAAAGATCTTTACTCTCAAAAGTACATTCATCAAGGGAAATATCTGGTTTTATGCTCAGTCCCCCCATAGTAGTAATCATTTCTTTATTAGCTCCTACTGTAATTACTTTTAAAGGTACTAAATCTTTTTTAAAATATCTTCCTGAATTTAGTTCGGTAATTAAATATCCATATTCCCAGTCCGACATTGTATTAAATACATATAGAAAAACTTTTTTTGTTTGCATCCCATATCACTCCAATCACAATTGATATGGATATTATAATATAACTTCCCTGACAGTTAACGTCAGGGAAGTTATCATACTTCATGAAATTTTATTAATTCCGACAGAACTTCAATAAGTCTTTTCTTAAGACTTATTGGCTCAATAACTTTAATAGATTTATTGTACGGTAAAAGTAAATAAGGTACATATGTATGTATCATATCTTTTTCAAGAAGAAAAACTGCTTGATTTGAAGTTCGCACTTGTAAATAATGTCCTAAAAACCAATGTCGGCAAATATCATCCAATACACTTTTATCCCCACTAATAACCAAAGAAATAATCCCTTCCTTATCTTCTATAGTTGGAAGAAGATTTTTTATAAAAAAGTCACGTGCTGAAAAATTTTCTGGCCGGTTAAACTTATTTTCGGTTAGCATTAAATTTTCAATTCGATCTACCCTAAAACTACGGATATCATTCCTAAGATGACAAAATCCAATCACATACCACCTATTATTCCAATAGATAATTCTGTACGGATCGACCAATCTATAATTTAATTGCTTTTTCCCACTTTTATAATAAAGAATTTTTACTGAATACCCATCAGTTACGGCCTCCTCCAACTCCTTCAAAAAATGTTCCATAGAGGATGAACTAAATCGACTTATTACTTCTAGACTACTTAAATGTCGGTTTATCTTTGCTTCCTGCTCTTGATTTGAGTATTTACTTAGTTTTGAAATGGCCCTATTTAATGCTTCACCTCCATAATATCCGGCTTCTTCTGCAAAAACAGCAGCGTGAAATAGTGAAGTTTGCTCTTCAAAATCAAAAAAAAGAGGAGCCTCAATAAAATTGTTTAATAACGTGTATCCACCGTTATGTCCTGGTTCTGAAATTATAGGTACACCACTTGTTGAAATTGTATCAATATAACGATACACAGTCCTTATATTCATCTCTAACTTTTCTGAAATTTGTTTTGCAGTAATTTTTTTACCTGAGCGAAGCATCCATAGAATCGCTAACATATTATCAATTTTAGGCATGTAATTCCACCTCTCTATGGAATTTATCCCTTATTATATATTTCTGATTTTTAGTATAACTCATCAACTGTTCCTTTCCGATAGCTTTCTAAATAATGAGGCCCTAGACACATTTGTAATTTCACAAATTTGATTTACATTCATATCTACCTCTTCATAAAGCTTTACTGCATAATTCATTCCTGCATGATTTTTATGGTATTTCTTTAACCAACCTTTAAATTTCCCTTCTTTCTTATTCAGTTCAATCCCTTTATGTTTCCACCTACGGATCAGATCACGTTCTAATTGGTTTACACCCGCCATAACCTTAATTAAGCATTGGCTTTAGGAATTATCTTCTAATAAATCGATCCATGTATCTTTGAAGGATTATAATTATCATCCTTATTATAATATTCAGTTACAACAATAGCTTCAATTATTATAGCGATACACACAAACAAAAGAATTATTTTGCGTCTCACAACAAAGCTACTTATTCATTTTTTTCTTTTTTAAATTGGAAGGATATATGTTCCAATTGTTTGATTTCCTCTATTATTTTACGAATTCCTTCTTCAATCCTATCTTCCTTTACATTCGATACGTTTAACTTTAATAGTCTTTCTTTCGGAAAACCTCTCACATAATTTTTATCAATTGTATCAATACTTATTTGTTTTTCACTTAGTCTTTGGAAAAACATTTCTGAAATACTCGTTTTATGTAATTTTAAACAAGTATGAATTCCAATTGTATTATGCTTTTTATATGTGAATAAAAGTGGGTTTTCACTATGAGTTCTTTCTAGTGTTTCTGCTAATTTTTTAGATCTATTGTGATAGGAAGATTTAATTTTATTTTTATGACGTTCAAACATACCACTCTTTATATAAATTTCTAAAGCCGCTTGAGAAATCATCGGACTATCAATATCTAGTATTTTTTTGTATGTATAGAAAGCATTTGCAATGGATCGTGGGATGACCGCAACTCCAACCCGTAAACCTGGAAAAATAATCTTCGAATAACTTTTCAAATATATGACATGACTACAATTATCCAAGCTATATAACGGATCTGCTTTTGAATCAGTTTCTAAATCTGCTAAATAATCATCTTCCACTATAAATACATTGTATTTCTTAGCCAATAGTGTGATTTTTTCTTTCTCATCTTTAGAATAAGACGTTCCAAGCGGATGATGATATCTCGGTATCGTATAGAAGAATTTTATTTTTCCAGTTTGAAATATTTGCTCCAATTCATTCAAATTGATACCTTCATTCGTACGTTTAATACCGATTACAGGAACTTTATTTATTTCTAGATAATCAATATATAGATGATATGTTGGCTGTTCAATTAATACAGTTTCATTTCCATTCGGAAATGGTATAGAAGTTAATATAGCAAGTGCCTGCTGAACACCTGACGTTATAAAAATATTTTCTTCTTTTGTAAAGACTTGATAATTTGCTAGTTGTTTTTGAATAACTGGTATTAAAGATGGTAACCCTTTCGGCGTTCCATATACAAACAAATCATTTTTATACGTATCAATAGCCTTATTAATACAATGTTGAAAATCTAAATATGGGAAAACATCTGGATCTGGTGCTGAAGAAGCGAAATCAATTATCACGTTATTTTCTATGGTATTTCCAGATTTTTTAACAACGTAGTACCCACTTTGAGGCACGGAATAAATAATATGACGCTTTTCTAATTCGTGAAGTGCTCGTATAACTGTTGCTTTATTACATTCATATTGTGTAACGAGTGACCGTATAGACGGTAATTTCTTTCCTTCTTTTATCACTCCATGTTGAATCATGTTTTCTATATCATTTAAAACATGTAAATACTTATACATTATGACACCTCTTACGTTTATTTTGTACCGGTACAGTTTGTATTTGTTCACATTGTAGCACTAGATCAAAAAGATTACTATGTACGTATACTGGCCAGTAAGAAATTAACTACTATGAGGTGAAATTATGAAAAATACAACAAAAGCATATATATCAGCATTACTCTATTCATTTATTATTGGATTTTCCTTTTTATTCGTGAAACTAACACTAACCATTACAAGCCCTCTTGATACTCTGGCTCATCGTTTTACAGTTGCTTTCATAGCAGCAAATATTCCGGTTATTTTTGGATTCATAAAGTTAAATATATCATTAAAAAACATACTTTCCCTTTTACCAATTGCGATATTTTATCCAGCACTTTTTTTTGCTTTTCAAGCTTTTGGCTTAGTGTATACAAGTTCATCTGAGGCGGGAATTATACAAGCGGCGATCCCTATATTTACGATGATGTTAGCTTCCTATTTTTTGAAAGAGTATACGAATACATCACAAAAAATCTCTGTACTCATCTCCGTCATCGGTGTCATTTATATATTTATAATGAATGGTCTAGGGGCTTATGAAACTAGCGTCATCGGCGTTATTCTTATTTTGTTATCGGCATTATCATCTGCTTTCTATAATGTATTAGCACGAAAAATGGCGAATAATTTCAAGCTAATGGATTTAACCTACACAATGACAGCGATTGGCTTTATTAGTTTTAATTTAATTGCTATCGTCAGCCATATAAACAAAGGGACATTAACTATATACTTTAAACCATTTATGAACGGAACATTTCTTATTTCCATTTTATATTTAGGTTTGCTATCTTCTTTACTAACCGCATTGTTATTAAACTATTCGTTATCTTATATTGAAGCAGCTAAAATAAGTGTTTTCAGCAACTTATCTACACTTATTACAATTATCGCGGGTGTTGTATTCTTACATGAACAAATCGCATACTATCACATCATCGGAACAATCTTGATTGTTCTTGGAGTAGTGGGCACAAACTTCTTAGGAAAAAAAGGGATTGTAGTAAAGAAGAAGAATACTTCCTTAAGTAAATAAAAAGTGAGGGATATATATTGCAACGTGTAAATACGATTGATATTAGTAATGTACTAGAATTAGAAAATACTCTTTCTACTTTATTAAATGAAGTGATTTCTTCCAAGCTAGAACTTGAAAACTGGTTAAAAAAACAATCTACTTTCATTTGGGAAATTGAAGAACAATTAAAATCGCACTATATCGCTTTCCAATGTAATACAGATAATAAAAAAATTAAAGATACTTACGAATATGATCAACAATATGTACGACCTCTTTTGAAACGTTATCAAAATTCATTTGATAATAAATATTTAGAGTCACCTTTTCGAATGGAACTTGATCTAAATACGAATAGCTTACTAAATAAAAAAATAAAGAATGCGCAAACATTATTTTGTGAAAAGAACATTGATTTAGAGATAACTGAAGACAAACTAGTAACAGATTACTTCGAAATTACAGGTGGTTTAACTGCACTATGGGACGGTGAAGAAAAAACAATTACTGAACTACAGTCTTACTTACAAGATTCAGATCGTGATATACGAAAAAAAGCAAAAACGCTTATTTCCGAAAAGTTCTTATCTGTTGAAGATAAATTACAACATATATTAAATGAATTAATCGTAATTCGTCACCAAAAAGCAAAAAACATTCAGTTAGATAATTATCGTGATTATATGTTTAAAAAACATGAACGTTTTGATTATACGCCTGATGACTGCTATGAGCTTGCTGAATCTATTCGTAAATACGTAGTACCACTTATTGATAAAATATTTAATGAGAAAAAATGTGAACTTCAAGTAGATACCCTTCTTCCATGGGATTTAAAAGCAACCGCACCAAATCAAAAAGCATTAAAACCTATCGAAGACGCGAGTGATTTAATCGAAAAAAGTTCTCTTATTTTACACAAAGTAGATCCTGAATTTTCTACATTACTGGACCGTATGCATAAAAATAATTGCTTAGATTTAGAAAGTCGTAAAGGAAAAGGACCAGGAGGATTTTGCGAATATTTGCCTGCTTCTCAATTATCTTTTATTTTTATGAATCTCAATCATACACATTATGATGTTACTACTTTCCTCCATGAAATGGGTCATAGTATTCATAATGATTGTATGAAGCAGTTAGAGCTTCATAAATATTTAGAAATCCCTTCAGAATCAGCAGAACTTGCTAGCATGACAATGGAATTGTTTTCGATGGAGTATTGGGATATTTTTTATGAAAATAAAGAAGAATTTATAGAAGCAAAATTAGATTTCTTTAAAAATATTGTTAAGTATTTACCACAAATGCTTATCGTTGATCAATTTCAGCATTGGATGTATGAAAACCCTAATCATACCGCTAAAGAAAGAAATGAAAAATATTTAGAATTACATAACGCTTACCAATCGAACATCGTAAATATTGAGGGTTATGAAAATTGGATCGCAACTGGCTGGTTACCTGTACTACACATATTCGAGATACCATTCTATTACATTGAATATGCAATTGCACAACTTGGTTCGCTACAAATGTATAAGCAATATAAAGAAAATCCTAAACAAGCACTAGAAAATTATAAAAAAGCCTTATCATTAGGTAGCTCTAAATCTTTACCGGAAGTATATAAAGCAGCTGGAATTCGTTTTGATTTTTCTGGCGAAACAATTAAAGAACTAATGTTATTTGTAGAGGGCGAATTAGCGTTACTTGAACAATTGTAAGAAGGTAGCTGTTCCTATATTTTAGGTTCAGCTTTCTTCTTTATTTTATTTATTAATTCTATGTACTGAGAATCACCATATCCGATTTTTGGAAAAAGTTGAAACAACTTTATTAATAATTCTTGATTTGATAAACCTTGATTTTTAGAGATAAATTTCATTACGATATTATCTTCTTTTAGCATTTCTAAATATAAATCTATAGCTTGATACATTACAGGTGGTACTTTATGATAAGTCTTTTTATGGTTTACTAATACTTCATTGTATATAGTAGAATAATCCCCCAATTCAATTTCAATTTGATTTACTTTAAATTCATCCTCCCTGAAACTATTTAAGTATACTTTCCCTTCATAGCACGACTGCTCAAGGTATGAAAGTAAAGTAAGTAGATTCATTTGGCAAAACATATCTTCACCGAACCATAAAACAATACATTTATACTTTTTCGCAAATAGATTTTCTAACGGATCTATAACTTTTTTTGCATAATTTTCGACTGAACTGTTATGACCTTCTGCTCTTATTTTAATAAACTCTTCATCAAAAACTTGTGCAGTAACGCTATTTACACACATGGCCTCGTTAAATGGGGCATAATCAGACTCACCCATTAGCTCCTCCGTTTTAAATTCTTCATACATCATTTGACCATTCAATATGTTAAGTACATCTTTATCAAATAGCTCACTATTCTTATTACGTAACTGTTCAACCTCTAATTTTCTAGAAATATTCATTTTGAACTCCCCTTCTTTATTTATATTGAGTTTAACAAATGATTGAATAGGCATGTTGTTCGTTGGTATTCTCTTGGATTCATTCCAAAAATATTTTTACATATTCAATTTAGCCGTTCCTATTTATAGTGCGATAGAATATTCATTTGCTGGAAATGGGAATATCATTGACTATGAACATTCTATTACAAAAGCACTATTTGAAGGCTACCAAGAGGAAAATGAACTACCAAAAGAGATGATAGACAAGTTTCCATTATTTATTAAATTAAAGGAGATTTTTGAATATAGCTTAATGCATATGTATTGGGATAAAGAAGAATTAACGGAGGAACAAGTACGGATAATAAATCTTTATAGGTTAAAACTTGAAAATAATTATTCTTTAATAAATATGTAAAGCGAATGTTGTTTAACTACGTAACTATAGTTGAACAACATCCGCTAAAAACTTGACCGATTGGTAATGTTTTACATATCATCTTTTATTAGTTGTGATTCTTTTACGTGCTGTTTCTTAATTAATATGGCTTTATACAAAAACACTATACCTAGTACAGCGAAAATGATACTTACAGGAATGCGGGCAATATGAGGAAGGTAGCGCGGAAGAAAAAATAGACGGACTCTTTCATCCACATCAAATATTTCAAAGACAATCGGCACTATACTTTGGTGCACCAAGAAAAAGATTCCCATAAACACAAGAAGAATAACAACGGCAAGTTTTTTCTTCGGTAATTCCATTTCTTTATTACGAATTTTCTTTTTGTAATTATCACTGTTAATTTTCATCCCACTTTTCATTTCAAATAGCAACTCAGGGCCATTTCTTTCAAGTTTTTTGTAAGCGATACGCCCAAATAGCCATGCTAAAAACACTCCCGTACAAGCCCCAGTCGGTACACCTAACCATTGTATGAATTGTATATGTAATGATGTCCCCAACCATATAACTAGTAACGAAGGTATCGTTGTTACTAGCACCATCAACAGCATGAGCCACGTGGTTATAAACATTTTACTCGCATTCATATCGTCACCAGATATTATCGTTCCTCTTCCACGGCAATGTGGATCAGTAATTGGAATTAAATTAACTACAGAAAATAAGACAATAAGGCCGACTGCCCCACCAAGTAAAGCTGGGACTACTGCAAATACCCATGGATAAACGAAAGTAAGTCCGCTAGAAAAAGTGAAAATTATTGTAGTTAAAATTGCCACAGGACCAATAGCTATCAACCAAGCTAATTGGCGGCCACGCACGTCAATCCTTTCTGCGCCAGGTGTCACCAACGTTAACCATAACGCGCTTCCATCGAAACCATATAAATTACAAGCAAACATACCTGTAAATACAACCATAATTCCCCCCGCCCAAGGCATTAAGTAAGGTATATTAGCAATCGTAACTAAAATCCCATAAAATACACCTATCCATATGCCCATTCGCAGGAAACGGCCTCGTTGTGGATCTCTTCTCCAACTTTTAAGTTCCTTAGTTATAACAGCTCCTATTTTAGTTTCAAAAAAGATTTTAAAAGCCTTTCTATAATGCTTATTAATAATCTTCACTTGAACTTTTTTTGAATCTATCTCTTTACGTCTAGTCAATAATATAGTCCATATAAATAAAAGAAACCCACAAAATATTGTTATTTTACCTAAGAAAATAAAAGCTAATAACCAATTAGATTGACTAGCGTACTCTACAGCAAGTATCGTCCAACTAGATGGAATCATGTAAAATAGCGTAGTATCACTAAATACGATTCTATTGATTACAGGAAGTGCATACCAGCCGACATTTAGAAATGCAATGATGAAACCAATGAACATCGCTCCCATTTCCATACCGACTCTTGATTTCATCACCTCACCCATAATACTAACTATTACTTTGGATAACAATACTACAAAAACTAACTGCAAAATAATTGCTGGAACTGCTACTATAATCGCATATATGCTAATTCTAGCTGCATAAATTAATAATCCTATAAAAGCTAAAAAACTAACCAGTGGTCCTACTCCTATAAAAGTTACACCGAGAAGCATCCTAGCTAGTTTATAAGAATTGAGCGGAAGCAACACAAAATATTCAGGGCGTAATATTTCGTCTCCTCCAGTAAGCATCGGACCTATAATCCATCCTACTGTCCAAATGGCGAATGTTACATATAGAATGCTTTTTGATATATTTTGTTCTGTTGGATAAAAAGAAAAAAGTAGAATAGTTCCAATTGCTAGCAACAAACCAACTAATCCTGTCATAATAAATAGAACTGCCCTGCCACGATTCATTGAATGTTTAAGTATTGATAACTTCATTTGAATTAAAACATTAACCAAGACAATTCCCCTCCTTTAGCGGCGGGTTTACCTACTAATCGAATGAAAATATCCTCTAGTTTTTCTTCACCACAAACATCTTCCATCTTTCCAGATGAAAGTACTCCCCCTTTCGAAATAATTGCAACGTGGTCACAAAGTTGTTCAACTAATGCCATGACGTGACTAGAAAATACTACAGAACCACCTGAACTAACAAATTTCTGTAAAATCTTTTTAATAGTAGTTGCAGAAATGGGATCTACCGCCTCAAACGGTTCATCGAGAACGAGTAATTTTGGCGCATGAAGAAGTGCAAGGCCGAGTTTTTTACGCATACCAGTAGAATAATTAATAACTAAAGTCCCCTCAGTATTATTCAACTCTAATACTGCAAGTAATTCTTCTGCCCGCTGAGCAACTTCATTGGCATCTATTCCTCTTAACAACCCCATATATGTTAATAATTCGCGACCAGTAAGTCTTTCTGGTAAAGCCAATCCATCTGGTAATACTCCAATCAACGTTTTAGCTTGTTTTGGATTACTCCAAACATCAATCCCAAAAACTTTAGCGTTTCCGCCATCCGGTCGTAACAAACCAACAGCCATTGATAAAGATGTAGTTTTTCCTGCTCCGTTAGGTCCAACAACTCCATAAAAAGAACCACTTGGAATAGTTAAATCAATACAATTTACTGCAATAAATTCACCGAATCGCTTATGTAATTTCGAAAGTTGTAGCGCAGGAGCGGATTTCTCAAATTCGGTATTCAATGAAATCGATTCATCAGTTTTCATAAAACAGACTCCTTTTTTACTACTATATTCTTTGTAAACAAAATCCAATAATTTTACTCATTTAATTACAATACTGAAGCATTAATTTATTTAGCAATTCATTGTTATTAGCTGACATCTTTTACGTATTCCATAATAATTGCCTGTCTATCGTGTATCTTTGTCACTTCAAATACGTTTGGAACTGGCAGCCCGCATGAATAAGCATATTTTTGTTTTTTTTGCTTCATTCATAGACTCTGTACCTGGAAGATATTCTTTAAATAACTTCACAATCTTATTATCATACAGATAAATTTCCGCTGTATTTCCTTTAGCCATTGGCTCACCTAAGTTCAAGTTTCACCCTCCTTAAACCATGTAGTATTCTACACCCCTATTTTAAATTCACTGCAATGTTAGGAAATCCTTCTACTCACATAAATCCTATTATTACAAAAATCTCTGAAATGCTAAAAGAAAAGTACGTATCGAAAACAGCCCTATAATTTTTTAGCATAATTATAGGGCGACTTTAATGATGTTGATAATTTTTTGTTTCGTTTGACTTAAATAATTGTTATTTTTAGTAGAAATTAATATACCAATCGGGATTTTAGAATTAAAGTACTTAATCTTAAAAGATAGTATTTCTTCATTCAAAATTGTACCTTTCGGGATAATTCCTATGGCATTTTCAAAAAGCATTTCTGGAATGAGGTTTAAAGCACTACAATTATAAACTCTTTTAAAAGATAAATTATTTTTCGCTAGGAGAGAACTTACAGATTGATACGAATAACAATTACTTTCTCCTACAATAACTGGATAATCTATAATATCAAATGCTTCAACGGATTCTTTTTGTAACAAAGGATGCTCGGGATTATTCACT
This sequence comes from Bacillus sp. LQ01, assembly GCF_057624735.1. Taxonomy (NCBI): domain Bacteria; kingdom Bacillati; phylum Bacillota; class Bacilli; order Caryophanales; family Bacillaceae; genus Bacillus; species Bacillus sp. LQ01. The sequence continues at coordinate 1,696,314 of NZ_JBYEZL010000001.1, read as the reverse complement.
ATAAATTCAATCTGTTCATCACATATTGGGATGAATTTTACCTTTGATTTATTTTCATTATTTCCGCACACCGCAAAATCAATCTTATTATGTTCTATCATTTCTGATAAAAGTGCTGTATTTCCCACTACAAAATCACAATGTATATATGGTTTTTCAGCATTTAAAAACTCTAATATTATTGGTATTAACCTTTTAGCAACGGATTCTAATAGGCCTATTCTCAAACTCCCTTTTTCTTCATTACTAATACGTTGTGCTTGAGTTATAGAATATTCCCAATGTGTTACTAAGTTTTCTACTTCTTCTGCAAAAAGTTTTCCTTCTTCTGTTAATCTTGCATCCCATCCTCTTTCAAATAACAGAAAACCAATTTCATTTTCCAGCTTTTTTATATGTGTTGTTACTGTTGATTGTGCATAGTTTAATTGTTTAGCAGCTTGTGAAAACGTTCCTTCTTCAATAATTTTTTTAAATGTAAGTAACTCTTTCATTTCCATTTCATACACCACCTTCATCGATTTTATTGATAATTCGTTAATATATTTTCAATTATACAAATGGAAATATTGGAAGTAAAATAAAATCAAAAGGAAAGGAGTCCTCTATTATGCCATTTGTCACTGTTTATCATCCTGAAAAATTATCCGATAATAAGTTATTAAAAAATGTAAGCAATCAAATTCACCATTCGTTAATTGAACATTTCAATATTCCTGAAAATGATTATTTTCAAATGTTTTTACCTTATCCTTCTCATCAACTTTTTTATAATTCATCTTATCTTTTAGAAGGTTCATTAAAACGATCCAATAATATGATTTATATTTCTATTACATGTGGACCTGGGAGAACAATTAATCAAAAAAAAGATTTATATAAAGCTATAGCCACTAGTACAGCTAATACTTTACAAATCTCTACTGCTGATGTTTTCATTACACTACACGAGACACCTATGGAGAATTGGTCATTTGGTCAAGGAATAGCTCAAATGTTAAATCAACATAATAACTAGACTTTAATTTTCCTTAAAACAAAATAAACTTACCGCTTTCTATAACTATATAGAAAGCGGTAAGTTTATTTTGCTAGGAATATTGGAATGAAACTCTGGTGTATACACAATAGAAAATGAATATCCCTGCACAATAAATGACACTTCATTATGTTTACATTCAAATGGCACATTATTTTTCTTAAAGTTAATTTGGATTCGCTGTAAAAATGCGAGATCCGCTGTTCCGAAAGAAACATGAACTTTCGGTGGTAAAGCTTTCATCGCGATTGGAATCCAAGGTCGCTGCCACCAAGTTGCGACGACATAAGCAGTGCCACCAACTACAAAGTTAAAAATATCCCCGTCTTCCATCGTTTTCATATTTAGATTTGATTTCAGCCATTCCCTAAAAATAGGTACACTTTTAACAGGAAGACCAATTTCCCTTACATATAAAATGTTTAAAGGTGACTGCGGTACTAATACATCTTCTTTAACATAACTATGCGCGATAATTTCGAGTAGATTTCCATCTCCGTCTTTAAAGTATAAATTGAATCGACCATCCTCTTCATCAATTGTATGACCATCTTTCCATTTCGCAATGAGTAATCCAGACTCCTCAAGCCATCTTGCTGTTTCATGAAATTTTGAATATGGGATTTCAAAAGCAAAATGTGCAGGTGCAATTGGTTCATACACTTCTTGAAAACTAATTGTTGTATAAGGTGTTACTTCAAATTGAATGAAGGATGCTGTTTCTTTTTTTATTGGAAAAGATAATATGTCCTTATACACTTGTTTTACCCCTTCTATGGAAACCGTTTGTAATTTTATATCTGATATATGTGTAATCACTTTACATTCCCCCTCATTTCTTATTATCTATTCGTATTGTATTACACTTATAAATAGATAAAATCAAACGGAAGAATGGATTTTTTATATAGAAACTACAACTTTAGTATGAATATGTTAGCTTCTTTCATTGCTAGTACAGTAATGTTTCAAAACAATTATGCTCCATATTTCATTTTTTTGATTAACACTTTACTTATTTTTATTTTTTTAAGTTTCCCCTGCATTATTTCCATATAAAAAAGCTGCCTTTCCTTAAACGAAAAGCAGCTTTTACAATAAAATACATTAAGATTTTACAGCAATAATCATAAATCTTTTTGAATTCGTACGAATCCCTTTTTCAGAACTATTTGTTTCAATGAACTTTTGTAAAATAGTAAAATCCTCTTCCTCTTCTCCAAATCTAGGAATAATAGGCGTATGTTTTAATAAGAAAATGAGATCTTCAGGCGTACTGTAATAATCAGTAACATCATATTCACGTACTTGCACGAGTTCAAATCCTGCATATATAAGTTCACCCATATACTTTTCTTTTAAAGTTCCATCTCTTTCACCTAAGCATTGTCCTCTCCCAAATGTCTCTTTTAGGTTTAATTTATCATGTTCGCTAACTTGTTGCGTTAAGAAAAAAGCACCCTTTTTCATTACTTTTGATAATTCAGTCGCTGCAAATGGTGCATGACAACTTGAAGCGATATCAAAATGCGCATGTGGAAACGTTAAAGCTCCAGAACCCATTTGAAGAAACTCAACATTTTGTACACCTGATTTTTTCAAATTAGAATGTGCCGTTTCAATCATGCCGTTAGAATTATCAATTCCAATTAACAATTTAGCTGATGATGCTATGTTAAGTACATTTTCTCCTCCGCCTGTACCAACATCAAGTAGAATGTCTGATGATTTACATCTTTCTTTCACTTCTCCATAAAAGTCCCATATTTCTCCTACAGTTTCACATTTTATTTTACTAAAATCCCATCCATTTAATCTTCCTACTTTATCATAAAAGCTTTTGTACTCTAATTCATTCACCTTATAACTCCCCTTTGTAAAAACGAATTAAATATGTATAATAACCTACAACACTATTTAATTATATATTATAAAATACAAATTATTAAAACACCATTCCACTTCGTACGACGCTAAGTTTACATAACAATTTTATAGTTCACCTTTATCTATATGTACTAAATGTCCTCTTCCCCAACTACACATACTATCCAAAACAGTACTGACTGTTTTTCCATGTTCAGTTAAGCTATATTCTACTTTAGGTGGTATTTCTTGATAAATTTCGCGTTTTATTAGTTGATCTTGCTCTAATTCACGTAATTGCTTTGCTAACGTTCCTTGAGATATATCTGGTATTAATTTCTTTAATTCACCAAAACGTTTCGTCCCATCTGTTAGCAAAATAAACAAAATGAGTGGCTTCCATTTCCCACCGATTATTTGTAATGTCGCTATTACCCCTTTTAACTTCGGTTCTTGTAAATCCATTTTTCTCACCTCTCCACTGATATCATAAAGTGAAACTTTAATCAGTGGGGGTTTTATTCATCCCCCACTGATTATTAGTTGAACCAATCGGGCGTTTACGGGCAGTTGATCTCTCACCTAACTTCCTCGCATTTTCCTAACTTTGAGGTGAGAGTTTTACTGCCCGTTAATGCGGGATAAACCATATTTAGCAATTTTTCTTATTACTTATCCGCGTAAATAGCGATTAGTACGAAATTTGCGACTATGTACATACAAAGTGCGTACTTTTCACTTGATCCCTTTTAGCGAATAATAAAAGCATAAGTTATATTCTAAAGTTTTTTATTAAAGGAGTGGCTAAAATATGTCTATTACTACATTAAAAGATAAGCGTATTGTTATCATTGGCGGGAGTTCTGGTATTGGATTAGCAACGGCAACACAAGCAATTAAACAAGGTGCACATGTTATTATTGCAGGGCGTTCGGAAGAAAAATTAAGGATTGCTAAAAAATTAATAAATAGCAATCATCTCCACACTTACGTATTGGATAATCAAAATAAAGAGCAATTACAAAATTTTTTCAAGACAGTTGGGAACTTTGATCATTTATTCACACCCGGAGCCTCTTACACACTTGGACCAATTACCTCTACAGAGGAAATTGCTGAAAGTAGCTTCATCGGAAAGTTTTGGCCTCAATATTATGCCGTAAAATATGCCATCCCTTTTCTTTCAAACTCTGGATCGATCGTGTTAATGTCCGGTGCCTTTAGTCAAAGACCAATTAAAGGTGCGCCTGCTTACGGAGCTTGTAATGGGGCTATTGAAAGCTTAGGGAAAGCTTTAGCTGTTGAATTAGCTCCTATAAGAGTTAATGTTGTTTCTCCTGGAACGATACAAAGAGAGAATGAACAAAACGAAAATAGACTAGCTGCTTATGAATCTTATAAATCTCTTTCTCTTGTAAAAAGGCCTGGCCATAATAATGAAATTGCACATACTGTTCTATATTTAATGCAAAATAGTTTTACTACGGGTAATGTATTATTTCCAGATGGAGGGTACACATATCATTAAATTATTTAAGACAAAAGCCCCTTATTACGGTGGCTTTTGTTGCTAATGTAAACATTGCTGAAATTTCCAAAAAGATGGTTGCGTTTCTTTATTACCAACAGGTTGGTTTTTAGAAGATTCATTAAAGGAATCCATTATAATCCGCTCATTTTGTACATTTGCAAATAAAATTGTGCTAGTAGTTGACGAATCAAATCAAGAAGTAATTTATCTTGATATTTATGGATAAGTTTATAAAGAAAAAAGGCATATAAATAATGCCTTTTTTCTTTATCTTCATTTAACTGGATAACAAACTTCTGTAACCCACTTATTAGGATCGGATTCCATCGCTGGGCTCACATGATAAATATTAAACATCGGGCCTGCTAATTTGTAACCCTCTGTCTCAATCCATTTTGCCGCAGCCTCATTTACAGCTGTCATCTGTTCATAACTTCCATTAACTGTTATAGAAGCTACATTAGTCGATTCCATATTTTTAAATGTAACGTCTTTTGTATTTTCGTGCTTACCTAGAATACTTAGCTGTATTTCTATATCTACATCATTTTCTTTGTATTCACGATCATGGAAAACCGCAATACTATAACTCGGTTGGGAAATACCAATATTTTCTATCTGAATTTCTTGCATTAATACACTCCATAAATCACCTTCGCAATTATACGATGGAATAACCTTTCTAACACTAGCTACAGTTCTTTCTGGAATTTCTTTTATTGAAACATGATAATTCATCTCAACAACATCCTCTCTCATCGTTTTCATTGAGTCTTCGAGGAAACGTAATTGTTTTTGGAGGTTATTCATGTCTTCTTTAATTTGAGCACTACGATTTAAAAATTGCTCTTTTATGGTATCTATATTATCGCATTCTATTATTTCTTTGATGGTAGCAATATTAAACCCCATAGCTTTTAACGTTTGAATTTGATTTACTTTTTTTAATTGGTCTGCTGAATAAAATCGATATCCACTCTGCTCATCGACTTTTACTGGTTGTAGTAATTCCACTTTATCGTAGTGTCTCAACATTCGTATACTAATGGAAGATAGTTTTGAAAAATCCCCTATTTTAAACATGATTTCCTCCTATAAGTTACATCTACTTTGAAGCTCAACTTTATCTTAAACAATGACATTGTGTGAGAGTCAACTGTTTATAACGTTTGAATTATATTTCTTTATTTACTTTTATATCCTCTTCCTTCTTTAGGTTATAAAAATTCACTAATTGATTCGATCGCGACTAGCAATCAATTGATTTACCTTCATATGAACCTCTATTCTTATTTCTCATTAAAAACATATTTGCAATATAATAATTACATAATGAATATTACCTATTATGCAATTATCCTCTCACTTCATGAATCTTATCCTTGTATATTTCAAACCACTGTTGCCATTCATCTTTAGAAAATTCTTTCTCTTCTCCTTCTAAAACGTAAGAAAAAAGATTTAAACAAATATGCCAACCAGCTATATCTCTCGGTGTATGATCTGTTAATTCATTAATGTACTCTTTAAGGAATAAAAGAGTACTATTTTCCTCTTTATGTATTTCAAATCGGACACGGTCTTTATCCCAAGTAAATTCAAGTACTGAGTTTAGTTGACACTCTAAAATATCAATGTTTATGAATGAACCGTCCATCATGTCGAACTTTATTATTCCACCAGTTTTAAGGCTTTCAATCTGTAAATTGGACATCCATTTTTTCAGCTTACTGTTTTCTGTTAATACAGACCAAACTTCCTCTACCGTATATGGAAATTCGCGTTCAAATTTTACTATATATCCACCAGTTAGTTTCCCAATTTCAGCTATCATTTTGATTGCCTCCTCATATAGAATATATGTTCTCATTTTATTTTACAAGAATATAAATATAAAATAAATATTTATGTCAACGAAGTGTTAATTTAAAGTGAATGACGCTGAGAAAAACTTAAATATTTTCTAAATCGAGTTATATAGTATTGAAAATTAAATATAGATTTACGTACAAATAAAAAAGCCGCATTTGCGACTTATGAAATCATGGGATTAACTCCTTTTTTGGTTAAATGATTAGCGCTTAATCGCATCGACAATTAGCGATGGAAAACCAAGTTTATCGCCTTTATTTCTAGAATCATACCTTTTCGAACGGAAAATAACACCGTCGTTTGCATCCCATTCGTTGTAATAAAACTGACCATTTTCATCACAATATTCAAGTAAAACTACCTCGAATCCAGCAGTTTCAAACATTTTCGTTAATGTTTTATAATTATGAACGATTTTATGACTTGTTGCTGGATGATCTTTCGGACCGGGTCCCCCTATTTGAACTATATTTTGATATACCTCATCCTGAAAGAATGCATCAGGGACTCCGCACCGAATATGACCAGATGGTTTTAAAAATTCATAACAGATTTCAGCTGCTCTTACACCTTCTTCAAAAGTAAGGTGTTCCCATACATGCTCAGCCAAAATAGCTGAAATAGAGTTGTATTCAAATCTTTCTTCCCACGTAGCTTTATCTAGTAAGTTAAGTTCATCTTCTTGCGTTTGAATCCAGCCTGGATTATTATTAAACACTCCAGCTCCGACAACTACTTTAATTTCGTCTTGTTTTATTGCCACCATGTTCACCTCTTAAACATTTTAATTCATTAATATATTCTATGTTTACTATTATCCTTCCTCCTTCAACAAATGTAGTAACATGAGTCCAGTACAATACCGAACTCATGCCCTAAAAACTCTCTAACGCAACAATCTGTCTAACTCTATAAAATTAGTTCATAATATACGATTTTTCTTACAGAAATATAGCACACCAAACATTAGCATAATACCAATTACGTAAAAAATTGTTGTTCCGCTCCCACCAGTATTAGGAATTACCCAATTATTCTTCGCATTTTTCACTGTTATTTTTTGTGTCTTTACTGCTTCTGTAATTTCTATTTCTATTGGATCTCTAAGTAACATGTATCCGTTCGGTGCTTTTATTTCTTTAATCGTATACTTTCCAATTGCTAATTGGGTGGAAATTACCTTTCCTTTTTCATCCGTTATTAATCTACTAAGTTCTTTCCCTTCTTTATCTAACACTTGAAATACAGCGCCTTTTAGCTTTAATTCACTATCCTTATCATCAACTTTTTCAATTTCAAATTGCCCAGTCGGATCTGGCAATTTCTTATTTTCTATTTTAATTTCTACTACTGTATCTTTTTCTATTTTTACAGCTATTTTATCTTTTAATAATTCATAACCTTTAGGTGCCTCTATTTCCACTAGGGTATAGTTTCCTATTGGTAAGTCCTTTGATATCATTTCTCCTTTTTCATCTGTTATTAACTCTCCAACTACTTTTCCTTTTGCATCTTCTATATGAAACTTTGCCCCTGCTAGTTTTTTATTTTTATCACTTATGTCTACTTTCACAAGCTTCATTTTTCCCATTGGATCTGGCAATTTCTTATTTCCTATTTTAATTTCTACTTCTGCATCTTTTTCTATTTTTACAGTTATTTTATCTTTTAATAATTCGTAACCTTTAGGTGCTTCTACTTCCACTAAGGTATAGTTTCCTATTGGTAAGTCTTTTGATATTACTTCTCCTTCTTCATTTGTTACTAGTTCTCCAACTATTTTCCCATTTAAATCTTCAATTTTAAACTTTGCTCCTGCTAGCTTTTTATTTTTATCACTTATGTCTACTTTCACAAGCTTCATTTTTCCCATTGGATCTGGCAATTTCTTATTTCCTATTTTAATTTCTACTTCTGCATCTTTCTCTACTTTTACAGCTATTTTATCTTTTGATAATTCGTAACCTTTAGGTGCTTCTTTTTCCACTAAAGTATAGTTTCCTATTGGTAAGTCTTTTGATATCGCTTCTCCTTCTTCATTTGTTACTAGTTCTCCAACTATTTTCCCATTTAAATCTTCAATTTTAAACTTTGCTCCCACCAATTTTTTATTATCATTATTACTATCAACCTTTTTTATTTTTACTTTTCCTGTACTAGGCTTGTTCCAATGTTTCCAGTTAAATTTGAAATTGTGAAACTCAAATCCACCAGTTTGTTGTACCGCACCAACAAATGCTTGTCCATTAATCGAACCGCCTTTTGTTTCTAATACAGCATTGGGAGCAAACACACTCCCAACTACACCATATCCCTCTGTTGTAATTTTTTTCGCATTTGGAAAAACCCAAATCATTTTCCCATATAGCTCAGTAAACGGGGAATTAGGCGAATATGGTTGTGATGTAGGAACTATATCTGTAGCCTTTCCAATATTGTTCGTGTCATATAGAATAGACCCATTTTTAAATGTAACCTCTATTGCATCTGAATACATTACAATAAAATCTTTGTCCTTAGCATTGGGCAAAAATACATCTCTTATATCTACACTGATTTTCCCTGTCAATTCTGATGAAACATAAATATTAGGATTGTTTATATCTTTTCCGATTCCATGACTCATATTTGGAATTGGGGTATTCGTTTTATATTGACCTGCATTTTTACTAACTTGGTTCACTATATTGCGAAATTCATTAAATTTCGCGTCAATTTCTAGTTTTTCTTTATAAACGATACGATCATAAGAAGATTGTATGATGCGATCTGGATCACTCTCTTTTGTCATTACGACTATTCCGTTTTGAATGATAAAAGATTCTTCTCTTGATTTTTTTAGTTTTCCAGACAATAACAAGGACGGATATCCCTCATCAACCCATTTTTCACCTACTATATTAGATGTTCCTGCTGCTGCACCTACAATCGTATACCCCGATGCATCCATATCACCTTGAACTGCAATTGCTCCTTCAATGTCGCCACCTATTGCTTTATGGTTACCAAAGACAACAGCATTATAACGCGATATATCTCCTAGACCTTCTAAGGTAGTCGTGGATCCATATGCTTCTTTTGGTACATATACGACAAAACTTACACTTAACATTAACAAAACAATAAAATGAATACTTACCAGCTTTAATCGTAGCCTCAATTCCTTTGTTCCCACCTTTACCGTATTTTTTTATAATCGAATAAAATGAATTTTTATTAATGATGATTTACTTCATCCCCTATATACCGTCTTTACTTATCTTTGAATTTCCGGTCCCACTTCCCATTAATGCAGGATAAATACATTCTATCGAGTTAACTTTTTCTTATAAATTACGACTAGAAGCACACATAACAATAGGATTGGAACTATTACAGTCCACTTATTAAATATAAATATCTCTGTACTCACTTTTTGTTTTTCTTTCTCGTTTAACTCCACGCGCTCACCTCGAACTAGCAATCTATTGGTGTTTACTCCATAAGGCGTACACGTAATTAAAGTTGTATAATCTTTATTTTCTACAATTTGTAGATCGTCCGTTTCATGTGGTAACACTACTTTAATTTGATCTACTTTATAAGCAAGAACTTTGTCTAAAGAATGAATATAAAAAAGATCTCCTTTGCTCAACTTATCTAAATCTGTAAATAATTTTGCTGATGGTAAACCACGATGCCCTGTTAAAATAGTATGCGTACTTTCTCCACCTACCGGGAGCGAAGAAAAATCTAAATGACCTATCCCGCGACCCAATACTTCCTCAGAGGTCCCTTGATAGATTGGCAGTTTTATATTAATTTTCGATATTTCAATATACCCCATTACATCTCCTAAATTTAACACATCAGCATACGCTTGATGATTACTTTTTTTTTCAGAAAATGGATCTGTAAATGTTTTCGCAGAAGTTTGAACTTGTTTATTATATTCGGCTGCTTCTTTTTCCCTACGTTCGACTTCTTTCTTTTGTAATGCTTTAATCTTCTTATCGTAAGAGCTAATCTCAGAATAATGTGCACGAGTCGCCAACCAATTACTAATAGTAGGATATAAAAAAATACCTAATCCAAATAAAAAAATACCCCCCAAAACAAGATTTCGTTTCATATTTCCACCTCTGTATATGCTTAAATATCGAAAAGAGGGAAGCATTTTGCTTCTCCCCTTTTCCCATAGTTACATGTTCCTAAAATCTTAATTTCTAGCAAACTTTTTTCTAAAGAAAACAAATGCCGCTGTAAGCATTAACGTAAGGCCTATTACAGTAAAAAGAGTCGTTCCTATGCCACCCGTTACCGGAAGAATCCATCCACTTTTATTATTTTCAATCGTCAATTTAACCGTTTGATTATTTTCACTAATCTTTACATCAATGGGGTCTTTTAATAATTGATAAGATGCTTTTGTACCATCTTCTTTTGTATATGTTGGTGCTTTCGTTTCAAAAATTTGATAGTCTCCATATGGAATGTTAGACCATTTAATAACACCATTTTCATCTGATACACCTGTTACTTCTTTTCCTGCTACGACAACTATTTTTCCATTATTATCTTTAAGTACAAACTCTGCACCTTTTAATTTATTCTTATTAGCACTATCAATTTTTGTTAACTCAATTATTCCAGTTGTCGGAATAACAACTACAGGTTTAGATTCCTTTTCTCCAATTACATCATTTTTATTTGTAAAATGTATTTTTGCTGTATTTAAAATTTCCGAACCAGATGGTACTCCTTCTTTTACTTGGGATTTAATTTGCAAATGAAATTCTTTTTTACCATCTAATTTTGTGAAATCTTTTACTGTAGCTGTTACTTTTTGACCTTCTATAGCTACCTCAACAACGTTTGCATTTACTTCTGCTCCATCAATTTTCACGATTGGCTTTCCTTGAATCACTAAACGATTATCCAAAGTATCTGTTACCACATATTTTTTGTATTCCTTAATGTCTTCTGGAATTAATGTTTTAATATCATAATTATAATTAGTTAACGGATTTATCGGTAACGCTTCCAATTTTCCGTTAATTTTTTTATCAATTGTTGGTTCTTCATTGTTTTTCACTTCTATTTTAACTACTGTACTAGAAGTAATAGTTCCATCTTCATTAATTGTTCCGGAGTTCTTAACAAAAAACTCACGTTTAGTTGGATCTATTACGTAGCCTTTCGGAGCTTTTGTTTCTTGGAAATAGTATTCACCATACTCCAATCCTTGTACGCGAATATGACCATTAGCATCTGTTACTAACTCTTTTTTCACTTCTGTACCATCTTTTTTAAATAAAGAGAATACTGCACCTGCTAATGCTTTTTCATTTACACCAGTTTTTACTAAATCCACTGCACCACGTTTAATCTCATTTTTGGGATACATGTGAACATCATAGTTTAGCACCTTACCCTCTTTATTCGTTAATGGGATATCCACTGTATACGTATTGGGGTTTAGATTAACATGTGGAGGTCCTGCCACTTCTTTCACCTCATAACGTCCTAGCGGAAGATCTTTTAATACAGCTTGTCCGTTATCATCTGTTACTACTTGATTTGGAGTGGCTCCCATTACAGGTTTCACGTCTTCTTTTACGATTTTCCCATCGTTTGAAATTTTTTCAAAAGAAGCAACCCTTTTCACTTCAAACGTTACACCTTTTAATGGTTTCACATCTTTTGGCACCTCTTGATTTGCAGAACCATTACCTTCTAGTCCCTGCGCTCCATCTTTTTCTTGTTCATACTTATGGATCGTTAAAGTACCTTTAGATGGTGAGTCTGCCTTTACTAATACACTAGACCATGTAGAAAATGTTAAGAATAACACTAAAAGCACACTAAATATTTTTTTCATTTCTCTTATCCCCTTTACCACTTCTATCATTTTAAAAATTTCTTTATTACTATTACCTTCTTAAAAGCAATAGTGTGCCAAGTATTAGATTTAAACAAATAACATAAAACATAGCCGTCCAACAATCCATTGTTTACAATCACTTATTCACTTTTCTTATCTTCTATTATTACGTTGTCTCTCCACATGATATATGTAATTTTCTCCCCTAAATTACACGTATATCCCTATTTCAAGAATCATTACATTTGTTACATAATAGCTTTCACTGCTAATTTCGACTAATCACTTACTGTCAATCCATTCATTTCTCCCTTCCTATCCCTATTTAAAATCCAATCTTAATCCTTTTTTGATACATATAAGTAATAACCAACAAATAAGTGTGACGATTCATATTTTACGCTACTGTCCAAAACTATTACCTGTATATTCAAATAATATGTGCTATCCATGTTAAATTATGGTATTATTCTTAGAAGTTTATAACTTTTATTTATATTTTTTTATTAATAAAAGTTTTCCGTTTCTACTTATGAAAAAAGGAATATATGTTTATTTAACTATTACGCATAACTGTAAGGAGGAAGAATATGACTAAAAAGCTCAGTCTAGTTGAGATAGAGTACATTTGCAATATGTTTTTTCAATCTTTCGAAATTCCAGTTTGTTTTTTAGATTGTAACAAAAATATTCTTTTAGAATTTAAATCCAAAAATGATTCACATTCGTTATATACATCAAAAATAGAACAGTTACATATGCTTTTTCAGAGAAATGATACATATAATTCCCCCATCTTCAGAACTCACGAATATCTAGGGCACTTTATTTTAATTCACATAAAGAGCGATTATATGGTGAACGGTACTGTTATTATTGGGCCCTTGACACATGTAAATTTTTCTACAAGTAAAGCGGATAGTAACCTTAATTTTATTCCAAATTATAAAAGAACAAGAGACCATTATTTTTCATTGTCAGTCAAAGATCAAAATTTCTTTGTAAATATAGCGATATTGTTCTATAACATTCTCTATAAAAAAAATTCAGATGTAAGCACCTTTTCAAATAACAGTGACTCACTTCATATAAGTCATAGCAGCATCTTAAACGAAGATGTATATATTTCAATGCAAAAAGAAGAATCCATTTATCATAATTTATATATAGAGCAGCAACTACTTAGTTCTATAGAAGACGGGGATAAAGAAACCGTACTCAAATATTATTACGAATTCCAACAAGAGACTCTTTCATCTTTATCTTCATTCCATCAATTAAGACGTCATAAAAACATTTGTATTTCATCCATCACGCTCGCTACTAGATATGCGATAAAAGGGGGACTTCCATCTGGGATTGCTTACAAAATTTATGATTTGCATATTCAAAGAACAGAAGATTTAAAAGACAAAGAATCTGTTTGGGATTTATTAAAAAATGCTTTTTGTACCTTTGCAGACCGTGTAAAGGCACAAAAAACGCAGCAATATTCACAGACTATTGCTATTTGTAAAAACTACATTTTTAAAAATATTTACAATCCAATATCTGTTAAACAACTTGCTAAATTTGCAAATGTGAATTCAGATTATTTATCTATATTATTTAAAAAAGAAGTCGGTATTTCATTAATTGAGTACATTCAACGTGAACGAATCGAAGAAGCAAAGAAATTATTAACTTTCACCACCTATCCTTTATCAGACATATGTGCTTCGCTTAATTTTAGCGATCAAAGTTATTTCACTAAAATTTTTAAAAAATTCACCAATGAAACACCTGGTAAATATCGAAAATCTCATGTTGTCATTTAGAGTGAAACTCCCATTAAAACAAAATGTTTTCAGTAACTCATCAATGGCAGATTAGAAGCACTCCCAGATTCATGAACTATAGGATTTATGCTTTTTCCAAACCAAAAAACACGTTACTATTCTTTTATTTTAATGAGAATAGTAACGTGTTTTTTATGTAATGTAGTTTTGTAGACAGAACATGATCCAACTACAAATTTTTATAGAAGCCAAATGCACCGCTTAACTACTAAAATCTTATTAAGTAAAAAATCCATATTTTGTTTTACTTACTTTCTACTTTATTTCTTTTGAATAATGAACTCTTTTCTTCAAACGAATAATCCCTACTATTATTTTTGTATCTTTCTAAATTTGCGAACAAAAGTGAGTACTGTGCCTGTAATAATCATCAATATGCCGATTGCTGCACTGTTAGTTGTACTTACACCCGTCCTTGGAAGCTCCTTATATGTATATTCTTTTTTATCGCTATTACTGTTGTTAGAGATATTACTCTTATTTGCCTTATTAGCAAGGCCATTAGCTTTGCTAGTTTCCTTATCTTTCACTAATACTTTTTGTATTGTATTTACGTCATTACCCATGGAATCTTTGACACTATATATTATTTCATAAGTACCAGCTTTAGTTGTATCTATAGTTCCTTCATACGCTATTTTAGAAGTAAGGTCACCGTCCTCTTTATCAGTAGCTGATACCCCTACCAACGGATCAAATTGATCACCCTCAGTAATTGAAGTTGTAGCAGGTACTTTTAGTATTGGTTTTTCATTTGTAACTTCTTCTCTAACTTTAACCGTTACAGTTTGTTTCGCCGTTACTTCATGACCTTTAGAATCTGTAACCGTGTACGTTAATACGTAAGTACCGACTTTAGATGTATCTACTCCACCAGCAATTTTTACTTTAGAAGTAAGATCGCCGTCTTCTTTATCAATAGCTTTTACTTTTATCATTGGATCGAATGAATCTCCTACATGAATTGTCGCTCCAACAGGCACTGTTAATTTAGGTTCTAAATCTAATATTTCTCCATTTCCCTCTACAATTACAGTCTGTGTAGCCGTTGTAGTTCTCCCTTGGGAATCAACGACCAAGTATTCCACAATGTATGTACCTGGTTTTGAAGTATCTACATCGCCTTTATGCTTTACTTTATTTGTTAAATCACCAGCTTCTTTATCAACAGCTTTTACATTTCTCATTGGATCAAACGTATCACCTACACGTAGTGTAATCGTAAACGGCACAGTTAACTCTGGAGCTTGGTTTTCTGCTGTTTTTTCGTTTTCTTTCACTGTTCCGGTAATTTTTGCAGCATCAAAAGCATTTTGGACTGCTTGAACTTCAATTGAGCTCGTTCCATATTTATTAGTTGCCACTTTAAGGCATGCCAATTTCAATTCAGAGAAATTAGAAGTCATGTTTAATTCATCAGTATTTGCATAATAGAAAATATCAAACATTTTATCTTCACCAATACCATTTACATTTACACCGTTATGAGTACCACCTTGTGCAATTAAATACGCAACTTTATTAATAATACTTGAGTTAAAATGAACGCCTCCATAATCCTCTCCATTTAAATCATTATATTTACTATAATCATCGGGATACGGTAGTCCTTCTGAAAAATTAATTGCAGTTGGATTTTTCATATTACGAAAAGTCGATCCAGTTTGCTCTCCTATTGTCCAGTTAAATTCCCCATTATTTATGTATTTCTCTATAGCCGTTCCCATAATATCCGATAATGCCTCGTTAATTGCCCCAGATTCTCCTGAGAATTCAAGGTTAGATTCACTTGATGTAACTGCGTGTGTAAATTCATGACCGGCTATATCGAACGCTTTTACCATAGGATCTCCATATAAAAGCATACTGATGTTATTAATATTAGTACTAAATGCATTCTCCCAATTTTCAGGATCATTTGTTCCTCCAGAATCCCATGCATGTACAACTGAAACTACTTTTTTTCCTTTATTATCAAAACTATTACGATTATATTTTTCTTTATAAAAATCATATACCTTTGTTGCTAAGAAATGAGCGCTTACCGCCTTTGGATCATTAAATGTTGTTGAAGCGCTAGTTGCTAGTATGCCAGGATAATAACTTTCTTCATTTGTAATATCTCTATAATTTACATCATATGTCTCAATTCCTTGCCCTCTTGTGTAATCAGCAAGCGCATAATTCCCACTAGTCTGTTTAGAAATACCAAATGTACGAGTTACGCCTAAATCATCTTTTCCTGTTCCAGTTAATGATGTGAAATTGCTAGTTTTATTTTCCTTAACGGATTCAACATACTCTTCACTTATTTTCAAACTTGATTCTTGTACCATATCTTTTAATATATCGCCATTATGAGCATTCACTAAATAAGTTCCAGATACATAATTTGGTGTTGTAGCAGCAAATGTAACTTGATATGCATTGCTAGCCTGCCCATGATTTTTATCAACAAAAATAACCGCCTTAACTTCTGGTTCAGAAATAAATTTAATGTCATTTCCGTACTTTTTATAAATATATTGTTTCGCTTCTTCTTTTGATAAATTAATAGGTTTCTTTAAATCTTCTTGTGTTAAATTTTGTGCGCTAGCTCCTGAAATGCTTTTAATAATACCTTTTTTATCTACGTGAGCAGTTAACTGGTGGCTATACACTTCTTTTCCTTCATATATTTGTTGCATGCGTACAAGTGTAGTTCCATCATAAGAACCACGTTTTTGAAGAACCTTGTAATCTACTCCTGTTTCTGCACTAACTTGTTTTGGAGACAAAGCATGCTCCGTATTTTCCTTAAGTGCATCTTTCACTACATTCTCTGGCGCCTTTTTTGATGGTTGTGTAAGATCACCTGTACGGAACGAATCCTCTTGAATTTCAACTTGCATTTGACCAGGTTCCTCTGCATGACCTACTCCATATGGTGTTACACTTGTTAAAACAAATCCTGTTGTTAATGCAACTATAGCTATTTCTTTTTTATTTCCCATGGTATTTACCTCGTATAAATTTCTATTATTTATATGAAACTGCTAAAATGTATACAATCTATTCCTAACATAAAAAGATGACTTTTGTAATCTACAAAAGCCACCTCTTCAATATATAATATCCCTAAAATGTTTTTAATACATAATTTCTATACAAAAAAGAAAAAAGCATTCGTTAACGAGCATTTTGCAATACTTTTATTAGGTCATTTATATTTTCAACTTTCTGCTGAAACTGATCAAATCTGTTATGTAGCGATGAAGGATTTTTATCTTCAGTTGAAATAACTTGTTTTAATTCATTTTCTAATTTATCATACATATCAAAAAAATTATCAAATTCTACACTTACAAGCTCTTCATTTTCGCGATAGAATCTTTTTGCTTCTATATAAGTCATATATGATTTATTTAAAAATCCTAATGAAATTAAATATTTAGAAGTGTTTTCTTGATAAATAGCAATATCACATGCTATTTTAATATCAGAATAAGTCTTTTGAACGAGACAATGCAATTCAAAAATCTTAAACTTTAATCCATTATTCATTTTCATCCCCTCCCATCGTATCTATTCTACATAAAATTAGAATATTATACAAAGAAAATTATTAGCAAGAAATTGACAATTAAAAAAATAACTTAAGGATAAACAAAATCCCTCTCATTATAAATTATAATTGCGGAGCATTTACCAACATAACAGCAAAATAAAAAACGAAAAGAATAAATCTTTCCGCTCTTAGAGTAATAAATACATTTCATATTGCGCTAAAGAATTCTTTTCAAATCCACATTTCTTAAAAAAACCCTCTAATAAATTATTGTTAGGAAACCCAATTGATAAACTTGATAAATTTAATTCTTCTCTTGCTACTTGTAATAATTTCATCCCAACACCAATATTTCTATAACCTTTGTCTACGAAAATAAAACTAATTTTACCTTGTTCAGTTACGCATAGAGAGCCTTTTAAGTCATTATCAACATATGCACCATAAAATACATTATTTGTTTTTTTGATATAATCAATATCATTTTGCCAATTTATATGGAAGTTTAACCATTTCTGAATTTCATCTTTAAAAGTTGGAAATTCTAATTGTTTTACTTCAATATCCTTACAAACTTTATTCTTTATTTTAGTCAAATCATTTAAATTATAATAAGAAAGATCGTACACTTTTTCATAGCCCAACTTATTATAAAAATGAATCGCTCGGTCGTTTCCTACAATGACTTCGAGAAAAAGTTGCTTACATCCATGTTGAATCGCCTCTTCTTTATGCAGTTCAAATAATTTTTGACTCACACCAATACCGCGGTAATTAGGATGAACCGCTAATGTTCCGCAGCGCATAGTCTTTATACTTTCATAATCCTTTATGCCACCTAGTATTACGCCAACAGATTTGCCTTCTTCTAAAGCAAGAAAAGAATGTTCTAGCAAATTACCTTCTGGTCCCAAAAAACGTTGTATAAAATCCTCTTTTGAAACCTCCATCTTAATAATGTAATCTGAAAATCCATCTTTAAAAGCTTCATATACTAAATCAATATTTACTTCACTACACCTTTTATATTGAATCATATAAAATTGCCCTCCAACTGCTTATATTAAACTCAACGTGTACCCATATAATATATTCCATCTATTATAAATTTCAGCTCTTAATTTGAAATGAGCGGACATTTCCCTACATATAACTCACTATTGATTTGTTTTATAACAAACTATCTATTATTTACTACATTAACCTCATAAACACGTAAAAAAGCAATTAAATGCTCACATGCTCTTTCACATGCTAGCATTTTAAAGATTTTTTGTTCTTCTTTCGTTTTATCATTTTCTTGATCTGAAGCAGCTTTTAAACAGAGAAATGGTTTTTTATTTATTTGGCATACATAGGCGAAAGCTGCTACTTCTTGATCAACTGCCAATGCTCCATATACGGTATGGAGTAAATATCTCATTTCTGAACTACGAATACGTTGATCTCCTGATAAAAATGTACCGAAATGTATCGGATCATACGATCGTATTTTTTTTATTCTTCTTACAAGTGATTTTGTTGTTTCAATAGGTGCTGTTCTACCGTTATATAAATTAAAAACATCTTCTCCTGAACCAGCAGCAGTAACATCATGTTGTATTGCGTTTAGTGCGACTACAATATGACCGTTTTTCACCTTGTTTGATAAACTTCCGCATATTCCTGTCATAAACAACTCATCTGGCTGAAACTCACTAATTAACAATTGTACACAACTAGCGCAGCTTACTTTACCGACACCAGTAACAACTGATATAATTTCCAGCTCATTAATAGTATGAAAATGAAATTCCCAAGCTGCTCTTTTTTCAACACGTTCACTTGGATAATGTTGATGCAAATACGTCAGTTCTGGTTCCCATGCAGAGACAATTGCAATACGTTTCATTACACGCTTCACTTCCCCTATTGTCATTTAAATGAGTTATCTATACTTTCTCATTCATAATCTAGAATCCATTCTTTATATTTCTTATATAAATCTCGTATTATTTCTTTATTCTTCCCAATTACTTCACTTCCTCTATTATCATACATAAACATGACAATATCTTTCGTTGCATTTATGAGAAATACATTTGGATAAGAAATTTCTTTTTTTCGTCCAAATCGAGGATACAGAGCAGAGAAATCCTCATAATTAGCAGCTTGTATAAGCAATTTATACTTAATATCTTCCGCAAGACATTTTAAAGAAAATTGATATGTACAATATAAATCTGCTTCTTCATCTTCAAATAGAAACGGTAACGTTTCTTGTCTTATATGAAATCTTAAATCTCTTTTCTTAATATATTTATTGTATACATTTATTTTCTGTGGAGTTTTTATATTTTCCTTTTTAAATCTATAAACATTTGTCACTACAAACACTACATCTTCTTTTGAAAATATGTCTTCAAATAAGAATTTATTATATGTATATAGTTGAGAAAAGTATTCCATATTTAAATCGTCGGTTCCTTCTACAATTTGATATTTATCTTTTCCAAAATCAAAATGTAAATGATTTTCCCACTAAGAATATAAGTAGGGTACTAATGTAACTCCTGGAAATGTTTGATTCACATATTCTTTTAATTGCATTTCCTTGTCCTTTCTACTGTACAATTCCTTTTAAATCCCAGTATGCTTGTTCTAGCCATGGATGTATAACTTTCAATGTATCTTTCCTTTCCCACAAATATGAAATATATACAAAAGCTGCTTTTTCCAAAGATTTTTCCAATCCTTTTTTTATTTCTATTAAATATGGTGGTGTCCCTTTTTGATCCCATTCTATTTTATCTGCAACAAATAATACTAAATCCATCTTCGTTGCATGTTTACGCAACGTTGTGTGGCAACAAATTGCATTTAAAATCTCTTCATCTTCTACTTTAAATATTTCTTTTGCGATTACTCTCGATAGTTTTTGATGAATGATCATAGGAAACTTTCTTTCTGCTTCCACTATTTCTACACCAAATTCTTCAGCAACTGCAATCCGCTCCTCGTTCGGAAAAATGCCACTAATATCATGTAAATATCCTGCAATTGCTGCTTTTTCTTTATCTACGTGAAACTTTTCTGCAATCTTTTTTGCCTCATTTGCCACACGAATTGAATGTTTATATGTAAACTCTTTATTATATTTTAGTAGAAAAGCTTTAATATCATTTTCTATTTTTCCAGTTGGAGTAAATGAATATATATCATTACATAACATAGAAAATCCCCCTTATAACTAACTTTCATTATAATGTAGAATCTAAATATCCTCGTTATTTTATATTCGTTATTAATCTTTTTACTCCTTTTTAATACGTTACATGAAATTTTATACAGAATCATCGCTACAAGTACATAAATGTTTGATATTATAGTAATGTTGATGATTTGTAAGGAAAGGAACTACACAATGAATAAAAACATATTAATTATTGATGATGATAAAGAAATTGTTGAATTACTTGCTGTTTATTTGCGAAATGAAGGCTATAACATTTATAAAGCTTATGATGGTGATGAAGCATTGCAAAAGGTTTCTACATATGAAGTTGACCTTATGATTTTGGATATTATGATGCCAAAGCGAAACGGTTTAGAAGTTTGTCAGGAAGTGCGTGAAAATAATACTGTACCAATTCTAATGCTTAGTGCAAAAGCAGAAGATATGGATAAAATATTAGGTCTTATGACAGGTGCCGATGATTATATGATCAAGCCATTCAATCCATTAGAATTAGTAGCAAGAGTGAAAGCTTTATTACGAAGATCATCTTTCCAAAACGCTACTTCGCAAAAGAATGAAGATGGTATTATTCGTATTCGCTCTGTTGAAATACACAAACATAATCATACTGTTAAAGTAAATGGAGAGTATATTAAACTAACCTCTATTGAATTCGATATTTTATATTTGCTTGCAAGTAATACAGGAAGAGTATTTAGTTCAGAAGAAATTTTTGAACGCGTTTGGAATGAAGATGGTTACGGTTCAAATAAGACTGTAATGGTCCATATTAGCAACTTACGGGATAAACTTGAAACAGTAATAAATGGAGAAAAATTTATTCACACTGTTTGGGGAGTTGGCTATAAAATTGAGAAATGAAGCATTTGATATATTAAAAGATATCCCTAAATGGAAACTTATTTTTTGGCTCTTATTGGCTATCACACTCACGCCTATTACTGAATTAATTATTTATCGCCTCGTTACGAGTGTAATTGAGAGTTCACTTACTCTAACTGAACTCGGTAAAGAATTCATTCGAATTTTTGGTTATGAAAAGTATAAAGGGATTAAAGAATCGTTATGGATGATGATTGTATCTTATTTGTTTTTATTTTCTATTTTTTCATCCTATCTTTACATTTTTTATCGTCACGAGAAAAAACTTTACTATGAAACTTGTATTAAAAAAATGATAGAAGAAATTCGTTATATTGCAAATGGAAACTTCAATCATAAAGTTTCTATTGTAAATCATAATTATCTAGAAGAATTAGCAATCGGGGTCAATGAAATTGTTGAACAATTAAAAGTCTCCATTGATGAAGAAAGACAAGCGGAACAAGCAAAAAGTGAACTTATTACAAATGTATCACATGACTTACGCACTCCCCTTACTTCTATAGTTGGATACGTAAATTTAATCCATCATGATAATTATAGAGATGAAGTAGAATTGCGATACTATATTCAAGTCATTTACGATAAAGTAACTCGTCTTAATGCATTAATGAATGACTTGTTCGAATATACACGTGTTCAAAATAAAGAGTTAAGCTTGTATTCTGTCCCTATTGACATAGTAGAGTTACTTGGGCAATTAACTGTTCAATTCCGTATACAATTTCAAGAAGCAAATATAGAATGTCGACCTTCTTTCCCATCTCAAAAGCTCATGGTATTAGCTGATGGTGAAAAATTAGTGCGTGTGTTTGAAAATCTTATTATAAACGCTATCGCTTATGGAAGCGAAGGTCGCTATATTGACCTTACTGCTTATGAAAGCAATAATATGATTACAATTGATATAACAAATTACGGGCAACCTATTCCTAGTACGGATTTACCTCATATTTTTGAACGTTTTTATCGCGTTGAGAAATCTCGCTCTACAAACACTGGTGGATCTGGACTTGGATTAGCTATTGCAAAAAGTATAGTCGAATTGCATAAAGGAACAATTGAAGTATATAGTGATGATGAAAAAACAACATTCACTGTAAAACTACTCCCATACAAATGTTAATATTATAAATAAAAAGTTCAATTTCTTATCATATAAGAAATTGAACTTTTTCCATTAATAACCAAAATTTAATAATCCTTTATAATTCTTTAGAAATTCTTTACCTTTTCTTTCTTCCTAATTAAGCATTCCTTTTTACAATACTAGTATTGATGTCATAATAGGAGGATCGCTTATGCAATTCTTAAAGAAATTCGCTATTTTATTATTATCTTTTTTTATTACCGCACTTATCGTTTTATATTTTTATCTTTATGTAAATGGTCCGATTATTCAAGCTAAATCAGCTATTTTAATAAATGCTAATTCAGGTGAAATTGTTTATAAAAAAAATGAAGAAACTCCGGTACAATCAGCTGCTTTATCTAAATTAATGACAGAATATATCGTATTGGAGCAACTAAATGATAGAAAAATACAGTTAGATGACTTAGTACAAATAAGTAACGAAGTTTTCCGAGTAGAAACAAGCCCTATACAAGTAACATCGAATGATAAAACAACGGTTCGTGATTTACTTCATGCATTGCTACTGGCAGGGAATAATCGTTCTGCACTCGCTCTAGCAGAACACATTGCTGGAAATGAAGATAACTTTACAGTATTAATGAATAAAAAAGCAAAAGAACTAAAGTTATTACAACCATCTCCATTTCTAAACTCTACTGGAATTAATAATGATACAGATAAACAATCAACTACAACAGCGATAGACGCAGCTAAACTAGCAGCAAAATTAGTAAAAGATTTTCCAGATGTATTGAATATTACGAAACTAACCTCTTACCAATTTACCTTCAAAGATTCCCAGGTTTTCAATACGAATAAAATGATATATTCCCTTAATGAAAACATTAAACTTCAAGGTGTTGATGGCTTACAAACTAGTTTTTCAACTAACGGTAATTATAGTTTTGTCAGTACAGCAAAACTTGGAGATACTAGACTAATTTCAGTAATATTAGATGCAGATGAAGAAAACATTTCATTTATTGAAACAAAAAAGTTGCTACAGTATGGTTTTGATCCTTCCTCGTACTCTGCACTCCAAGCTTTTAAAGACGCCCTTACATCTTGGACAATATTGCTTCAGTTTAAAAATTTAATTATACAAACTATAATGATTTTTTTAATCATTACCACCTTAATGTTTTTACATATACGTCAGAAAAAATCCGAGGATTTCAATTAAGAAATCTTCTTATATATATAAAACCGACTTGCGCTTAAGATGCAAGTCGGTTTTTAATTCTATCATCCTCTTCAAATTTGCTGAAACTGGTTGCAAGTTTAACTTCCTCGCCCATACAGACAGCTGACCAATATGATGAATTTCATATCCCATTACATGTCTTAAAACCTATGTTTTTTGAGGCATACATCCATCTCTGTTTCCTTTCGTTGTGTTCGTTTGTTTAGTTTAAATGGGTTAATCTATTAATTCTATTAAATCCAACAATTGAACTATTACATTTTAAAGTTCTACTCATATACTATAGTAAATTACTAGAAAGGAGGTTTAACTATGGATAGTTGCGTTGTATTTGTAAACGGACAACCTTTTTTAGTTCTTTCAGTAGCTGGTATTGAAATTGCTAGATTAGAGATTTCCCTTCAAGTAGCATTAGCTCTAAGAGTGCTTGGGATACCAATCTGTGATTAATTACCAAATTAAAAGAAAAAGAGGGCATTAGCCCTCTTTTTTTATTTTCTTCTCACCTTTTCTTAACAACAAACAAAATTCAAATTTAATTAATTATAAAAAATTAAAGTATATGAACGTTACATGAAACACTTGTTAAGATAGCTGTCCTTCACACTATTTATTTCGCCGACATTATATAATCAAAGCACACAATGATTAACTTTTTATACGGCTTATTTTAAGTGTGCTAGCATTCTAGGCTAGATAATTATGACTGCAAAAAAACTTCAAGTTCTCGTTTATATAAATTAAATAACGCTTTCACTTTTTGAATCGATTGATAATCTTTAAATTGCTGTTCTCTATCTTCTTATCCTTAAAGAGCACTAATCCAACTATACTCTACATCTACAATATGAAATAATGTTTCTAAAATACCACCAGTTTGCAAAGTAAATCTTCCTCTGAAAGTTGTTCACACCACTTAAACCAATCATCTCTTACTTGCCAATTATATTGAAATAAAGTGTACACATTTATCTCTCTCTTACTTCAATTATCCACCTAACAGCATCTGTTATACATTTAACCATTGACAATCACTTCTCTTCGGCCAAGTTCCTCTACAGCGTGATTAATTATTTCACTTACAGATAAAGAACCATCCAATATGATATCTGAATTCGGCTTAACAGTATGAATTGCCTCTAAATAAGCTTTTCTCGCATATGTCATGTAATGTTCCAAATCATTATGTATTTCATCTATTGTACCTTCCTTAAAATCTCGCAAAATCCTTCTAGCCATCGCAATATCTAAAGGCGTATCAATAAATATAGTTACATCAATGAATTTTCGCATCTCACTATTTAAGTATGCAAAAGGATAATCTACAATAATATAGTCTAAGGTATTATTTTGTATAAGTTGCTCAATATCATGAATTAATGGTGTTAATACCCACTCGTCGTAATTCGCCCCATCATCAATCCATTTACAAATATCAGCAGGAGATTTATCAAATGTGTAACTATCAAAATATAGAGCTTTTGAGTTTTTAAACTTATGCTTTAATCTTTCTGTAATTGTAGTTTTACCTCCCCCCGAAACAGCTGCAATTGAAATTATTTTTGTTTTATTATCCACTATACCCACCAAACCCCTTTGTTAACATAATATAATTATAAATTACTATCGTTGCTACTTCTTCCATTCATATTCTAACATACTCATTTCCCATAAATTCCAATACGTTTCTCCTACTCTTTTTGACTCTCTTAATAAGCCTTCTTTTACAAACCCTATTTTTTCGTAACATGAAATGGCCGATGTATTAAAATCATACACACCAAGAGTTACTCTATGTAGTTTTAATTCGTCAAAAGCAATATGAAGTACTGCTTTCATCATATGTTTTCCTATAGAACGTCCTCTCATCTTCGTATTACCAACTAATACTTTTCCAATTCTAGCGGACTTATTAATATTATCTATTTGCCCAAGCGAAATATGTCCAATAACGTCTGAAGTCTCTTCATCTACCACTTTGAAAGCGAGTGTATTTGCACTTTCTATATACTTCTCTAATTGCTGTTCGTCTAAAGGAAATGTGAATGCATTTCCTGACCATTGTATTAGAAATTCTTCGGAATTAATCCAATTTATTAATTGTTTAAAATCAGATTTCTTAAAGCTTTCTAGTTTAATCACTTCCTTGTTCCTTTCGTACATCATGCTTTATAACCTCAAACTTATTTCTATATAAAGAATATATTCTCCTTTTATATAAAATTAAAATAAAGCCATTCATGTGAATGGCTTTACAAAAAAGCAGCATAATTATGCTTTGTTTGCTACATCAATACCATTAAAATCAAAGTCAGCAGTAACCGTTGTAACCGGTGGGAAAATTGCTTCAATTTTGCAAATGGAAATAATTACTCCAACCGATCCAGGAATAGCCGCAAGCCTAACTACATCACAACTTACAGACGAAACAGTACCTACATAAGTACGTCCCTCTGTATTAATTTGAACTGTTCGATTAATTAATTTCTTAAGTTCATCTCTAATTCCTTGTACACAAGAATTATCACATTTCTCATGCTGTTCTTTTTTACACTCTTCGAATACTTCCCAACAATCATCTTGTTTACATGTACACTTCTTTTTACAATTATTAAATCGAGAACCCAATACCTCACCCCCTAATCCTTTCTATTAGTAAAGTATGTCCACTAGCTTAAAAGGGTACGAGGCAAACACATAAAAAGAAAAAAACAAACAATTGTACCAAACTTTCTTTTCATTATTCATTATAAAAACAGACTTCTCCTAATTAAAAGCTTTTTAATGAGCGACCGTGAATTTAGTCCTACTCCATTTAATGTTTAGACACCACTTTCTAAAACAAACCTTTTTTCTTTTAAATAAGACGCCCCTTAAAAACACACTAGATTTTCCCATTAACTCACATATACATAGACTTTATTTGTGGATTTCCCATTTTTCATTGTGAAATATACATTTAAAAAGCGTACTCGAAAATAAGATATTATTTGTAATCAGAACATTTTCTTCAACAAGTGTTTATTGAAAAATACCATAACTAGTAGTAGTTCTCTCCACTTTCTCTTAAAAATTAGCATAGTTTGTATGAATTCTATATCGAGTAGAAGACACTCTATCATATAAAGATAAAATAGTAGGTTAATAAACAAGCAATTTTTTTATTAAAACATAGAATAATATGAACACTATTGAAAGGAGGTAGAAATAAATGTCCTGGAAAAATGATTGCTGGAGTTCTCAGAAAAAGCATTGTTGTGATGATTGGTGGAAATCTAAAGAAAAACATCATTGTGATGATAATTGGAGTTCTCAGAAAAAGCATTGTAATGATGATTGGTGGAAATCTAAAGAAAAGTGTCATTGTGATGACGATTGGAGTTCTCAGGAAAAACATTGTAATGATGATTGGTGGAAATCTAAAGAAAAGTGTCATCGTGATGATGATTGGAGTTCTAAACGAAATAAGTGTCGTTGTAAATGTTTCTTTATTTGTTGCCATTGTAAAAGGAAAAATTGGTAATATTTTCGATGCCAACTTAAAGGAAAGAATATGTCTTTTGGAACCGATAAATACTAGAATGTATTATACAAAAAGCTGACTGAATATAATCAGCTTTTTATCAATGAACACGTAAAGATTTCAACAGACATATGTATTTACTGATTAGGTGGGCTATTAAGAAAAAACAAGCTAACTCTTATAAATCGATTTTTAATTACTTCACGTACGTATAAAGCTTTAGATGCCCTCATTACTTCAGACGAATTCACCAGTATTTTCAGCAAAAAATTCATGGAATCTTTAATTAGTCGAGTACTTTCATTGCCTTCAGAAACCCCAGAGACAAGCGGGGTTTCTTTTATTTAAATAAAGATTTTGTTTAAACTTTACAAAACTCACCTATATTAAAATATCTTCTAAAATCCTTATTGAACATTTATAATACTATTAAACGGTTTAAATTCGACAATCAGTAATGGAGGCATTTTAATGGGAAACATCCCAAAAGTATCATCACACCAATCAAATCCTAATATACCCTCACAGCAAGTGAATCCTAATACCCAACAAGGTAGCATAAAAAAAACAAGACGCCGTATTATAACTACTTTGGCTTTTATATTACCTATAATTTTTGTCCTTCAATATTCTCTGAATAACCAACAAGAAATGATTAAAGAAAAACAAATCACACTTAATACGGAACAACAAAAATTATCTTCTGTAAAGAAGGATGGTCATTCCCTTAACAAGGATGTCAAGGCTTTAACAAGTAGTGAAGAAGAAATTTTAAAATTCGCAAGGAAACTGTATGGATTTTCCAAACCGAATGAAACTATATTTCAAATAACTGAATAAAATTACACGGCATTACCTAAAAGGCGATTTGAAGATAATCGCCTTTTTATATTTAATTTCTAAAGGAATCATACTAATCTCTCTTTCTATCATATAACTACTTTGTTTAATTTGTTAAAATAAAACCGCTTGTCCGTTTCACTTTGCTCTATCATTACATTTACTATTAGTAATACGATTTTTAGAGGTGATAAATAATGGACGAGTTTTTATCTTTTGCTGCACTTAATCCCGGTTCTATTGGACCTACACTTCCAACTGTTCAACCTTTTCAATTCCCTACCGGTCCCACCGGTTCTACAGGAGCTACTGGATTAACCGGATCAACTGGACCGACTGGGCCAACCGGATCAACCGGACCAACCGGATCAACTGGATCAACTGGATCAACTGGATCAACTGGACCAACCGGATCAACTGGATCAACTGGATCAACTGGACCAACTGGACCAACTGGACCAACTGGATCAACTGGACCAACTGGATCAACTGGACCAACTGGACCAACTGGATTTAATCTTCCTGCTGGACCTGCATCTATTACCTTGACTTCTAACGAAACCACAGCATGTGTATCCACTCAAGGAAATAATACTTTATTTTTTTCGGGTCAAGTATTAGTAAACGGTATTCCTACTCCAGGGGTAGTGGTCAGTTTTTCGTTTAGTAACCCATCTCTTGCTTTCATGGTTCCTCTTGCTGTCATTACCAATGCCTCAGGTAACTTTACCGCTGTATTTCTAGCCGCTAATGGGCCTGGAACAGTAACCGTTACTGCTTCTCTTCTTGATTCTCCTGGAACAATGGCTAGCGTCATTATTACCATTGTGAATTGTCCGTAATGATTTTATTTTTAAGAACTAAGCAATTTCTAATAAAAAGAGCACTGATTTTATAGTGCTCTTTTTTTATCATTTGGATGTGCCTTTCAAATTAAATTTCGTAACAGCCTATTAAAATAACGCTTTTATTGAATTTCATCCTTAACAAAATTTAATTACTCCAATGAATAAACATGCCACAGTATCGTATTTTAATAAAAACTATAAAACAGACATACTTAACACTAATAGTAGAATTTTTCTTCTTCATCAAATTCACTTCTTTTCTTTTTATAAACATAAAAAAGGATCTCTATTTATATAGAGATCCTTTCTAACTTTATAATTTACTAGACTGTAACCCCTGAATAAACGGAACTACTTCAGGATTTACAAGCGATGATAAATCACCTAACTCTTTTCCTAAGTAAGCTGCTTTAATAACACGGCGCATTACTTTAGAGTTACGTGTTTTCGGTAAATCTTCTACAACGTGGATGTCTTTAGGACACAACGCTTTTCCAATATGAGAGTTTACTAAACTCATTAATTCTTTCTTTAATTCTCCTGTGAATGTTACATGATCTCTTAATACTACAAAACAATGACAAACTTCACCTTTTACTTCGTCAGGTACACCAATTGCAGCAGCTTCAATTACATCGTTATGTTTCACAAGAATAGATTCATATTCAGCAGGTCCAATACGTTTACCTGCAATATTTAACGTATCGTCTGAACGCCCTGTGATGATATATTGTTCACCATCGTAAATGACCCAGTCACCGTGGACCCATTTATTTTCAAAACGTGACCAATATGTGTTCACGTAACGTTCATCATCTTCCCAGAAGCTTTTCGTCATACCTACCCAAGGTTTCTCTAAGCATAATTCTCCGACTTCATCTCGAATTGGTTTACCTTGATCATCCAGTACGACAGCTGCCATTCCTGGTAAAGATGCGTTAAAACTAATCGGTGCGATTGGCTTAATAAGAACATTACCGAAAATCCCACCAGAGATTTCAGTTCCACCTGAGTAGTTACAGATTGGAACATTTCCTTTTCCAACTGTTTCAAACAGCCACATCCATGGATCAGGATTCCAAGGTTCTCCTGTTGATGCGAATACTTCCAAACTCTTTAAAGAGTGTTTATTGACATACTCATCACCTTTTGCCATTAATGCTCGGATTAACGTTGGCGAAATACCTAGATGAGTAATTTCATATTTATCAACTGTCTCCCATAACCGGTCTGCTTCTGGGAAGTCTGGAACACCTTCGTACATAACCATCGTTGCTCCATTAATGAGTGAACCGAATAATAGAAATGGCCCCATCATCCAGCCCATATCAGTTACCCATAATACACGATCACCTTGTTTAATATTCATTCCAACTCCTGCATCAAAGGCTGCTTTCAAAGGAAATCCTGCATGCGTGTGTACTGTTCCTTTCGGCTTACCAGTCGTTCCTGATGTATAAATGAGCATTAATGGATCATCGCTTTGCATTTCTTCGGCATGTATGAATGGTTTTTCTTTTTCTAGCGTACTCCACGAAAAGTCATAGTTATGTGGTGTAAAATCATTTCCTGCATGACGAACGATTACCACTTTTTCAACAGTTGGGCAATGTTCACAAGCTTTATCTACTTCATCTTTTAAAGAAACAATTTTACCTCGGCGTGAAAATCCATCTGCGGTAATAATCATTTTTGAACCTGCCGCTTGCACACGTGTCATAACTGCATCAGACGCAAAGCCTGAGAATATTGGTGAAATAATTGCTCCAATTTTCATTACAGCTAGCATCGCAACAACTGTTTCTGGAATCATTGGCATATAAATTGTTACACGGTCACCTTTTTCAATACCCGCGTGTTTCAAACCATTGGCAACACGGCTTACCCAGTTATCAAGCTCTTCATATGTAAATGATTTTGAAGTTCCATTTTCCCCTTCATACTGAAGTGCTGGCTGTATTCTCGTCTCTTCATCCGCAAGCCAGCGGGATAAAGCTGATTCTACAACGTTACATGTTCCGCCATTATACCACTGTGCAAACGGTGTACCATTTTCTAAATCTAATACTTCTGTATAAGGTTTCATCCATTGATAGCCAACTGCTTTTTCTGCCTCTCCCCAAAACCAAGCTGTTTCCTCAATAGATTTATTATAAAAAGTTTCATAATCTTCATATCCCAATGATTTCATCCAACCATATAAACGTGTTTTTTCCTTGTACTCTTCTGTTGGAAACCAAACTGCTTGTTTCAATGTTTTCCCCTCCTTAACTTTTTGAGCAAGAAAGCCCTAAATAGGGCTTTTAAACTGGATATACAGGATGTTTACGATCCGTGAATACTTGATATTTACTCATATACATTTCGAAACGTCCTTTTAACTCTTCACGTAAATTGTTTGGATGAACAATACCATCAATCACCATCTCTGATGCTAAATGATAAATATCAATATCTTTCTTATACTCTTCACGTTTTTCAGCAATGAAGCTAGCACGCTCTTCTTCTGGTAAAGCTGCAATTTTATTTGCATATACAGCATTAACCGCAGCTTCTGGACCCATTACCGCAATAGAGGCTGTCGGTAATGCCAGGCAGCAATCTGGTTCAAATGCCGGACCTGCCATCGCATATAAACCAGCACCATATGCTTTACGAACAACGATAGAAATCTTCGGTACAGTTGCTTCACTCATTGCAGAAATCATTTTTGCACCGTGGCGAATAATACCGGCACGCTCTACTTTTGTACCGATCATAAATCCTGGTACATCCGCAAGGAATAATAATGGAATATGATATGCATCGCATAAATTAATAAACTTAGCAGCTTTATCAGCTGAATCGTGGAATAATACGCCACCCTTCATACGCGGCTGATTTGCAATAATACCAACTGGCTTACCATCAATACGTGCTAAGCCTGTAATTAGCTCTTGAGCAAATAATTTTTTTACTTCATAGAATGAACCCTCATCAATAACTCTATTAATGAGATCTTTCATATTGAAAGGAGCATTTTGATTTTCTGGAATGATTTGTTCTAACGTTTTATCGAATTGTTTCGGTTCTTGAGGTGTAACCAATGGAGTCTTTTCTAAATAGTTGTTTGGAAAATATGAAATGTATTGTCTTGCTTGTGTAATCGCATCTTCTTCTGTCTTACATAAAACATCTCCGCATCCTGATACAGAGCAATGCATACGAGCTCCGCCCATCTCTTCTAAAGTTACCTTCTCACCGATAACCATCTCAGCCATACGAGGAGATCCTAAATACATAGATGCATTTCCCTCTACCATCATTACAACGTCACAAAAGGCTGGAATATACGCACCACCAGCTGCAGAAGGTCCAAATAACAAGCATACTTGAGGAACTTTACCTGATAACTTCACTTGATTATAGAAGATTCTTCCTGCACCGCGGCGCCCTGGGAACATTTCTACTTGATCTGTAATACGCGCTCCAGCAGAGTCGACTAAATAAAATAACGGAACACGTAGTTTTTCAGCTGTTTCTTGAATACGTAAAATCTTTTCAACTGTGCGTGATCCCCATGATCCAGCTTTTACAGTAGAATCATTGGCCATTACACACGCAGTACGACCATGTATTTTACCCGTTGCCGTTACAACGCCATCCGCAGGTAAGCCTGTTTGTTCACAGTTAGCAAATAATGCATCTTCTACATATTCGCCATTATCAAATAGAAGCGCTAAACGGTCTCGAACGAATAATTTTCCTTTTGCTTTATTTTGCTCATGATATTTCGGTGCCCCGCCTTGTTTAATTGTTTCAACTCGTTCTTCAAATGAATTAGATTGTTGTTTTTGGTCTAACATATTTACTCCCCCTTATACATCGGTTTGCGTTTTTCTTTGAATGCCTGTAATCCTTCTATTCGATCTTTCGTATGGATTACACCTTCATACGCTTGTTTTTCCATTTGTAATCCGGTATGTAAATCAACTTGAATACCATTTGAAATTGCCTCTTTTGCTAATCGAACAGCAATAGGTCCATTACTAGCAATTTTCTCTGCTATTTCAATCGCTTTCTCATCAAGTAAATTAGCTGGTACAACAAATTCTACTAAACCATATTCTTTTGCTTCTTGCGCTGAAATACGTCTACCTGTATAAATTAATTCTTTCGCTCTACCAACACCAATTAATCTCGGTAAGCGCTGTGTACCACCCGCTCCTGGTATAATTGCAAGTGTCGTTTCAGTAAGACCAAGACTTGCAGATTCAGCAGCAATTCTAAAATCACAAGCTAAACTTAATTCCGTACCACCACCAAGTGCGATTCCATTTATAGCAGCAATAACTGGCTGTGGTAATTGTTCAACCATCTCCATAGTAGTGCGAATCATACTAACAGCATGGCGAACTTGTTCTTCATTCATATCGGCACGCTCTTTTAAATCTGCACCAGCACAAAACGCTTTTTCACCAGCACCTGTTAGAATAACTACACGCGTATTGGACTCTTCACTTATTTGAGTTAATATGTTTTGTAACTCTTCTAATAACGCTAAAGATAATGAGTTTGCTTGTCTTTCACGATATAACGAAATCTTTACAACGTGAGGTGTTACATAATCAACTGAAATATTTTGTAATTGTAGCATCTTCTCACCTACTTATCGTTTTATGTTGAAGCGCTCTATACACATGACTCGGTAATTGGATATTTAACTTACTTTGAATAAATTGACTAGCTCTCAATAACTTTTCTTCGTCTATATTCGTTTGGACTCCTAATTTATGGAGCATATGTACTAGGTCATCAGTAGCAACATTACCTGATGCTCCTGGTGCATAAGGGCAGCCCCCGAGTCCACCACAAGAACTATCAAACGTTGTAATACCGTATTCTAATGATTTAACTACATTCGCTAGAGCCATTCCATACGTATTATGAAAATGCATTGCAAACTGCGAAGCATCATACTTCTTTAATAGGTGTTCTAATACTTGTTCTACTTGTAATGGATTCGCTACACCGATTGTATCCCCTAGAGAAACTTCATAAATACCGTATGAAAATAGTTGATTACATAATTCGTCAACTGCTGCGAGACTTATATTCCCTTCATAAGGACATCCAAATACAGTAGAAACATAGCCTCTTACCTTTTTCCCTTCGAATAATGCCTGTTTTGTTATATCTTCAATTACGACTAATGCTTCTTTGATCGATTTATTAATATTACTTTTATTATGAGATTCACTTGCTGATAAAAAAACATTCACCTCATCTACATTTTGCAAAAAAGCTCGTTCCAAACCATTTTGATTCGGAACAAGCGCAGCATATGTAACATTGGGATCCCTTTTCAGCTCAGAAAATACATCATTTGCATCCGCTAATGCAGGGACCCATTTTGGGTGAACGAATGAGGAAACTTCAACATACGACAATCCCGCTTCTGTAAGTAGTTGAATCCATTTTACTTTATCTTTTGTGCCAACAATCTTTTTTTCATTTTGTAAGCCATCACGTGGCCCGACTTCTTTAATGACAGCAAAATTAGGTAGTTTCAATTCGCTTCCCCCTATATCTCCCTATTCAATTTCTAATAATACATCTCCTTCATTTACAAAATCGCCTTCTTGCACATTAATTTTCATAACTGTGCCAGCTTCTTCTGAAATGATTGGAATTTCCATTTTCATAGATTCCAAAATGACGACATCCTGCTCTTCCTCTACTGTATCTCCTACTCCTACAACAATCTTCCAAACGTTTCCTGCCATCGATGCGTATACTTTCGTCATCATTTTTTCCCCCTTAATATTGTTAAATCTTATTTTTTAACGAGTTGTTTCGTTACAAAGCCTGTTGTATAAATACCCTCTTTGAACACTTCGTCTTCCAAAACTTGCAGTAGCATTGGCGTGTTCGTTTTAATACCTTCTACTTTTAATTCTTCTAGAGCATCATGTAATTTCGAAATTGCTTCTTCACGAGTCTCCCCATGTGCAATGACTTTCGCAATCATTGGATCATAGAAAGGTGTAATCGTTACATGATTTTCTAAGAAGTGATCAATCCGTACATTTGACGGTAATGTTAAATCTGTAATTTTCCCAGGTGACGGGAAGAATGTTTTCGGATCCTCTGCATAAATACGAGCTTCAATGGCATGACCACTACGTTTTACATCATCCTGAGTAAATGATAGTTTCTCTCCACTTGCAATCAGAAGTTGTTGTTCTACAAGGTCTAATCCCGTAATTTCTTCTGTCACTGGATGCTCTACTTGTAATCGCGTATTCATCTCTAAGAAATAGAAGTTCTTCTGATCATCTACAAGAAACTCAACTGTACCTGCATTTGTATAACCAAGTGCTTTGGCAGCTTGTACAGCAACTTCTCCCATCGCCTTTCGTGTACCTTCATCTAAAAATGGTGAAGGTGCTTCTTCGATTACTTTTTGATTTCGGCGCTGTACCGAACATTCACGCTCCCATAAATACACTGTGTTACCATGTGTATCTGCTAAAAGCTGAATTTCAATATGATGCGCGTCTGCTATATATCGCTCTAAATACATTTCTCCGTTACCAAAGAAGTTTTGCGCTCTTGTTTTATTACTTTCGAACGCTTTGGTGAGCGTTTGCTCAGTTTCCATCAACTGCATACCAATGCCTCCGCCGCCTGCGGATGCCTTAAGCATTAATGGATAACCAATTTGTTTTGCAATTTCAATTGCTTCTTCAGCAGTTTCAATATTTGTAGTAATACCTGGGACTACTGGGACATCTGCTGCTTGCATTGCGATACGTGATTCGATTTTACTTCCCATCTTCGTAATGATTTCTTCTGAAGGACCGATAAATACGATTCCTTCTTCTTTGCAGCGAACCGGAAAAGACGGATTCTCTGATAATAAACCATAACCCGGATGAATCGCTTCTGCATTTGTCTTCTTAGCTATTTCAATAATTTTTTCAAGGTTTAAATAACTTTCTTGAACACGCGGTCCACCTACTAAGTAAGCTTCATTTGCCATTTTCACATGAAGGGCATTTTCATCTGCTTCAGAATAAATA
Source organism: Bacillus sp. LQ01 (assembly GCF_057624735.1). NCBI lineage: Bacteria > Bacillati > Bacillota > Bacilli > Caryophanales > Bacillaceae > Bacillus > Bacillus sp. LQ01. Next base: position 1,660,024 of record NZ_JBYEZL010000001.1, on the reverse strand, counting down.
GCAACAGTGCGAATGCCAAGTTTTTGACAAGTTTTCATAATACGAACAGCGATTTCCCCGCGATTCGCAATTAATATTTTTTGAAACATAGTGATTCCTCCCTTTTATCTACATCCTAAATGTCTAGCAATTACGAGACGTTGAATTTCAGAAGTTCCTTCACCAATTTCTAATAGTTTCGCATCACGAATATGTCGTTCAACTTCATATTCACGCATATAGCCATATCCACCATGAATCTGTACTGCTTGATTCGCAATACGGCTTGCCGCTTCCGATGCAAATAGTTTTGCCATTGCCGCTTCTTTACCGAAAGGTTTATCGTTATCTTTTAACCAAGCTGCTTTATGTACTAAATTACGTGCTAGCTCTACTTCAGTCGCCATATCAGCTAATTTAAATTGAATCGCTTGGAAATTAGAGATTGACTTTCCAAATTGTTGACGTTCTTTCGCATATTGCAATGCACGTTCAAAGGCTGATTGCGCAATACCAACTGCCAATGCTGCGATTGAAATACGTCCTCCATCAAGTGTATATAAAAATTGTTTAAAACCTTTATTTACATCACCAAGAATATTTTCTTTCGGTACACGAACACCATCAAGTACGATTTCACAAGTATTAGAAGCGCGAACGCCCATTTTATCGTAAGGACTAGAAATCGTTAATCCTTCACTAGTAGTAGGTACGATAAATGCTGAAATGCGTTTTCTACCATTCTCTTCAACACCGTTGACAGCGGTTACAATAATGGTATTTGCATACTCTGCGTTTGTAATCCAACACTTCTCACCACTGATTACATACTCATCGCCATCTAGTACCGCTTTCGTTTGAGTACCACCTGCATCTGATCCAGCATTCGGCTCCGTTAATCCGAAGGCACCTAATGTTTTACCTGACGCCATTGGAACTAAATACTTTTGTTTTTGTTCTTCTGTACCGAAATAATAAATTGGAGAAGCACCTAATGAAATTGTTGCAGCATAGCTTAAACCAGTGCCACCACAAGCGCGACCAATTTCTTCAACTGCTAACGCATACGATACAGTATCGCCACCTGAACCTCCATACTCTTCTGGGAATGGGATGCCTAATAATCCTAGTTCGCCCATTTTTTGAAATGTTTCATATGGAAACTCTGCAGTTTTGTCATAATATACAGCTTTCGGTGCGATTTCCTTTTCAGCAAAGTCACGTACCATTTCTTTAATCATTTGTTTTTCGCGAGTTAGAGTAAATTCCATTCCGCTACACACCCCTTATCGAATATTGAGTTTCGACAGCGTGCGAGTTTCTACTACAAACATAACAACTTAAAAGACAAGAATATTAGTTAGACAATTGCTATAATTCTGTCATAACTTAATTTTAAAACAGATTCTGTACTAATGCACAAAAAAATTCCTACATTGTTCTACAACAACATAGGATATTTTGTGTCGAATTATGTAATTTATTGTTTAATAATCTCTACCTTTTCCCGAATCAGAAATTTCTACTAATGCTTCAGGGTATGGTTCGAAGTACGTTTGTCTTAATAAATACTTTTCATCAAATCGAATGGCCCATGATTTTAAAATTGTAAGTAAACTACTAAGTGGTATTTTCTTTTCTGCATACTTTTGTAACAGTTCTATAAAATGATCTTTTTCTTGTTTTTTTAGCTTTGTTTTAAAGTATCCAAAAATGTGCTCGCATACATTTACATTCGATGTATAGCGGGGGGTGCGCATAAATAATTCATATAAAGTCTTCTCATAGTTTTCGAATACAACTTCAATCTTTTCATTTTTGTGATTTGCAATTATACGCCCTAATTCCTTTTGTTTCACTTGATTATATGCCATAAATAAATATTTATTGTCCGACTGAAACGATACAAGGTCTTTCATATTTTTATTATGTTTAATCATTTTGTAATATGCGATTGTAAATAGTCTTGTAAAGAAATGCTCTCTAATAATAAAATTCGACAATCTGCCTTCCTCTTCAATAGGAAGATGCGAAAATTTTTTTACTACTGCTCCGCCAAATAAGCCCGATCCTTTTCCCTTTGCTGGCGCTTTTTCAAAACCAGAATAAATTTTCACATCACGCGTACCACAACTTGGTGAACGATTCTTTAAAATAAAACCATCCACATCCGATATCGTTTGTAAAAAGTCATTTGAAAACTGCTCCATTTTTTCAGTTACATCTTCTCGTGTCGACGGTTGCACAAGTCTGTTCTCACCATTTTCTTCTACAATTCGTATCGTTTCACGAGGAGTTCCCAATCCAATCTCCACTTCTGGACAAACAGGTATAAATGTAACAAATGGCTGCAAATTTCGTATTGTTACATCTGGAATCATCTCTCCATTATATCGACAAGCATCAAATTCTAAACATTTACTTACGACGATTGTAGGTTTTGCAAATTGCCGCATCTCATTACCTCCTTAGTGCTAGTCCGTATACTATAAATTGTACTAAGATTAACATTTTAAGCAAAGTTTGATTCATTTATTTTTATGAGAAATATATATCCAATAATATATTAACAATCATTCAACTCTATTTTCAATAAATGTGCGCCCTATTATACTGGTTTAGATATTGTGAAATGAATAATACACAGATGCTCCGGAGAAATTAATGATTAAGAAAGGAGGGAATTGTTATGAAAAAGAAATTATCATCTATTTTAAGTGTTTTAGCACTCTCTATTATGTTTTTAGGTACATCTGCGCAAGCTGAATACGATGGAAATAATATGAATAGAGTGAATAACACTGATATTTCAACTCGAGTAAATGACAATAATTTAGACAGAGTTAATAATGATGTAAGAACTCGAAATGTAAATACAACAAATGATTTAAATGATAATCGTGATAGAAATAATAATTGGGCTTGGCTTGGTTTATTAGGACTAGCAGGATTATTAGGTCTTAGAAGAAGAGACAAAGAAACACGCTGATTTAGAATGTTTTTAATAAACAAGTACTTATTTATCAAAAATATATAACGAAAATAAATCGCCTTTTTAAAGGCGATTTATTTTTACTTAAAAAGTAATATATGTAATTCACACTTCGACGATTAAATTCGTGGAGTTAATCCATACAATATAAATTGAATCGTATTTTCAATTTCTGCTTCATCATTCCATTTTTCTTCAGGTAATAATAAAAATCGTGTTAATAATAAACCTAATACAGCTGATAAAGTAAGACGTAGTACGGAAGATGGTGGTATCTCAATAATCTCTCCTTCTTCTTGAAATTTCACAATCAACTTTTTGAAATGTGAAAACAGTTCTGTTTCTACTAATTGCTGTATTTCATTTTTTAGTTCTGGTTGAAATGGTACTTCTTGAATTAATATTTTTATCATAGGAAAGTGTTTTTGAGCAAATTTAAATCTATTATGAATTACAACTCTTAAAAGTCCTTCATACGATTCATACTCTGATTTAAATATTTCTTTTGCAAAGGTTTGTACGAAAAATGGTGCAACGAACTTAGTTAAAGTTGGCATTACGACCGCTAGTAATAAATCTTTTTTCGTCTTATAGTAGCGGAAGATGGTTCCTTCCGCTACACCAGCACGCTTTGCAATTTCACTTGTTGAAGTTGAAGCGTATCCTTTTTCTCCAAACATATCAACAGCCGCCTCTAATATTCGCATTTGACGTTCATTTCGTTTATCCGTATTAGTTGCAGCTATTAATTCCTCCAGCCAATCCTTCTGCATTTATAAAGCTCCTTTTTGTCATTATTATATTTTGCGATGTTTCTTTAAAGCAAATACATTCCCTACTGCAAATAATAGTGAAAAAAGTAATAATACAGTAAGATCTAATGCAATCTCTGTAAACCCTTGATTCCGAATCATCACTTGTCTCATTGCGTCAGCGCCGTATGTGAGTGGAAATACTTTCCCTAACATTTGTAGCCACTTATTCATAGATTCCATTGGAAACAATCCAGAAAAGAAGATTTGTGGCACAATAACAAGCGGTATAAATTGAATCATTTGAAATTCATTATTTGCGTATGCCGATAAAAACGTACCTAATGTTAGTGCAGTTAAAGAGAGCATACATGTAATAAGTAGCGTGAGCCATATGGAGCCAGCTACGTATAAATCTAAAATATAAACGGAAAAGCTTACGATAATAATGGATTGTATAAAGGCAAAGATTCCAAAACCAATAATATAACCTGCGACTATTTCCCATCTTCTTACTGGGGTGGATAATAACCTTTCTAGCGTACCACTTAAACGTTCTCTTACGAAAGATACACCTGATAATATAAATACAAAGAAAAATGTAAAGAAACCAATTAATACAGGACCAAGCCCATCAAACATCGTAAAGTCTTTAGAGCCATGTAAATAATTTACTTCAGGTTTCATAATCGATACATCATTCTTCTCTGTGCTTTTTTGCAATACTTGAAGTACAGCACGATTTTTTGACGAATCACTACCTTCCAACAGAAGTTTCATTTTTCCATTCTCTATTCGAAATACTGCATCTACCTTTTGTTTTTCCAACTCAGAAATCGCCTTTTCCTTACTGTATTCATAAATTGACGCTTCTTGATTTTTCATCACTTTTACTATTTGAGCGGGCATATCAACAACAGCAATTTGCGGTATATAGTCTTTCTGTGTAAACACTAGTGACAAAAGCCAAAGTAATAACATCGGTGCTCCAAACATCATTGCTAACGAACGCTTATCTCGAAAAAATTGACGAGTAATACGTATAATTACACCAGTAACTCTCATGATGGCACCACCTCTTCTAGCAAAAAGACATCTTCAATCCGTCCAGATGACACACGTTTTTTCAATTCTTCAGTTGTTCCAACCGCAACTAGTTTCCCTTCTCTAATTAACCCTAGACGCTCACAAAATTCAGCTTCATCCATAATGTGCGTCGTTACAATAATCGTTGTGCCTTTCTTTTTAAGATCATAAAATTTTTCCCAAATCGTTTTTCTAAGAAGCGGATCTATCCCCACTGTAGGCTCATCTAAAATTAATATTTCTGGTTCGTGAAGGAGCGCTATTGCTAATGATAAGCGTTTTTTCATTCCACCTGAAAATTGTTGTACTTGCTTTTTCATATACTGAGACAATTGTACAAGTTCAAAAACCTCTGCAATTCTTGTCTTTTTACGTTTTCCCTTTAGTCCATACATCGTTGCTATAAAATCTGCATTTTCATATGCTGACAATTCTTCGTATAATGCATCCGCCTGGGCCATATAACCAATTCTTTTCATTTCATTTAAATTAGGCATATTAGTATTATTAACAAGCACTTCACCTTTCGTTGCCTCATTAATACCTGCAATCATTTTAATGAGCGTTGTTTTCCCCGATCCAGAAGGTCCAACAAAACCAAAAATTTCTGCTTTTTCAACTTGCAATGAAAGATTGTGTAACACTTCTTTTTTCCCAAAACTTTTTGATACAGTCCGTAAAATAATGGAAGGTTGTTGCACGTTTCATCCTCCTTTTCCAATAAAATGAGTGAGTACTCACTTTTATTTTACCCTTGCTTAATTATATGTCAAACTTCATTGATTAGTATGTATGTTCAATCAACGATATTAAACAATGAAACAGAGTCGACATTAGAATTTCATTTCCTAAAGTCGACTCTGTTTCATTTAAACTATAAATTTCACTTTACGTTTTTAAATTCATATACTTCCGAATTCTAGCAACATCTAAAGAATATTCAATAACTAATTGCTGTAACGGTAAAATAACTGTGTCAGGATATAAATGTGCATATTGTAATGTTTCTGCATATTTTTCTAACCTTTTTTCTAAATACTTTATTATTTGATCAGGATGACTTACTAATAAACATTTACAATAATAATGTATTTGTTCCTCAATCGCCGTGTATTCTTCAATTTCATATTCTTTATGCATGTGTACACCCCTTTAAGTTTTTTACATGAATTACTTATCACAATTTTCACTCGACAAATTTTAAGTTTTTTGATTATTTACACTATAACAAACAATCAGGGTCAAATTTTGTTACTTTATGTAACGTAGAAAATTTTTAACAAAATTGTAATGTTAACTCCTGTAAAATACATAAAATCTCTTTACTCACTTTTGTATAAAAAAATCGTACAGCTTAATTTAACTGCACGACTACAATCTCTGGCCTATTCAAAATTCTTTGCGGAATGATACTATTTCCTAATCCTCTACTCACTACCATTGATGTATTTTGTTCTACATATAAACCTGCTGTATATTTAGGTAAAACACCTTGATTTGGAGCAACTAATCCACCGATAAATGGCAATCTAACTTGCCCTCCATGAGCATGTCCCGATAAAACCAAATCCAACCTCTCATTCGTATATTCCTTTATAAATTCAGGCCTATGGGATAATAATACATTATATCTATCTGGCTGCATTTCAATTTTTGCTTTTTTAATTTCATCTATTATAATATTTCCTTCATCACGGTTTCCAGTACCAAACTCTGGATCATCAATACCTAGCAAGTTTATCTCTTGCTCACCCTTTCGAATGCCTACATGTTCATTTCTTAAAATATTGACACCATATTTCTTCAACTCTTTTTCTAAACTGTTATACTTTCCAGACCATTGTTCATGGTTTCCTGTCACAAAATATACAGGATACTTCTTTACCATTTCTCGTATTAATTGCATACTAACTTCTGCATCGTATGATTTACTGTCAATTAAATCACCCGTAATCGTAATAATATCTGGGTCTATACTTTTTATTTTTTGAATTAACACATCTTGATTATCGCCAAATTTTTTATTGTGTAAGTCTGAAATTTGTAGAATTTTATACCCTTTAAAAGAGGATGGTATTTTACTAGAGGTTATTTTAACCTCAGTTATACTTATTAAATTGTTCTGTAAATATAAAAAGATTGTAAAACCTACTAATATACAAATAATCATTACAATTCTATTAATTTTCTTTTTCATATTTTCTCCTTTACATTCTCATCAAACACTTCTATATGCTAACTGAATTATATTATACTTTCTTGAAATTTATTTAAATTAATAAAATAATACAGTACATGAAATTTCGTATGAGATATGTCATATATATTCGTTATATTTTTACTTTTACCTTTTTAATAATAAGAATACAAAAACGACTCTTATCACAAGAAAAGAGTCGTTTTCTAACTTTATACTTTTAATACTTTCATGTTAAAAATGCGAAAACTAAAATACTATTTAAGAGCCTTAACTATAACTTTAGTTGCCTCTGCAATGAGTTGATTATCATAGGTTGCCTCTTTCTCATCTTTACTAGATAAAATTGCGATGATAATTGGTGCTCTATTTGGAGGCCAAACGATAGCAATATCATTTCTTGTCCCGTAACTACCAGCACCTGATTTATCTCCAACTACCCATTCAGTTGGTACGCCTGCACGAATAAGTTTGTCCCCTGTAGCACTTCCTTTCATCCACTCTGTAAGAATTTTACGTTTTTCAGCTGGAAGTGCATTTCCGACCGTAAAAGCTTTAAGATTCGTAGCAATAGCTTTCGCTGTACTAGTGTCACGAATGTCTCCTGGAATAGCTTCGTTTAATTCTGTTTCAAAGCGATCAGACATAGTAATCCGATCCCCCATATGCCTAAGCGCTTTTTCATATCCTTTCGGTCCTCCTATTTTATTAAATAAAATGTTCCCTGCAGTATTATCGCTTGAACGAACAGCAGCCTCAGCAATTTCTCCTAGTTTCATTCCAGTATCTACATGTTTCTCTGTAACAGGTGAATAATCCACTAAGTCTTCTTTCGTAAATGTGATTACTTCATTTAATGTATCAATTGAGTTTTGCTGTAGTAATACTCCTGCTGCTAAAGCCTTGTAGGTTGATGCGAAGGCAAATCTTTCGTTAGATCGATAAGAGATTGTTTGATTTGTACCAGTATCAATCGCATATACACCTACTCGAGCATCAAATTTTTTCTCAAGTTGTGAGAACTCTTTATGCGTCGCCTGATTTTTATGTTTCACTTGTCCAGTCTTTTCTTTCGCTTCAACTTGCAGTGCCCCTCCTGTAAAAGCTTCTAGGCTTGTAATACTTAAACCTAATATACCAACGCATATTCCTATTTTTAGCATCCTCTTATTTTTCAAAATCATCATTCCTTCCAAATTTTTAGCGCCTTTTTATACGTACACATAATAGACAATCACCGAACCAAATTTGTTCCACAAACTAAAAAAATTATAGCTAGTATGAGAGTTATTAACAAAATAAGAGATAGTAGCTACGACGCCTCTATCTCTTATTTCATATTTCATTTTTTTACTTATAAATGGCTTTATATGAACAGGGTCTCTTCCCTGAGAAAAGTACTCTAATTTTGCTTAGAACTACCTGTACTAGTAGCTTCACCATGTATACGTTGCTGTTTCAAATCAAAGTATACATCTAATACTTCCTTTCCAATTATAGAATTAATTCCATTTTTATCATCATGAAGCCATGGAACTACTACGGAAAATGCTACTTCTGGATTATCATATGGAGCATATCCAACTAACGTTAAGTTGTAACATTCCATACGTTCTCCTTTTGCATTTCTACCAATCGGGTCATCTCCACCATATACAGTTTGGGCTGTTCCTGTCTTTCCTGCTGGTTTATATGGCGCGTTTTTGAAATATTTCACGCCAGTTCCATCACCTTCTTGGAATACCCATCTAAACCCTTCTTTTATCCGATCAATATGTTCTTTCTTCATATCAATTCGATTTAATACGACAGGCTCTATGGAACGTATAACTTTGCCAACCTCTTCTTTTATTGATTGTTCTCGTATTTCTTGTACAATTTGAGGTTGCATTCTATAACCACCATTCGCAATCGTTGAAATATATTGCGCTAATTGCAACGGCGTATACGTATCATACTGACCGATAGAAAAATCTAGTAAAAACCCAGGTTGACTATCTACTTTTCTCGTTTGTCCAATTATTTCATTCGGTAAATCAATACCTGTTGGGACACCTAAACCAAATTGCTTGAAATAATAGCGCATCGTATCAAATGCTCCTTGTTTAATATCCAATGAGCCATTTGGTACGTAATTGACTCCCGCAATTTTTAAAGCTGTTTGGAACATGTATACATTCGAAGATACTTGTAAAGCCCGTAAATCATTAATATTACCAAATCCGGATACATTCCACGATTTCTTAGCTTGTGTACCTTTAAATTTCATCGGCGCGTCATAAAATTGATCTCCTGGATGTATTGCCCCTGTCTCATATCCAGTTAATAAAGTAGCACCTTTTACAGCTGACCCTAGCTCATACGAAGTTGTCATGTTACCTAATGCCAAATCCTCAACCTCTATTCTTCCTTCTTTTTCTACAATCTTTTTGCCTGCCATTGATAAAATTTGTCCGTTATTTGGATTCGTCATGACAACAAAAGCTCGATCGAGCAGTGGCTCTGAACTCTTAAAAGCTCTCAAGTTTTTCTCTATACTTTCTTCCACTTTCTTTTGTAATTCCATATCAATCGTTAATGTTAAACTATTACCACTTTTTCCTTTAGAGATTATTTCTGTGCTAACAATGTTTCCTGATTTATCAGTAATATTTTTCACTTCTTCTTTTGTGCCGTGTAATACATCTTCATATCGTTGTTCAATATAACTTTTTCCAACACGATCATTACGGTTATATCCACGTACTAAATAAGAATCTAAATTTTCTTTCGGTAATCCTTCTTCACTACTCGTAATATTTCCTAATACAGAACGAAATAAATTACCATTTACATAATTACGTTCCCAATCAACAGTTGCATCTACTCCTGGAAAATTCGCAAGGTTTTCACTTATCCGCGCATACTCTTCATCTGTTACATCTTTTTTAATAATTTGTGGTGTTAGTTGATAACCTGAACTCATTTTACTTTTAATAGCTAACACCTTTAAATCTTGTGCTGTTAATTCTGCTAATTCTACCTCTGTAACACGACCTCGTCTTAAGTCTTCTATTTTTTTATCTAACTCTTTTCCCTCTATACCCTTTTCTTTAAACTTTTCTATATCTTTCTTAGTAATCTTTGTCTCCGCACGTTTCAAATTCAACTGCATCCAAAAATCTTTTTTATCGATATCTGTTAATTTATTTATATCTTGTTCAGGCATTTCAAGTACTTTCGCCAAGTCTTTTGCTGTTTTTAAAATATCTTCACTCGTAATTCCCTTCACCCTTGTATACGTAATTGTGCGAAGAGATTTATTATTAACAACTGTTTTCCCTTCTCGATCTAAAATTTGTCCACGTGGAACTGGAATACTAGTTATTGCATTTTGACTACTTTCCACTTGGTTCTTATAAGCCTCTCCCTCAACGATTTGTACCTTTCCTAGCTGCATAATAATAGCTGAGAATAGTACAAATATGCAAAGGAACATTATATTTAATCGAATAGATATATATGTCTTCTGCTTCTTGCCTTTTTGTCCTTTCATAAATCCTCCATTTAATCCTTTCAGGAATTGCTACAAATACTAAAAGCATTCCTTATATATTAGATACCGATAATCGGTTATAAATATCGCCTCAATTTTTTGCTTAATCCTTGTAAGCAACCATTCCTTTTCGTTTAGCTACGGAATTAATAACTCTCCCTTCTTGTTTTCTCTCTATTTTTTTTGCCACTTGCATTAGAAGTGCTAAACTGTATAATAACTCTTATTAAACTTACATATAAACTTGCTAGTAAATTTTCATGCTAATTATTCCTTTCTTCATGCTGTAATACTTAATAGACAACCTAAACAATAAAGTTGTTCCACATTTACAAAAAAAATAATTAAATATAAGATGAAATAGGCTACATAAGGGAGGGTTATATGTTACATACAAGAAGATGGAGATTTTTTGCGGTTCTTTCTATTGTAGGTTTGATTTTACTAATTTTATTAAAAATCAACTTCTTTTCAATTACTATCGCAACTTCTTCAGCTGAAAGAGGAAAGATTTTTGATAAAAATGGTGTAATGCTAGCTACAAATAAGAAAGTTAAGTCTCTATATTGCACTTCTAATGATGAAAAGCTATCGAAACAAGATACATCAAACACATTAGCTTTTTTTAACCAATTTTCAAGCGAGTTTCAACATGATATTTCTACAGAGAACATAAAATCTCAATTACAACAATCTTGTAAAAAGAAGACTATGAATGATATACCGTTATACTCTGATATAAATGAGAATGAACTTGCATTCATAAACAAAAACAAACCCAATAATGTAATAATTAAAGATGAATGGATTCGATATTACCCTAAACACGAAATTGGTTCACAAGTAATTGGGTATGTAGAAAATGACCTTAAGTCCAAGCATATGGCTGTTGGAAAAAGCGGGATTGAGCTGCAATATGAAAATGATTTAAAAGGAAAACCAGGCAAAACTCTTATTTTTAAATTGAATAATAAAAAGTTCTTATGGAACATTCAAAAAGTACAAAAAGGAAAAGATGTGCGGCTAGCTTTAGACTCTGAGTTGCAGCAAAAGGCAGAAGAAGCATTAAAATCTCAAATTAAGAAAACACCTGATGCTAAAGCTGGTTATGCTATAGTGAGCGATGCAAAAACTGGCGCAATTTTAACTATGGCCAACTCGGTAGCTTTTAATCCAAATATATTAAATACACATGTATCTTCTAGAAAAGAAAACATTAAATCTCTTTCGCAAAATAAAGCAATTCAAAAATTAAAGTATGGTGAATCTTATGTAAATATGGCTTCTACTATAAAACCACTCACTATTTTAATTGGATTAAATGAAAAGCTTTTCCAACCAGAAGATACTTATTTAGATAAAGGTACTTTTCAGTATGATAATCAAAATAACATTACGAATGCGCCTGGAACACCAACAGGGGAGATTACACCGAGGCAGGCTATCATTAATTCATCTAACACATTTATGACAGCAAAAGTAGCTCTGCCCTTATTCAACCAAAATAATGGAAATATAGAAAAAGTGGCACATATATGGACAGATTATTTAATGCAATTCGGCCTACGTTCTAAAACTGGGATTGATTTACCCTTTGAAGAAGACGGACAATATGAATTCCATCCATCTAATAAATTTGAAAATGGGATTTCAGCTTTATTAAATGCCTCTTGGGGAGGAAATGAAGTGCATACTCCTCTTCAACTCGCTCAATATGCAGCAACTTTGGCAAGTAAAGGCGACAAATATAAACCTCAAATCGTAAGTGCGATTATTGGTCAAGATGGTAAGGAAACCAAAAAGTTTAAACCCATTTTAGAAAGTTCAAATCGTTACCCGATGAACTTTTGGAGTGTCGTGCAAGGTGGGATGAGTCAAAATATAGAGGAAATTAAAAAGTTGCCCTTTGACGTCGCAGGTAAAACAGGTATTACAGGTTTTCCGAATGAGCAAGCAAGAATGATAAATCACTCTCTTTTCATTGCGTATGCTCCTACGGAAGATCCACAAATTGCCGTTTCTGTCGTTATCCCTGGTAGTAATTCAGAAAAAAACATTGCCGCTCTCGTTACATCAGAAATTTTAGAGTACTGGAATACTCTTCAAAACGAAAATAAAAATAAAGAGGAAGGTTCACTTTAATGAACCTTCCTCTTTTACCATATAGAATCTATATTTATTATTTTCCATATACCTTCATTATTCTTTTCGAACATAAATGAATATTTAATATCAGTTAAAACATACTCTTTCTGTACATATCCAGTATTACCGTTAATTGTAGATATTTTTATATATCCATTATTCTGTACTTTTTCTGGAATCCAAGCTTTTACCATTTCATTAGATACTTCATATAAAACTTGTGATTCTCGCTTTGGTTCAGCTAAAATTTTCGTTTTATTTCCAGTAACAGTTGCATATATAAAATGCGCTTGGTTTGGTTGGTTACTTTCTGTCAATCCACTTGGTACTTTATATACTTGCTTTGTATCTTTTGCAAACTCTCCTCCCATTGTAAGGGCGACTTGCAACTCATGAAAGATATCTTCATCAAACTTCAATTCATCCTTCCTATAACTCTTTCCTTTAAATAGAACTTCATCATTTAACGCTTTGTACAAGTTATTTTCATTTTTTGAGTTCGTACTTTGATATAGTTCATTCATAAATTGTTTTAATGATGGATCTTGAGCAGACTCATCTTTTGTTTTAGGCTTAATTTGAGTACTACTTTGTACCGGCGATTTATTATCATCAAGCCAAGGTTGTTGAACAATGAAAAATAACATTGTACAAACCAAAACAACTACAATAGGTAATGCTTTTTTACGAAATGGTCTTTTATGTTTTTCAAAATCCACTTCATTATTTTCATATATAGACTGCTTTATTTTAGAAATAAATTCTTCTTCATCTTTACGATTCTCCATTGGGCCTTTTTTTATTTTTCTATACCAGTCAGGATTTTGTTTATTGTTCATCACTACTACCCTCCCCTATTAATTTTGAAACCTTACTTCTCGCTCTACTTAATCTCGATTTTACAGTTCCAATGGATACTCCTAATGTTTCAGCCATTTCTTCATAAGATAATTCATATTTTGCATCCAATATAATTATTTCACGGTGCTTTTTAGGTAGTTCTAATACCACCTTCCACACATCATTCATTTCTTCTTGCTTAAAAAATTCTTGTTCTGCTGACAGGGATTGCTTATCGTCACTAAAAAATCCTATTAAAGATATCCTTTTAAAATAGGAGGATTTCAAATAGTTTATTGCCGTATTTCTTGTGATTTTTAAAATCCACGTTTTAATAGATGACTCCTTTCGAAATGAATTCCAATTTTTAAACACCTTTATAAATACATCTTGCGTGATATCATCTGATAAGTGTGGATCTTTCGTAATAATAAATGAATAATTCCATACATCTTGCCAATAGTCTTTTATAACATAGTCCAGCTCATCATGATTACACTTTTCAATAAACGTCTGTTCCATTTCCACACCTCAAACTTATTTGAATAAACATAAAACTGCCCTCACTTTTTTATTATGGTTTCAATATATAGACAAAATACAAGTTTCATTTGTTCCATTGTTTATCTTTTTTCAGGCAGAATAATACTACTAAAAAACAAGTAAAGCATACAATGATAAAAATCCACTCACAATAATCTATTTTTTGAATTTAACGTAACACTCTACTTGTCCATTTCAATTTGCTATTCCCTTCTATTTACCATTAACAATGTCAACTTTTCTAGAATGACAGCAAAAAAGCATTCTCGATTAGAAAGAATGCTTTTTTGAAATTTAATTGTTCTATATTTCCCCCAATTTATATCTTTGAGTTAAGCAAACATGTAATAAATTTAGTGAAAAATTCACCTTATAATTAAGTATTATTTCTGAAATACATGTTTTATTTTTTCACCTGGAACGTTACTTCCTCCTCTTCCTTTTACATCTTCAATCATCATTGTAACAATCATGTCTGGCGCATTTGCATCGAAAGCTGCGAACCATCCCAGTTCTTTTCCGTCTGCTTCTTTCGACTCTTTCAGTTCTGCTGTACCAGTTTTACCAGCAAGCGTTACACCATTAACCTTTGCACTTCTCCCCGCGCCATCAGGGTCATTAATGACTTTAATTAATGCACTCTTTAATATCTCTTGATTCTTTTTAGAAATCACATTTTCTTTCCAATTCCCCGCTACTTTTGCTTCTTTTAAAAGGTGTGGCGACGGAATATTCCCTTCATTCACAATCGGTGCATATGTTAATGCTAAATGAAGTGGCGTCATTAATACTTGTCCTTGTCCATAACCCGTGTCTGCTAGTTGAATATCATTTTTTATCCCATCTTTTGCAATAATTGAAATAGGAAATTCGTATTCGATTGGTAATTTTTCATGAAATCCGTACTTTTTAAATTCATTTACATACTGATCTTTTCCCATTTTCAAAGCTTGTTGAGCAAAATAAATATTATCAGAGTACTTCATTGCCTTATCAAAATCAATTGGACTTGCATCCTTCACACGAGTTACATAGTAATTTCCCCAAGATGAATCTTTTGTCCACTTCAATCCTTGAATTTTAAATTCTTCCTTTGGATTTATTGTGTTTGTTTCCAAACCAATTGCACCTGTAATCGTTTTAAATACGGAACCTGGTACAAATGCTTGTGTGAAGCGATTCATCATTGGTAGTTTCGAGTCGTTACTCCATGCTTCTCGTTGGGCTTTCGATGCTCCTCTAACTATTATATTTGGATTATAAGCAGGGCTACTTACAAGTGCGATTGTTTCACCCGTTTTAGGATTGACCGCTGCACTAGATCCTGCTTCAGTTTTCATCTCATTAAAGATTTTTTCTTGAATTACAGCATCAATTGTTAACGTAACAGTTTCTCCCTCTTTTGTTTCTTTTTTTGCTACGTTTTTAATCTCTTTCCCCTTCTCATCTTCTATAAATACGCGTCCACCCTTTTCACCACGCAATTTATTTTCTAACACTTTCTCTAAACCGGTCTTACCTACTAAATCGTCTACTTGATAACCTTGTTTTTGAAGTGATTTTAACTCCTCCGCATTCACCTTTCCTATATATCCAGTTAAGTGTGCCGCTGCTTCACCTAATGGATACGTACGAATATTTACTGGACGAGATGAAACTCCTTCTAATTCAATATAATCATTCTGTCTGGTTCCTTCTTTTAAAATACCAATTGGTACAAAGGAGTCTGGTTTTATCCATTTCGCTGTGAGCTTTTGTTCAACCTCTTCTGTAGACATATCAAGTAATTGTGCTACTATTTCTTTCGTTTGCGCTGCTGTTTCGCCTAGTTTCTCTGGAATAATTCCAACCTCAGTCGCTTTACCATTCGTTGCAAGCCCTTTTCCATTTCGATCATATATTTCTCCGCGTTTTCCTTGCTCTATTTGCATACGTACTTTGTAATCTTTTTTCATTCCTGGAAAAATGAAGTCTGGTGTCCAATCTATTTTCCAAGACTCTTTATCTTTCACAAGTTTTGCTTCATGGATGAATGAAACTGATCCTACATCCGTATCCATCTTAACTTCAAAAAGAAAAAGCTCTTTATCTTTCGTATTCTCTCCTTTCATTTTAACTTTTAAATTCTTAGCTCCAATCCCCTCATAGATTTTTTGATATTTTTCTGTGAATTCTTTTTTAGAAATTGATTTTTTTGCATGATCTGATAAATGATCATACATATTTGTAAATTTTCTATCATTCCATAAATTGATATATTCTTCAAATGCTTGTTTTGGCGGTTCGTTTTTATTACATCCTACCAACATAACCGCAAAACAAACGAAAAGCAGCATCCATAATTTTTTCAATTCAATCTTCTCCCTTAGTTAAAAATGATGATTCCTTTCTTAATTTATTTAATAAAAAATGTTCTAACGCTTAATAGACAGTGAAAGTAATGATATTGTTCCATATTTACAAAAAACTAAAAAAGAGTGATAAGAATTCCGTAAATTTGGAATCCTCATCACCCTCGTTTGATATTGTGCAAATCATGAATATGAAATAAGAATTTCTAATTTTTAAAAACAATTTCAATTTTCCGACTAACGGGATAAAAATCATGTATTTGTTCTATTTTTAATAATTCATAAATTTGTTGAAATGTTCGCATCAAATTCATCTGATGTTTTGGTATCTATTTTTCTCCCATCAATTGTCATCTTTATTTTTTGTTTTTGGTTTGCTGTTACCACCCAAGCGTTCGGTAAATAACGATCTTCATGGGATAATGTAGACGGTGAATTTATAACCTTTCCTCCTAAATATAGGGTAGCAGAAGAACCTCCATCCATTGCCATTGCATTTATAGCTCCTTTTTCATATAAAATATCTTGACACTCTTTCAACGTAGCTCCTATACTATGTGTCTGTCTACCGTCAATAACTAGAAACATAATTGTACCATCTTCTTTTTGGGCCATAATACTTCTTGGAGCCGACCCCCAACCGCCGTCTCCTTCTGTAATCATTTTTTCTCCATTTACAATTAACTGTGGCATAAATCCAGCTGCGGAAACGACTTGTTTATCCAACAGTTGTTGGGTAGAATAATTTCCTGTTATCATTTGACCAAACTTTGTTAATCCCGTAATAATTGTAGGGGCATTTCTATCCATATTTGTATCAATAGCTTTCCCATTTTCTATCACAATTCCAGTAGCAACATTTCCTCCACCCCTTCCTGTTTCGTCAGCAAATCCACTTGCATTCACAGCAACAAGTGCATGATTACGTTTTGCCATTACACTAATTTTTTCTCCCCTGTTAGCACCCTGTGTTCCTTGATGGCTAACAAGTTTAACATTGAAAGGATTACTAATTGTGACTAACTTTCCTTCGAAAAGAAAGCGACTATCTTTATTACTTTTAATCGTTTCTACATCAATTTCTAATGGCTGATTTTTTAATTCTTCTAATCTTTTTCCTACTATTTTTTTATAAATATGCTCATCACTGTTTGACCATTTTGGATGATTAATTCTATCTTGCAGTTTATCTAGTTCCTTTTGGGATAGGAATGTATATTTCGCATATTGTGGATGCTGAGAAGTTAATATACTCCCAGCGATTGTTATACGAAGCTCTCGGCCATAGCTAGTACCAAATAGTATTCCTACGCCAATAATCATTAAAATAGAAAATAGAAGCAAAATTCGTTTGAAGATTTTTCTTAGATGTTTCATAGTTTTATCCTCCAGCATTCATTACATTCAATAAATCCATTAAAATATTATTTATCTAAAGACAAAAGTGTTTGATTTCCTCATGCCTGAATTCCCCACTATGTTTTAGCAATTAAGGCAACATACTTATTCCGGATTTCGTTTTTTTAGTGTATATTTATAAATTTAATAACGTTTTTGCAACCATGAAGTAAATTATTAATCCTGTTCCGTCAACAAATGTTGTAATAAATGGACCTGAAACAACTGCAGGATCTAGTTTTAATTTTCTTAGAATTAAAGGTAAAACAGCTGCTACAAGAGAAGCCCAAATAACAATAAATAATAAAGTAATTGCTACAACTTGCGCAACTTCTGTTCCAACTCCTAACATATAAGCACGAATGAGCCCAGCTATCCCAAGTGCAAGTCCAAGAAGCATACCAATTGCAAATTCTTTTTTCATTACACGGAAAATGTCTTTAAATTTTAACTCTCCAATACCAATTGCACGAGTAATTGTTGCTACAACCTGTGTTCCTGTATTCCCTCCAGTACCTACTAATAATGGAACAAAGAAAGCAAGGGCAACTACAGTTTCAATTTCGTCTTCAAAATACTTTAATACTGTACCTGTATATGCCTCAGCAACAAAAAGAAGTAATAACCATGGTAGACGTTTTAGGAAAATGCTCCAAATACTAGCTTCAAAGTAAGATTGATTCAATGGTTCACTTCCGCCTAACTTTTGAATATCTTCTGTAGCTTCTGCTTCCATAACATTCATTACGTCATCAAATGTTATAATACCAATCATTTTATTATTTGCTGTTGTGACAGGTATTGCTGCTAAATTATAATTCAGTAGCTTTTTTACAACTTCTTGCTGGTCAACTTCAGCGTGTACTGAAATTACCTCTGGCATCATGATAGTAGATAATATCTCTTCATCTGCTGCTAGTAATAACTCATGTATGGAAACGATTCCCTCAAGATAACCATGACTATCAAGAACATAACTATAAGATATTGATTCTACATTTTCAGAATGTTCCCTAATGTACTTCAATGTCATTTTTACTGACCAATTTCCTCTAACTGCAACAAAATCACTTGTAACAAGACTTCCTGCCGTTTCAGGTTTGAAAGTCATTAATTTTTTTACGTTATGTTTTGTAATTTTATCTAGATACGCCATTAATTTAGCCTGTTTTTCCGGATGAACCGCTAGAAGTAAATCTACTAATTCATCAATCGGTTGTAAATTCAGTAACTTTTTAGCTTTATTTTCAGATAAGTGAATTAAGATATTATATTTTTCTTCTGCACTCATATATTGAAGAACTTTAGAGCTTTTTAATACAGGAATCATATTTAGTAATATGACTTGATCTTCAATTGAAAACTGTTTTACTTCTTGCGCAATATCATACGACGGAAGACGTAAAACTTTCTCTGCATCCAAGTTATTTTTGGTTATAAGTAATTCCTTTAATAATTTCTTCATGTTAACTCCTCCTCATATTGCTAAGGGAGACTCTAGAGTTTCATGAGTGGTTTTGTTTTATTTTATCTGTCTTAAATTTTTTATTAGAGCAATAATAGTTACATTGCAATCAATTCATTAGTTAGAATTACCTCCTTTTTGAATATAGACAAGATAAAAATAAATAACATTAAACAGAAAAACCTTTACTCAAAAAGGAGTAAAGGTTTTTTCACAATACAAATAAATGATTATTAAGACAGCTCTGCCGAAATCACAGAGGTGCCTTTCTATCAAATCGTATACCACTCCCTCGTTGAGTTTTAGCACTGTATAGCATAGGTTTTTATAACCAGCTACATTAAGAAGGGCCTTAATCCGACCGTTCCTGTTGACCCATTGGCGTCTCTCGACATTTTTGGGCAGCAGCGTTTCTCTATACAGGAGCCTCACCTAACAAAGTTTATTGAATTACTTCAAAATTTAAACCAGAATTTAATATTTGTCAACTGACTTTCAATTCCATTTATAAAAAAATCTTTTATAGAAAATGAAATTATATTTTATTATAAATTTAAAATTCCCCTTAAAAAACATAGAATTCAAATAGATTTAATTCGAAGAAACGTAATAAAACATATGAAACTTATTATTTTTAATCAAATTCCAACTTTATAACAAAAGATGAATAATTAGTCATTCTGTATATAAAAAGAACATTCACAAAAAATCTTCTTTTATGATTAAAATCTTCTTTACTGTTTATCAAATTTATATGGTTAAACTACTTAATCAAACGATACACTACAAGTCAAAAATATGTACTTATACAGAATGATTACAGACATTTTTTTATATCATTTCTCAAAGGACTATAAAGCAATAAAACAAATAAAATTAGCAATACGGTTGCTTGACAAGCAAAAAAAATATATTTATGCTTGCTACACGAAACAAACACATAAAATTTATATTGCTTAACCTGTTAGGTGAGGCTCCTATGCAAACACAGGCTATTGCCCAAAAATGTCGAAAGACGCCAATGGGTAGAACAGGAATTGTCGGATTAAGGCTCTTCTTAAGATAGCTAAGTAATGAATTTTCATTACTTTACGTTGTATAGTGCCAAAGCTCTACTAGGGGGAAAAAGCCTTATTTAGTCATGCCATTTTGAATCCCTCTAGTTACATACTAGGGGGATTTTTGCGTAAAAAACAGGGAATAAGTGATAGAATCTTTCTAAACAAAAGTCATATTTAGTAATTGACGAGAACAAGATTCTATTCATTAGCAAATGTAATATTATGTTTTGTTTTAAATCAGGAGGATATTAAAATGAAAAAAATATTAAAACTCGATTATCTATTGCTCCTTCCTCTATTCATAACATGTACTTTAGGTATTATCATGATGTATAGTGCAAGCTCCATTGTCGCTGTCCAACATTACGGTTATAACAGTAGACATTTTGTTGATTCTCAATTAACAAAGCTACTTTTAGGAACAATAGGATTAATAATTTGTGCTTTACTCCCATATGAAATATGGAAAAAACGAATAGTCTCAATCTGTATTATGGTTGGGGGGATTTTTTTATTAATTATGGTTTTATGGAAAGGAAAAGTGGTAAATAATGCTCAGTCATGGATCTTTGGAATACAGCCAGCTGAATTTCTTAAATTAGGAACAATACTTGTAACAGCCCGTTTTTTTGCATTGCGACAAGAACAAGCTAAAAATAACTGGAGTGGTATCGGAAAACTTTTATTTTTTTTAGCTACAATTTTTTTTCTTATCTTTAAACAACCAAATTTAGGATCTGCACTTTTAATATTAGGTATAGGTATTAGCATATTTCTTTGTTCAGGAATAAATATAAATCTACTAATCAAAAGAACTACCATCGGTTCTATTTTATGGTTACCTATTTTATATTATTTGATTCAATATAGTTTATCAGCAGTTCAAAAGACACGTATTACTACGATTTTCAATCCCTTTCTTGATGCGCAAGGAAATGGATATCAGCTTGTAAACTCTTTTATTGCCATTGGCTCTGGAGGAATCACTGGTCGCGGATTTGGAAATAGCATACAAAAAACAGGGTATCTTCCGGAACCACATACTGATTTTATAATGGCAATAGTTTCTGAAGAACTAGGATTTATTGGTGTATTTATTCTATTGGTGGGAGTTTTGACTATAGTACTTCGCTCCTTAAAAATTGCACAATTATGTGTAGATCCATTCGGCAGTTTTATAGCAATTGGTATAGGATGTATGATTGGTATGCAATCTGTTGTAAATTTAGGTGGTATTACGGGACTATTTCCTCTTACAGGTACTCCATTTCCATTTGTAAGTTTTGGTGGAAGTTCTTTAATGGTCAATTTAATAGCAATAGGAATATTGCTTAATGTCTCAATTTTCAATAAAATAAGACATTCTCCTTTTTAAAATCTATTGTACTATGGTCATTTTTGTTACATTTAGAGAGATTATACAGGCTTTCATAATGATTTGATCAAACTGTAGATTTCTTAATTTTAAACGAACATTTAAAATATTTTATAGCATAGAATAGACAGTATACAGTAGACACCACTAATATCTACTAGGTGAATAAAAAAGAAGGAGAAAATAAATGACTCTAAATATAAATAGAGTATTCCCACGTAATTGGTATGCTGTGAGTTATGCAAAAGATATAAAAAAGATTCCAGTAAAAAAAAGAGTTGCTGGCAAAGATTTTGTATTATATCGGGATGAAAAAGGCGAAGTTCAGGCTCTATCACCTTACTGCCCTCATCGTGGCGCTGACTTATCACTGGGACAAGTAGTAAATGGTAAACTAGTCTGTCCCTACCATGGTTGGGAGTTCGATAGTTGTGGTACTTGTGTAAGAATTCCATCCCAACCCAATAAACCTATCCCGAAATTTGCTCATACCCTCTCATACCCTGTAAAAGAAAAGATTGGGTTGATTTGGATATATCCTGATAATGAGGAAACTCCACCTGAATGGCAAACTTTTCATGTAATGGAGAACACTCCTTTTAAACTCTCTTTCTTCCACGCCACTTGGAATGCACACCTTACTCGATCAATCGAATCTGTGCTGGATATTGCTCATCTTGCTTATGTACATAAAAAAACGATTGGTAGAAAAACAAAAGCCGAATCAACCAATTATAAGCTGGAGGGAACACTGGATCAGTTTATATTCTCAAATGGTGATGCTTACCTTGAATACAAATTCCCACATCAGTGGATGCTTCACAGTGGCAAACAGGAGAATGAGTCATTTATTCAGTACATTACGTTTACACCAATTGATGAAGAAGAGTCATTAATTATGGGATATACCGGAAGGACATTTTTAAAGTACTTCCCTTTACTAGACCAAATTTTAGCTAAATTTAGTTTAAGAGTACTAAAAGAGGATCAAATTATTGTAGAAAGTCAACATCCTAGACCTATACCAGAAGCTTTAAAAATGGAGGCCCATGTTCATGCAGATATGGCTCAAGTTCAGTTTAGAAAACGTTGGTTTCAGTTTTTACAAAATGGGTCTTGTTTTTCACTTGATTAAAGGCACGTAACGCAGTATTCAATATAGGTGTAGTGATGTTGATAGACGTGGATGCTACCCCATCGCCATCAAGCTAAAATTTTATAGTACCCCCTGAACCCAATTTTGTACTAACTCGTAACAAAAAATCCCTTCAAAAAAAGAAAGGCGCCTATGCACCTTTCTTTTGTAATTCATTCTCACTCTCTTAGCATTCAGAATCCCTTATGAATCACTTTAATGCGTCATTGTACGGACCTAATTACTCTTTAAAAAAATAATAATTTGTCTCCTTACTTTTCAGTAACATATTTCCTCTTATTATTAAAAATAAGTCGTTTCTGCTTAATATTTTTACTATAACTCTAACTAGTGCTAACCAAAGGATCATAATAAGCCAAATATAATTTATTAATCACGTTTAAAGTACATAAGTCTGCACTGATTGAAAATGCAGAACCAGCATTAATATCGTTTAGCGTATTCCTAATCCGCTAACGACTTAAATCACCTTATTTCACTCTCTTCGGTAAAGCTGAGCCTGCATGTTCAATTACTGGATGAACATAAACATTAATATCAGCATTACTAAAATAATTTTCACCTTGATCCCAATTCTTACTTATTTTCTTCCATTCTTTATAATTATTCCGCTTATATACTTCTCCTAATGCTAATACATCCACCTTATATTTTTTTTGAACAAGCTTTATTGATTTTTGAATCCTTTGATCCATCTCTTTTGAAATATCCTTCGTTAAGCGTTTTTTATCTCCATGCTCAAATGTTTTCAATTATTTTTGTTTCTCCAGATTTATTATAGAATCTTTCATCTAAAATTAGTCTGTTTTACCAGTTAACATAGAATTTGACAGACGAATAAATTCTTCTTTGCGATCTAAAAAAATGTATGTGCAATAAGAGTTATGTTTAACATTAACAAAACACTTAATATAACCAATAAACCATACACCCAAAATTTACTTCTTCATTGAAAAAACAACATTTTTAGCTAGATGTAGTAAGTTATTTTAGGATGAAAAATTTAAAATATCTATCTTTATATACAGTTCAATATATTACTACAATTTTAACAAAGGACTACAAGCAATTGTAAAAGAAAAAATGAAAAAACAACTTAAGTTTTACCCTATACAATCATTAAAATATATTAAATTTATTGTTGTATTAATTACCAATAAGAATTTCATAAAGAAAGCACAGACTTATTAAGGCACATATTTATCTAACCTACATAAAATAAAGATGTACAATTGCCTACTTTATGAATTTTTTATAATGATATATAGAAAGGATTCATTAAGTTATGTTTGTTGGGAAATAACATTTATATTTCTTCTAAAATAAACAGGGTACAAATTACACATATCAGCCTGTTTATTTTAGAGAAAAGTTGTTTATAAGTAGTTCTTTTCTTTAAAAGAAGGAACTACATTTTTTAAATTAAATTTCTACATGAATAAATTTAGCACGGGAAAGGAATTGAACTTATGTCTAATTTAAATTTCATTTCTGATCAATTTGCTGCAATTCTTAAAGGAAAGAGTAAAATAAATCAAGGTGGTTGTTCGGTGTCTTTTCACCGCAATTTTAAGGTCCTGGTTCAAGGAAAACCAAGTGCCTATGTAGTTCCCGTCGGAGTAAGTTTTGAATCGTTGGATCAAAATGGCAATGCATTAAATTTAGGAGAAATCGCGGTTCTACAAGAAGAGATTCCTGCATTTATGAAATCAATTGTACAACAAGGAATTATTGTCAGTGCTTTACATAATCACTGGTTATACATGAATCCCTTAATTATGTATATTCATATCCAATCGGTAGAGCACCCGTTACATTTTGCAAGAAAATTGGCAAATTCATTTTTATCGTTAAGCAGCTATCCTGTTACTAATATCGAAGGGCAATAATTTATCTACAATCATAGATATGGTAATAATATGTACCAGACTCCATGCACGTTGCGCTTGTATAAATAGTATTATCTAATGTATCTTCTTCCGTTATTACTCCTCCTTTTGGAACCTCACAATTTTACAAAATACGAAAAATGACCGATATACCCTCTTCTTCGTTATCTATACCCTGAATATTTTGTTTACCATACGCTGCCCGTATAAACCTTGATGGTGGGGTGAAATCTCCATTAAGTCCCATTGAACCTGAACCTTGTCCAAAAGCACTTAATGGTACATCCCCCGCGCATGGCTGCGATTTAAGACCTATATATTGTCTTAAATTTTATAAATGCCAATTAAACTCAGGACTATTAGTCACTACTCCTTGTCGATTCTAATACAATAGATTTACCCCATTTATCCGCTAAAATCCAATGTAATGGTGGAGTAACTCCTAAAGCAGCTAATGGTACCTCCCAAAAGGAAATACTAGCTACAAATTTCTTTAACTCTTCAACAGATTTGAATTGTGTCTTTTGAAACCAGAAGAAAAGCCAATAGATTTCTGAAAACTAGGCGTATGATTTGATATTGTAAAGCCCTCAGGCATCAATTTGTTCATCACCTATCATCATGTATCCCTTGGTTGAAACCATCAGCTTTTCTGTACCACTTCCCAGTCGATAGCTCGAAAAGTTATGGGTGTTGAGCTCAATTTAACGACGACGAGAGCTGCTCCCTAATTAGTGATGAAACCCATTATCACATTTCGTATCATGTGGCATAGGTCCATCCAAGGAATCCAGAAAGGCAACGGCCTGTTTGAGGTTCCTCAAAAATAAATGCGCGAGATCCATAGAAAATCCGTTTCGAACCACAACGCGCATAATCGTCACTGCTTCTAGATCTGGAGGCAATGGATATGCGGGTACTTGCCAGCCGAACACACGCAATTGTCGAGATAAATCATAAAGGTTCCAGTTTAATGTGTAACCTTTTTTCAGTTGCCAAGCGAAAACCGGAATATCCGAACCATCGGACAAAAGTTCGAACGGTTCCATCTCCTGAATCGCCTTGCTAAGAAAAAGAGCGACCTTCTGAGAAGCCCTTTGGACATCATAGTACCCACTTTTCCCCAAACGCAGGTAATTGTAATATTGTAGGAGCACTTGTGCGCCAGGACGTGAAAAATTCAGGGCAAAAGTCGGCATGTTTCCGCCTAAATAGGAGACGCGGAAGATTAAATCATCGGGGAGATCATCAGCTTCCCGCCAAATTATCCAACCCAAGCCAGGATAGACTAATCCATATTTATGTCCCGATACATTGATGGACTTCACCCTCGGCAACTGAAAATCCCAGACTAAATCTGGTTGAAGAAACGGTGCTATAAATCCGCCCGAAGCCGCATCTACATGCATAGGAATGTCGAGTCCCGTCCTCTCCTGTAAATCGTCCAACGCTTTTGCAATGGCGGCAACCGGTTCGTAAAGTCCGGTATAAGTCTCACCGAGAATCGGTACCACACCAATCGTATTTTCATCCACGGCTGCAAGGACCCCTTGAGGATCTAATCGGGGATGCTCAGGGCTAACCTTCACATAGCGTGGTTCAACCTCCCAATAGTTCGCAAATTTTTCCCAAACGACTTGAACAGCAGAACTAAACACAATATTAGGCCGATCCACCGGCTTACCCTCTCTTTTTCGTACATTTTGCCAGCGTCTCTTTAACGCAAGCCCCCCGAGCATACAGGCTTCCGACGATCCAGTTGTTGAAACGCCCATAGTTGTAAGGGGGCTGGGGGAATGCCAGAGGTTGGCTAAAATGCGGACACACCGCTCCTCAATTTCAGCTGTCTGTGGATATTCGTCCTTATCAATCATGTTCTTATCAAATGATTTAGCATATAAGTGCTCTGCGGTAGGTTCCATCCATGTACTAACGAATGTTGCAAGATTCAAGCGTGCATTGCCATCAAGAGTCATTTCATCATGGACGATTTGATACGCTGTTTCTGGTAACATGCCTTCATCAGGCATGTGAAAGCGCGGAACGACTGATTCTCCTTTGCGGGCAAAAAGAGGATTTATAGAAAATTCGGGAGGCAGCTCCATTTGCACGTGACGCGGTAGATATTGTGGATTATCTGGCATAACCTCTTTTCCTTCATATGTATCGTTTTGCACTTCTTCTTTTCGATCCTGCGGCATACTAGTCCCCCTTAATTAATGGTTTAACAAATATATTATTTACAAAAAAACATTTGCTAAACCAAGGGACAATTCTAATAAAAGGTGATGCCATCATTCAAAATAAAGGAGTATAGTTTTTGATTATAAAATAGAAATTGATTTATATTTTAATGAAAATATTGAATGTTTTTAATATAATTATTGAGTTATGTATTTATAGAAACTTAAGAGGTATGATTATGGAGTTTATTACTTTTAAAGTAATTGGTATCTTTTTATTTTTAATGCTTATGACTTCTATAGAAGTTTTAGGATATGGAGTTCAACTTGTTGGGGCGAAATTAGCTTTAGTTGCATCGGCTTTTGCTAAATATAATATTATGTCTTTAATTGCTCGATTTTCTAATATGTTTCAACAACCATTTACTGTTTCTTTAGTTGATAGTACAGCAAAAAATGGTAGATTAGAATTACTAATTAAACAATTAGATTTTTGTTATTAGATTCTACTATGGGAGTAATACTTGGAGGGATTATTAGTACCATTTTTTATGAAAGTTCTTTCTAAAGCGCTAATACCATTGTCAAAAGATGATTCGTTTTTAAACATGTTCAAATTAATATGTTCACAAAAGAATTGATGCAACGTTAAAAAGAATGAGCCCGGTACAATACCGGACTTATATTCATACAACCGCTGTATTTTTCTGTTTAACTGTTGGGATTCAGTTCATAATGAAACATATTTTTACATAAAAGACTTTCGTATATAAATTTTTCAAATGATATATTAGCGAATTGTTGACCAATATCACTTTTTTGAGTGAGTAATTTTTTAGATTGATGATATAATGAATTTTGTTCGTTTCTTTTATGTAAAATATTCTAGTTTTGCATTAGGAAAGAACTGTTTCATATAGGAATACAGATAGTTTTTTATATCCTCTTCTTCTTCTTTTTGATAAATGTATTTTCCGATTCCATATTTCCCCCATTTATACCTTCTTTTCTCTTCATCTAATTCTAGTTTTGTCATCGGGTAGTTTTTTTCAATTACTCTCTTAGCTGGCTTTGTAAAACGATGTTGAATAAATTCAAATGTAATATCATCCCGTGCATCAAGAGGTAATTCAGCATTTAGGCGTTCAAACATATGATAGTATCCTTCCTTCCAGCCTTCATGCAGGTAAATAGGAGCTACAATGAAACCAAGAGGATATCCAGCTCTAGCTACTTTTCCTGCTGCCTCAATTCGTTTAGCTAAGGGAGAAGTTCCTGGTTCAAAGTTTTTAATCACATAATCAGCGTTTACACTAAAGCGAAATCTTGTTTTTCCGTTATGTTTAGCATCAAGTAAATGATCTACATGGTGGAATTTCGTAACAAATCTCAATTTCCCATATTCAGATTCTCCAAAATGCTCAATGGCCCGTTTAAGGGTATGCGTTAAATAATCGATTCCTACAATATCTGAAGTACACGACGCTTCAAATCTTGTTACTTCAGGTGCACGCTCTTTCATGTATTTATCAGCAGCATCTAAAATTTCTTCAACATTTACATACGTTCGTATATAAGGCTTACTTCCCATCGTTGTTTGTAAATAACAATAATGACAATGTCCCATACATCCCGTCGCAAAAGGAATTGCATACTCTGCTGAAGGCTTGGAAGTATCGAATTTCAGTGTTTTTCTAACACCAACAACCAGCGTGGATTTTGCTACTCGATACCTTTGAAAATCGTTATCCCCTGGCAAATCTCTTACTTGATTATGGGAAGTAGTATGTCGAATTTCAACATCCATCTTTGAAAACTTCTCAAACAGCTCTTTCCCCAAAGGATAATCCAATGCTTTCGGTTCAAAATATACGAGCTTAGGCATAAATGGCTTATTCATTCTAACATCCCCTCTGAAATATCACCATAATAGTAAGTGTAAGCTTGGTTTGCCTCATCTTCGGTAGCATATATAGCCATCTCATTTGTTAGTGGATAATACGTTTCGTAAAGAAATAGTGCTAATTCATTAGGTCTTTCAGGATTATTTACAACTGCTGCAGCTTGTATGTTAGCTACGTCTTGAGTATGAGGATTTCGGTAAAAAATATAGACAATGTCACCAGCATGATACGTATTACTTTCAGAAGAAAATTCCATTCCATCACCATCTCATTTCATAAAATTCAATGCTCACAGTTTTACTTTCTAATTTCCTTGTAGTGTAACTATTTAATTACATTGATAATGATTACGCCATACAAACATATTTTGAAAAATGAATAATAAATGTACTCCCAAAAAGGCAAGCATATATCAATGCTTGCCTTTCGTTCTAACGACGATGTTCAACAAGATCGATTACACCTAAAACGACGTGTGCTAAACCAAAACCAAATACTGTATTTGCAATCATTTTATTAGTTCCACGAGTTTGTTTAAGAGCATAACCTGCTGCTGTCACTGCTGCACCTAAAGCTGTTGGAATTAATCCTTCACGAATGTCCACAGTGATGCCTCCTTGTTTCGTAGTTAGTAAATTTGTTTTAATGACTCGAAGTAAAGTATTAAAACAAGTATTAGTATTTTTCTTTTTAATAAAATTATGTGAAATTCTTATGAATAATATTTTAAATCCATAACAGCTATAAAGATTGAAAAAATTATTAATTAACAAATAAGAAAATATCTTCAAAACGTATTTTTATATGAAAATTTTATACCTCAGACAAAAAAATCTTTGCGAAAATTCTCTCCATAAAAAGTGCTCCTAAATTTATATATATAGGAGCACTTTTTATGAAACACTATTCTTTATTTGCTTATGAACCACTTTATTATAATAACCATGCTTTACAACTTGCCTAAAATCATCTACCTCGATATCCATTCTTTCCGCAATATCTACAACAATTGTATTTTGTAAAACATTCACCATAAATCCCATTAATTTCAAATTATGATTTTTACGATATGAAAATTGAACGTAATCCCCAAGTGTTACTTCTTTATTATGTTTCATTTGGCGCCCCCTAAATTATCGATAATTATACAATAGTTTTCCCCTTTTTTACTTCTACATACTGGGTCACCAGTTTATCATTTTAGCCAATTCATCTCCCACCTACTTATTTCGCGTTCCTTGAGGAAGGGGTCTTCTTGGCTAAAATGATAAAAGTTATGCATATAATAAAAAAAGACAAACTCTCCAATGTGAGGAGTTTGTCCAAAAATATGATTTCTTTAGTTTAACAATATAGAATTCAGTTCCGATAAGAATCTTTCTTTTTTCCATATCCCACGATTTTTGCATCGATACTAACAATAGTGGATTAGAATAATGACTTAATACTTGCTAGGACAGTAAGAATACCTATAATAATGACAAATACATTGCTCAATTTCCCTTTGTATTTAGCAAGTACTGATACTTTATGGATTGCATACATTGGTAGTATACATAAGATAGCAGCAACTAGCGGACCGCTAAGGGCATCAATGATTCCAAGAATACTTGGATTTGTATAAGCAACATACCAGCATGTTAATACGACAAAAGTAAGAATCATTGTCTTAACTGTTTTTTCTCCTATATCTTTCCCACGTTTTTTACTGGACTTGATAATCATGTCACGCATTACCTCATACGCTCCTATATAATGACCAAGGAAAGACTTTGTAATAGCCACAAATGCAATGATAGGAGCTGCAATAGTGATTACTGGCGAATTAAGCTCATTAGCAAGATATGATAGGATTGACAAGTTCTGTTCTTTTGCCACCTTAAGATCATTTGGAGTCAAACTTAAGGTACTGCTCCAAACAAAGAACATAACAACTACGAATGTCATAATATAACAAACTTTTTGTATTTGAGCACATTTAGCATCAGTAGCATCTATTCCATACGTAGCTCTCTGTTTCATAACAAATGACGAAATCATAGGCGAATGATTAAACGAGAATACTATGATTGGAAGTATCATCCATATCGTTCCTAAATATCCTGTTCCTGTTGAAGCAGTAGAAACAGCTGAAAAACTAAGCATTGACGTATTCCACTGTGGAATCAAAGATATTGCGATAAAAAGTAGAGAAGCTATAAAAGGATACACTAGCATGCTCATGATCTTTACAGTTATATCTTGACCAAAATTTAGTATAGCGATAAGACCGAGTACTAAAACAAGCGATAAAATGGACCTTGGAGGCTCCGACATGTGCAATTGATGCACGATAAAGCTACTAGCGGTATTTGTAAGTGCGACCGAGTACATCAGCACGATCGTATAAATGGAGACAAAATATACAATATTAAAAATGATACTTGCCTTATTTCCAAAATACTCTCTTATTGTACCTGTAATCCCCTCATCGGCAGAGTTCGAAGCGTAAATCATTTTAGCAAGCGCCCTATGTGAATAATACATAACAGGATATGCAAGTATGGTAATTAACAGCAATGATAATAAACCACCTGAACCTGCATTAATCGGTAAAAAGAGTACTCCTGCTCCAATTGCTGTTCCAAAAAGGCTCAATGCCCAGGTAGTATCCTGTTTATGCCACTTTTTAGGGTCTAGATATTTCTCATTTTTTACTGCAGTGTTATCAGCTTGAAATTCTATGTTTTTTGCAGTATCCCCATCCATATAATAATTCCTCCTTGTGTCCTATTCTTAATTCTCTTTTTAAGATATAGGAATATAGACCGTTCTTGAAAAATGAATAGCTTATATAGTGCCCCACAACGAATATCCCCCTTCTAGGTTAATAAAAATCAAAAAATTAGCGAAGCATCAACCTGAAGGGTTTGTTACCACTTATAAAATATTTTAATTATATAGTAGTATATTTTATTGATAACTCCCCCAATATACAGACATCCTTAGGCGAACAATAGAGTAAAGATTGTTAAAAACTTCACAATATATTCGATAACTTATTGATTTGATTGTTTCTCCCCAAAGATTTTATTTTTAATGGAAATTCCTGTAGGTGTAGCTGCAATACCACCTAAACCTGTCTCTCTTAATTCGCGAGGCATCTGTCTTCCAACTCTATACATGGCTTCAATCACTTCGTCAGCATTGATGAGATTGTTTACGCCAGCTAATGCGATGTCCGCTGCTGCTAAAGCATTTGCCGTTCCAATGGCGTTTCTCTTTACACAAGGAATTTCTACCAAACCAGCGACCGGATCACAAACTAAACCGAGTAAATTTTGTAATGCAATCGAAAAAGCTTCAGAAGATTGCTGTGGCGTTCCACCCGCAGCTTCTACCGCAGCTGCAGCCGCCATCGCTGAGGCACTTCCTACTTCAGCTTGACATCCTCCATACGCTCCTGAAATACAAGCGTTGTTTGCGACTATCGTTCCAAATAACGCTGAAGTGAATAGAAAATGAATCATATCTTCATGACTTAACTGCAACGTATCTTTAATACTAAATAGGACTCCCGGAATCGTCCCACTCGCACCTGCTGTTGGAGTTGCACAAATAGCTCCTAATGCAGCATTTACTTCATTAACACCGATAGCACTTTGAATCCCTAACACCATCAAATCTCCAGAAAGAGTTTTCCTATTTTCTCGATAGTTTTTAATTTTTACAGCATCCCCTCCGGTCAAACCTGTTGGAGAAAATACACCGTCGCCCTCGATACTTTTATTTATTGCATGTTGCATAGTCGCTAAATTTCGTTCCATTTTACTCCATACTTCTTCATAAGAAGTTTTAGTTTGTTTGATTTCCTGTTCGATTGCTAATTCATAAATTTGCTTTTGGCTTTTATTAGCTGCATCCACAATTTCTTTTATGGCCATATACATATTTTTCACTCCTTAATGTGACTAAAGAATAATAAGAATAGCTATATTGCTTAAATCTCCTAATTCCTTCTGAGCATTACCTGGCAATATCGAATCCAAAGCGAATGCATATAAATATTTTGTTTTATCTTCCAAACTATGAAAGTTGTTAATTTCCACATCATATTGTTTAAAGATCCTGCGTAAAACAAATTCAAAGTCAGCTCTTTCTGAAATCGCAATAACAACTGGCAATGGCCCCTGCAGATTTAAGCTAAATCCATCAATTTCAACATTTTTGACTTCAATCAACCCACCACCGACCGAAATACCCATTACTCTAATACTTCGACTTTCATCCTCTGCATATACATCTGCCGTATTTGGATGACCAGCAGGACTATTACCCAATTGTTCAATAAAGGTAATGTCAATTCCCTTAGACTCTGCTATTTTAATAGCATCTGGCACTTTGCTGTCATCAGCAGCTAAGCCTAATATACCAGCAATAATTGCAAAATCAGTTCCGTGACCTTTATGGGTTTCAGCAAATGATTCATAATACTTTACCACAACTTTTTTGGGAAGACCTTGAAATAATTTATTAGCAACTGTTCCAATAGCCAAAGCACCTGCAGTATGTGAACTTGAAGGGCCTATCATTATGGGCCCAATCACATCAAAACAACTTTTGTATTTAACAATCTTTTTTTCTTTAATAGATGCTACATTCATGTTCATATAAGCACCCCCATAATTTATTATTTTTAGCTGTAGTTGAATCTAAGTTATTAGAATGATCGATTCAAAACAAGTTTCATTTGATAACGCTTTCTTTATTGAGTTGAATAAACTTCCCTTCTAATCCGCTATCCTCCGTATAGTAATCATATCAGTATGTCCAATTTTAAAAAATTACTGGCAAGTTCTTTAGAATTTTTAATCCAAAACGAGGTTTGATATTTTCTCTAGAGGTAATAAATTGTGTCTCGACGCCCTCATTATAACTTGTATATTTATAAGTTTAATCTTTTTTTATTTTTAGAAAGATTGAATAGACAGAATTTTGAATAGGTAATAAATTACACTTAGTATGTAGCAATTGTGTCCTTTGTTTGAAGCTGTATTAGTTAGTAAAAAAGCAAAAATAACACAGAGTTCCTTTCATAAACACATTGATTATATTGAAAAATCATTATAAAGATACTTATATTGTCTTTTGTTTGAACATCTTATTTTGAACGGGAAACCTGTTGCAATAAATAATTCATTCATATGAAAAGGAATACATTATAAAATTTAAAAACGTTTTAGTATATTAATTATACATTTTGTATAAATATTAATTAACAAAAAAAAACTAACTTCTTATTAGGATCTTAACATAAAGGATACATTCCAAATAACAATGGAGATTCTACTTTATCAATTTCTTTATACGTTACATTTCCCTCTTTACCTGCAACAGCAACTTGTACTTTTTCATTTGTTTTCACATCTTCTGCACCTATTGCACCACCCGCCAATAATCCTGTACTTAACAGACTATCGTGAACGAAAGTTAGAGAGTTATGGAACAAAATATAATGTGTATGTACATACATTTCTTTTAAAAGAAGTTTTGTAGTATGCAACTGAATTAAAAAAATATAGATTTTTATGACTCTTTTTAGGGGATATAGCAAAGTGGGATCTTTTATATGCACATTGCTATACCGAACTAGATTTCAGCATAGTATTTTTTTGCAACTCATTGATTTTTACCAAACACGTATAAAAACCAACAATATGAAAATAAACGACTGGCTAAAATTTTACTTTCAATAAAATAAAAAAGAACCTGCAAATTTGCAGATTCTCCTGATAATGATTTATATGAGTAAGACTCGGAAATATAATACAATGATTCAAAAATAAGTTCAAGTAAATTCAAAGAACCCGCTGGAGTTCGAGTTCTTTCAGAAGTGATGATGTTTTCTAGGCTTAGCAAAGTGAGAAAATACAAGAATATAATACATCGAGATTTAGAGAATTTCAATACTTAAATTAGAGGTTATTTTAATATGATGTAACATCAGCATTTTGAAGGAATAGCAATGAATACCTTATACATTCCCAGTCTACATAACGCTTTATTATCAGTAGAAAGAAAAAGGAAAATCCCTACTTTCACAATAAATCCGCCTTGCTACTCTATTCATTTTTTGATACATTCCTATCCACCGTTTTAGGCTTCTCTTTTGTACTGTGTTAGCCGAAAAATTGTATAAATCATAATTCGTTTTTCTTCCACCTGTTTCACCCTTTCTACACCCTAGTTTTACAAAATAAGAAGTCATCAAAACTTATATTTATTACTTTCTGTTATCTCCTCTCTCTTGTTCTATGCATAGTCTATCTAAATTTTTATTAGCTACTAAAAAAAGAATTTACAGGACGATAAAAAAAAGCCAAGTGCATTGCACTCGGCTTTATGGTCGATTAAACAATTTTACTTCAGACGTATTAAACTGATGTAGATAGTCTTTAGTAGAAGTATAACCTGAATTCATGAGTGTTTTCTTTTCTTCTTCTGTGATATCAAAATTAAACGACGACGTAAAGAATGTATTAATAAATACAGTGCGGGCAGCATCTTCTTTGGTGGTTTTTCCGCTCTCATGACCTTTGATCATGGTTTGAGACAAATTCCATGCAAAATGAATAAGAGAATGGCCAATATGATGTTCTGTTGAGGTTGCGATATGTTTTAACATGGCAACCTCCGCCTGAGATTCTAAACGGAAACCAAGTGTTTCTTTGTTGTAGACAATTTCATCTGTAGGATCAAAGAAAGATGCATTGTATTTCGTGTGTAAGCTTCTTAGTGTAGAATGATCCTCTATATTGCTTATCAGTTTATTAACCTCGTCAATCGTATCTGTGGTCGTGAAGTGTTCTTCTTTATTCACAAAACTTTTCCGATCAAATAAACGAATTGGGTAGTTATCGAGTACACCTCCGTCTACATAATAATCTTTATCCCATTCCACAGATTTAAAAAAGAATGGGATGGACATCGAAATCCGCACAGCAACTACTAACGGGACATCAGGTGTCGTTTCGCGAGAAAACGTACGAAGCTGGTGTGTAGAAACGTTCGTTCCTTGGAAAAACACGTCTTTTCCTGTTTTGTCATACAACTGCTGAAAAGTTGTGTCCTTACTCCCTGTCCACTTTTCAACGATCTTTCCTACCCACTCAGTGAAGAAATCCCCTTTATAGATACCAAAACCATCAAAAAACAAACGAATGTTATCTTGTACAATCGAAAAATCATCATCTTTAAACGCTTTGAAATTCATGTCTTTGTGGATTTTTACAAGATCTGCGAATGGAATGGAAAGACCTAAAAGTAATGCAGTAATCGCTCCAGCTGAAGTCCCCCCAAATCGTTGTATTTCTGGTAAAATCCCTTCTTCATTTAGTGCACGGATAGCACCTATATAAGCGCTTCCCTTTACCCCGCCACCTTCAAATACTAAGTTACGAAATGGATATGCCATTATATACCTCCAATCAAGAAATTTTCGATCTGTTATAGTATCGGAAGTATATTGAAATATATTCCAAATGGTATTAAGAAAGTTTCATGTCCTCCGATACGTATGGCCGAATTATCTTTATTCAATGGATGAATTGTTTGAAAGAGAAGAAATTTGCTTGGAATGGTAATTTAGTAGGATAGGAAACAGGAAACGGAGTGCATCTTTGGATGCACTGAATAATATCCCCTTTTGAAATCGTATATAACGTAACTTCTTTTCCGATGTCCAAGTAAAATCACGAGTAAGAAATCAAGGAATAATCTACATTTCATAAATCCCGCACTCTCTTTAACATACAATTCAGTGAAATAATTTGTTTCAAATACGTAGAAATATGGTTTAACCAGCAATCAATGATCAGGTCTTCTTACCCTAAGTAAACCTAAATCTATTTGTCTCCATACAGAAAGGAATAAATAGTTTTGTTCCTATTCATGAAATAGTACAATATATGCAAAATTACATATCTAATTAATTGCTTTTAATGTTATATTTTAATAGCGATGAATGCTATTATTTCATAAGTTGTCAACAAGCGTTATGTATGTATGAGAAAAAGGAAGGAGCCAAATAGGCCCCTTCCTTTTTCTACTAATTAACTAAATTACTCTCTGGTAAAAATTTAAATAGTAATGCTCATTTACAGGCGTCTGATTATGCATTAAACATGCTAACTTTGCTTGCTGTCGGAAAAATTAAAGACGATAGTCAAATATGTCCTTTCATTACTTTATATTGAAATAAATAATGATTCAAAGTTATTTTGTGAAAATTATACAAAAAGTACTAATTCGTCGTTTACCTAACAATAGATAATATAGATAAAGAAAAAATACTAGAGGATATCACAGTGTAGTAGTCTCTAGTATCTTTTCATAGTATTTTAGCGGCTATACAATACGGAGGGATAAAAAAAGGACCTCTTACGGAAAGATAAGAGGTCATCAAAAAGATAAAAATGTTGTATTTGAAACACGCGAGTTTCTAATTCACATCATAACACAATATATTTATATATTCAATATATACATTAAATATAAGTATTGTATGTTCAAAAAAACACATGGAATATTAATTTGTAACAGTATATATTTTCCTCTTTTATTCTATTTCTTCTACAATGCCGTGATTGTAACAAATATCCCTCTTTCTTTTTCGGATGATTACGAATAAAAATACTACATGTTTTCTGTCTCACTTGGAATAAAGCATCATGGTAAAAATACAATGCTGACAAGTAAAATACTTAATACAATCAACCCTATCCCTAACATCATCCATTCACCCTTTTTAGAATTTTAAAATTTAGCCCTTCACTTTCATATACTTCTCTTTTACATGAGCCAATAAGTCCCTCAGCTTATTCTCTGCAGGGTGTTCTTGATTTTCTGGAACTTCTCTGCCATAGGATGAAAAGTTTTGTGAGCATGCACTAGTTGTTACTTTCAATTTCGCGTATGAGGATGTATGCTCATCATAACTGGATTACGTCTTCTTGGGGATAAAGGGGACAGGAAAGTTGCTAAGCTAGCGTAAGGTGCTAAATTCCCTCAAAATATCTCAAAATTCGGATAATCATTTAATATTTCTATACTCTCCAACTTACAACAAAACACATCGCAAAATATTTTTACGATGTGTTTTAAAAGGGAAATCATCATCAAGTTTTTCACCCATATTTTTATAAGGAGTTTTACCATTGAGGATAAACGCCTTCATTTCAAAACAGTTCTTTTCATTTGTATACGATATGTCTCACACATATAGTATACAAATTATTACCCTTACTTTTCTTCACCGCTTGCTTGCATGGAATTAAAAGTCCAATTTAATTTCAACGCATCTCCTTGAAATACATTTTGTTCTTCACCGTTATCTACGAATGTAAACATTACATAAAATGTATCATCATCACCTGGAGCAAGTCCATTTCCTTCTCGATCTACAATACCGTTCTTTACAAGATTAGGAATATTTCCATTTTGCGTAGCTACCTTTAATTCAGATAATGTAGTAGACCAAATTGGAACCTCATTTTTATCCAAGTTCCACAAGAAATCAACACGGATATGATCACCAAAATCAGCATTTCCATTATCCCCTTTCGCATCGATTACACTGTAATCTGTCAGGAGTTTCACATCTTCTATTGCTAAGGTTCCTTTGTTTACTAATTGAAAACCACGTTCCATTTCATCACCTGGTTTCAGATTGTCGACATTAATAACAACTTCTGGATTCACACTCAAATCTAAAGTACCCGCTGCAAACGTGTTTTGTGATACTTCCTTATCACTAAAATATGCATATGTTCCCCCGCCAATTAAGGATAAGCCAAGCGCTGCAGTTACAACACCCATACCAAGTTTTTTCTTCATACCCATTTCACAAGTCCCCCTATTGTTAAAGTTTAAACTACAAACCTTATTTCCATCCCACAAACAACAATAATAATTAAGCAACTTCCTTGTCCCATAATGAAAGCGAACTTACTTTAAACTAGTTACTTCATGTACCCAAACGACTATGACTCTTAAAATGACCGGTAATGTTACCGTAAATCATTACCGGTCATTTGTTAACCAATCCATTTCATTTAATATCCATTGTCTGATGGCTTTATTTACTCTAGAAGTTTGTCCACTTATTTTTTGGGTTCTAAACCGATAGAGCGTAAAATTTTCTCTAACGTCACTGGCCCTACATTTTCTTTCGGTTTCTCGTTTCCTTTAGTATCTGGGCCCTTTTTCAAGAAGTTTTTCTCAATTAAACGAACATCCATTTCATCTACAACACCATCTTGATTTATATCTCCATCTTTTACAGATACTTTTCCTTTTCCATACGATAAAGCTGCTATTCTAGCATCTTGAATATCTACCATTTTATCGCCGTTTACATCACCTGCAAGGTTATCATCCACGTCAGCTCTAAAGTTTTGTCCCACTAATTCTCCATCCTGCATTTTCCCTATTTTTGTTGTTAATTTACTATTTAAATGACCTGGCATTTCTACGAAAATATCATATTCCTTATCGCTTACTGGAACACTATGAATTTCAAATTGTCCGTTATCACCAATCGTTCCTGTATATTTCTTTCCATCCTTGCCAACTGCGTACACTTTTGCTCCTAGTTTTGTATAGTCTTTCTTACCTAAATACCCCTCTTCATTCAAGAAAGCTTCCGGGCCAATATATCCTGTAACCGTTGAATGTTTCGAAACAATAGCAAAAGATTTATCTTTAAACGCAGGAATCTCAATGCCTTCTGATGCACCAACTTTTGTATAAGAGAACTTATCTACTCCAAATGCAGTCAAATCATTAAAGTATTCATCGTTCGTCATCTCGAATGTAACATCTAAAAATGGTTTATCTCCATCTAATCCTTTAAATTCTTTTCCCTCCAATGATGCGCCAACTTTCACCTTGTTTTCCCAAGCTCCTGCTTCACTTATCTTCGGATCTTCTAATTTAAGGTTCAATCCATGTTGTTCTACATATTCCGTAAGTGCTGGATTCGGTTTCACATCTGTAAATTTAAATAGCTGCTTGTAATAAGGAATTTCAAATGTACCTGACATAAGCTGTTTTACATTATTAAGATTCAAAGTTAATGT
Source organism: Bacillus sp. LQ01 (assembly GCF_057624735.1). Lineage (NCBI taxonomy): Bacteria > Bacillati > Bacillota > Bacilli > Caryophanales > Bacillaceae > Bacillus > Bacillus sp. LQ01. The sequence continues at coordinate 1,620,056 of NZ_JBYEZL010000001.1, read as the reverse complement.
AATTTTCTCTCCTAATTTGATTTTATCTTTGTCATAACTTGGAACAGCGTATTCTGTCCCTTCTTTTACAAAGACGTAATCTTTATATCCAGTTGCCATATTCCCTGCAGTTGCAAGATCATATCCAAATAATTTTAAATTTAACGGCTCATTTATTTCCTCTGGAAGTACTCCAAATTTAAAATCACCATTTGCTTGAATTGTATTCAACCATCCTGATGGGAAGGCTGAGTTTTGATAATATACAATTTGATTCGCTTTTTGATCATATTGCAAGCCTTTTGCCTTTAATGCATCTACTGTAGAATCATAAATATTACCATGCACCCATAATGCACGCTGGCCGTCTTCTTCTTTAAACATAGAATCATTGACTTCGTGTATACCAGGTTGTACATCCTTAAATTTCATTTCAGGTATTACATTATCAATGATAATGCTATCGCCTTTTGTATAAGATTTTCCTTCTTTATCATATCCAACGAAGTTCAATTCGTAATCTCCATCAGGCAACATAACAGGTTTATCCGCAATTGGATGAGCTGGATCTCCTGTGAATGGAAGTACATACCCTCCCATACCAGAAAACATCATATATTCAACATTCGGTGTTAGACTACTTGCATTAAGTGTACCAACGACTCCTAATGCCTTCCCTGTCGTTCGGTCCTTTACAATTGCATCAATGGTTTCGAGAGGACTATTTAATTTAAATGTCAACGGCGAACTTGGTCTTTCCATAAATGGATGGAATTTAGAAGCATCTGTTGCCATTGCATCTCTCAGTAAATCTACAGACGCAATCCCTTTTTCTGTGAATTTAACTGCAAATGGTACTTGATATACTTCTTTTTCATTGTTTTTATTTGAAATATGAATATAGCCCTCATATCTACCAAATTCAGCGTTTTCTGGAATGGTAATTTCAGGGCTAATTTCCTCTGATGCACCAGGAGCTACTTTAATAGAATCTGGTACGTTTAGCTTCACACCATTCTTCGCTGCATCTTGCACACCTACACTTGTAGGTGAAAATTTCACCTCTAATTTAAACTCTTTCCCATCTGTTTTACTGCTGTTCTTAATTAAAACTTTTCGACTATCTTTAATAGGACCATTTTCAATTTGATTTTTATACCCAAATGCAATAGAACCTGTTTTTTCTTCAATTTCTACTTCTTCATCACCTACAACGTTTGATGTTTTATCAACAACTTCGATTGATGTATCTGCATGAACTGCACGGTATGCATCAATTCGTCCTGAGCCCACCTCAAATACAGAACGCTCTTCTTTTAAGTCAACTGCGGTATTCATGAGTGCTTCTTTTACTTCAAATGGACTATAATTTGGATGTTCTTGTAAAATGAGTGCCGCTACCCCTGTAGTATGAGGAGTTGCCATAGAGGTACCTGACATACGTCCATACCCTATCGGATAATTTTCTCCATCTTTTGGATCATTAATATATTCAGGAACAGTTGAGAAAATAGACACACCTGGTGCTACAATATCTGGCTTAATATCATCTGTCTTAGTTGCAGGACCACGGGAGCTGAAATCAGCTAAGTGATCTCCCTCTGTTTTTATATTACTTAGTTCCCCAAACGCTAACGACACATCTCCTTGTACAGCTTTTGCTTGTAATTTCTCACCATCTACTTTTGTTAAGCGGAACGATGGAATAGATGCAGTACTTTCCCCAAGATAACTTGTAATTTCACCATCTACATTGTTATATACGATTACCGCCTTTGCGCCTGCTTCCTTAGCATGCTTAATTTTCTCATCAAATGTAATCTCACCGCGTTGGATAAGAGCTAATTTTCCTTTTACATCTTTTCCTGTAAAATCATCTGATTTCCCGAGCCCTGCATATACAACTGATACGGATTGACCTTTCAAATCTTCAATCTTATCAGTAAAGCTTTTTCCAAGTAGCATCATCTTATCCACATGTAAATCACCTGCATCGACGGAAAACGTTGGGATTTTCATTGCAGCGTTACTGGCTCCAACTGTAATCGGAAGTGCCGCTGCACTAGGTGATCCAATGGTACCTTCTTCCGGACCACTATTACCTGCTGCTACAACTGTAACAACACCAGCTAACATCGCATTGTTCACTGCGACAGAAGTAGGATATAAAGGATCATTAATAGACGCACCTAGTGATAAATTGATAACATCCATATTGTCTTTCACTGCTTTATCAATCGCAGCAAGAATACCGCTTGTTTGTCCACTTCCATATGGGCCTAATACGCGATATGAATATAAATCTACATCTGGAGCAACACCCTTCACTGCATAATCCACACTATTCTGTTTGTCTGCAGCAATTGTCCCAGCTACATGCGTACCATGGGATGTATAATATGCACTCCCCTCATAAATCTCTGGATATCCTCCAGAATTTTGCCAATCCTTATACGTTGTCTCCATTGGATCAGCATCATTATTAACAAAGTCCCATCCTTTTATGGAGTTCGGATCTATTTTACTTGGATCTTCACCTTGTTTTGCACGATATCCTTTATATGCATCTTTCAAATCCGGGTGGTTGTAATCAATACCTGTGTCCAGTACACCTACCTTAATTCCTTTCCCTGTTATTTTTTCATCATGCAGCTTGTCCACACCAATTTGCGGTACACTATCCGCCATTTTCGGTTCAACAACAGTCTTAGTTGTTTCTTTCGGCAAATCAATTTTAACCTCATGATCTTCCCATACGCGCTTAACGATACCGGTACGAACTAAGTCTTCGATCATATTTGCTGGTAAAGAAATCGCTACACCATTAAAAGCATTCTTATATTCTCTTGTTATTTTTGCAGATTTTACACTTGTCCCTTTCTCTTTATTCTTTTGAAGCTGCTCAAGCTCTGCTTTAAATCCTTTATGTGATGCCTCTACCTTTTGTTCCGCATTTGAAAGAGCTAATTTTTTCCCTTTAGCCGCTTGTTTTAATACCTCTATTTTGCTAGGCGCTTGCTTAAATTCTATAATCACATTCACATTATTAGGACTTGTTGTATTGATACCTGGCGAAATAACAAAACCTGGTTTTGTATCTAACGTTTTTAAGGCATTACGTTGTTCCTTTGTAAGACCTTTTAAGATAGCATTTGCATCATCAATTCCAGTTAAAGTAGATGTATTTACCTCTTCCGCTAATACGTTATATGGAATTCCTTGAGACAATAACATTCCAACTGTTAACGTTCCAATAAGAATCTTTCCAAATTTCCCTCGTTTCATATTACATCTCCCCATTATTAATATTATTTTTTGAAACAAATTGATTCTTAAATTCCCATGTAGCATTGGAAACTCTATTAATCTTAATCTTTTGTATCATGAAAGATTTCCAACACTACTACCATCCCCATACCTCACATAGCTAACCACTCACTTTACTCTTTCTATAAGAGCCCTCCGTCATTTATTTCCAACAAAAGATTTTCACAAAATGAATTATTAACAAGATTAAAATGTAATTCTATTTTTATTATTTCACATTTTGATTATTCTGAAAATTAAACAAAAGGAGTATCTTTTCTCTAAGGATTCTATGCCTACATAGTACAAAAGAACTACCTTGTCCTTTATTCTTTGTAATACAGAATAAAGCGACACGATAGTTCTTTGATAGATTTCTTATTTAATCTAGCGGAACTAATTGATTTCGGACTGCATAAATCACTGCTTGCGATCGACTTTTCACATTTAGCTTTTTAAAAATTTTATTGATGTGAATTTTAACTGTTTTATCACTAATATATAAAACTTCAGCAATTTCTTTATTACTAAGTCCTTTTACTAGTTCAAAGAGAATTTCCTTTTCACGTTCCGTCAGTTCATTTTCATTTGATTCTACTTTCATTTTTTGCTGATGATATGTAATTAATTTTTTAGTCATACGCGGATGAATGACTGAATCGCCTCGATATAACATTCGAATTGCTGCTACTACCTGATCTGATGATGAATCCTTCAATAAATAACCATCAGCACCGGCCTGGAGTGCATCCATTAAATACTCGTCATGTTCATACATTGTAAACACAAGTACACGGCAACTCGGATATTTTTTTTTCACTAACTCTGTAGCTTCAATCCCATTTTTCTCTGGAAGATTAATATCCATCAAAATACAATCTGGTCGGCATTCTTCTACTTTTCCCAATACTCCATCCCCAGAGCTAGCTTCTCCAACCACTTTCATATCAGATTCATCCTCTAGTATGCTCCGAATTGCATCCCGTAAAAAAGCATGATCATCTACTACTAATATTTTAATCATTTTACGCACCCCTTGTTTGTGAATCTGGAATTAACAGTGTAATTTCTGTCCCTTTTCCTACAGAACTATCAATCTGTAAAGTAGCCCCTAATTGGTCAGCTTGTTCATTCATATGTAATATACCATAATGTGGCTCATTCTTCGTTTTAACCATAGACTCAAATAGTGAAAAGCCAACTCCGTTATCCTTAACCCTTAAAAGCACGTGTTCACTTTGATAGCTGAGTAAAACATCAGCCTTTTTTGCCTGTGCATGTTTTACAATGTTTTGCAAACTCTCTTGTAATGTATCAAATATAATTCTTTCTTTTGAAAAACTAAGCGCACGTGCATGACCTCTTTCATGATATGTAATGTCTAGTTCATATTCTTGTCTTAAAGATTTTATTTTACTTGCTATCGCCTGCTTAAGTCCCAATTGTTGTGTCGGATATGGTTTTAAAGCATAAATAGAATAGCGAACTTCTCCTAGGCTTCCTCTTAAATCTTTTATGCTTTTCTCTACTACTTGTTGCATATCTTTTGGTTTATCACGGTATTTTTTCTGCGCGGATTCTAGTTGGAATATCACCCCGGCTAATGTTTGCGCAATACCATCGTGAATTTCTCGAGCAATTCTATTTCTTTCTTCTAAAATCATTCTTTTTTCCTGTTCAGAAATTAATATCCTTGTTTTAACTACGTTAGCTAATTGGTTAGAAAATGTAGCTAACGACTGTACATCTTCTGGAAAGAAGCCCGCATTTCTACTTTTCCCTGCAACAAACATTCCGACTAGTTCATCATTAACAATAAGAGGAAAATATACAAGTGAGCGTATGACACTTTCAAATATTTCATCTCCAGGAGCCGTACCAATTTTCCAATCATTAAATACAAGATTTTTAGAAAGTCCCTCAAACGCATCGTAATTTTCTAAATGATCAGAAATATCAGGGCGAACTTTCCCATCTTTTAATAGAATATTCCAGTTTCCATCATCTTTTGTCCATATTACATATGCTTGTATGCCAAAAAAACCTTTAAGTGCTTGTTTAATATGCTTCAAGTTTCCTCCAGTTAATCCTCGACTAATTTCGGTCGTAATAAGAAATAACTCATATAATCGTTCTTTCTCCATCCTTATCCGTACAGAAAAAGAACTAATAACGGAAGTTGCTACAAGTGGAAAAAAGAAAAACAGCACTGTAACTTCGTTTACTTCCACACTATATGTACTAATTAGTACATGCATCAGTGCCGCATAAGAGAAACCAAAAGTTTCGCAAAGAAATACCGTAATAGTTTTTTTATACCATTGATAAATTGAATATGGCTGCGGAAGAAGTATCATTAACAAATCGTAAAAGCGATTGTTGAAAAAACAAAAAAACATGCAAAATAATAACAAAGATATTAAATTCTCATACAGAACTGACATACCTATCTTATTAATTATTAAGGACATACATTTGTCTGAAAACCATTTGGCAAAGATCAAACTAAGTGCATGTTGAGTACTATTAAATAACATTCTTTGTATCGGTGAACGACGATGCAGGTGAATAATTAGCGTCACAAGTACAATAGCAACAATAGTTATATGGATTCCAAACTGCCAACTCATAGCGTAAATTATCGGAAAGGTAAGCGAACTAGTTCCTCTCCAAAATCTTACAGGAAAATACTCTGCAATCCCCATAAAAAGTAACAACAATATTAGTATTGTTAGATGAGAAGGGATTTTAATTTCAAGTAAAGATATAGTTATAGTAACCAAACCAAGAAAAGAAATAAAATAAAGATAAAAACTAGCAATCTTTTCTCTCATAAAGATAGAATTTACATCTTTCAAAACAACCCCTTCTTTCCCTATAAAAACTTCATTTTCTCTATTATCCAACAAAAAACCGGCACTGGCAAAATGGAAGAACATCCACTAGCCAATCACCGGCTGTGTACTACACCTAAAAAGGCAAGACACAATACTAGTATATATCAGTTTGTGAAGTTTACCCATTAGTCAAATGGTGTAATTGTACATACTTTTAGACTTAGGTCTACTAGTACAAAAGATGTATACGCAATTTAAATTTTGATTCACTAAAAAAATTCTAAGAAAAATAGGAAGGCAATCGTAGTAAATACTTATCTATATTAATTTCATCTAAATCTTTAGGTTATGTATGTGTCAAATACTCCCCATCTAATATTTACAAATAACCCATGAGATAATCTCCTTATATACTATATATGAAGTTTATCACTTAATATTTATTGAAGAAAAGGCGATGCATACAATAATCAAATCTAATTAACATATTATTTAATTATCGGTAGCGAGATTCAAGAGACTCCCTATTCTCAGGAAGGAACCTCCAATTCATATTATTACCCCTATTTCTATGTTTCTTATTTGATTCTAATTAACTAACTGATTAGGGTTATTGCAAATCAAAATAATAAAACCACATCTCCAATTATTAGATAACTATCTAATACATTGGAGGTGCGGTTCACTTAGGTCATTGATGTTTCAGCTATTCTCTTTATTTGAAAATTACATCTACCATATTAATTTAATATTATATTCCTCTAGCCAACTATTAACTTGAAGTAAATAATCTATTATACCTCGTGCATCATTACCTGAAATTACTTCGTCTTTTCCTTCTGCAATAGCACGAACTCTTTCTACATTAATTAATGGCAAAATAGGTGATTCAGGATTGTTCAACACATGTAACATCCAATCACTAATACCTTGTAGATAAGAGGCATCCTTAGTGCTTGGATATGCACTTTTTTTGCGATAACGTACATCCTCTGGAAGTACATTTTCAAAAGCTCTACGTAAAATACCTTTTTCAATATTGTCTATGCTTTTCATTTCGAATGGGACATTCCATAGGTATTCTACAAGCCGGTAATCGCAAAATGGAACTCGTACTTCAAAGCCATTCATCATACTTGTGCGATCTTTTCGTTCTAGCATAAATGGCAAGAAACGTGTAATAAACATGTAAGACATTTGACGTTGCTTCATTTGCAAATCACTTTCACCTTCTAAAAAGGGAACCTCAGCAACTGCATCTTCAAATTTTTGTTTTTGATATTTTTCAGGGCTAATCTTCGCTTTAAAATCATCTGATAAAATTTCTGTACTATACCATAAATTAACACTCCAAGGGAATATCTCTGCATCTAGAAACTTCTCTTGATGGAACCATGGATATCCTGAGAATACTTCATCTGCGGATTCGCCTGAAAGTGCAACTGTTGCGTCTTTTTTCATTTCCTTAAATAGCAAATAAAGAGACGTTTCCAGTTCTCCAACTCCAGGTAGATCACGCGCTCGCATTGGAGTTAATAAATACTCTATTAAACTATCTGATCCTAACTCTATAGAATGATGCTTTGTTCCTACATATTCAGCCACACGTTTCACCCAAGGTTCATCACGATCAAAACGAAGGAAGTCTTGCTCAAAGTCTTTTTCATCATTGATGAAATTCAGGGAATATGTATGAAGGCGTTCCCCTTTATTCCCAAATTCATTTCCTGCTAAACCTGTTAAACCACTGGAATCTAAACCTCCGGAAAGCATAGATACCACTGGTTTATCAGCAATTAACTGCCGTTTAACCGTATCTTGTAAAATGGAGCGGATTGTCTCGACTGTTGTATCAATATCATCTACATGTTTTTTACTTTCAAGTTTCCAATACTGTGTCGTAGTCGAGCCATTAGAGGTAAACGTCATATAATGGCCAGCACGCACTTCATGTATATCCTTGAAAATAGCATGACCAGGAGTACGTGTTGGTCCAAGGCAGAATATTTCAGAAAGTCCTTCTTTATCTACCTCTGCATCTACAAATGGATGCGAAAGTAAAACTTTTAACTCTGAACCAAAAAGAATTGCGCTTCCCCTTTGAGCAAAAAATAAAGGCTTCACACCTAGATGATCACGACCAAGCATCAATTTCCCAAATCTTTCATCCCAAATACCAAAAGCAAAAATCCCATTTAGATGTTGAACACAATCTTCTTGCCATTCTAAGTAAGCATGTAGTAATACCTCTGTATCCGACTTGGTCTGAAATTTATGACCTTTCTCCTCAAGTTCTTTACGTAATTCTTGATAGTTATAAATTTCTCCATTGAACGTAAGGCCAATCATATCATTTCCATCTTTATAGAGCATAGGTTGAAGGCCACCTTCAGGATCAATGACGATGAGACGTCGATGACCTAATGCCGCTCGTTTTGAAAACCAATGCCCCTCTGCGTCAGGTCCTCGGTGAATGATAGCATCTGTCATTTTTTTTAACGTTTCTTGTTCATTAGACAGGTCTTTAGACCAGTCTATCCACCCTACAATTCCACACATAGTGTCTACCTTCTCTCAAATAGTATAGAAACCGACTAAAATTGAATATCAGTCGGTTTTCCGTAAAAAAATCCGACTAAAAACATCTTTTAGTCATGTTTATATAATAAAATGAATTGAATAAAAAATCAAATAATTCAATCAAGAAAGAAATCATCGTCCGATTAAAAAATTATTACCTTAAACTTTCATTTTTATCTTAAGTGATACAGTTGCATTCTATTATAGTTATATACTAGAAATAAGAATGGTGTATGTTATTCTATAAGAAGCAAATAGAGGACTTTCTATTAGGAGTTACAAAATTACAAATGAACTAATACAGAATGTAAAGATAGAAAACTTCGCTAAATATTTCAAGGATAGGGTGTAGACAATGATCAAATTAGAAAAAGAAAATAAAAAAATGAAAATCATTCAATCTGCCACAATACTGTTCTCTACGCGTGGTGTCCGTAACACAACGGTTGATGAAATTGCAAAGACAGCTAAAGTTGGTAAAGGTACTATTTATTATTACTATACAGATAAAACTGAAATATTATGTGACTGCTATATGCGTCATATTCAGCTCAAACGCTCACAATTATTTAATTTATATAAAGAAGAAAAAGATGTTTTACTTCGAATACAAAAAATTCTTCATTATATCAGCCTAGAATATCATCAAGATCCGTTTGTTTCTACACTCTTTCAAGAATATAAAGAGTACCATTCACCTGAAATTACAACTTGTTTTAAACAATCTGAAGAAGAAGCAATTAACATGATAAGTAATTTGCTCGAAAAAGGTTATCAGCAAGGAGCTTTGCATAAGGTACCATTACCGCTTACAGCTTTTATGTTAGTACGAATGATTTTTAACTACGAACAGGATTATATAAAAAATGATAAAAGTGATACAGAATTTCTGCAGTTGCTAAAACATATGCTTCTTAAAAACTAGTTTTAACAAAAAAAAATAATTGTGGTACAAATATATGAAGAAGAACGTGAATAATGAATGGTTTAATAAACTCTTTTCATTCTGGCCAAACATACGAAATATCCAACGCTTATGTAGAAATGAATGAAAAAATCATATAAATTTTTCTAAAATTAGAAAGCCTATACTTAAATCTACAATAAAATAGTTCAGTAAAAAGAGCGTGTTTTCATCTATCTAAACACGCTCTTACAAATATTTAAACCCTATATGAATTGCTTATTCCATTCTGATTTTCTTTTAACTAATATATCTCTTTATATACGATTATCATGCCAAAAGTTTATTGGAAAATGATTGTTCTCATCATAAGCTTCAAATTCGTACCCTTTTTCTTTTAACCCTTTTATAATTGCTGGAACTGCCGCGACAGATTGTGGATGAATATCGTGCATTAAAACAATTTCCTTTGAAGACGTCGCACCTGCTAAGACATTTTGAACAATCTTTGCAGCTGCTACATCAACGGGTAATTTATTGTATTTCCAATCTAAAGAATCAATTGTCCAATCCCATACTTTCAAATTATTTCCTACCACTTCATTTCGAAGTGATTCATTTAAGCCAGGCATTGATCCATATGGTGGACGTGTTAATTTCGGTGTGTATCCAATAACGTTTCTAATTAAAGATTGATCTTCTTTCATTTCCTTCACATATTCCTGATTGGTGTATAGCTTTTTAAAATCATGTGTCATACTATGCATGCCCACATAATTGTTTTCTACATGCTCTCGTTTCACTAAATCTGGGAACCTTTTCACATTATCGCCAATTAAAAAGAATGTTGCTTTCACATCATTTTTCTTTAGTACATCTAATAGATTAGCTGTATATTTTCCAGGTCCATCATCAAAAGTTAAATATGCAACTTTTCTTTCTTTACCATCAAAACGATTAGGTATCAATTTTTTTAATTCATTTTTAGGTAGACTGCTCACTTGCTGAACACTATTTGCCTCTTCCGCATTTACCAGCTTAGGATTCGTAATAGATTGAAACACGTAATACCCTATTGCTACTAAAGTAATAGCCAACAATACACTTATAATTCTCTTTTTCTTAAGCTTAATTTTCATATTATAATCTTCTTTCTATCTTAATAATAATCTGTATAGGTGAAAATTAGTGCCCTGCACTAGCGTTCATGGCATTTCCTATAATAGTCAGAACTACTGGAAATAATACTGGTCCTAAGGTAAGGACAATGTTTAAAATTATAATAAAACTATATAGTAAGCTATAATTTTTACTATTACGGTTTTCAAATACTAGGATGACTAATGTTATTATAGTAATTAAATGTAGTAATAAAATTATCAACCAATAATACATCATTATAGTAAGATTCCACTTTCCTAATAGTTGGTATGTTACCCCTATTATTATCCCTAATATAGTAGCATTAAAGGAAATAAACAAAGTTCTTTTTAGTATTTTAGGAAATGTTTTGTGATCCACAGTTTTATTATATAAACCGATTAAAATGCCCAAAGATAGATATGCCAGTAATAGCCCTACCCAATTCCAGATCCAATCTTGATCCCCCATTAAATTAAACAAAAGCGCAATGATCCCTCCTACTGCAAGAATCGAAGAGATCATAATACTATTTAAAGCTGATTTCATACTATTTTCACTTCCTTAAAAATTTTACAATACAGCATTGAAGTCTACTCTTAAGTTGTCCTTTACTTATTAGATTCCTTTTCATTAAAAATCTTGTATGGAAATCCCATCATATAATCCGGTCATCATACCTAATAGCATATACGGAGAATGGGTAGGCCCAGCAAAAATTACATGTACATGATCACATACCATAATTTTTAAACTGAATGAAACTCCACCAAATCCTATTCCACATGGTAGATATACAAATAGAGGATGCCATTCACCAACTTTTATTTGTATATCAATTATTCAGACGAGTATCAGCTACTGCATAACCTTAAAATAAATGCTTTGATTTTTCATCATCAATCAAATAGCACATTTGATTCTTATTAACTTGTATTCTTCCTTCTTCTACTGCTTTACTATAGCCCGCTGTATATTTAAAAATAGTAACCCCTTTGTTTCTAATTAAATCTTTTTCCCATTTTTTCGCAGCTGCTGCCATATGTACATATGATGTTTTAAAATTAATAATAATTTATTATAATTAAGTATATATTAACAATATATTAAGTATAAGTAAATAAAATTAATAATAATTTAATTTTATTTACTTATTTAAAGGGGATTACATATATGAACGATATTAATGTTGGTCACAAAATTAGGGCATTTAGAAAAGGGGCCGGATTAACCAGTAAACGTTTAGCAGAGTTAGCTGATATAACACCTTCCATGTTAAGTCAGATTGAAAAAGGAATCACAAATCCTTCATTACAAACACTAAAATTAATTTCTGTAGCACTAAATATTCCATTGTTTAACTTTTTCTTAGAGGATACCAATACAGAAGAATTAGTTGTAAGAGCTAACCAAAGGAAAAAAATAACTTTTCCTGAAAGCGGCAATGTTTCATATGAGTTATTATCTCCTAATTTAGATGGAGCACTAGAATTGGCTTTAATGAATCTGTTCCCTGAAACTGCTTCATCTATGGAGCCTGTGGCACATAAAGGGGAAGAAATAGCATTTATTATGGAGGGACAAGTAAAACTATATCTAAATGATGAGGTTTTACTTCTCAATACAGGTGATAGTGTTAAAATCCCACCTTATACAAAGCATAAATGGGAAAACACTTCTTTAAACAAAGTCACTGTTATATTTGGGGTAACTCCACCATCTTTTTAATTTCAAATACTAGCGAAGAAAAGTTAGAGAAAATAATTCTCTAACTTTTCTTGTATACTTAATTTTATTTTAAGAAATTAAAAAACTTGTCTCCCAATTATATGAGATTAAAATCTAAACGATTAAAACTAATGAAATAGATCTTTTTAATTACATACTTAATTTATTTTTTAATGTCCAATATTTTTCTCCATTAGCTTCAAAAGAGAATTCTACCCATCCATTTGGATCTTCACGATAAATAAAGATGGTTGTTCCAGGGGTTACTGTACCAACTTTATTCTCCTCGACAGCTACATCTGGTCTACTTTTAATTTTTAAATTAAATGGATAAGGTACCTGGTAGTAAGCAGCTGATGATACAACATTTGAGCTTGAACCGTCTGCATACATTTTATATGGAATTTCATTCGATAACGCGTCGACATCTAATGTTTCAGGATTCTTTGGTAATTTTTTTGCATATGTATAGTCTTCTACATGAAACGGTTTAATACGTTCCATAATACCCGCAATTTTCTTAGCCCAGCCTTTATCTGATGCATATTTCACATTCATGCCAGTTAATGTTGGGCCGTTATAATACATACCACTTTCTTCTAAATATCTTTCTCGTACATAATTAGCGTTATAAGCAATGCTATCCCCGTAGCTTGGTAAATATTTTGCATATTTAAACGGATCTCCATCATATGCACGTAGACCGAATAGATTATGTTTTTGATATGCGATTTCTGATTTTCCGTATCCAGATTCTAAAATCGCATGCGCTGCTAAATAATGAGCACTCACGCCATATTGATTTTGCGCATTGATAAAATCTTGCCCATGTCCAACTAAAGGACTATCCGAGTGATATTTCGCAATAAAACTATCAATCTCTTGAGCTGTAATTTTCGAAGCCACTGTTAAATTTAAATCTTCATATGAGGTAGCAGTAATAACCTCTTTTTCATCGTTTAAATTTTGTTGTAACATATCTGTTTTTGCAGTAAGTTGAGCAGCTTCAGCACGTGTTATAAATCTATTTGGTTGCCAACCGTTCTCGGTACCATTAGAGATTTTTAAATCTATTAAAATATTGGCATATTTTTCTCCCCAATGCCCTTTTAAATCTTCAAATCTAACCTGATCATTATGATTTGGTGTGCTTTGTAGTTTATATGCATTTACTAGCATCGTAGCCATAGCAGCGCGAGTTACTTTTCCGGATGGATTGAAGATTCCATTACCTTCACCTTTAACAATCCCAGCTTTTTCAGCAGCAGCAATATAAGGAGTAGCCCAGTGGTTTTGTGAATCTGTAAAAGATGGTTTTGCATTAGGATCAATTTGTATACCTAAAACTTTTGTTATAATTTTTGTAGCCGAAGCTCTGTCTAATGAGTCATTTGAACCAAAAGTTCCATCTGGATAACCATTTAATACCTGTTTATCAACTAAATAATTAACGGATTTATCAGCCCATGTAGGAACATCAGGGAATTTATGAGTATCTGCTAAAATATTAGAAGAATAGGATAATATAGCTCCTGCAAGGATACCTGTTGCAATTAATTTGTGCTTCATTAAAATAAACACCTCTACCATTGTATTTATCAAATTGAGATTTTCTATTTTTATATTTACATGTTTGTCATAATAATGAAATCGTATTAACACGCATCCAATTTGATGTAACGAGTATAGTTACTTATATACACAAGTGTCAATGAATTTATTTTACAAAAATGAATAATTTTTACATTATTTTGTAATTGAATTATGTATAAATTTTGTAAAGGACCTTTTGATAGATTTTACCTGAATAAATCTCTTTAGTTGTTAATTTGCCAATCTTTTTTGTTTACTATTAATTAATTAAAAAAAGAATTTTTTTGTTTAAGAGCTACTTTAAAATCTTAAGTTGATGGATGTGTGAATGTACCGCTACTAAAATTCTTGCTTTTAAATCATTATTACTGTATTATATTTACGTATCAATATAAGGATTATATTATATAAAAAGGAATCAAATCTATAAGTAAGATTTAAATCCTTTTCGAAATCAAAAAGACTTTGTCAAAATCTAATATAATTTATGCTTGTCTTTTTAATATGTATCTAGTAAAAACATATTTTTTATCCATAGAATTCTGTTTTCAATGCTAGGAATTAGTGTTCTAAACAAGAAACCGTACAAAGTGATCTGAAAAACCTGAGAGATATTGTATGTAGTTTGCTCATCTCCAGGTACTACAATAAAAGAGCCTTACCTTTCTAGGCAAGACTCTACTAGTTTAGTTGTATACTATTTACATGATAACTAAGAAACAGAAAACATATAACACCAAATAACAGCACCCTATTACTCCTCCTACAGCTAATACCTGTTTAACCCAACTCTTAAATTTTTGATTACTGTAAATCGCTTGCACTCTTTCCATATTTCCTCCTATTAAGCAGAACCCTTAAAGACTCTCACCTCGCTATAGTACCATTAAAAAATGAATAATAGAGATCTAATGTATAAATATGCAATATTGCATACGAAAATGTATTGTTATAATTGTAAGCGCTTACTATAATAAGGTTATAAAGATTTATTACATCTTAATACGAAAAAGAGGAGAGAATAATATGGAAATCGCAATGGCAGTTTTAAAATTTATAGGTGGAGCAATCCCATTAATTCAAGAACTACTAAAAGCATTTATGTAAATTCACTATTTAGCAATTATTTATAAAAATTATTATACAAATGATCTATATATAAAAAATGAATTGGTTTACAGATCATTTGCGTGATCAAGGTCCCTTTAACATGACTAAGGGGCCTTTTTAAAATTTTTAAATAATTAAGGTTACGTCACATCACGATCAAGTTAGCAAAATAAAATGAAACTTTAACTTGATGGTGATGGGGTAACAGTTGTGATTTAGAGATAAGATCAGATTATACAAAGTTTTGCACGTCAGCGATACTGAAAATAAACTTCGCCTTTAGTAGCAAGAATCCCCAATAAAGATAGTCAACTTGCCTATTTAGGAATAAGAGTGTCAATTTAAATGATGCATTCTGAAACACTACTCTTCTTCTAAAATAGCGTAATAATATTCATCCCACCATTCATTCCCATGTGGTATACACTTCCTGAAATAGCCTTCTCTTCTCATTCCAATCTTCTCCATTATTCGATATGATGGGGTATTTTGTGGTTGACATGTAGCTATAATCCTATGTAATTTCATTTCCTTAAAGCCATATTCCAATGTAGCTTGTGCTGCTTCAGAAGCATATCCTTTATTGAAATATTTAGGATTGAACACCCAACCAATCTCATATGTATGCTCACCAAAATATTTATGAAAAACTATATGACCAATCAGAATATCTTTATCAATTAATACTACAGGAAAGTTCTTAGCGTTTTCACCAATGTTTTCATTCACAAAGTTTCTTGTATTTTCTTCAGTAAAAACCCCTTCAGGTATGTATTTCATAACATTGATATCTGATGTATACTCATGAACAGCTTGCCAATCTTTGAACTCAAATTTCCGTATTAATAACCTTTCTGTTTTTATAAACATTTACTTTTCCCCCTCAAAAAATTACAAGTATATTTGAAATCCACATTTAACCCTTAAAACAAAAAAACTTGTAGGAATCTCTACAAGTTCTTTTTAGTTTAAGGCGAATATAAGGACCAAACAAACTATCTTACAGATTGACCGTAGAAACTTCAAGGGTAATGCTTTGACAAATATATTATATAACAAATATTAACATCTACAGAATTTATTTTTGAAAATTATGTGAATTAAGAAATAAAATAGTTTTTTCTTAGATATTATTGTTAATGACTGACGGTATCATTATATTTCATTCTGCAACTTATTTAGAAGAGCTATGTACATTTCGAAGAAGTTCTTCAATAAGTTTTGTTTTTCCATTTACCTTTGTGGCATATGTGAAATCACCATAACAATATGGATACCTAAAATTATTTTTATTTCCACCACAAGTATACATTGCTGGATTTTGATCAACTTTCATCTTAGAAAATTTTTTGGCCGAATCCTCCGAGTGTTGTTTAACTTCTTGACTAGCAATAAAATCAATATACCCTGGCCCCATATTATAGCTTTGAATAATTGTATCCATGCTAACATCTTTTTCCGTTCCATACTTGTACATTTTAACAAAGTGCTTTACCCCTTGTTTAATGCTCAAGCTTGTCTCTTGAATTTCATTTGGCTTTAATCCAAGTGATTCGGATGACTGCATAGGGTCGTTTCCCTCACCTCTACTCTCTTGGTACATAATTCCTAATAAAACTGCTGTTTTCTCTCCTAAATTATATTTTTCTAATTCTTTTTTCAAGGTAGATTCATATTGCAATACACGTTTTTCGGTGGCTAGCGCTTTATTTTGTTGAATATTGGTTTTATGATTAAAATATAGCATTCCAAGTATTGTTCCTAAGCCTAAAATACTAATAAGGAACACTTTTATAATTTGTTTTTTACTTGTATCCTTCATATATTCCTCCTCGTATAAGAAATGCAATTTTTCAAAGGTAATTGGTTATATATAAACTATGTAATGAACATCTATCTCCCACCCTTTTAGACTCATACATCAATACTTTAAGGTTTCAAGTTTAATATAAAAATTTAAAGATAAGGTAAAGATAAGATAAAGATAAAATAAAGGGTATTTTTTAGCGTACTTTAAAAGATATTGCTACAAAGGGATATATGGGACAACTTGTTGATATGAATGGATTTAGTGATAATTGAAAGGTTATTGTACAAGTTATTAATTATGGAGACATCATTCCAGAAGATTTAATCCATCTTTTCAATATGCTTTATATAAAAACCACAACATAACATATAATAAAAAACGGCGAACCCTCCACCTAGGAGAATCCACCATCACAAATAACTGATTATTTCACACCTAGTTTTTTTGCTTTCTTAGGGATCCCGTCTTCCAGCACTTCCTCCCAAGCTGTTACACCTTGAATATGATGTGATTGCATTTGAAACAGGGCTTTTGGAAGCAGCAGCTGTTCAGCAAAATTTTGATAACTCAACCGCTACAGAAGCGATGAAACAATCCTTATACTCTGTATGGAAAACTGAGGAACTTGAACAATTATTTACCTATATGAAAGAACAAAAAGAAAAAGGAAAGCCACTCACATTAGCTGGTTTTGATATGAATTTGTTTTATAAATCTTCATTCCGCTCTTATGCAAAAGAATGGTTGCAAAAAGTAAATCCTGAAGTAAAGAGTGAATTTGATACAGCAGTGTCAGAGTTGATTGAACTGGATAGGTATTACAATAAAAATAAAACATATCCCTATGATCGGTTTAAAATGGAGATACAGCCCGTAATTAACAAGTTTGAAAAGGTTAGAATGTTTATTCAGAATCATAAATCTGAATTGATTCAAGTTACACCACATCCTACGTATGATGTGAAAGTCAGAGGTGGCATCTCCTCACCTAACCTGACAGACTATTCTTTTTATATCCGAGATCAAAAAATGGCACAAAACTTCGCATGGCTAATTGAAATGCAGTATGGAAACAAACTGGCCCCCTTTTAACAAGTAATAATTTGTTCTGCACCCATGTTGATAATTCTTCTGGTAATCGGAATGTAACGGAACCATGTTGCTCTTTTATAATGACATAGGGATTGCGGAATTCTTCTTGAATGCCGATTCCAATCACTTGATACAATTTCCTGCACTGACTCGGAAACAATATATTTGGAATGTCTAATGATTCAATTTCATGAAAAGAATGACGGAATCTCACATCCATTGCAAATACCATCACACCAACTCCCAGCTATACGTAAAACACAATTAGTATACCGATGAGATCTATGTTACGTGCAGAAATCCCCGTTTTCTCCCCAGACTTATCTACAAGAATAAAAAAGGAAACACAAGATATGTTCCCTTTTCACTATTTGTTTTCTACACTTTTAATTCCAATATTTCTAGATGCTGAATAGATCCGCCCCCTGGCAGGTAGACATCTTCCTCCTTCAGCAGGGATACGGAACTTTCCGTTTCTACTAGTGATGGAAGATTGCGCACGCCAAATAATAATACTTTTCCCCTATTGCCCAAATGACGTGGGGTATGCATGGAAATCGTAAGGTTGTTTATGCATGTAATTGTTCCTGTTCTTAAACATTTTCGGGTATCTATTTTTATTATGTTTTGCTTTTGTAGTATTTCTTATTTTTATTGTTTGATTGTTATGACTGGCACTTGCTCGTTTTCGGAAATTTCACTGTAACCATAATAAAGCAGAAAAAACAATAAAATAATTGTCCAAATAAATATAAACACTTTATAACTATACTTCATATGAAAAACCTCATTTTCCCTATATAAGTGAATGTACATACACCTTATAAATCCTATTACATAAATTATTGGATATTGCAGTAGTAGAGAATCATTAAGTATTAGAAATTTTTATTCATAAACACATCCAAGAAATCTTCAAAAAATATCATCTAGACATTTTAACATTTCATAAAAATGCACAGATAATATTTTTACGTTTAGCTAAGTAATGCTTATTATGTAATAAATCCTTATCTCTATTTCACCTTAATGTTTATATGTACAAGAGTCAGTGTAGCAACTAGGCTGTACTTTAAATATGTACTCAATTGTGTGTGGGAAAGGAAGCACATTCTATTTAAAGTTGTTACTTTGAACCCTTTAATTAGTTGGTAGTCTTCTTCATTCAGACAGAAAGGAAATTTAAAGTGTGCACGTATTTTCAACTCAGACTCTTTACTACACACACTCCTATACACATAAAACATCTATACCTTTCGTAACATTAAGGAAACAAAAGGAAATGATATAGAAATAATTATAACATTTTGCAACAAACTTGTAACACAAATGTAACACAATACATTTAATCGTACAATACTTTTTTAGCTAATTATCAACAAAGCATTGTTAATATCGTTCAAATTTAATAATGTTCCCATAAAGTAATACATATTGTTTGTGAAGTGTTTTTTCAAAATATAACGAAACCTACCATGACGGAGGAATGGTAATTCAATTTAAGAATAAATGGATTGATACCTTTCTAGCTTTTGTATCCCAATCATAGTATAGAGAGGATTATGGTTATCCAATAAATATATGTGAACATATACAAGCTAAGCCTTCTAAATAATTACTGTAACTAAAAAAACAAGTAATTATACTTGTTTTTTTAGTTTACTTTCCAATATCGCAACAGTTTTATGTGCTCTCTTTTCCTGTCTACATTATTGGATGCATATCTTACTAAAGATAGCTTCTTTTTTTATGATTCTATTGAAGTAATTAATTGCTGACGTTCTTTATCTCTATAAATTTTCATTTCATGTTTAAACTCGTAATTTCCTACTTCAAATCTAGCCCATTCCTTACTTGTCCAATATACTACATCTACATTTTCTCTTAAGATTGCAAAACACACATCCACTAATTCATCTTCGTAAAATGGAGCTTCTTTTGCTAATTCAAAAGCAAGCACTTTTGGATCCTTAGTTTTAATTTGAAGTTCCCTAGAGGTTTGCCCTAAATACTGCCATGGCGATGGTATTGATTGAACTTGGGCATCTCCCCTATCTTGAAACTGTGATGGAGAATAATTTGTTGAAGCAAATGTAGGTTTACTTACTCCTATTGCTGTTCCTAAAACAACAGAACCAATAATAAGTTTTTTAATCATTTTTTCAGCCCCTTTAATAATTTTGGATATGCTTCATTTTTATACCACGTTCACAGTCATGTAAATGAAGATAATTTGACAGAATTCTGCGTTTTCCTCGAAAAATGTATATTAATTACACACCTTAAATTTACTAAAAGCAAAATTGTTGGTTAAGGTAAATTTTTTTGTCGTAAGTATACACTTTTTGTATAAAAATTAGTTTTTTAAATATTTGCATACTTATTGATAAAGCTTCCTGCCATACCTTATTCGAAGCCAATTTACCTCTACCTACTCACTTCGCATTCCTTGAAGAAGGAATCTTCTTGACTAAAACGTATAAAAAAGTTGGGGATTTCCCCAACTTTTTTATACGTTTATTGTCTTATTAATCCTGTAGATGTAACCCCATATGTTCTTTTCTTTCCGATATATTCCTGTTTTCCATTCTCAAGGTTAGTTAAAGTCGCGCGTGTTTTTTCCTTTGCTGCTTCCCCTCCTATATGAGTAAATTCTATATAATCTCCCTCTTTTACAGGTACTGTTTGCGTTTCAGCATTTTGTTGTCTATTTCCCATAATTTCCTTATTGTACATAACGCTACCAGATGAGTTCTGGACTTTAATACTTGCATATGTGCTATTGAAATAAGAATGCGGTACACCGGTTTCTAATATTCGCTTTAAAACTTAGATATATTTAATATTTTTTCACTACTATTATTAATCAAATTATAGTATTTTGTATTAAAATCTTATGATTTAGGACTAAATAACTTAATTGATCACACTATTTGACTCATAATTATTTACCAGAAAAACGTTATGTAAACTTTCTATTTGTCAATTAGACAAAATAGTTTATTTGCTGGTACCTTATCATTAGCTAGAAAGACCCTACTAAAAAACGTAGACTCCTTTAGGTATCTAAACATTACATATATTTCAAACGTAGATTCCTCTATCGTTAACACCTGCCCAATTCCAGCGTTGTTTACAAGGATATCAAATGTAGTATCACCTATATATTTTTGAAGAGATTGATCCATCATTGAATACAATTTATTAATGCCATTAAAAGTACTTAAGTCTGCACGAATCGCAAATGCGGAACCGCCATCTTTTTTAATTTTATCCACTACACTTTCTGCTTCTTCTTTTCTTTTACTAAAGTGAACAACGACTAACGCACCAGCCTGTGCCAAATGTAAGGCAATACTTCGACCTATCCCTCTACTAGCCCCTGTTACTAATGCAATTTTCCCCTTCAATTTATTCATCTCATCATCCCCTTGTTTAAAAAAATCTACTTAGTTATATCACAAGATACGCTTTGAAATGTTGCTCACTAATTTGATATCCATAAAACCAAAAGGCCCACTCATAATTATAAGAGTCGGCCTTTTCACTTCACATATTCATTAGCTTTACATACAGCATCCCTAACTGTTATGTACTTTGTACTAAGTATAATAAAGACTCTAAATGGTATTATAGGTAAAGCCAACTTAAACTAAAGTTAATTCATATACATTTTGCTTAGAGTCTCTGCCTTTAAACAGTTCGTTTAGGATTCTATGCATATATTCAATAAAATTTCAGCAATGCCTGTATTTTTCATCTTTCATATTTTTCTTTGTTAGCTATGAGTATACTTAAAAAACTAAAAACTATTTGATAATCTTTTAGAATCTAACTTTCTTTTAATACTATTTGCTATTTCTTCAATATTTTCATTTAGAAAGAAATGATTACCTTCAAAAGAATGAAAAGTACACGTTTTACTTGTGTATCGTTCCCATTTTATTACTTGATCATATGTAGTAAATTCATCATTTTCCCCATTAAATATAAGAAAATCAATATCACATGGTTGTGTATTTTTGTCATGAATATACGTCTCAACGATTTTAAAATCTGCTCTTAGAATAGGGAGAAAAATCTCCATTAATTCTTCTGATTGCAGTACCCCAGATGGTGTACCTCCCATTGCAATAACTTCTCTTTTAAATTGCTCATTAGAAAGATTATGTCTGATATTTTTTATTTTACTATTTGGATGATTTCTACCGGACAAAACAAGAAATTCAGGCGATACGTTTTTAGAATCTTTTATTTTTCTGGCTACTTCATAGGCGATCAAACTTCCCATGCTATGCCCGAATAGAATGTAGGGCGAATCATCTATCTGCATAACTATTTTATTGTAGACATCATTTACTGCCTCTTCCATACTTTGGTACAAGTTTTCTTCAATTCTATATCCTCTACCAGCTAACTCTATCGGAACTACCTCAATATATGGATTAAAGTAATTTTTCCATTTTGCGTAACTAAAAGCAGATCCTCCAGCATGTGGAAAGCAAAAAAGTTTAGTCTTCTGCATTGATTTTCTCCTTACTTTCAAATTTGTATATTTTTTGGAAAATTGCATAAATGTCTTTAATTATTATCTCTTGCGGAAATTCATCCCTTGTTGCACAAGCAGATAACTTATAATTTGGATCAATGTTATACTGTTTAAAGTAAAAATTCTTAGGTATATTCTTGTATAAAATTAAAGCTCGTGATTCTTTTTTTATAGAGAATGAATTTAATTGGGTATAAAGCCCTTTTCCAATCGTTTTTATATAGCTTTCTTTTAATGTCCATAAATCATAAAAATAGTTAATTTGTTCATCAGAATTCATATTAGATATATCATAAAATTCATCCGCTGAAAAAAATTCTTTTGCTAATTTAAGCGCCTCTATCTCTGAAACCTTTTCTATATCAATACCCACATTAAAATTAGCAGTAGTACAAACCACCCATTCTCCTGAATGTGACAGATTAAAATGAAAGTCAGAAAAATTTTCAACAAAAGGTTTTCCATACTCATTATATTTAAATCTAATTTCTTCATTATTAATTTTATACTTTTGGCAGATTAGAGATCGGATTAGTAAATCCCCTATCAGTGTCCTATTAACGTCGCATGAGTTTAATAAACGCTTCATTCGTTCTTTCTTCTCATTTGAAACCAAGTTACTAAGTTGCTTAAACAAATGACTTTCAATATTCTTTGGTATTTTCACAGCTTGAATGTGTATGATAAATCACTTCCTTTTTTTAAAGATGGCTTCATATATGTGCGTTACATAAATTCAAATTAACTTTATTAAATTGCAAATACAATAGAAAAGGTGCATATTTACATATCAATGAAAATATACACCTTTCCTCAATAATATCATCAAAGCATTAGTTTCTATTACAAAAAATAGAGAGGATTTACATCATTCTATGAGCAACTCATATAGGTTTCTATGTCTCTATCAAGTAAATTTTCCATTATCCTCTTAAAAATTAATACTCTTGATATATTCATTATTGCCTACACTTTATTTGCAGTTATTGGTCTCCCCTTTTCATTCATAGCGTTGCATCTTTTGCACTCTCTACTTTTCAGTTAATGAAAGGGATGTTTCTTTTATCCCTTCAAATTCATTTAATAGGTACTTAGCTATCTTTTCAACTGCGGGGAAGTCTACTATTTCCTCATGTGATCCAGGGACTGAATACCTATTTACTCTTCCTTTTAATAAAGGTCCCCAATCTGTAAACAACTCTTTTCCTTCCTCAGCACTAAAGTAGATAACTTCTCCAAAGTATGGTATCAAATCATTCTCTGCCATTAAGTTCAGGCATTTCCTATGAGCATTGATAACTTGCTTCAAATTCATAAGATTTGCATCAGGCGGGAGTACTCCTTCCATAATTAATCGCTCCACAAGCATATCTTGCTTATGAACGAGCCCTTCTTCCTGCTCAGTAAGATCTCTAGGAATGAAATGTTCAGATATATATGAGAGCATATCCTCCCTTGTTTTACGATCTTGCTCTGAAGGTACTTTAGTATCCATTAGTATCAACAACTCAACTTCCTCACCTTGATTCTTTAGCACAGTTGCGATTTCATAAGCAATTGCACCGCCTAAAGACCATCCTCCAAGACGATATGGGCCTTCTGGCTGAACACGTTTGATTTCTTCAATGTAAAGTTGAATTAGTTCCGGCAAGGTCAATTCATCAATTTCTTCCTTTTCTATAAGAGGATTCTGTAAACCATAAAATGAACAATGGTTCTTAAGTAATCTTGCTAGTTGAATGTAACAGAATACATTCCCCATAAACGGATGAACACAGAAGAAAGGGCTTTTTTCTGATTCTTGTAGTGGAACTAGCGCTGCTACTGATTTCGTCATATCATGCTTATCACGAATAAGGCATGCGATTCCTTCCAATGTTGGATTCTTAATCAATGTTGAAACCTTAATCTCTTTTCCAAACTTCTCCCTAATTTTTGAAACTAATTTAATTACAAGGAGAGAGTGTCCTCCTCTATTAAAGAAATCATCATTTACATAGACATCTTCTATCTGTAACACATCCTGCCAGATTTTAATCAACTGATATTCAATTTCATCCCTTGGAATGATTGGTGTAGAGAAGTTATTTTCTCTATGAATAGTTAAATTGTTCAATGCCTTTCGATCAACTTTGCCATTCGTTGTAAGAGGAATCTCGTTTACCTTAATAAAGTGTGCGGGAACCATATAATTTGGTACTTGTGTCTTGAGATACTCACGCCACTCATGCATACTACCATCTCCAACTACATAAGCAACCAATCTCTGCTCTCCTAATTTATCCTCTGTTGCCAAAACTACTGCTTCTTTTACCAATGGATGCCTCTCTATACTCGCTTCAATCTCTTCAAGTTCAATACGAAAGCCCCTAATTTTCACTTGATTATCAATTCTTCTCAAGTAATCTAAATTACCATCAGGTAAATAACGAACCAAATCTCCCGTACGATATAAACGCTCTTCTTCATTAAATGGATGACAGATGAATCGCTCTGCTGTTAATTCTGGGCGATTCAAGTATTCTCTCGCTATACCTGCACCCCCAATATATAGCTCACCTGTTACACCAACTGGAACAGGTAACAAATTTTTATCCAATACATAAGTTTGAACGTTCGGCAATGGACGTCCAATTGTTACTCTCTTACTATCTTTTTTGATATGATAGCATGTTGCATCAACCGTACATTCTGTAGGACCGTATACGTTATAAAAATCAATCTTTTCAGTCTCTACTAGCTGTTCCCATAATGACGGCATGATTGCTTCACCACCGACCAATATCTTGCTTGGTACATGAACATCAGCACTTATTTCTAGCAATCCTCCATCTATTAGTAATTGAAGTAATGAAGGTGTCATATCAAACATTTCCAATTTATTCTCCCTAATATAGGACACAAATTGTTCTGGATTAGTGCGAACTTCACTTGGAATAATATATAAACTTGAACCATAAAGCAGCATTTGTAATTGCTGAATAGATACATCAAAGGCAATTGATGCATTCAAACCGACGCGCATATTACTAGGTATCTCATGTGAGAAAACTTCTTTTTGTAAACCATATGATAGGTTTATTACAGAATGGTGCTGTACTAAAGCTCCCTTTGGATTCCCTGTCGAACCAGAAGTGTAGATAACATACGCTAAGTTTTCCCCTGTTACCTCACATATTGGTGAAAGTTTGCTTTCTTGAGAAAGCATTGCTTGGTCCCTATCTAGGCAAACTGTCTTAATGTCTTTAGGAATCCAGCCTAGTAATACTTCATTTGTAACTAACACTTTAATTCCTGTGTCTTCTAAAATATATTGTAGGCGGCTTTCCGGATTCGATGGATCTAATGGAACATAGGCTGCTCCAGCCTTCCAAATTCCCATGAGACCAACAACCATCTCAACTGAACGCTCAAAGCAAAGGCCAACTAATGACTCTGTCCCAATTCCACATTTCTGTAAATGATGGGCTAATTGATTAGCTCTTTCATTCAGCTCTCGATATGTTAGTTGCTGTTTTTCATCTACCACTGCCAACGCGTCAGGCGTACGATTTACTTGCTCTTCGAATAGTTGATGAATTGCATTCTCACGTGGATAGGATATAGTATTATTATTCCATTCTTCCAATAGCTTTCTTTGTTCAGCTTCCGTAATATATACTAGCTCCGATAGATTTTGATCAATGTTTTTGAGCATTTGCATTAACACTTTGTGTAAATGACCCAGCATTCGTTCAATGGTTACTCTATTAAACTTACTACGGTCATACATTAACTTTAACGATAACTGGATTCCTGGAACTACAGCTAACCCTAATGGGTAGTGGGTTTGTTCTACCCCTTCCAATTCACCAATTTCCAGATTTTCTGAAGACTCCTCTTTCACTGGATAATTTTCAAACACATATAAACTATTGAACAGCGGTATTCCTCTAGGAACTTCACTCCACCCCTGAATCTCTGTCAAAGAAGCATACTCATATTGTCTTCTTTCTATCTCTTCCTCTTGTATCTTCTGCAACCAATCTATTAATTTTATATCATCCATCAATTGAATTCGCGTCGGTGACGTTGTAATGAAAGGACCTACGATGTTTTCAACATCAATAATCTCCGTAGAACGTCCTGAGCTTGTTACACCAAAAACAATGTCATTTTCTCCACTATATCGGCTCATGAGATATGCCCATGCACCTTGAATTACTGTACTCAAAGTAAGTTTATTGCGTTTCGCCCATCCTTGTAACGCTTGAGTCTGCTCTTCTGATAAATACGTAACCTTCTCTGTGTAACCTTTTTCTTCCTCTTTACTTTCTAAGCCCAGCAAAGTTGGCGCAGTAAAACCTTTTAGCTTCTCTCTCCAGAATTGTTCCGCCTGCTCCTTATCTTGCTCTCTTAACCATTGGATATATTTCTTATATGGTGAGGACTTAGGTAACTTCACAGCTTCTCCATTCATTCTCTTCTGATAGACTGTAAGTAATTCATTAAATACTAATGGTAAACTCCATCCATCCAGTAAAATATGGTGATGGGTCCAAACAATCCGATATTCTTCCTCACCTTCTTGAATGACTGTTACCCGCATCAATGGTGCTTCATCAAATTGGAAGGCTTGTTTTCGATCTAATGCCAAAAAGACTTTTCTTTTTTCCTCTATCTCTTCACTTGTCATTGTACGCCAGTCTTCTTTATTCACTTTAAATGGGATATTTTCATACACCACTTGTACAGGTTCTTCAATTTCGTCCCATACAAATCCTGTACGAAAAATTTCATGCCGCTGAATTACAGATTTCCACGCCTGCTCAAATGTAGGAATATTCATTTTTCCTCGAATCATAAAACTCAATTGCACTATATACGGTGCAACATGTTCATCCCCTTGGTCATGCAATGTGTGGAAAATCATACCTTCTTGCAAAGGTGATAGTGGATATAAATCAGTAATCTGATTGTTCTTTCCGCGATGCATTTTGTTTAGTACATTTGTCAAACCTTCTTGGCCAAGATTAGCCATTGCAAAATCCGAAATGGTCAGTGCAGATTCTCTATCTGAAAATTGAATCAATGTACTCAGTTGATATAGCATATTCTGTGCAATACTTTGAATCGTTGATTTGGAAAATTGTCCAACATTGTATACCCAAGTGAACTGAAGTTTTCCATCCGTTACAACCCCAATTACATCAATTACATGCGATCGCTTGGAACCGGCAGCATGATCTAAACGCTTAAATTCGTTCTCCGGAATAAACATTGCATCGCTAGAAAACATTTGGTCAAATTGTCCAAGATAGTTAAAACTAATAGACGGTGTATATTGGGAGCTTAATTGCTCACACATTGTTGCGTTCATGTAACGCAACACCCCATAATCAACACCCTTATTAGGAATTTTGCGAACTTGTTCTTTAACTGCTTTTAATGCTTCAATTGGCGTATTAGCACTAGTAATATTTAAATGAACTGGGTAAATACTTGTAAACCATCCCACAGTTCTCGATAAATCAACATCTTCAATAATCTCTTCTCGACCATGTCCCTCTAAATCTACGCTCAATATCGGCTGCCCCGTACATGCTGCCGTAGCTTGTACTAATGCTGCTAATAATACTTCATTGATTTGGACACGGTGAGTGCTTAAAGTCTCTTGCAATAACATACGGGTCTCATTCTCATTTAACACCACAGTAATTTCCTCAGTTACTGCGCTTACTGGATTACTTATAGTACCATCTACCGGCAATTTAACTACGTCTTGTTCAGCCTGCTCCTCCCAGTAATGTAGCACTTCTTTTGATAGGCCAGTTTCAGCGTAATGATGTAATTTCTCCGACCATTCTTTAAAAGATGTACTCTTCATAGGTAATTGAATTTTCTGCCCTTGGACTACTTGCGTATATGCTGTTTGCAAATCTTCCAATAAAATTCGCCAAGAAACACCATCCACGGCTAAATGATGAATTGTCCAAAATAATCGGCCAGCGTGCTCACCTTCATCAAAATACACCATTCTCATTAGCGGACCATCATGTAAATTCAAACTTTCTTGTGCAATATTAATCTCTTTTTGAATAACCTGATGCCAATCAGCTTCCGGCACTTCGTCTAATGAAATGACAGTAAGCATCAATTGTTCTTCTATTCCTTCATTCCACTGTTTCCAAACCCCATTAGGTAAACGTTCATATCTTAAACGCAGAGCATCATGATGAAGTAGAAGGTTACCTGCCGCCTTTTCCAGTGATCCTATGTCCAATTTCTCTTTCGTTCTAAAGAACATGGATTGATTCCAATGATGTGGGTTAGGATGATTTTGTGCAAAAAACCTTTGCTGAATAGGTGTAAGTATCGTCTCTCCAGTTATAATTCCCTGTTCAGCTTGTACACCTTGTTCTTCTTTGACTACTTGCGCCAACTCAGCAATTGTTTGGTGTTCAAATATTTGTTTTGGTGTCAATTGTAAACCAACTTGCTTCGCGCGCGAGACAATCTGAATGCTAAGAATTGAATCTCCACCAATTTCAAAGAAGTTATCATTCATACCAATACGTTTTGAACCTAGCACACGTTCCCAAATGATAGAAAGCTTATGTTCACGTTCATTTCTTGGGGCCACGTATCCTTCTTGTGTTCCTTGATAATCTGGTATAGGTAACGATTTCCGATCAATCTTTCCATTTATGGTTAGCGGTAATTCTTTCATTTCGACAAAGTAGGAAGGTATCATATGGATTGGCAGTTTTGTTTTAAGATACTCTCGCCATTCTTCTAAACTGCCTTCGCCCACTACATAAGCTACCAGCCTCTTATCTCCCGACTGATTTTCCCTAACCATTACAACTGCCTCTTTTACTAAGTCATGCTCTTGTAAAGTCGACTCAATCTCTCCAAGTTCAATTCGAAATCCTCTAATCTTCACTTGATTATCCATTCTTCCTAAGTAGTCTATATTACCATCAGGAAGATATCTCACAAGATCACCTGTTCTATATAACCTCTCGCCTTCTTTGAATGGATGAGAAATAAATCGTTCGGATGTTAACTCTGGACGATTCAAGTACCCCCTTGCTAGACCTGCTCCTCCGATATAAAGTTCCCCCATTACACCAACTGGAACTGGCAACCTATTTCTATCTAATACATAAGTTTGGATGTTAGGCAATGGACGTCCAATTGTTACTCTCTTACTATCTTTCTTGATATGATAGCATGTTGCATCAACCGTACATTCTGTAGGACCATATACATTATAAAACTGGATTTTATCAGTCTCTACTAGCTGTTCCCATAATGACGGCATAATTGCTTCACCACCAACCAGTACCTTACTTGGAACATGAACGCCATCGCACGTTTCTAACAATCCGACATCTATAAGTAATTGAAGCAATGAAGGTGTTATATCAAAGATTTCTAACTTGTTCTCCCTAATATAAGCTACAAACTGCTCCGGATCACTTCGTACTTCGCTTGGAATAATATACAAACTTGAACCATAAAGCAGCATTTGTAATTGCTGAATAGATGCATCAAATGCAATTGACGCATTTAAACCGACATGCATGTTAGATGGTATCTCATCTTCGAAAACCTCTTTTTGTAAACCATGCGACAAGTTTATTACAGAATGATGCTGTATCAAGACACCCTTTGGGTTCCCTGTCGATCCCGAAGTATAGATAACATACGCTAGGTTTTCTCCTGTTACTTCACATTTTGGTGAAAGAATGCTTTCTTGCGAAATCATTGTTTGATCCCTATCTAGACAAACTATCTTGATTTCTTTAGGTATCCAATCTTTCAATGACTCGTTCGTAACTAATACTTGAATTCCAGTGTCCTCCAAAATATATCGTAGGCGACTTTCTGGATATGATGGGTCTAATGGAACATAGGCTGCTCCAGCCTTCCAAATCCCCATAATACTAACAACCATCTCAATTGAACGCTCAAAGCAAAGTCCAACCAATGATTCATTCCCAATTCCGCATTGCTGAAGATAGTGGGCCAATTGATTAGCTTTTTCATTCAGCTCTCGATACGTTAACTGCTGTTTTTCATCTACCACTGCTACCGCATCAGGTGTACGATTTACTTGCTCTTCAAACAGCTGATGAATTGTACTTTCCTGTGGATATGCTACAGCACCATTATTCCACTCTTCCAACTGTTTTTGCTGTAATCCTGATAATATAGGCAACTTAGCTAATGATTTATCAGGATTCTCCACGATTACATTCAACCAGTTCCCAAAATGTTCAGCCATGGATTCAATAGTTAAGCTGTCAAATAAATCAGTTCTATAAACAAAAGTAAGTAATAAACCCTCTTCCACTTCTGCAGCAGTTAAACTTAAATCAAACTTAGCGATCGGAGCATTACTTTCCATTACTTCTATATTTCTTCCATGTAATTCTGGTAGCTTCTGTCCCGTATTTTGCAAAGTAAACATGGTTTGAAAAATCGGAGAATGGCTTGTATTTCGTTCAGGTTGGATAACCTCTACAATTTTCTCAAACGGAACATCTTGATACTCATACGCCTTCAATGCTTTTATCCGTACTTGAGATAACAACTCTTGAAATGCCGGTGCATTACTTAAATCAGCTCGATAAACCAAAGTGTTGACAAAGAAACCAATCAGCCCCTCAATTTCTCGATAATTTCGATTTGCAATTGGGCTACCAACAATAATATCCGTTTGTCCCGTATAACGAGCAAGGAAACTTTGATACGATGCCAATAAGGTCATGAAAAGTGTGGCCCCTTCTTGACGACTTAGTTCGTTTAATTTATCCAGTAATGAGCGTGACAACAAAACATTATGAGTTAATCCATGATGGGTTTGCACTGGCGGACGCGGACGATCCATTGGCAACATTAAGACTGGTAACTCACCAGATAATTCTTCCTTCCAATATGCAAGCTGTTGATATAGTACTTCATCTTTCAACCAGTCTCTTTGCCACTGAGCAAAATCGGCATATTGAACTGGTAGTGGTTCCAGCTCTGCTTGTTTTTCACCAATCGCATTCTCATAAAATGCCATCCATTCTTGAAGCAAGATTTCCATCGACCACCCATCCGAGATAATATGATGCATATTACACAGAAGAACCCATTCTTCTTCTGAAATTCTTATGAGTTTCCCACGGAATAATGGCCCTTGTTCTAAATCAAATGGAGATTCGACTTCAGTTTGAATCCATTGCTCCAGCTTTCTTTCTCGCTCCTCTAATGAAAGCTTATTTAAGTCCATTTGCAGAAGCGGACGGAAAACGTACGGTTGAATCTGCTGCACAGGATGGCCATCCTCTTCATAAAATACAGTCCGCAAAGATTCATGACGCTCTATCAACTGATTCCATCCCAATTCCAATGCTTCAGGTAACCAATTCCCTGTAAGGCGGCATGCCATTGGCATATTATAAAGGGCACTATTAGGTGCAAATTGATCAATAAACCATAAGCGCTGTTGGGCATAAGATAGTGGAATATTATTTCCACGTTCCATCGGCACCAATGGTGGAATTTCTCGTTTTTCATTCCCCTTACGTAACTGATCCATTCGTTTCGCTAATGCCTCGATCGTTGAATATTCGAACAGTTCACGTACTGGCAATTTGATTTGAAAGACTTCCTGTAAGCGCGAGACCACTTGTGTAGCAAGTAGAGAGTGACCACCAAGCTCAAAGAAAGAATCTTGAACACCAATGTCTCCTATTCCTAGCACTTGACTCCACACTGAAGCGATAAGTTCTTCCAGCGGAGTTCTTGGGTATACAGTATTTTCAGCGGATTGTTCACTAAGTATAGGCAATGCCTTCAAATCAAGTTTTCCATTCGGTGTAAGTGGTAAAAATTCCATCTCAATAAAGTTTGTTGGAACCATGTAATTTGGTAAATGTGTTTGTAGATGTTCTCGCCATTCATGGACACTTCCTTCACCAACTACATAAGCTACTAATCTCTTATCACCTTGATTATCCTCTCGTACCAATACAACTGCTTCTTTCACAGAAGAATGTGCCTGCAAAACAGCTTCTATTTCTCCCAATTCAATCCGGAAACCACGAATTTTTACTTGGTCATCTATACGTCCATGGAACTGGAGATTACCATCAGAAAGATAACTTGCTTTGTCTCCTGTATAATAGAGACGTTCTCCTGACTTGAAAGGATGTGGAATAAATTTTTCCTTTGTAAGATCCGGACGATTAGCATATCCACGTGCAAGACTCTTCCCTCCAATATAGAGATCTCCAATTACGCCAATTGGTACTAGCTGAAGATGAGAATCTAACACATAAACTTCTGTATTTGCAATCGGTCGACCAATCGATGGCGTACCTGTTGTCACTCCTACAGGTACATAACAATCTGTGGTAACAACGGTATTTTCCGATGGACCATACTGATTAATTACCGCAAAAGGAATATCGTTAGATGGGTACTGCGTTAATTGATCCCCACCAGTAATGATAAAACGAAGATCCGTTTTATCTGGCCAAGATAATTTCAAGAGCCTTTCCAGAATAGGCGTAGGTGCAAAGCTAGCTGTTATTCGTGAATCAATGAGCCAGTCCCTTAGTGCTTCTGGATTAATTCTCAGTTCCTCTGTTGACAAGTAGAGTGCTGCGCCAGCAGTTAGATACGGCCAAATCTCCTGCACAGCCGAATCAAAAGCAACCCCTGCAATCTGAGTCGCACGATCCTCTGCTGAAATATGATAAACTTCCTGATGCCAAGAAACCATATTCATTAATGAGCGATATTCAACCATGACACCCTTCGGTTTTCCTGTAGAACCAGAGGTATAAACAATATAGGCTAAGTTCTCTGGATTTATTTGACGTGTAGGTGCGATTACGCTTTCCACCGTTAATTCTTCTAACCTCACCATTTCGACGTGTGCGAAATGGCCTTCTTGTCCTTCCGCCGTCACTACAAATTGAATCCCTGCATCTTCAATCATGTATTCTAACCTTGATTTTGGATACAACGGATCTAAAACGACATAAGCTCCACCAGCTTTTAAAATGCCTAGTAAACTTACCATTAGCTCAGCTGACCTCGGAAGATAAACCCCTACCACTGACTCTGGGGCTACTCCCTTTCGCTGTAAAACATTTGCCAACTGATTTGCTTGTGTATCCAGTTCACCATAAGTCCACTGTTTTGTTTGATCAACTATCGCAATCGCATCAGGACGCCTTGCTACTTGCTCCTCAAATTTGTCGCAAATAAGACCCTGATGAGACATTTCTATTACAGTGTCATTCCATGTTTCTAATAACAAAGTACGCTCGGGTTCTGATAGCATGCTCAGATCATGCAACGGATTTTGTGGGCGATGAGAAACTTCATGTAGCCATTTCTCAAAGTGTCCTGCCATCCGTTCAATAGTAGTAGCATTGAATAAATCCTTATTGTACTCAAAAGTAAAAAGTAATCCCTCTTCCGTCTCAACTGCCATTACACTTAAATCAAACTTTGCAATTGGACTATGGCTTTCTATCATTTCAATACTTCTACTAGATAACACCGGTAACTCTTGTTTCATATTTTGCAAGATGAACATAGTCTGGAAAATTGGCGAATGACTTGTACTTCGCTCCGGTTGCACAACTTCTACAATTTTTTCAAATGGA
Source organism: Bacillus sp. LQ01 (assembly GCF_057624735.1). Lineage (NCBI taxonomy): Bacteria > Bacillati > Bacillota > Bacilli > Caryophanales > Bacillaceae > Bacillus > Bacillus sp. LQ01. Next base: position 1,585,771 of record NZ_JBYEZL010000001.1, on the reverse strand, counting down.
ATATCTTGATATTCATACGCCTTCAATGCCTTTTGACGAACCTGATACAGTACATCTTGAAATGTCGGTCTACCACTCAAATTAGCTCGATAAACCAGCGTGTTAACGAAGAAACCAATTAGTCCTTCAATTTCTCTATAATTCCGATTCGCAATTGGGCTTCCGACCAAAATATCTTCTTGTCCCGTATAACGAGATAGAAAGCTTTGATATGCAGCTAAAAGCGTCATGAAGAGCGTAGCCCCTTCTTTTCGACTAAGTTCATTCAATTTATCATGTAGCGTGCTTGGCAGAACCATAGTGTATGTCGACCCGTGATGAGTTTGTATTGCAGGACGCGGGCGATCCACAGGAAGTTGGAGTACAGGAAGCTCCCCAGACAATTCTTCCCTCCAATATTGGAGTTGTTGATCAAGCACCTCCTCCTTTAACCATCCTTTTTGCCACTGAGCAAAGTCGGCATATTGAACCGGTAATGGTTCAAGTTCCGCTACCTTTCCATCCGTTGCTTTCTCATAAAATGCCATCCATTCTTCAAGTAGGATTCCCATTGACCATCCATCTGAAATGATATGATGTAGAGTACAAAGGAGTATCCATTCTTCCTCTCCCACGTGCAAAATACTTGTCCTGATTAATGGACCCTCTGTTAAATCAAATGGTACTTCTGTTTCTTGTTGAATTAAACGTTTAACTTCTTCTTCTTGATCTTCAGAAGAAAGCATAGTTAAATCCGTTTTCGGAATTGATTGAAAAGCATACGGTTCAATTTGCTGTACGGGTTGACCATTCACCTCTTGAAAGACCGTCCGCAGTGATTCATGACGTTCTATTAGTTGATTCCATCCCGTTTCCAATGCTTCAAGTAGCCAATTCCCTGTAAGACGGCATACCATTGGCATATTGTAAAGGGCACTATTAGGTGTAAATTGATCAATAAACCATAAACGTTGTTGGGCATAAGATAGTGGAATAGCTTCTCCTCGTTTCATTGGTATTAGTGGCGGAATCTCTCGTTTTTTATCTCCTTTACGTAACTGTTCTAATCGCTTTGCCAGTGACTCCACCGTTGTATATTCAAATAGTTCACGTACTGGTAATTCGATTTGAAAAATTCTCTGTAAACGTGACACTACTTGAGTAGCTAGTAGTGAATGACCACCGATTTCAAAAAAGGAATCCTGAACACTAATATTTTTTATTCCTAACACTTGGCTCCAAACGGAAACGATGAGCTCCTCCACTGGTGTTCGTGATGAAGTAATATCTTCACTTATGAACTGTTCTTCTAATTCCAATAATGCTTTCCGATTCACTTTACCATTTGGAGTGAGTGGCATACCTTCAATTTGGAAAAAGTATGCCGGAACCATATAATGTGGTAATTGCTTCTTGAGATATTCACGCCATTCTCCAGCATCCCCTTCACCCACTACATAAGCTACTAACTGCTTATCTCCTGGTCGTTCTTCCTTCACCAACACGACTGCCTCTTTTACAGATGAGTGATCATGTAAAGCTGCTTCAATTTCTCCCAATTCAATTCGGAATCCTCTAATTTTAACTTGGTTATCTATTCTTCCAATATATTCTAAGTTACGATCATTCATATATCTCACCAAGTCACCCGTTCGATATAATCGTTCCCCGTCCTTAAAAGGATGCGGAATAAAACGTTCAGTAGTTAAATCCGGTCGATTGAAGTAGCCACGTGCCAATCCTACTCCTCCAAGGTAAAGTTCCCCTGCCACACCAATCGGGACCACTTGTTGATATTGATCTAACACATACAACTCTGTATTATCAATTGGACGACCAATCGGAATAATCATTGCTTCTTTTTCTAAATCACAATCGTAATAAGTCACATCCACAGTCGCTTCAGTAGGACCATACAAGTTAATTAACTTTGTTTGCTGAACATTGTAAAAGATCCCCTTAAACCGGCGAACATGCTCAGTGTTTAACGCTTCTCCACTAGTAAAAACTTGAATTAAAGACGATACATCCCTTTTCGAATTATATAGTTCCATATAATCTAAGAAAGTAGATAACATCGACGGAACAAAGTGTATGGTGGACACGCGATATCGTTCAATATACTCCTCAATCACCGCAGGATCTTTCTCTCCTCCTGGTGGAAGTAAACAAACACGTGCTCCTACAAATGACCACCAAAATAATTCCCATACAGAAACATCAAATGAAAACGGTGTCTTTTGTAGGATTGTATCCTCCTCGGACAATGGGTATTTTTTCTGCATCCACTGTAGGCGGTTGATAACGGAATGATGTTCAATCATTACCCCCTTTGGATTTCCCGTCGAACCCGAAGTGTATATAATATAGGCTAAGTTATTTGCTGTTACTCCACTTACCGGAGCTAAATTACTCTCTTTAGAAATCATCACTTGATCCCGGTCTAAACAAATTGCTTGAATATCTTTAGGTAACCAGTCCTGTAGTGCCTCTTTTGTTAACAGCACTTGAATTTGTGAATTCTCCAAAATATATCTCAGGCGGTTTTCAGGATAACTTGGGTCCAGTGGGACATAAGCCCCACCTGCCTTCAAAATCCCAAAGAGACCGATAATCATATCAGGAGAACGTTCAATACATATACCAACCAATGATTCAGGTCCGATACCTCGTTTTTGTAGAAAATGTGCCAATTGATTCGATTTTTCATTTAGTTCTTGATACGTTAGCTTTCCACCCTCATAAACTACCGCCACTGCGTCAGGTGTCCGTGCAACTTGCTGCTCAAATAGCTCATGAATCGTACAATCATGACCATAAACTACGTCCGTATCATTCCATTCTTCTAGGAGTTGTTTTTGCTCAGTATCCGATAACATTGACAGCTTTGTATATGATTCATCTGGATGATACGTGACTTCATTTAGCCAGTTCTCAAAATGTCCTGCCATACGTGCAATGGTACTACTATCAAATAAATCCGTGTTGTATTCAAATGAGACGAATAGACCTTCTTCCACTTCATAGGCAGTTAAGCTCAAATCAAATTTAGCAATAGACATATTACTTTCTACCATTTCAATACTTCTATCAGGCAAATCTAGTCGTTCTTGTTTTATATTCTGTAGCGTAAACATGGTCTGAAATATAGGGGAATGACTCATGCTTCGTTCAGGTTGCACAGCTTCTACCACTTTTTCAAATGGTATATCTTGATATTCGTAAGCTTTTAACGCCTTTTTCTTTGTTTGGTTCAAAATCTCCCGAAAAGTAGGGGTGCCACTCAAATCTGATCGATAAACCAACGTATTAACAAAGAAACCAATTAATCCTTCTACTCCCTTATGGTTCCGATTTGCAATCGGGCTACCAACTAGAATATCTTTTTGTCCCGTATAACGAGCAAGAAAGCTCTGGTATGCGGCCATTAAAGTCATAAATAAAGTAGATCCTTCTTGTCGACTTATATCCTTCAATTGACTGAGCAATTTATAAGGAAAAATCACATGATGCGCAGCCCCAGAGTAAGTCTGCTTAACCGGTCGAGGTCGATCCACTGGCAGTTGTAAGATAGGAAGCTCACCAGACAATTCTTCCTGCCAATACGTAAGCTGACGATTTAGCACATCACCTTGCAACCACCCCTTTTGCCACTTCGCAAAGTCTGCATATTGAATAGATAATGAACTTAATTTAGCAGGATTTCCGCCCGTTTCTTCTTCATAGAAAGCAAGGAATTCATTCATGAATATACCAATGGACCAAGCATCAGAAATAATATGATGCATCGTACACAGTAATAACCATTCATCCTTCTCTAATTGAACAAGCTGATTACGAATTAAAGGACCATTCATTAAATCAAATGGTTCTTGCGCTTCTCTCGCAATTAAACTATCTACCTCTTTTTCTTTTACTTCTAGAGGAAGTTGAGAGTAATCCCTTACAGGTAATGCTCTAGGAAGGAATTCGACAATTTGTTGCACAGGCTGTTCTCCTATTTCTTTAAAAACAGTTCGTAATGATTCATGACGTTCAATGAGTCGATTGAATCCCTTCTCTAATGCTTCAGGTATCCAATTTCCTTTTAGATGCCATACGGTTGGAATATTATATAAAGAACTGTTTGGGTTAAATCTGTCCATAAACCACAAACGTTGTTGTGCATAAGACAACGGGAGTGCTTCTTTATTCTCCTTTTTTTGCATTTGCTTCTGAAGCCATGCTCTCTTCTCAGGAGAAAGTGAACTCAGCTTTGCAAGTAAATCACTTCTCATTTTTTTACCCCTTCCTCAATCAAATTACTCTCAAATATCCCTTGTGCTTCTTCCTCTGATAACTCTTCTAATTGCTTAAGCAGTTCCAGTAATTCTTCATCATTACTCACTTCTGCTTCTTTTTGAATATAATCTTGAAGGCTTATATTCTCCTTACTATCATTCTGCATTTCTTGATTTTTGTTATCGAGCAATTGATCAATCTGTTCTGCCAATTGCTGCACCGTATGAAACATAAATAAATCATGCAATGGTATCTCGATTCCAAAAGCCTCTTTAAGATTGGAAACAGCTTGCGTAGCAAGTAATGAATGTCCACCAATTTCAAAAAACGAATCTTGAATTCCGATGTTTTCTATGCCTAAAACTTCATGCCATATCGAAACAATTGTTTTTTCCGTAGACGTACGAGGAGCAATATAACAACTCGCTATCTCCTGCTTCTCTGGTGCTGGTAAATCCTTCCTATCAATTTTTCCATTAGGAGTGAGTGGAAATGCATTTAATCCAACAAAATAGGATGGAATCATATAATTTGGTAGTTGGTCCTTGAGATAATCACGCCACTTTTGAGCATCCCCGTCTCCTACAACATAGGCAATCAAACGTGGATCGCCAGGATAATCTTCCCGCACCATCACAATAGCTTCGTTAACTAATGTATGCTTTTGTAATACCGCTTCGATTTCTCCTAGTTCAATCCGGAACCCACGAATTTTCACCTGATGATCAATTCGTCCAACATACTCCAAATTTCCATCCGGCAAATACCTTACTAGATCTCCAGTCCGGTATACTCGCTCGTCTTCTTTAAACGGATGCGGTATAAATCGATTTTTCGTTAAGTCAGGGCGTTTTAAATATCCACGTGCTAACCCTGATCCACCAATGTACAACTCACCAACTACACCAATTGGAACCATTTTTTGTTCAGCACTCAATACATATACTTCTGTATTGAAGATTGGTTTACCAATTGGTGGTACCCTATGCATGACACCCTTTTCTAATTCCATATACGTGGAATACGTAGTATCTTCAGACGGTCCATATAAGTTGAACACCTTCTCAATCGTACTTCTCTCGTATAAATCTTGAACAAGCGGATATGGTAACGGTTCTCCAGCCAAATTCATTACCTTTACTGAAGAAGGAATTGTTTTTGCTCGAACCAGTTCCTTTGCTGCCGATGGCACAGTATTAACCAAAGTCACACCTTTGGTAGACAACTTGTCTAGATGTAGAGCATTTTCAGCGACAATCACCTTACCACCCATCGTTAAGGGAACAAATACTTCAAAAACAGATAAATCAAAAGATAGTGAAGTTGAAGCTAATACTCCCGCTAATTCCTTTCGAGAATACGTATGATGCGCCCAATGAATCATTGTTACTGTATTCCTGTGCTCAATCATTACTCCCTTTGGATTTCCCGTGGAACCTGAAGTATAGATAATATAGGCTAAGTTATCACCCGTCACTTCACTCGTGCATACCGTAGTAACTTCTTGTTCTATTTCTGCTCGATTACGATCAATACAAATGACGTTAACGAATGTAGGTATAACCATTTTTTGTTGTAACTTTTCCTGTGTCACCAGTACCTTTATTTGAGCATCTTCTAAAATGTACTGCAGTCGACTTTCCGGATACGCTGGATCAATTGGGACATATGCTCCTCCCGCCTTCATAATTCCTAAGAGACCGACAATCATCTCGGATGAACGTGTAACGCAAATCCCAACCAATGTTTCGCATGTTACACCATTTTTTTGTAAATAATGTGCCAACTGATTCGAGCGTTCGTCCAACTCTCGATATGTTAGTTCTTCATCTTCGCACACTACTGCAATTGCTTCTGGTGTTTTTTCCACTTGTTCTTCAAACATTGTATGAATCGTACTATCTTCTATATCTATAACGGCTGATTCATTCCATTCCTCTAGTAGTTGCTTATATTCCACTTTCGATAACATATTCAATTCTGATAATAAACATTTTGGATAAGAGGCAATTTGATTTAACCAATGTTCAAAATGATTTACCATACGTTTAATGGTTGTATCATTAAACAAATCAGTATTATATTCAAAGGTTAGTGATAATCCTTCTTCCGTCTCAGAAGCAAATAAACTCAAATCAAATTTGGCAACAGAAACATAGCTTTCCATGAGTTCCATTTGTCTTTCGGATAGCTGAAGAAACTCTTGTTTCGTATTCTGTAAAGTAAACATAGTTTGGAATATTGGTGAATGACTTGTATTCCGTTCAGGTTTTACGGATTCTACCACTTTCTCAAATGGGATGTCCTGATACTCGTATGCTTTTAGTGCTTTTTTTCTTATCTGCGACAATAGTTCTTGGAACGTCGGATTTCCACTGAAATCAGCTCGATAAACTAACGTATTTGCAAAGAATCCTATTAATCCCTCAATCTCTTTCACATTTCGATTAGCGATGGGGCTTCCAACTATAATGTCGTCCTGTCCTGTATAACGAGAAAGGAAGCTTTGATACGCTGCCATCAATGTCATAAATAAAGTGCATCCTTCTTGCAAACTTAAATCTTTGAGCTTTTCCTGTAAGGAATTCGCCACTATTAAGGACTGACTTGCACCACGATGGGTTTGAACTGCAGGTCGAGGACGATCCATCGGTAATTGTAAAACCGGTAGTTCCCCAGATAATTCTTCCTTCCAATATTGAAGATGCTGATTCAAACTCTCCTCTTTTTGCCATTCCTTCTGCCACATGACAAAATCTGCATATTGGATAGATAACTCCTTCAATTCCACTGGTTTTCCGGTTAGTGCTCCTTCATAAAAAGCCATCCATTCTTCAAGTAAGATTCCCATTGACCATCCATCTGAAATAATATGATGCATCGTACAAATGAGAACCCATTCTTCCCTGTCCACTTTCAATATTCGTGTTCGAATCAGAGGACCTTGTCCAAAATGAAATGGTTCCTCCGCCTCGTTTTGAATAAGGCGTTTCATTTCTCTTTCCCTATCTTCCAAAGAAAGATCTGTTAGATTCGTTTGAGGAATATGCCTGAACACATGAGATTGAACCTGTTGAAAAGGTTCACCCTCTTGTTCTAGAATTGTCGTCCTTAATGATTCATGACGCTCCAACAATTGATTCCATCCGACCTCCAATGCTTCAATTGACCATTTACCTGTTAAGCGACACGCTGCATGAATATTGTACATAGCACTATTTGGCATTAATTGATCAATAAACCATAGACGTTTCTGCGCATAGGAAAGTGGGATAACTTCTTCTCGTTTCATAGGTACAAGAGGAGCAACCTCTCGTTTTTTATCTTCTTTTCGTAACTGATCCACTCGTTTCGCCAATGCTTCCACTGTATCGTGCTTGAAAAGTTCACGTAATGGAATTTTAATTTGGAACATTTCTTGCAATCTAGAGACAATTTGAGTAGCAAGTAGTGAGTGCCCACCACGTTCAAAGAAGGAATCCTGAATGCCAATATTTTCTGTTCCTAACACTTGACTCCAAACCGAGGCAATAAGCTCTTCCGATGGCGTCCGAGGTAGCACATTTAAATCTTCAATAGCTTGCTCATCAGGTGCTGGCAAGGCCTTTCGGTCAATTTTCCCATTTGGAGTAAGCGGGAAGTGTTCTAAATCTATAAAGTGCGCTGGAATCATATGATTTGGTAATTGTTTTTGTAAATACTCTCTCCACTCCTCGGTATTTCCATCGCTTATTACATATGCAACCAATCGTTGATCACCTGGACGATCTTCTCTAACTAATACGACAGCCTCTTTAATAAACGAACATTTTTCTAAAGTCGCTTCAATTTCTCCTAATTCAATCCTAAAACCACGCATTTTGACTTGGTGGTCCATTCTACCTATAAATTCTAAATTCCCATCAGTTAAATATCTTACTGAATCTCCTGTTCGATATAGTCGTTCCCCAAATCGATATGGATGCGAAACGAATTTTTCAGCAGTAAGATTCGGACGATTTAAGTATCCACGTGCTAAACCAGCACCACCAATATATAACTCACCCTCAATTCCTATTGATTGCAAGCGTTGATTTTGGTCTAATACATATAATTGCGTGTTCTGTATTGGCTGCCCAATAGAAACAAATTCTTGATTAGGCTGAATATCAAATGCATTCACATAAATAGTGGCTTCAGTTGGCCCATAAAAGTTGGTTAATTTCACTTGTCCACTATAATTCCATTTCTGTTGAAATCGTCTAACCAACCCTGAACTTAGTTCTTCTCCACCAGAAAATACATGGCGTACGGCCGAACAATTCATGTTCAATTCAATATGATTGAAGTGGTCTAAGAAAACAGATAACATCGAAGGTACAAATTGAACTATAGTAACCTGATGTTGTTTAATCACTTCAGCTATAATAGAAGGATCTTTTTCTCCACCTGGAGGTAGGAAAGATACACTTGCACCAACGTGAATGCCCCAAAACAATTCCCAAACAGAGACATCAAATGAGAATGGCGTTTTCTGCAAGACCACATCCTTTTCAGAAAGCGGATATTTATGTTGCATCCATTCTAGATAATTAATTACTGAATGATGCTCAATCATTACTCCCTTTGGATTCCCTGTAGATCCTGAAGTATACATAACATACGCTAAATTTTCTCCTGTTACACCACTTATACATGGGGTTGATTCTTCTTTTTCAATTGCAGTGTAATCTTTATTCATACAAATCGTTTCTATATTTTCAGATACAAACAAATTTTTAGAATCCTCTTCCGTCACTAGTACTTCGATTCCAGCATCCTCTAATATATATCGAAGTCGACTCTCTGGATAAGTAGGGTCAAGTGGAACATACGCTGCTCCTGATTTTAGAATACCTAATAACGCTATCATCATTTGTAATGAACGTTCCATATATACTCCAACTAGAGACTCTGGGCCTACACCATGCTTTTGTAGATAATGAGCTAGCTGATTTGCACGCTTCTCCAACTCTTTATAGGTAATTTGTTCATTTTCGTAACTAGCCGCGATTGCTTCCGGTGTTTTTTTAACTTGCTCCTCAAACATCGTATGAATCATGCCTTCAGCCGAATAATTAAATTGAGTATGATTCCATTCCTCTAGTAACTGTATCTGTTCTTCTTCTGTTAAATGAGTAATTTCAAATAGTTTTGAATCTAGGCTCTTCGTCATCTGAATTAATATTTGCAATAAGTGATTCTGAATCAGATTTATTGTTTCTTCATTAAAATAGCTTCGATCATACATCAACTTTAAAGTAATTTTCTTACCGGGCATTACAATGAGTGTTAAAGGATAATTTGTTTGTTCCGTGCTTGTAACATCTAGTAATCTTAAATCATCATTTCTCTCACCTTGAATTGGATAATTTTCAAACACATACAAGGTATGGAATAAGGAGCTATTTCGCGGAACCTCACTCCAGCCTTGAATATCTATCAACGAATTATACTCATACTGTCTTCGTTCCATTTCTTTCATTTGTATTTTACGAAGCCAATCTACTACTGATGTATTATCCGTTAATCGAATTCTGGTAGGTAATGTGTTAATAAATAGCCCCACCATATTCTCTGCTCCCATTAAATCAGTAGGACGTCCAGCGCTAGTTACGCCAAATACGACGTCACTGTCACCGCTATACCTACTCATCAAATAAGCCCATGCACCTTGTACTAACGTATTCAACGTTAATCGACTATTTCGTACCCACTCTTGTAACTTCTCAGTAAGTTTCTCAGATACTTGATAAACACACTCTCCATAGCCCTTCTCTTGTCCTTGATCCTTTCTTTCCATTGCTAATGGCGTAGGTGCATAGAACCCTTTTAATTCTTCTTTCCAAAATTCCTCTGCTTGACTTTGATCTTGTTTATTTATCCACTGGATATATTTTTTATAAGGAAGAGATTTAGGAAGAGTCAATAATTCTCCCTTTATCATCTTGAGATAAACTTCCATCACTTCACTAAAGACCAATGACACACTCCATCCATCTAGCAAAATATGATGATGTGTCCAAATAATTCTCGTTTCCTCTTTTGCTTCTTTGATCGCAGTGACTCTCATCAATGGTGCTTCATCCAATAAAAATCCTTTTCTACGATCTACATTCAAAAACTGTTGTAATTTCTTCACCCTTTCCTCATGTGGATAGGTGCTCCAATCCTCTTGATGAATAGTAAAAGGAAGACGTTGGTAAACCGCTTGTAGTGGCTTTTCTACTTCCTCCCATACAAATACTGAACGTAAAACCTCATGTCGATTAATAACATATTCCCAAGCCTTTTCAAAAGTATCAACATCCAATTGCCCCCCGAGCAAGAAACCTACTTGTACAATATAGGAAAAAGAATGTTCATCATCTTGATCGTATAAAGTATGAAACAGTATTCCTTTTTGCAAAGGTGATAAACCATATATATCAATAACGTCTCCCATTTTTACACCCTCTTCTTTGTTAATTTAAGTAATACTTTGCTCAAGCTTTCTTCCGTAAGATCCTCTGCATCAGCAAAATCTGATACCGTAAAAGCAGACTCTGTTGTTGGTTTATTTATAAGTTGACGAAGATGCCTCAACATACCATCTGCTATCACTTGAATTTTTAATTTAGAAAACTGTTCCCTACTATACATCCAAATAAAATGTAACTTTTCATCTTTCACCATTCCGATAACATCAATTAGATGAGATGGTTTGGAATCTGGAGCATGATCTAAAAATGTAAATCCTGTCTCTTGCATAAACAAAGAGTCCCTTGAAAACACCTGATCAAATTGGCCCAAATAGTTAAAGCTTATTGAAGGCTTTTGCTGATAAAACGGAAGTAATCCTTTATTCAAGTAACGTAAAATACCATAGTCAACTCCGCGATTTGGGATTCGACGCAATTGCTCTTTGACTGCCTTTAACCCTTCAATAGGTGTCTGAGTTCCTTGAAAATTGAGATGAACGGGATAAATACTCGTGAACCAGCCCACTGTCCTTGATAAATCAATACCTTCAATCATCTCTTCTCTCCCGTGTCCTTCTAGATGAATAGAAACGGTTTGCTGATTTGTACAATCGACGATAGCTTGTCCTAATGCCGTTAATAGTACCTCATCAATCCTTGTCTTATGAGTGACTAGAACTTCGTGAAACAATGCTTGTGTTTCTTCTATTCCTAAAGTCCTCGTCACTTGATCAATCGATTCTTCTGTCGTTTCTTGTATTGGATAGTCCATTGGAATTTTCATCGTTTCTTTTTCTACTTGTTCATTCCAATAATCCTTTACTTCTTTTGAAATACCCGAATCACTGTATGTCTGAAGTCGTTCAGACCATTCTTTAAAAGATGTACTTTTCGCAGGTAAGCGAATTTCTTGACCTTGTTTCATCTGGTTATATACCACCTGTAAATCTTCCAATAGAATCCTCCATGACACTCCATCTACTACTAAATGATGTATCACCCAGAATATTCGATCATTTTCAATCAAGTTATCTTCAAAGTACACTACTTTCATTAACGGACCAGTAATTAAATTGAAACTAGCTTGATGAATATTCATCTCTTCTTGTATTATTTTATTCCACTCTTTTTCATTAACTTGATTCCGTTTTACAACATGGAGTACTGACAGCTCATCAGTCCCTTCATTTCTCTGCCTCCACGTTCCGTTTGGTAACTGTTCGTACCGGAAACGTAAAGCATCATGATGTTTCAGTAAATTTAATATCGCTCCCTCTAGTAATTTCACATCCAATCTTTCTTTTACTCTTAAAAGCATTGATTGATTCCAATGCTCTGTATGTGGATGTTCTTGCTCGAAGAACCAGCACTGAATTGGAGTAAGAGGCACATCACCTATCACAATTCCCTGCTCCGCTTGTACTCCCTGCGTTTCTATAGCCACTTGTGCCAGCTCAGCGATAGTTGGGCATTCAAACATTTGCTTTGGAGTAAGTTTTAACCCCACTTGACTTGCTTGAGATATGATTTGAATACTGAGAATCGAGTCGCCACCAATTTCAAAGAAATTATCATAGATTCCCACCTTTTTAACACCTAATACTCTCTTCCAAATGGTAGTTAGTATCTGTTCGTTACTATTCCGAGGGCCAACACATTCACTATTAATCTGCGTTTCCTCCGGCATAGGTAAGGCCTCACGATCAACTTTACCGTTAGCTGTAAGTGGAATAGCTTCCATCGCCACAAATCCCGAAGGAACCATATAACTTGGTAGTTTCGCTTTAAGATACTCTCTCCACGCATCTACATTTCCATCTCCTACAACATATGCTACTAATCGTTTATCGCCTGGCTGATCTTCTCTTACAATTACAACTACCTCTTTTACATATGCATATGTATGTAAAGTAGACTCAATTTCCCCAATCTCAATTCGGAAACCACGTATTTTAACCTGATGATCAATTCTTCCACGATAATCTAGATTCCCATCTGGCAAATACCTCGCTAAGTCTCCTGTCCGGTATAATCTTGCTTTCAGATCACTACTAAATGGATGAGATATAAAACGCTCTGCTGTTAATTCAGGTCTATTTAAATACCCACGTGCAAGCCCTGCCCCGCCAATATAAAGTTCACCATCAACACCTATAGGAACAGGTTGTTGATAAGCGTCTAGTATATACACTTCTAAATCGGGAATCCGCTTTCCAATATTACTTCTTGAAGCCTGCTGCACATCATCTAAAGTAATTGGATAATATGTAACATGAACTGTAGTTTCTGTAATTCCATACATATTAATTAACTGTGGGTTTTTCTCCCCATACCTTTGAAACCACGGTAACAAGCTAGTAGGTTCTAACGCTTCTCCGCCAAATATGACATAACGCAGCTGCAAATTTTTATTCTTATCTTCTTGTTCACACACTTGTATTAATTGTCGAAATGCGGAAGGTGTCTGATTTAGAACTGTGACTTCTTCCTCCACCAATAATTGATAAAAATCCTTAGGTGATCGACTAATCCAGTACGGAACAACAACTAATTTTCCACCATATAATAATGCTCCCCAAATTTCCCATACTGAGAAATCAAATGCATACGAATGAAAAAGCGTCCAAGTATCTTTTTCATTAAACTGATACCAACAATCCGTCGATTTAAATAACCGAATGACATTGTGATGCTCTATCATAACGCCCTTTGGATTTCCCGTTGATCCCGAAGTATAGATTACATATGCCAGATTTTGGGGACCGACACTAGAAACCGGCAAAGTCTTACTTTCTTTCCCAATCTCATCTTGATCACGATCCAGGCAAATCGACTCAACATTTTCTGGTAACCAGTTCAATTCTTTTAAACTTTCTTGCGTTACGAATAACTGAATGCTAGCATCTTCTAAAATATATTGAAGTCGTTGCTCTGGATATGTTGGATCAAGTGGGACATAAGCCCCACCAGCCTTCAAAATCCCTAAAATACCTACAATCATCTCGTGGGAACGTTCAACGCACAGTCCAACTAAAGTATCAGGTCCTACTCCTTTTTTCTGCAGATAATGAGCTAACTGGTTTGCACGTTCATTAAGCTCCTTATAAGTAATTTTTTCTTTTTCATACGTAACTGCAATAGCATTTGGATAAATCATCGCTTGCCGTTCGAACATTTCATGAATAGTTGCTTGAGGCGGGACATCCAGTTTAGGATTGTTGAACTCAACTAAACTTTTTCTTTTATCTTCCTCAGAAATGATTTCTATTTCAGCAACCTTCTGCTTTGGGTTTTCAAAAATATTTTCCAGTATCACTAGCATAACGTTAAAGAATCGTTCTATCTCTTCCTTAGAAAATAGCTCCTCACGATAATCAATATGTACATGTAAAGAGTCTATATCAATTAGATTTTCAATATGCACTGCAAAATCTTGTACTTCTTCACGGTTTGGAATCCATAGTGAGTCACCACTTTCATCACGATCCCTATAATCAATCGTAGTTCCGAAAAGTCTCACATTACTGTTACTCTCTTTATTAATCTGCTTTAATAACAAATCAAATGGATATTTCTGGTGTCTTAATGATTTACTTTGTTTTCTGGACACCCTACTAATAAATGAAAGTACTTCTTCTTCTGGATCAATATCCATTCTTAAAGGAACTGTACTCACCATCATTCCAATCAATTTTCGTTCCATTTTAGTCATACGGTTGCCGTAAGCCATTCCTAAACCAATATCAAGCGATGAGGTCCACCGATACATGGACAACGAGAAAGCAGCAACAAAAAGAGTATATAAACTAATTTTGTAATCTTCAGAAAATTTTTCTATCTTTCTCTTCAAATGTTCCGTTAATATAAACGTCTCACGTGATGCTTTGGTACTAACTTGGTACGTATTATAAGGCTTCAACCCGGTCACAGATGGCAGTGTTTTAAATTCCTCTAACCAGAATTTTTGATCTTTTTGAAAACGACTACTATTCAAGTATGTTTGTTCATTAGTCAGAAATTGAACATATGAATTTTTAATTTCGCCTTCCTCATTCTCGTTATGCATGTCATAATAATATTTTGCAATCTGCTCAGTAAATATTTGAATTGATAAACCATCCATAATAATATGATGAACATTTCCAAAGACCGCACATTCATTATCGTTTAATTTTATTAAAGCGAAATAGTATAAATTCGAATTAAATAATGTAAACGTTTCTTTTGTTTTCTGCTCAATCCATTCCTCAAGCAAATTTGTATTCTCCACATTACTGAAATCAAAAAACTCAAATTCTTGTTCTTCATGTTTAATAAAATATTGTTTAGGTTCTTGATGCCCATTTTCTTTTAACCTAATGCACAGACCGTCATTTTCACTGATAACGCGATTCACAACTTGGTTTAATTTTGAATAGTTCATTTTTCGATGAAGTTTAAATAAAAATCTTAAATTACATATTCCTTTATCAGAATGAATAACTTCTGTATACCATATTCTTCGCTGCGGATGGCTTAATGGATAACATTCCTCATTGGTCATAAAAATCTTCCCTTCAAAAATTATTTGCTCTTATAGGTTCGTGTTTATGTTTAGCCCATAAATATTTCTGCAGTGAAACTCCAATTACTCCAATAATAACAAGCCCAATTCCTCCATAAACATAGAGTTGAGTTACTCCAAACAAATGCACTAATGGACCACTCATAGCAGGAGAAATAATTAGAACTGCGTTTGTTAAACTGCTTTGTATACCAAATACTCTTCCTACTTGATCTTGATCCGATTCTATTTGTAAAATGACTTGATTAGATACAAGCATCAGCCCACTTCCGATACCAGCGATAAAACTAATTAAATAGGCTAAAACGAAGACCGTACCGGGCGTTATCAAACCAATCCCCCCAAAACCAATTCCCATTAAAACCATACCTCCACATACTACCCAGCCATATTGAAATTGTTTTAATTTCTGAGTTAGTAATGCACCAAGTATTCCGCCAAGACCAATAATAGAAATGATATATCCCATTTTACTTTTATCATGTGGGAATAAGCTCTTAAATAAAGTTGGGAATTGTGAGTCTACTAATTGTAATACCGCCATGGCTATTGTAACGAAAATCATGGTTGATAATATTATCCGATTAGATAACACATAACCCCACCCTTGTACCCAAGCGGTCCAAGTACTTTGTTTTTGCTTTTCAACAAATTCTTTCGATATAGTTTCTTTAAATTTTATTGTGGGTATCAAAACTAAAGTAGCTAATAAACAACTTATAGCTCTTATAATGAGGCAGAACTCTGGTTGAAACCAGCTCAACAACATGCCCCCTATAAGTGGGCCTACTATCTTTGTACCCTGCTCTACTATTCCGTTGATACTTACTGCTTTAGTAAGCAAGTCCGGGGATACAATCTGTCTTGTTAGTGTTTGCTGTGCAGGATAATAGAAAACAATAAAAATGGAACGAATCATTAATGCCACTAAGAGCCAGTGGATATCTTGTACAAATAAAAGAGCAATTGTTATTAGACCAACCATTAGATTACAGAACATCATAATTGGAATTTTTCTAAAACGATCTGCAATAACACCTGCCCATGAGCCAAAAATAATTCCAGGAAGTGCATATGCAACAGGAATCAATCCAATCATAGTAGGATCTACTTCCCATTCAAACCCAACTATAGTCATAATCGCTAACATATCAATAAAAACACCAAGCATAAGCAATGAATAGGCAGAGAAAACTTGTAAATAAACCCTATTTCCTAATAGGCCTTTTGAATCAGTAGTTTTCATAAAAGCAAGCTCCTTAGGTTACTAATATAAACGCTTTTGCGTATAAGGTACCTCTTTATTAAACTTAATTAATCATTATTGACATCTCACCTAGAATTTAACTTCGTCAAAACTCAAACCGCTCTTATTTTTCATATATTTAAAATAGTCAGACAAGAGAAAGCGTACCTATTTCTTCATTTTTATATCAACTGTTACAAAATATATCTTTACCTTACACTAATAACAGCTAAACGTTGCCTTAATATAACCCTTTACAGTCGTTTGCACATTCAATTCACATCCTTTTTAAAGTTGGCTTTTTTCTATCTCAAATACTATCACACAAATATTTCACCTACTATATTCATAAAGTTGAAATATTTGAATCAGAAAATTCGGATAAAAAAACCAAATCCACAAATCATAACAAAACTATTATTTGGTTATATTTTCATTTTATAGATAGCTTTAACCATAGGAATATTAAGAATAAAGTTTTTTAATTTTATTAATATAATAGTTTATAGAGACTATAAATCCTACTAAATAAAAAGGTACATATACATTAAAGTATATGTACCTTTCCCTATCCTACATATTTTCTATTCAAATTAATTCCAATAACTAAAGTTGATAATAAAAATATAATATTACTAATCACTAATGTACTCATAACAAGAATTAAATAATATAGTATTAATACTTCTGCACCTACTACCTATTTTATTTATTGGATATTTATACTTCAAAAAAATTACACATCATTCACAATTAGGATACATACCTAAAATATGATTTGAACATGTTATTATATTTTAAGATAATATAAAATCAGTTTTTCTATAAGAGAACTTAATTTTTTTGTAGTACGAAACTGTTAGTAATACAGTATATACTAATTTAGTTATAAAAACATTTAAAGACCACCTATTTCCATAAGTGATCTTTCTTTGTGATTCTGTATTTGTGCACTACTGTAGAAATATATCGTAGAAACGCTTTGTTTGCTAAATGTTTAGTTCTTTCCATTTACTAAAAAACATAGCTTCATACACTTAATATCATATTCGTTACATTGCAAACTATTATTTTGTCTTCTGTACAGGCAAACTACTAAAAATCAATTCAGCAACTTTTACATATCCTTTTGAGTTTGGATGAATTAAATCCTTAGACCAAAGCGTATTGTCATTAACTAAATGATGATTCCAAAAATCAACATGATGAAGCTTATACTCTCTGCTCAGTGAATGTATAACTTCATTTGCCTCTAATAATTGTTCTTTTATTTCTTGTTTTTTTTCAGAAGCAAAAGGAAGCCTAACTGTAAAATCAGGAAGGTTTGCTATAATAATATCAGCCCCTGCTTTACTTAATGTATCTATCATAAATTCCATATCGTTCTTATATGCATCATGATTCCAACGTCCTTTTAAAACATCGTTTGCCCCTGCAATGAGACTAACCAAATCTGGATTAAAAGTTAACGCCTTTTCCAATTGCTGCAAGCGAATTTCTTCAGTTACTAACCCACGCTTTGCAAAATTGGCATATTCTATATCTTTTTCACACAGTTGAACAAAATGATCTACCCAGCTTTTTAATGCAATTCCCTCAACTTCATCCCCTATCCCCTCTGTAAAACTATCACCAATTGCTACAAATCGCTTCCACATATGTATTCCCCCTTTATTTTTAAACATATCTATACTATACAATAGCTCACACCGTAATTGTTATTTCTAAGTGGTTTTCGATTTCAATTATATTCCACTTTACTATATTTACATTTAGAATCCAAAATTGACCGATTCCCAAGTATACTAAGGAATCGGTCATATTCGTATATTTACTAAAGAAATAAAATCCCTCTAGGAATTATACTTTTTTCAAAAAATTTGTTGTTCTTTGTTTTGCCCAGTTGATACATTTCTTTTCGATTAAATGATACGAAACTATAGAAAAAAGTAGTGTCATTGCAATGCACAAAGTAAGAAGAAAAAATTACACCCTGACATTCCAAGCTATCCACATAAGAATCTATAGTGCTTGGAAACCTTTTGTTTCAAACTAATATTTAGTTGTATCCTATAAAATTAGCTTTTTACTATATCAATCGTACGATCCCACATACCACTAAAAAAAGATCCTGTTTTACGTATAAAACGTGTAAGCCAATTTGCTTGTTCCACATCAGATTTTGTTACAAGGTCTATTTGTAATGAATTACCTGATAAGAACCCAGGATCTGTATTATCTTTAGACGAGATAATCATTTTACTAATTGTTACACCTTTTTTAATAGGCGCTTCTTGTTCCCTATTCGATACTTTAAATTCTTTTTTATAAATGTCTTTATTGCCCTTCGGCATTGGAAGTGAAACAGCTTGCTTCGTTTGAACTACTACATCTTTGTCTTTTGCATTTGCCACTCGAACTGTTTCATGTCCTTTTATTACTGAATCTTTTCCGTAGACATTCTTCACTTCAAAATTCGCAAATCCATAATCGTATAATTTCTTTGTTTCATCAAAACGTGCCGTATGAGATTTTGCTTTTATCACTACAGAAATTAGTCGCATACCATTTCTTTCTACTGTACCAGTGAAACAATCTCCCGCTTCTGGAGTCGTTCCTGTTTTCAAACCATCTACACCTTCATATTGCTTAATTAAGCCTTTTAACATCCAGTTAAAGTTCGCCATATCAATTGGATATTTACCACCCTCTTGGAATGTTTTTTTAGGAATTTTTGCTGTATTTAATATTTGGGGGAAATCTTGAATAAGACGTTGTGCTAAAATTGCACAATCCCTTGCAGACATTTTATTTTTCTCTTCTAGAGTTGTCCCTTCTAGATGATATCCTTTTAAATCTTGATTTGTTAAGCCAGTAGAGTTTACAAACTTATAATCTTTCATACCAAACTCTTTTGACTTATCGTTCATCATTTTTACAAAATTGACCTCTTTACCAGCAATCTGTTCAACTAAAGCAATTGTTGCACCATTTGCAGAGTAAATTGCCATTGCCTCATATAACTCTTTTACCGTATAAGAGCCACCATTTTCTAATGGAACATTTGATAGTGAACGATCTTGCGAAATCTTATGTGCATATTCAGAGATTTTAACTTTTTGATCCCATTTAAGTTTTCCTTTATCCACCGCTTCATGAACTAAGTATTCGCTCATCATTTTTGTCATACTAGCAATTGCCAATGATTCATCTGCATTTTTTTCATATAAAATTTTTCCGGAATTTTCTTCTATTAAAATTGCTGACCCTGCTTCAACGTCTATAGCAGGATCTGTTTCCGCTGCTGCTTTTCCAATTGTAACGACCATGCTACAAAATATTGTAAGCACTGTTACTATTGCAATAACTCTATTGCAAAACATACCTTTCACTTCTGTTACCTCCAATTTCTTTGTACTTAAAAAAAGCGTTATTCTAACATAATCCCGCAAAAAAATAGAAAGTGTTCTCAAATTGTATATACATATAAAACGTTAGAATCGCTTTCATATAGACCATCTCATCCGACATTTTTAGGTGCGCTAATACTTTGTATTCCCACACATATCCTTATTTTTAATCCCCTTATATTTTTCAAAATGATTCACACTTTCATATTTTTTTAGGATTACAGTTAATAGACAATCTAAATAATACATTTGTTCCACATTTACAAAAAATAAAAAACTACACCCTATACTGGATGTAGTTTTTCTAACTGATTTATTTATTTTTCACTTCATTTTTATAAAAAGCAAATAATGGTTCGATGGATGGACTAGATAACAGCGGAATTGCCTTCTCAATCAATTTCCTATCCCAATCAAACCAACGCATTTCCATTAACATGTTTATTTCTGTATCAGTGAATCGTTTCTTTATTTCCTTAGCAGGATTTCCACCAACTATTGTATACGGCGGAACATCTTTACTTACGACTGATCCTGCAGCAA
The DNA here is from genome assembly GCF_057624735.1 of Bacillus sp. LQ01. Taxonomy (NCBI): domain Bacteria; kingdom Bacillati; phylum Bacillota; class Bacilli; order Caryophanales; family Bacillaceae; genus Bacillus; species Bacillus sp. LQ01. The sequence continues at coordinate 1,565,269 of NZ_JBYEZL010000001.1, read as the reverse complement.
CAATTGCACCTTCACCAATAGTAACGCCAGGCATTATTATAGCATTCATTCCAATCCAAGCATCACTTTTAATGACTGTATCTCCCTTAGGTTCATATGATTGTTTAATTTGCTCAGCGAATGGATATACTGTAATCCATTCTGAGTGATGATTATGATTACCACCCATTAAAATGACTACCCCGCTTGCTATGCAAACATAATTCCCAATAATGAGTTTGTCAAGGTGCCATCCCATCTGTTCAATTGGATTGAACAGTGCTTGGGACTTAGCATCTCCCCACAAATACCTTACACAGCCATCTTCAAAATTTTGATAACTATAATAGCCTGAATAATAGGAGTACTCTCCTACTTCAATGAGTGGATTTGTTACTATATCTTTTATATACTTTGTTTCTGACCAATGATTAAATAATGGATGCTTCATAACTTTATTCCTCGCTTCTAAGTATTATATATATTGCTATTTACTTAGAAGCTTACTACGACTGCTACATTTTTTAGCTTTCTCAAACGACGAATCATTATCTTCAAGCCTTTCTTTTATACTATAAAAAAGCATAACGCAATACATTACACTAGTCAAATTGTGTAATTTTGAACACATCTTAAACAGCGTAATACTGCAATAGGAACATGAAAACACTCTAACTTTGATACAAATAATATATTGATTACATTTAGTTCATATTTTGTAAAAAAATCTTAATTGCCATGACAAAGCAAACAATAACCACTATTGGTCGTATTAATGCCGTCCCTTTTGTAAGCACCATCTTCGCCCCAATATATGATCCTATTATTTGACCAAGCATCATAATCAATCCAATTGTCCAATCGATTTGGCCAAAAATAATAAAATACAACAAAGCAGCGAAATTACTTGTAAAGTTCAAAATCTTAGCATTTGCAGTCGCCCGTGTAGCACTATATCCACATAAAAGAATGAATGCTAAAGCAATTAAACTACCTGTTCCTGGGCCGAAGAAACCATCATAAAATCCCAGTAACGGAGCCACTGTTAACGCAAACAACAACATACTTATTTTTCTCGGTCGATCTTCGTTTGCTATATTTGGAGATAATAGAAAATAAATGCCAATAAAAACAAGTAAAAAAGGTAATATCATAATTAGATATTCTGCTCGTATCTGTAAAACAAGCCATCCACCGAAAACTGATCCAAAAAAGGTCATTAAGATGGACAAACGCATTTCTTTAAGATTAATTTCTTTCTTCTTAATAAAAAACACTGTTGCCATGAGAGTTCCGCTACTCCCTTGCAGTTTATTAGTTGCTATCGCTACAGAAGGAGACATACCTACTAATAACATTATCGGGATAGTTATCATACCACCGCCTCCAGCAATCGTATCTATCCATCCTGCTAATACAGCTACTAAAAATAGTAGTATGAGTAATTCAATAGTAAAATCCATACAAAGAATATGGGAAGGCTTGAGCTATTATACCCCAAACCTCCCCATCTTCCCTCCTCTCTTTAAACTAGTTAATTAAATCTTTAAAGTAACTTTCTTTCTGATCACGTAATCGGCTGGAAACGTATTGCCTGCAAACAATTCTTCTTCCGTATTTATTATTTCCAATCGGGATTTTATATTCTTCCTCAGATAACCTTTCTCTACCATGAGTTACATTTGTTTGTTTACCATAGTATGAATTTGGGATAATTAATAAATCTTCAGATGTAAGTGGAACCTTATAAGTAGGCGTTGTTCGTAAGAGTTCTAAAAACATGTCAAATTTCAATTTTTCTTCTTCACTTTCTCCTACATAAATCAATCTATTCTCTGCTCCATTTAAACAAGTTGCAATAATATCACCCTTATCATCTAAAAATATAATTTGGTTTATTTCCCCTACAAATCCCGATATTTCACCATCAGCCATTCCTGCGATATGAGCAATAGGCATTTTACTTATCGCCAATATGTCATCTTTACTGAAGAAATTTTCTTCAAGATGCTTTTGAAGTAATTTTGGCGTTCCAATATGAGTTTGAGTTTTTAAATTTAACACTCCTTTTAATAAAAGAGCATCAACTCTAGTAAATTTTCCACAAGTAATTTCAGACACTATTCGTTCCACGGATTTATTAAGTCTATTTGATACAATTTCTAAATTCGTATTGAATGTTTTCAATCTTGCTTCAATATCTGATTGGTCTTTCATATCTGTATACACTGTGGCATCGTTATGTTGATAAAAGTTCCCGCCACCGGTGCTTGCACCGACATTTCGCAAAACTTCATCGTTGTTTAAAGGTGAAATGAGATGAAATCTATTTTTCCCTGCATGTTCGGATGGGTGAATTAAAGCATCATAATTAAAAAGTGTGGCAAAAAGCCATGTGACCCATTCTGCATAAAAATATTTTTTCATTCTATCGTGTTCGTCTTCACCATAATTAAAACCTCTGCGATTTTCCCCAGGTAATAGTGTTTCTATAGGATCACATGGAGTATTTTTAATAAGGATAGGCGGTACGTTCCCACCACAATTCGCTATTTTTATCATATGTAGTAGATTTTTCATGTCTGAATTCGGAGTTTTCTTTGAATAGTCAATCAAACAATTAAGCCACTCTTTTGAAAAATATGCTGCTATTTCTTGATCACAAGTATAAGGATTATGAGTTTTTAATTCATTTTCTATCAGATTCTTCATTTTATCCTTCAATAGATTCGGAATGGTAATTTCTTCAATTTCTGTAATCTGCAGTATTCCTTTATTCATTATAAAACCTCCGTTGTTTTATTTTTTACACCCTATCTTCTATTAAACAAACTATCCACTTCTTTTTTACTCCTTTACTTTTCGTCAGAGCTATTAGAATTACCGATTTACAAATAAAAAACATGGAGTATAAGAGATTTCTTCTTAGTTACATTTCCCCCACGAACCTCCATTGATTTGGCAAATTTAATTTGAAAATCTGATTCATTTTCATACTTTACTTTCAAACTATGTTTATATGATTTTCAATTCAAGTAAGAGTATTTCATTTTCTAAAGTTTTCCTAATTTTAAAATCAGAATTTTCAATACAACTATGTTAACATTAAAAATATAACACGAAACAAAAAAATGTAAATAAATAGTTTTTTTATAAAAAATAGTCAGACTATTTATAAGGTAATCCGTATTCCATTGAACCAACTACGGCCTCTCAATTTTATTGATAACAATAAAAAAGCCCCCTAAATGAATAGAGGACTTTTTCCAAGTATATTCTATTTTAAAGTTCTTACTTATCTTTTACTTTAAAAGATATTGCTGTAACTTCTTTATTAACAGTTCCATCCCGTTTGGACTTACGATAATCTTCCCATTCGCTAACGAAATATTGCTGTCTGAAATATCTCCTGTAAGTGCACAAGCTCTTGGAGATTGATATTTTCGTAAAATAATCTGATCCTCTTCTATAAACATTTCAAGAGAATCTTTTTCTACAATTCCTAAACTCCGTCTTATTTCCATTGGAATAACAATACGCCCCATACTATCTGCTTTACGAGTAATTCCTCTTGATTTCATAAAATGCCACCCTTTATATTTATCTAATATTACGGTATTCATTTTAGCAATAAACAACAATTAGGAATAGTTCGTATTACAGTACTTTTTTTAGAAATAAATAACAATTAGGAATAGTTTATGTTAAAATTCTTTCTTGTTTATTCTTGATTTTTAATATATTTTTCCTTGATCATTTTTATATATTGTTTTCTTTCAGTTAGTTCAAATATAAATAATGCTTTTTTTATGTCTGTTAAACCAACTTCATTAGAGTGCTGAACTTTCAATAAAATTGCACCTTTTTCAAAAAACAATTCACCTAATAAGTATAAAGTATTCATATTTATGGCTAATTTTATACCTATTTCACTATACTTTATTGCTTCTTCATATTGATTTGCAAGGTGTAAACATTTTGTTAACGTATGAATGAGTCTTAATTTGATTTCTTTTTCTCTAGGAAATTCTATCTTATTAAAATTAATTAAACTTTGTTTTAATATATTTATACTTTTCTCATACTCTTCATTTTCTGCATGTATTATAGCAATTGAATTCATTATGCTTATTTCTTTTTCTGATAAAAAGTTAGTACTACTTAAGGTTTGTTTTAGTGCTCTATTTAAAATGTCAAAAGCATTACTTGTTGCTCCATTTACATAATATATAGCAATCGCTTCATGCCATAATAAAAATTGTTTATCCTCTTTTGATTGGAAATTATTATCATTTTTCTCTTTTTTTACTATTTCATAAAGCTCATTATATTGTTTTTGTTTTACACAATCTCTCATTACACATTTTACATTTTCAATATATTTTATTTTTTTATTTTTGGTTAGTGCGAATATATAATTTGGATCAATACCAAGTCTTTCAGATAATTGATACAACAATATGCTAGATGGATAAATAATACCTTTTTCTATCTTACTAATTTGACTTTGTGAACATATTCCATGACATAATTCAGATTGTGACATGTTTTTTTTCTTTCTAAGTTCTTTAATAATAATACCAAGATTGTAGAATTCCATCTTTCCTCCCTCAAATGTAACACTTTATGAGTATAAGAATATTTTCCAACTTTTAATGTAATGTAAAATTGATATAGTTACAATTACTAATTATATGGATTTATAGTTTCTTTTACAAACTTGTATCACAATACGAGAAATTATTAAAGTATGGTTCACTAATAATCAATGTGCGTTTTATTCACCCCCACTGATTATTAGTCCACCCCAGGCAGGCTTTTACAGGGAGTCCGACTTCTTTGCCACATCTAAATTTTGAGGTCGGAGTCTTACTACCCGCAAATAGCCGGATTAAAATAAATATGATTTTTCACCTTTATTTCTTTTAATAGTTTCTTTTGATTTTTATATAAATAATTTCGAAGGAGCGTATTTTATGAAAAGAATGTTGACCGAAAGAGAGTTAGAAGTGGCTATTTATGTAGCAAAAGGATACACAGATGCAGAAATTTCAAAAAAAATATATGTTACCCCTCGAAGAATTTCAACGATAATTAATCATATTAAAGAAAAATGGCATATTAATTCTAGAGTGGAATTAGGTATTTTAGTTTATCATTATGGTTTTATAGATGCACCCTTATTTTCAAATAAAAAAATTCAGCTATGTAAAAAGGTTGTACAATAGATAGCTGAATATAACGAGTTTAAATTGCAAATAAAAATAGAAGAGCAGACAAACTTTTATTATTTGGTTTACTCCATCACTTTTTAAATTTCAGACATTAATATAAAAAGGTTAGAGAATTAACTTCTCTAACCTTTTTATATACACTATTAGGTTTCAAACAGTAAAGATGCCCTAATGCTACCATTGATCCTGTTCCCTATTCAACCTTGTATAAACAAAAAAAATCAAATATTACCACTATTCAAAACCAGTTACAATTCTCTCTTTCATTTTCTGTATTACTTCACTGCTCAATACTTTTTGACCAGCAGGAAGTTTTAATATGGCAGCGGCACCTTTACTAAGGTATATTTCTTGATCATTATTTTGATTTACTACCAATATTCCTTGCCCTTCAAATTCGAAATAACTAATATCTTTTGTTTCATTTGTATTATTTTTTATTGCTTTATATAATCCATATAAATCTTTACTTCTATTTTCTCCGCCCGTTCGAATCGGTTCAGTATCATTCGCAACAATTAGTCCTTCTGGCTGCTCACCCTTCATAATAAACCACAGCTTTTCATTTGTTGGTAATAGTAAATTCTTAAATTCAGAGCTATTTAAAATTTGCTGTGCTGGAATTGTTTCATAGATTGGTAACGAAAATGGAGATGTTGTTATTTTTTCAAAACTTAAATTTTCAGAAGAACTTCCCTTACTATATTGATAATCTTTTAATGCGATCGATTGTACTGATTCACTTTTATTTTTTGATGCATAACTAATTTTACTAGCGAAAATAATAACAGTCATTAAACACATGCACAGTATCACAAGCTTAAGTAGTTTTCCCATTTATGAACCCCCGCTTTTAATATTATTAGTTTGCATGGATATTATAAACAGTTTCACTCCACCAAAAATTATTATTGTTATGGAACGTACTGAAATTATGATTATAATGATCACCATACCAAGGGTCCATGTATGTTATATAATCTGTTCCATTTGTCCCTTTATAAAATCCATCAAGTACTAGAAAGTGTCCGATGTTAGCTCCATTTTGCCACATAATGAGTGCAATCATCGGCTGATTACTATTAATTTGACTTTTGAACCAATCATAAGATTTTGCTCCAGAACTTATAACTGAGCTAACACCATATCCCGATAATCCATATTGTATTTCACGTGAAGTTGCAGGATTATTATATGATCCACCCTTAACATACCTAACGTACTGATCTTGTGAAGGAGTTTTCCCAAAATAATTTAAAACTGAAACCGAAGTGCCTGCCCAACACCAATTTGATCTTTCTTGTAATATGTTAGGTACAGATAATTTACGGTCTGTTGGTGTACTTGGGGGATTTCCATTAATATACGCTGACGTTACATATACTTTTTTTCCATCTTTAAAATAATAAAACCAACGATTATCTAAATTTCCTGTCCAGTAATCTTTAACCGCTTCACCATACTCCCATCCTTTAAAAGATACTTTTGTATTTCCGGGAATCACATCTACAATATTTGCATTTAAACTTTTTGCCTCTCTAACATTTACATTCAATGGAGCTGTTGTTCCTGAAAATTCAACTTCTTCTGCTATTATTTTCTGAACACCAATAAAACTAAATGTGAAAAACAATAAAAACATACAAACAATAAAATGATTTCTTCCCTTCATTTCTCCACCCCTTTATCAGTACTAAAAAACATCAACAATTCATCCTTATTAATTGTTCAAGCTTAATATTACATACTAACGAAAAATGACTTCTCATAAAGTGAAACTTTAATCAGTAGTGGTTTTATTCATCCCCCACTGATTATTAGTTGAACCAATCGGGCTGCCCGGCAAATAGTGGGATAAATTCCAATACAAAAAAGGAGCCTATAAATTTTTATAGACTCCTTTTTATTTCGTCGTTATTACTTAGCTAATTCTTTCGTACCCTTCATTACATCAATGAAGAATCCCCAGTTATTCACTACAGAAGAGATACTGATATGTTCATCTGGAGTGTGGACGTTGAAAATGTCTGGTCCGAATGAAATTGCATCTAATTCAGGCATCTTTTGAACGAATGCGCTACACTCAATCCCCGCATGTACAGCGAAGATTTCAATTTCTTTATTGTATTTTTCTTGATGTACTTTTTCAAATAAATTACGAATTTGTGAGTTTGGATTGTATGGCCATTCTGGATACTCTGACTCTATTTCAAATGTAGCACCAACTAATTCAGCAATATATTTGATTTCTTCTGCAACATGTTGTTTTAAACTACTTACAGAACTTCGCACTTCGTTACGTAATTTAATTTCATCTTGCAACGTTTCAATAACGCCTAAATTTGTTGAACTTTCTACAAGACCTTTAATATCCATGCTCATACTTTGAATGCCATTTGGAATTAAGAATAATGATGAAATAAGCTGCTTTTGTGTCTCTTTAGCAAATACTTTTTCAACTTTTTCATCCAATTTTGTCAGTGTAACATGAACATCTGGATCAACAGCACGCATTTCTTCTTGTAATACACGTGTCCATGATTCTAGTTTTTCTTCTACTTGTCCTACATCTTCTGTACGAATTAAAATTGTAGCTACACTTTCACGCGGAATTGCATTCGTTTTTAATCCGCCGTGAACTTCACTTATGTAAAACTCCGTATGTACTGATAAATCACGTAATACTCGTCCTAATACTTTGTTCGCATTACCGCGTTGTTTATCAATTTCCATACCAGAATGGCCGCCTTTTAGACCACCAACATATATACGGTATGCATCCATATTCGCTGGCGTTTCATCCCAAATTACTTGAATTGTTTCAACAGCTTTCGCACCACCTGCACTACTTACAAGTAATTTATGATCTTCTTCAGAATCAATATTTATAAATATCTTTCCTTCAAAATGATTTGGATCAATAGCAAAAGCTCCGCCCATTGTCGTTTCTTCTTCAGTAGTGATAACGACTTCAAGTGCTGGATGCGGAATTTCTTTTGAATCTAATAAAGCTAATGCATACGCAACTGCAATACCATTATCAGCACCTAAAGTTGTTTGATTTGCATATAACATGTCCCCAATGATTCGTAATTCAATTGGATCTTTTTCAAAATCATGTACTGTTGCTTGATTTTTTTCGCAAACCATATCCATATGACCTTGAATAATAATAGCTGGTACATTTTCATAACCAGCTGTTGCTTCTTTTTTAATAATGACATTTAATGCTTCATCTTGAATGACTTCTAAGTTACGCTCTTTTGCAAAGCCCACTAAATAATCACTAATTTCCTTTTCATTACCTGATCCTCTAGGAATCTTTGAAATTTCTGCAAAATGAAAAAATACAGGGTGCTTTGTTAATTGTTCTAAAGTAGAATACATTTTTCAAGCTCCTCTCAAAATGAAAAAATAATATGTAAGTCTCATATCATTATACCATGATTCATTATTTTATCTTTCTTTTAACTTTTATTGTTCATTTTATGTACAACACTCTTACAACATTGTAAGGGCGTTGTAATCTACATCGATTTTTCTCATTTAATAATAGTCGTATACTTTTTAAAGAAACACATTAAAGGAGATAAAGAAAATGAAAAAGTTTTTAGCAATTATTACACTATGTTTATTATTTTTTAGTTTTACTATTGGCTGTGAGAGAGCGTCACTAAATAGAATTGGTAAAGATGTATATTACATGCAGATAAAAGGCGAAGGAACTATCGAAAAAGTAGATCATAGAAACTTACGAAACTATACGCTGTCCGCATTTGATGAAGATGGCGTCAAAAAACAAATTACATTTAGAAGTACAAAAAAAGAAAACAATCATAAATTAAATGAAGACGCGTTTTTACGCCTTTATGTAGATCAAGATGATAATAGCAACAATGAAATATCATCAATTGAAGTAAAGTCCTATGAAGAGATTCAGAAAACAGATTTACCTAAAAAAGTAAAAGATAAGTTTACTATTAAATAAAAAAACAAAAGAAAATGCTCTATGCATTTTCTTTTGTTCTTTTCACCTGTATATATTTTGAACTACTATTATTCATCAGTTTCTCTAACCGATTTATATTCTCCGTTAATGCACCTTTCACAAGAGAGAAATCTGTATTGGATTCTTCTTTTTTTTCTTTAAAAAACGAAGACTTTTGTACATTGACTTCAGCCATCTCTTCTCCCCCTTTTCAAAAAGATACAACCTTTTATTTATATTATATAGCAAATGTAGAAAGAGTGTACACTTATGATTTTCTTTTTAATTCTTCTTCTAATTCTTCTACTTGCTGCAACGTATCCCCTTTTATTAAAGAGAAATCTGTTGTATCTTCGTTATCTTCTTTAAAAAAATCATTGTCATAATCTTTTACCACTACAATCACCTCTACATGCTAGTGTAGGAATGATTGTCCAATTTTATTCAACTTTGTCGGATTTTGTTTTTAATTTATGTATAGAAGAAAAGGACAGAAAAAGATTCTGTCCTTATTTACTAAAATAACTATGATGTATTGTTAAATTATATACATTTTCAAAATCCCGATCTTGCAGGTTATTTTTCTTTCCATCAATAACAATGAAAACGTCACTTACTATTTTTGCTGGTATAATCCCGACATTTTCTACTTGCACCGCTTTCTGCTCATTCAATTGCTCGATATGTTCTAACGGGACGATAATACTAAATTGTGAGCGAATACCACGAAAGTTTGTATTTAATTCCTTCGCAGCTTCAAAAACAACAATTTTCGCGCCAATCTTTTCCCCATATGAATCTAAAAATGCATTTAAGCTCTTTGTATATTCCTCTTCCGTATGCCATTCCATCGTACCGAATACTGCTGGATTAACATTTTGAATAATTGTCGTGTATATTTCTCCTCTTGCTTTAGATGCAATTAATGATCGTTTTATGGATTGAACTGTCTTGCCAATATCGCTAAATTTTGCACCCCATATTTCTGAAATATTAGGCGTTAAAATGAACGAAATATCAACAAAAATAACCATTGCAGTAAACATTAAAAGATTTTTCCAGAGGGTTAAATCGATTCCTTTTATCATGAAATACACGGTGACAGATATGATAAACAAACCATACCAAGTCTTTCTAATACGTTGCTTCTTCTCCTCGTACAACTCTTCATTTTTCCAATAAAAGAAAACAAGGACTACAAAGACAATCGCTAAAACAAATAAGCCAATTCGAATGTTAGAGATCATTAATCACATCACCCTCCATTCAAAAACTACTCACGATATCATTACATGCGCAAGCTGCTCTCTTTATGACAAAAGACGTGGACAAGCTTCTAAAATTAGCTACATCGCATATATATTAGAAGGTACCACGTCTTTTATCCTGCTATTTGTGGGCAGTAAGACCCCACTGATTAAAATTTCACTTTACCATGAGTCTATATTATATATGTAGACAAGCATTCATTTCAAATTTTCGTATTAAAAAGAAATATGTTTCGGAATTTCCCCTTCAGGTACTTCTCCATCCATACTTAAATAATAATGACGAATCGGACGTAAGTTTTCGTCTAATTCATAAACAAGCGGAATGCTAGTTGGAATATTTAATGAAACTACACCATCACTTGAAAGGTTGTCTAAATATTTTACTAGCGAGCGAATTGTGTTACCGTGTGATGAAATAATTACTTTATTACCACTTTTTAATGTCGGCGCAATTTCTGAATGCCAATAAGCAAGTACTCTCTTCTCCGTATCCTCTAAACATTCAGTTAATGGAAATTCACCTTTTTTGAGTGTTTTATATCTTGGATCGGTCGCTTCATATCGAGGATCGTCTTCAGTAAGAGCCGGTGGTCTTACATCAACACTTCTTCTCCAAATATGAACTTGCTCCTCACCATACTTTTGAGCAGTTTCATCTTTATTCAGCCCTTGCAATGCACCATAATGTCTTTCATTTAGCTTCCAAGATTTATGTATTGGAACCCAAGTAAGATCCATCTCATGAAGTACAATCCATAACGTCCGAATTGCGCGTTTTAATACAGATGTATAAGCCACATCAAAAGTATATCCGTTTTTCTTTAATATTGCTCCTGCTTCTCTCGCTTCACTTAATCCATTCTCTGATAGATCAACATCTGTCCATCCAGTAAAGCGATTTTCAAGATTCCATAAGCTTTGTCCGTGACGAATAAGTACAAGTTTTATCATTATAATTCCCCTTTCGGAAATGTGAATTTTATTGTTCCATTGCGTACACGTATAAAGTATCTAGTAATGTATCTTTTTATCCATTCACTCTATGACCAAATCATAGTTGCCAAATGTATGGATAAAATTTGCTCTTTTTCAAACGATAAAAACAGAAGTTTTTTCATTATTTTTGATCGACTGGTATTTCACGTTTCGATATCCAAGCATCAAAACCTGATCGGCTATTTGCCATTTCATTCATAACTTGGTGCCAATTGTCCTCACATGATTCACCAAATTTTGAAAAAATAGCACCCATTTGTTGTCTTTGTACATCACTCAGTTTTTTCTCTAAATCTGTACCTTTTTCTGTTAAAGACAACTGTTTCACACGTCGATCATGCATAGCTTCATTACTCTCAATTAAGCCCTTTTCCACAAGTTGACGTAGCGGCCCGTGGAGAGCTTGTTTACTTATTTCTAATAGTGATAATAACTCATTTACACTTATCCCTGGAAAACGTGCGATAAAAAATAAAATTCGATGATGTACTCGTTGAATGCCATATTCTTTTATAATTTCATCTGGCTTTTCAGTAAATGTTTTATATGCAAAATAAAATAATGCTAATGCCTCATTCATCTGTTCTTCTTTATGTTGTGTCATCTACTTTCCCCCTGTATGTAAATTATACCACAATCTAGTAATGAATATTTTAATCAACGCATTAGAACTTCTTTAGTCTATTGAAACATTCATTGCATAATTAGGAGATGATTCATTTGAAAAAACAATATACTGTAAGTACATATTTATTGGATAGACTACACGAATTAGGAATTGAACATATATTTGGGGTTCCTGGTGATTATAATCTTGCCTTTTTAGATGATGTGATAGCACATAAAAGTTTAAAATGGATTGGCAATTGTAATGAATTAAATGCTGCATATGCAGCAGATGGGTACGCTCGCATAAAAGGAATCGCCGCTCTTATTACTACTTTCGGTGTTGGAGAATTAAGCGCTATTAACGGTATTGCTGGCTCATATGCGGAAAACGTGCCAGTTATAAAAATTACAGGTACGCCACCAACAAAAGTAATGGAAAATGGAGCAATCGTCCATCATACGTTAGGAGATGGAAAGTTCGATCACTTTTCCAATATGTATCGAGAAATCACTATAGCACAAACAAATGTAACACCTGAGCATGCTGCTGAGGAAATTGACCGTGTTTTACGTGCATGTTGGAATGAAAAACGCCCTGTTCATATTAATTTGCCGATTGATGTGTATAATAAACCAATTAATAAACCGACAGAACCTATTATAAATAAACCTATTTTAAGTAATAAAGAAGCATTAAATAAAATGCTTCTACATGCCATTTCAAAAATAAATAGTGCCAAAAAACCTGTTATTTTAGCTGATTTTGAAGTAGATCGATTTCATGCTAAAGAAAGTTTACATCAATTCGTAGAAAAAACTGGGTTTCCCATCGCGACGTTCAGTATGGGAAAAGGAATATTCCCAGAAAAACACCCTCAATTTATAGGTGTTTATACTGGTGATGTAAGTTCTCCGTACTTGCGAAAAAGAATTGATGAATCTGATTGTATTATTAGTATTGGTGTGAAGTTAACTGATACTATTACAGGCGGCTTCACACAAGGTTTTACAAAAGAACAAGTTATAGAAATCCATCCCTACACTGTGAAAATTATAGATAAAAAATACGGTCCAGTTGTAATGCAGGATGTTTTACAACATTTAAGTGATTCAATTGAGCATCGTAATAAAGATACCCTTGACGTTAAGCCATTTATTTTAGAATCATCACCTTTTACTGAAGAGTTCAATCCAAAAGCACAAATGGTCACACAAAAACGTTTTTGGCAGCAAATGTACCATTTCTTACAAGAAAACGACGTCTTAATTGTAGAGCAAGGAACACCTTTCTTTGGTAGTGCTGCTATCCCTCTACCTAATGACACTGCATATGTAGGACAACCGTTATGGGGATCTATCGGATATACACTGCCCGCTCTACTTGGTACACAGCTCGCCAATTTATCACGGCGCAACATTTTAATTATTGGTGATGGTTCTTTCCAAGTAACTGCCCAAGAGTTATCAACTATACTACGTCAAAATTTAAAACCGATTATATTTTTAATCAATAACAACGGATACACTGTTGAACGTGCCATTCACGGACAAAACCAACCTTATAATGACATACAGATGTGGGATTACAATAAACTATCAATGATATTTGGATCAGAAGAAAAAAGTCTAACATTTAAAGTAGAAAATGAAGCAGAATTAGCAGAAGTCTTAACAAATATAATTTTTAATAAGAATCAACTTATCTTTATTGAAGTTATAATGAGCCAAAGCGATCAACCTGAATTGTTAGCTAAACTCGGGAAAAGATTCGGTCAGCAAAATTCTTAATATAAAAGCATAACCTAATTATACAACTAGTAGTGTAAAACTTGTTTTGAGAATAGTTTCGACACTCAAAATACATAAGGAAAAGGATGGAAAGTACCATCCTTTTCTATTTTAAGAGCCTTCTTCGACTAACGCCCCGTGCGACAAGCAAAAATTCTTAATCCATCTTTAATTTTATAGCTTTTGTCGCAATAAATGTTTTAATATGCTTATCCAATATCCTTGTTCCACCAAAATCATCCTCATAAAAACCTGTTATAGCAAAACCAGCATCAATTTGGCCTTGGATTTGGTCTTCTAAAGTATGCGCATATTCTATTGTTTGATTTGAATCGATGTAATCTTGAACTTCATCCTCTGGTAAATAATCCAATGTTGATGAAGGAATTGAATGTTTAACATCCAGAATACCTTTTTGCTCTTGGTTATCATCAAAAATCCATAGTAACGGATTTGTAAATCCAGCAATAAGAACACCTTTATTCTTTAAAACCCTAGAAACTTCATTCCATACAAGATGAACATCTTTGACAAACAAATAAGCTACGCTTTTTCTTTTTTATTCAACAAGAGTTAACTGCCAAGATACACCATACTTATCATTTAACCAGCCAAACTTTTTACTAAACGGATAAGAACCTAAAGGCATAAGAATCGCTCCATCCTGCGCTAGTTTATGAAAGACCGTTTCAATTTCTTCTTCTGTCTCACAAGTTACATAAAGAGACATAGCTGGAGTGAATGTAAAATTATGATTTACATAACTATCAATACACATAAACTCTTGGCCATTTAGCGTAAAAGTTGCATGAATTACAGTTCCCTCTTTACCAGGTCCATTTTCATCGTAGCGAGAAATACTTACAATTTCTGATTGATCAAATAGTGACGTATAAAAATTCATTGCTTCCTCAGCTTTGCCCTCAAACATTAAAAACGTAGTAATTTTTTGATTTGCGTTACTCATATGGAGACAGCCCCTTGTTATGTATTTATGTAAAACATACGCCAACAAAACCAAACGTACGTTCCTTTTAATATATTGTCTATAAAAACGATGAGTTTGTCAATTATCTACTTTATTATTTCTTCTTAAATAATGCTGTCCAAAGAAATGATTCTCCAAACATTTCTTTCGGTTGTTTCATTTGTTTCATTCTTCTAATCTCAATTACCTCAAATTCTTTAAATATCTCTCTTAACTTTTCTTCCGAGTATGCAAGACCACCTTGTAGACTCCACCCTCTATATACGTCCCAATCTGTTATTTCCGATCCATTTCGCTCATCTAAATCACCTGCCGCAAAACATGTTAATCCGAAATAACCACCCGATTTTAATGAGTTTTTAATTAAATCCACATAATTTATTCTTCTATGCGGTGGAATGTGATGCAAACAGCCCGAATCGTATACAAAATCAAATTCGTTTTGAACCTCTAAATTAAAAATTGAATCACAAATAAAATGAATTGCTACCTCTTTTGCCAATGCCCTTTCTTTAGCCCAATTAATGCCTTCTACAGATAAATCCACTGCTGTTATATCAAATCCTTGAGTCGCTAAATAAATGGCATTTCTACCTGGACCACACCCAAGTTCTAATACTTTCCCTTTTGAAACTCTCTCTTTTTGTATATACGAAACTAGGTTCTCATCTGGGACATTTCCAAAAAACGGAACATCCTTTTCTCTATTCTCATAAAATTCATTCCAAAATGGTTCTGCAGGTCTTAATAATGAATCAAGCATTTTTAAAATGTCTTCTTGTGTGTGTAACGTTTCATTTTTCATTAATACCCCTCCACAAATTAATAGTCAGAAAATTATTATATATCTTTTTGAACTTTCAAACAAAGAAAAAACTCCTACATTCAATAGGAGTTTTTTCTTTAAAATCCAAGTACATCTTGCCATTTTAGCAATTTCTCTTCCCGTACTTTCAAATAATCATGTTCATATTTCCCCATCCGTATTTCACTAAAAATTTCTCAGTCTGCAAAAAAAGAACTCTTTCTGTTTTCGCTGCTACCTTTACAACATGAGTCACTTAAGAAGAATACTTTGCTGAAAAATAAAGTCGATTTCGTTAAGGTATATTTTTGCTAACGCCTCTTCTTTCATACATGATATTTCATACAATCATATTTTTCTAATAAAATAACGTTTTTGTTCACTTTTTTGATACATTTACGAAACATTCATGTGTTATCTTCATTAAGTTCTTTTCTTTTTATAATGTCGTGTGAGATATACCAACAGAGGAAGCCCTAGATCCCCTAATCCTAGGGCTTTTTTATAAGAATTTTATACATTTTATTATTTCCACTAACTCTTTAAATTGTATATACATAATATAAAATTTTCATGTTGTTATATTTTTTGATGGCCTCTTATCTTTCCTTAAAAGGCTTTTTTTCAAATAACGCTTTTGTTTAATTTATATTTAAAAAGTTCCTTTTCATAAAGACTTCCCTTATATGCTATACTCATTCTTAAATAATTGTATAAGGAATGTTAAAAATGGATGATAGATCGTCAAGACAATGGAAATTGCGACAAAAGTTAAGAGCACTGAAAACCAAAAACAACAATGACACAAACCCTTTGTTTAGTGAATGCCTTGAATCCCTAGGAAACGAAACTCTCATTTTCTCCCAAGAAAAAAGCCAGCATATTGCTACTATTTTAATGAATTCATTTCCTATAATTGTCTCGGGAAGAATAGATTGGGAACAGATAGATAATCAATTCATAGCTTCGAACAAAGAACAACTAATTTCCCTTATTAGAGCAAACCAACTAGATTTTGACGAACAGATTTTTATAATACGGGATAACTATGAAATCCCTGTAGTAAGTACAAATCTTGATAAAGTATTCCAATCACTAGTTGACGTTGATGCAGTCAGTTTTTATTACTGGCTATTAGACAAAGAATATAGATTCGTAATTGAAATAAATGATGAAGAATTGATTAGGATTGGGTTTCGCTAATACTCTAAGCATATGAAGCTAGTTCCCTTCATTTCTTAATATTTTCTTCGTCACCACCGCTATTATTATCATTATGAAACTAATAACAAATATAGGTAAATAAATTTTCGTACTGAATCCTTCAAACATAAAACCATATACGACTTGCCCAATTGGTGCCATACATTGAGATACCGCTGTTATAAATGCCATCACTTTTCCTAGATTTTCATTTGGTGTTTTCTTTTGGACTACAGTAATCACATAAATGGATACAATTGTCATAATCATTGCGATTAGAAGGGAAGACAGTATAAAGAGGATAAATGGTGGATAGTATCCTAAATTAAGAATAAACGGTGTAACTGATAGTGCCACTGGCATTACTAATAAAGCTATGATAAGCATCCAATTATATAATGTTTTCATCTGTAACTTTTTAGCAAAGAAACCGATTGACAATGCCCCTAATATGGTTGCAAAATCAATTAATCCCATTCCAATTCCATACATCGTATCGCTACTCTGCATAGTTACTCGTAACATAATAGGTCCTCCAACAACAAATAACGGTGTCAAAATTAAGTTTAGTAAAGCTGCAAGTAACATAGCCTTCAAAATAAAAGGTTGCTTTAAAACATAAAGAAAACCTTTTTTCATATCTTTTACAATTGTCGGTATGATATGGCTTTCTTGCGCTCTTTTTATAAAAGGTATTGTAATAAACATTTCTAAAATTGCAGATAAAAAGAAAGCAAGACAACTTGTTATTACGAGCATTTTCAAACCAATTATGCCATATAATATTCCTCCTAGTACAGGTGCAACTATATTAGATAATGCTTGCACACCATTTATGATACCGTTTGCTTGTTCTAACTTTTTCTCTGGAACTAATTGCGGAATACTTGCCATAACAACTGGTGAGTACATTGCACTAATGACTGCTAGTAAAAACATAATTGCTCCAATCAATAAAATAGATACCGATTCAGTTAATAACAAAACTATAAAACTTAATACAATAGCAGCGTTTATAAAATCCAAAATGACCATTACATTACGGCGGTTGAAACGATCTGCTATCGCTCCGCCAAGAGGAGCTAACAAAAACGGGATACTCGTTATGGCATATAACCCTGCAAATATATCGGCACGTCCTGTTATATCTAGCACATATAAAGACAGTGCAAAACGTAATAGTGTTGAACCTAAAATAGTAATAATTTGACCACTTACCATTAAGTGAAAATCTTTCAAGGAAGATTGAATACTTGCTGGCATCTTCATCACATCCTTCATTTAGTCTAGACCGACTGCCGGTCTATAACACCCAAACAGAAAAAAGCTATTTCTGTTTCATTAAAACCTCGATCATATAATCAAAGGACCCTTCTTTCGCTCCAACAGATACTTCCATCATTTTAATATAAGCCTTAGCTCTTCTCATCATTTCTTCCGGTTTCCACTGGAATAAACCATCATCAAATATGACTTGTGCTGAAGAGAGTAATAATTCAATTGTTTCTTGTGGGTATGGAGTAGAAAATATGCCTTCTTCTATTCCTTGCTCTAAAACTTCCGTTAATACAGGAGATAAATGTATAATGGATTGCACTAAACTTTTCTGATGCATTTCTGCATTATTTGGTTGATGGAATTGTTCAATCATTTTTTCTTTGACATCTCCTGATTTTGGTGATTGTTCCATTAAAATTTTAAATAACTTATCTAAAACGGGGATATCGGGATTGGAGACAATCCTTTTCGCCTTAGTGACATCCTCTTTAATAATCCTCATAATGATTTCATCCATTACTTCCTCCTTCGACTTAAAATAATGATAAAACGTCCCCTTTGCTATACCAATTTCTTTTAAAATATCATTCACGGTTGTTTTCGTATAACCTTTCGTAAGAAACAAACGCTCAGCTGTTTCTAAAATTTCCTTTCTACGCTCCTCATACTCCTTTACAATTCGCATTCAAGTTCTCCTTCCCATCAGACCGACTGTCGGTCTATTAAAATTATATGTTTAGTTTGCAAAAAGTTTCCTATTATCGTACATATACAACACCATACTTTCTATTTCCTTTATAAATTTTTATTTTTTAACGTCCGCTCAATTTGTTTAAAACGTATCTCATGTTTCTTATCGTCACCTTTCATTTTAGGAAAAGAACGATGCCTCCGTTCGATCTATGTACTTATCAATGGAGTATTTTGTTGAGTTCCAATATGTAATATTGCATATTTCGCACTTTTAATTTTTGTATATGTGATAATTTATTTATAAAAATATAAATTATTAATAAGGGTGATTTATATGAGCAAGTTCCGAAAGAAGATGATTAAATATTTGCAAACATTTTGGGGATGCTTAGCATTTGGTGTATTAATGTTTGCTATCTTCTTAATTACGGATTTAACAGATGCATCTTTAAATACATTAGGCTGGAGAGACTGGCTAGGTTCTGTAGCAGGCGCAACCATTTTATCTGTTGGGATGTTTACTTTAAATAAATTGAATTTAAAATAAATATTCGGTCAATACTGAATGTGGGCTGTATGCCAACATTCATTTAAAGTAGTCTTCTCTGTATCTCCTTGTATTGAGCAGTTAGCTTTTGCTAGCCGCTCTTTTATTTTGTTCCGGTTCTTGCCTCTTAAAGAACTCTTTATCTACTTTCCCCCAATAAGTACACATATCTATTCTCCATTGCTACAAAATGAAATCTTTATTTTGTTTTACGCGTCGCTTCTTCAATCAGCCAAGATACAATATTAAAATCATTAGCTTCACCCTTTAAAGATGTTCCGTTCCAAAAGCATTCTTTCATCACTTCAAGTAATTTTTCAACAGCTTCAATTCATCTCATATTCATTTTCCTTTTCTTCCAAATAACTATTTTGTTTTACTAATTAGCTGATTAATTTCACAAACACCTTTATCAAACATTCCACGTTTCTTCACCCCGTGAATATTTTCCAAATAAAAATACATACTATTTTCAAGCCGCCGTGTCCACGGCTAATACCTCTTTCTTTTGTTACAGCAAAAACAGGTAGGTTCTCCACTTATCTACTTTCTCTGTATATTTTTTAAGAAATCGAAAATAATACCAACAAGCTGTTTGAACTAGCAGCTTCACTCTTCTCGCAATGGGGATGCAAATTATCACAATTAGCTAACTCATTGAACTCACTGGCAGACAACCAAAATCGTTGTCTGCTTTTTGTATGAGATTTTTCGTTTTACATATACTACTTTTGAACCTGCAGACCAATACGAGCCATTTTGGTGCTTGGGATTTCCCTTCCGGGGATAAGTATCTTTTACTTATCCCTTTTTTGTATAGACACGTATATTTAGGGTAAAACTAATTACAAGCAGATTTTCTGTTTATGCGTAGTTCTAAACAAGATTACTTTTTCTCCTATTAAAGGACGGCAGGTACGACTGCTAGTCCTTTTTTCTTATTTCGCATATTATCACTACATTACCTTCATCGTCGTCGTAAGCAATTTCCCCATAAGGATGGCAGTGGTGCTTCTCGAGTTCCTCATCGATCAAAACTAACAAATTAGTTTTCCAGTTTCCAACGATCGTACACCAATACGAGTTTAATCCTTCATAAACTTCTCTTGTTCTATTTCAATAATTGCGGAATGTATAATGAAAATACTCGCTCGCTTCAATACCTTTTCTTTTAACCAAAGTGTTCTGCTGAATGATAGTAATACCCTTGCACTAATGGTTTTGGACTATAAAATTCCCTTTATAAATTTCAAATGCGGTGAATGAAATTTTGTTTTTTTCTTGCCATCATCCTTGTTGTATACAAACAAAAAAGAGCCACAATATTTTGCGACTCTTTTACAATTATAACTATTTAACGGCCACGTCTTTGCTGACCTTGCTTTGTACTACCTTTTTTATTACTTGGCTTATTAAATGATCGGTTATTTTCATTTCTCGAACTATTTCTCGAACTATTTCTTGAATCACTTCTTGAGCTATTTCTTGAATCACGTCTTGATTCACTTCTTGAGCTATTTCTTGAATCACGTCTTGATTCACTTCTTGAACCTTCGCGGCTATCTCTTTGACGATTTTGACCTGATTTCTTCGGAGCCGGCTTTGGTACCGGTTTTCCGTTTTCATCTACACGTTTTATCTTCGGTTGTTCGATTATTTCTCTTTGTATTGGTGCACCAAGCGTTTTTTCAATTTCTTCTAAATGTTTTTCATCTTTCGCTGCAACGAACGTAATTGCAAGACCTGATCCACCTGCACGTCCTGTTCGGCCAATACGGTGAATATAACTTTCTACATCTTCAGGGATGTCAAAGTTAAATACGTGCGTTACACCATCTACATCAAGTCCACGAGCTGCTACATCCGTTGCGATTAAGTACTGAATTTTAGCTTCGCGGAAACTCTTCATAACTCTTTCACGTTTCGCTTGTGGTATATCACCATGAAGTTCAGCACAATTATAACCTAGTCCTTTTAAATTATCATACAGTTTACTTACTCTAAGTTTTGTACGGCAGAAAATAACAGCTAAAAATGGCTGATCACGATCCATAACAAAACGAAGTGCATCTGGCTTTGCACGGTCTGTCGTCTCAATGACACGCTGCTCAATTGTATCAACCGTTACTTCTTCACTTTGTACTTGAATCATTTGCGGTTCATCCATATAACGCTTCGCCAATTTTTTAATATCTTTTGGCATCGTTGCTGAGAATAACATCGTTTGTTTACTACCTGGTGTCTCATCTAAAATATCTTCAATATCATATAAGAAACCAAAATAAAGTATTTGATCCGCTTCATCTAGTACAATCGTTGAAAGATTACTTAAATCAATTGTTTCACGGCGTATATGATCTAATAATCGTCCTGGTGTTGCAACAACAATATGTGTATTACCTTTTAATTTTCTCAATTGTTGTGCTACATCTTGCCCACCATAAATCGCTAGTACATTAATATCTTCTCTTTGAACAAGCATTTTTTTAATTTCAGTTGTAATTTGCAGGGCTAGTTCCCTTGTTGGTGCAACAATTAAAGCCTGAACATCACTAGACTCTGAATCGATTTTTTCTAAAATCGGTAACACGAATGCTAACGTTTTACCCGTACCTGTTTTTGCCTGCCCAATAATATCTTTACCAGACATAATAACAGGAATTGCCTGCTCTTGAATTGGTGTTGCTTCTGTAATTCCATTTTCACGTAATGTATGATTAAAAGTTTCACTAATTCCTAATTCTAAAAAATTTTTCAAATAGACCACTTCTTTTCCTTATTTTTCACATTAGCTTTCATTGTACCATTTGTTTCGCCAAATATGAAAAATAAAAAAATTCTTATCTTCTTTTTTTATATTCATCCTGTACTAGATGAACAAATTCTTTTTGCTTTTTCTCAGATTTTATTAATGCTTCCATGTTAGTAGAAGACAAAATGAACTTCTTAATTTTGCTATTACATCAAATAACGAACCCATCTTCTCCCCCCTATACCCTTGCTCAAATTATATATATTCTTCTTTACATATATATTTCAATTTTACCGAAATATAATGTTACTGATTTGGTTGAAATCGCAAAATATATGAACTAAAAAACCGATCTTTTCGATTTAGGAAAGACCGGTTTTCATTAGTTTATACAGTAAGCTTTCCTCCATGATAGCAATAATACTCTGCTGCTTTAAAACTTTTAATCCTATTTAAAGACTGTTTCGCTTTTTCTATATCTAAACAAAAATTCGGATTAGCTATTACTAACTCACTATTCTCTTGAACAGCCGCATCTCCCGTAATTACACAATCTAAATTCGGAAAATATAATGAAATATGCCCCGAAGTATGTCCTGGCGTCGCTACTATTTGACATTCATTATTCAAAATCATTTGACCATCATGCACTTTTTCATCGACGGAAATATGTTTTATATTTTTTAACTGTTGTATAAACCATTTACCAAATTCTTTTTCTTCATTTGGCATACGTTCTAACATTTCTTCAGCTTGAACTAACCTCTCTGATTTTATATCACCACTAATATAGTTAGATTCAATTTCACTAGCAATAATATTAATGTGAGGATATTTCACTTTGAAATCATATAAAGCCCCTAGATGATCATCATCATAATGAGTAATAATTATATTTTTTAAGTTTTTCATCTCATATCCATGTTTTAATATTGCATTTTCAATTAAAGGTAAAAAACTTGTATATCCTGTATCGACTAATGTTAATTCATTATGTACTATAATTAAACTTGGATAAACACATTGTTTTTGCCCGTTAAATTCGAATTCAATTGGTAGTTCTATTATTTTCATTTTGCTTCCCCCATACCGCTTATAAAATGCATAATAATAACTAAATCATCCACATACATTTTACAATATATATACTATGTAACGGAACACTATGAATCGTTACATAATCCACATTATATTATTTTAAACAGGTAATCCCCTATTTTTATGGAAATATATAATTAAGAAAAACAATAAAATTGATTAATCTCTCACTTCTTTGTCCATCCTTTTAAAAAATCTATGTTTTGTAAAAGGAGTGTTTATATGGAGAAACAGACACTTTGGAAAAAGTTCAAAAAAAGCTCTGTAAACCTCGGTAAATCTAGCGTATATGAAAGTATTATTTTATTCTACACAATGAAAAAGAAAGAATTACCTACTAAGGCGAAATTCATAATATTAGCCGCTTTATCTTATTACGTATTAACAATCGATTTCATTCCAGATATAGCTGCTATTATTGGGATTGGCTTATTAGATGATGTTTTAGCAATCGCTGTAGCGCATAAATATGTGATGCGCCATGCAGATGCTGAAATTCGAGAGAAGAGCAAAGTAAAGATGGAATCATTATTTACTTCAGCACAAGCATAATGAAATTATCTAGTCATTTACCTACCTTTTTACTTTCAAATAAAGCTAACTGTAATTAATGATAGTTCCACCTCACTGAATATTACCCTTCACCATGAGAGCATAGCAGAATAAATTCCTAAACAAAAGCATTTCTCTTAGCTCTCAAACCGTAAACAAATAGGGAATCAGCACTTGTTCCTAAGTTCTGACTCCCTTTTATTTGTTCTTATATCTATCTGTTATACAGTTTCATACGTTCCCTTATACAAAACTGCTATTGCCGCTACTATAAGAATCATACCCATAAAAGCAGGTGCGGCATGACCAAGTGATACATAGATTTGTCCTCCAAGAATAGGACCAATCATTCTTGCTAAAGCTTGAATAGATTGGCTTCCACCTTGAATCCTTCCTTGTTCACTAGAACTAACAGACTTTGAAAGCATCCCGTTGAATGAAGGCCCGAAAATTGAATCCCCAAAACCATACATCAGCATTCCAACGATAAGTAGTGGATAGAGTGAAAACAAAGCTGATGCCGCAATAAAACTGTATCCTATAATCTCCGAAACCATCCCAAGAATTGCTATTTGTTTATCACTAAGCTGGATCAAAAGCTTTGGCATGATAAAACTTTGTGAAAAGATGTCTTGAAAGCCCAAAATTGAAAACATAAGTCCGATTAATGCAGGTTTCCAACTGAAAGTATCCATTGTAAATTGCGTGAAAATTGCTTGTAAAGATCCGTTAGGTATCCAAAGTAAAAACGCTGAGACAAGTAACCATTTTAAACTTTTCATGGAAAGTATGTTTGCTAGCTGTGCAAAAGGATTTAACCTTACAAAAGTAATCTCTTTCAACCTATTATTTTTTTCAAGACTCTCAGGCATATATTTGATCCCATATACAACATTTATTAACGTTATGATTGCACCAAAATACATAGGTACAGTATCACCAAACTTGGCAAGTCCCCCCCCAATGGTTGGACCAATGATAGTTCCCGCACCTACAACTGCACTCACCCATCCAAAGTATTTCGTTCTCTGCTCTTTCGGAATGATGTCTGCAAAGTATGCGAAGATAGTACTTATGCTCCCGCCTGTTATTCCTTCTATTATGCGTCCAGCAAATAGTACCCATAAAGCTCCTCCTATTCCAAAAACTAAGTACCCAATTGCAGAACCAAATAAGCATATTAAAAGTAATGGACGACGGCCATACTTATCGCTTAAAGCCCCGAGTACTGGGGCAGCTAAAAACACGCAAGCCGCATATACGGAAGTTAGTAGTGTTACAACTAATGCTTGTTCTTCCGGATTACTTATATATGGCTGTACTAAGAATGGGACTACAGGCATGATGATACTGAAACCTATACCACAAAGAAATACAGAAATAAGTCCGAATAGTAAAGCATGTTTATCTATGCTTTTTTCAGTTTCCCTTTCATTTTGTGATCTAAATATAGACATTTAACTTCTCTCCTTAAAATACTTTGTTGCTTCGTCAACAAAATAATAACTCCGTTTTGTTGATTAGTCAACAAAAATGACATAATAAAAAAGCAGCCTATTCGCATTAGAGTAGGGCTGCCATTTCATTATTAAAATGTATTACGATTTAATATGTATACCTTGTTTCTTTATTTCTGCATCCAAATGTCTACTATACTTTTCCACGAAACGAATTATACTGTCGAATTCTTCTTTAGTTACTTGCTCAAATACAGCTTTATCCCGCTCATGAAACTCTTTGTGCAGATTTTCATGGATTTTATAAATTTCTTTCCCTTGTTCGGTAAGCCTAAAATAAATTTCTTTCTTATTTTCTGACTTTTGGTAGCTTTCAATAAAACCTTTTTGTATGAGCTTCTTAGTCATTCTACTTATAGCACCGCGAGTCACATAAAAAGCCTCTGCGAGTTGTGTCACGTTAGAATCTGCATTGTTTTCAATATATTCAATGCAGTGAACTTCAGAAGACTTAAAACCTTTAAGACCTTCTTCCATCTTATCTTTATTAAGCCAAACCAGCTTATTATATAATTCCCTGAAACCGTTCATGACCTGTTCTTCTTTATTCATGACCTGCCCTCCTCACCGCTCATTAGCACATTAAAACTATTATATTAAATTTCTGCTTACGTTTCGACAATATTGAAATAATTATTGTAACATTCAAGATATGTGTAAAAATTGGCGCTTAAATAAAACCATTCATTAAACAGTAAATTCATTGCTACTTACAGTAAATGGTAGACAAAAAGTAAGAGCTAAGATCATTTCTCTTAGCTCTTCTTTCATAAAACTATTTCACTTCATTAGCGACAAAAAAGTGCTCACATACACTTGATATGCGCTGTAAGTCCACGTTCCCACCAGATATAACAGCCACTACTTTTTTCCCTTTTATATAACTATCAACTTTTCCCGCAAGAAGTGCAGCAGTTGCTAATGCACCTGCACCTTCTACAACAGCTTTCCCACGTTGTAATAAATCTTTCATCGCTACTTCCAGCTCTTTTTCTGATACAGTTACAATATCATCTACTAATTCTTTTACAATTTCAAATGTTAATTCTCCTGGTATTTTAACTGCGCAACCATCTGCAATAGTAGGAGCCTCATAATGTTCTACGATTGCGCCTTTATCGTAAGATGCCTTCATTCCATGAACATTATCTGCTTGGACACCAATTATATTAATGGATGGATTAAAAGATTTTAATGCTACAGAAATACCAGAAATAATTCCGCCTCCACCTATTGGTACAATGACAGTATCTACATCCCACATATCATCAAGAATGTCTAATCCAATTGTACCTTGACCAGCCATTACCTCTACATCATCATATGGATGTAAGTATGTTTCACCTGTTTCCCTTATAATTTCTTCACATTTTACCTTTGCATCATCAAAGGTTTCACCATGTAAAATCACTTCAGATCCATATCCTTTTGTTGCTTCAACTTTTGCCTGAGGTGCAGAAATTGGCATAACAATTTTACTCTTAATACCGAGTAAATGAGCAGATAATGCAACTCCTTGTGCATGATTACCTGCTGAACATGCGATTACACCTCTTTCTTTTTCTTGATCCGTGAGCCGTGACATTTTATTAAATGCGCCACGAAATTTAAAAGAACCCGTTAATTGCATATTTTCTAATTTCAAATGTATTTCTCCGCCCGTTTTACTAGTCAAATAAAAAGATTTTACTAATGGCGTTTTACGAGCATTTCTATCTAGAATCTTGTGAGCTTTTTTAATATTGTCTATATGTAATGGTAGTTTTCTAGTTATCATACTGACACCTCTTCCAAAGTTCTATTTCTAAGTTTTCGTAAGTCGTAGCTCCTTTATACGAAAAGAAAAAATCTTTATATATGTACCCCACTCTGAAATAAACACATTTGCAAACAATTTAACATCCTCTTCATATCGCGTTCTTTATAATGATTTAAACATGCAATTTGGATCCAATTATTCTTTTGTAAATAAGATGACTCATAATGAACGATGTATCCTTGTAATGCTAATGCATCGCCTACTACTTTAGAAGAATGGTCTTCGCTTAATACAATAGTAAGTATAATTGGCGCGGCATGTTCTTTAGGTGAAACAAGCTTTAAGCCCATATCAGTAATAACTTCTTCAACATATTCGTATGTCTCTTTAATTTTTACAAATACCTTTTCATCTTCAAATCTCTTCAACGCTTCTTGCAATGCATAAATTAAATTCCATGATTGTGAGTATGGAATGCTTTCATTTTCTTCATACATGCCAATGTCCATATAGGCTGGCACAGCCTCGTTTATTTTTACAATGTGGTTATAAAAAACGAAAGAAATTCCTGTATATGATTTAATCGCTTTACCGCTAACACCACTCGCAAAATACACATCCTTCAAGTCTAATGGTATTGCTCCAATTGAGCTTATGCAATCTACACATAGTTTTATTTGATTCTCGTTACAAAGAGTATGTAGCTCGTTTAAATCGTTTAACATTCCAGTAGATGTTTCATGATGAACAAACCAAATCCATTCATAATTTCCAGTTGTCATGATTTCTTCTAATTCGGTATAAATAAATGGATCTCCCATTTCCTTTTTATACGTATCAAAATGTAACTGTGCTCGTTTTGCATGTCCAACTAATCTATTACCAAATTCCCCATTTGTTAATACTAGTCCTTTCCCTTTTAAAGAACGTAACTGTAAAGCAATCGCATCATTTGCTAACGTCCCTGTTCCTAACATAAGCTGTACATGTTTTGCTTTTGTCATATAAAGTAACCGTTTTTTCACATTGTCCATCATCACTTGAAATGACTTAGAGCGATGCGAAATAGGCCGCGTAGAAAATGCCTTTCGAACGTTCTCTTCAATATCTACTGGACCAGGTAAAAACGTATATTCTTTCGTCATACCCCCCCCAACACTCGACTCTTCAAACATAGTAGGGGTAACATACATTGGCTGGAAGGCTGCTTCTTCTGTACCAACTAACGTATGGAAAGATTTGAATCCCATTTGCTCATATAAAGCTAGTTCACGTGTTGTTGCAGAAATGAGTGCTAATTCATATCCATTTAGAAGCAAATAACGATGTAGAAAACGAATTAATCCTAACAACGCTCTTCCATTTCTATATTCACGTTCTACTGAAAGTAAACGAATTTCATACATTTTTTCTCCATGCTCTTGCAAATAAACATCTAAATTTGAGATTTTATAATCTAACGAGAATGGTCGTTTTCCCCGCACTGCGACCATACCTACTAATCTATCCTCATCTAAACAAATTAAATATGTATTTTCTTTATGAAACCGATCTATACGAAACCGGTCTTTCGTTTCTTCATGTTGTGGTATCTCTTCCACAAAAGTTTTATAATTTAATTTATGTATACTTTCAAATTCCCAATCTTGATCAGCAACTTTATAAATTAACCCCATGCCTTATCTCCTTTATCTATTTAATAAAAAATGATAAGTGGAGATTATCCCCACTTATTAAACATTCATTTTATTCTCGATTCACATATAGAATAAGTACAATAATCATTCCACTTAATATAGTGGTAACAATAGAATAAGAATAAAGAATCATACAAATTGGTAAACAAGCAATTGTAATTAGTCCTGGCTTCGTAAACCCTTTAAATATTAAATAAAATACAATAAAAATGCCTAAGAGGGTAAGCGCTATCAAATAATCAAATGCGATTAGTCCTCCTATAAATGTTGAAATACCTTTACCGCCCTTGCCTTTAAATAAAACTGGGTAAATATGTCCAATAATAACGGACAATAATGTTAACATTACGAATGTAGGATCTTCAAAAAGATATTTTGCTACAGCAACAACGATTGCCCCTTTAATCGCATCACCTAAAAATGTAGCGATGAAATACCCTTTTCCATATACGCGCCCCATATTTCTTGCGCCAGGATTTCCGCTTCCTTCATCCCTAATATCAACGTTATGTCTCAATTTTGTTACTATATAAGCGGTCAATATGTTTCCAATTAAATAAGAAGCCACCAAATATAAAAACTGCATACTATTAATCATGTAATCATTCACTTTCTACATGGGATTACATATACAATATTCAATTACTACGTATATTGTACGTTTTTAACATACATCCCTTTATACATTTTAACATCATATTTTTACAAATCATACAAAAATTCTCATACAGCTATTTATTTAAATATAAATTCTTCATTAAATAATATGTTCCTTTCACTGCTGGTTCGGATTGTGATACAAATGTAACTTTTCCTATACTTTTCTCACAGCATTTCTTAAATTCAGCATATATTTCTG
Organism: Bacillus sp. LQ01; assembly: GCF_057624735.1. NCBI lineage: Bacteria > Bacillati > Bacillota > Bacilli > Caryophanales > Bacillaceae > Bacillus > Bacillus sp. LQ01. Next base: position 1,535,656 of record NZ_JBYEZL010000001.1, on the reverse strand, counting down.
GAACGAAACGCATTATGCTACCACTTACTGCAATTGAAGTTGGTACATCAAATTTCATTTTATTGTAAATATTCACTGTAATTCTCGTTAATTCCTTAGCAGCTTGCAAGATAATTTCACGTGCATCATCATTCTTATTTCTCGCTTCCTGAATAACTAATGGCGCGATTGCTGCAACTTTATCTTTTGAAGAACTATAAACTAGTCTTTTTATATGAGACGACGTCAAAAGTTGAAACTCATCTTGAATCCTTAAGCTTAATGGGCAAAGTGCAACTCCTTGATCAAATTGATTCGCCATTCTTTTTAAACCTTGTAATGCAATCCAATATCCGCTTCCTTCATCTCCTAAAATATGTCCCCATCCACCACTATACTCGTACACTTCTCCTTTCTTTCCAAGACAAATTGCACCTGTGCCGCCAATTGTTAAAATTCCATCTTTTCCTTTTAAAACAGCTGCATGTGCAATCATCGCATCATTAAAAACTTCAATTGGTGTTCCATACTTCTTCTTTAGACGTAATGTTAATTCATTCGTATTTACTCCACTTACACCCGCTAACCCTAAACAAATACAAACGCAATGCCCATTTAATACACCTTTCTGGCATTGATCAATCACCTCCATAATATGCACAAGAACTTCTTCAAAATCTATTAATATATTTCCAAAACCACTTGTAGCTCTTACAAGTTCATTTCCGTCTTTATCAAATGCAATTGCTTCTGTCTTTGTTCCCCCGCCGTCTACTCCAATCATATATTTCATCTATTCGCCTCATTCATTTCAAATTGGAGGGAATGTTATATTCCCTAAAACTACAGATTCCTTTGCACCTGTTGCGCTCGGCACATTACTCGGATTACGATGATATGTTTCATTTGCTAAAATGGCAAAGGCGATTGCTTCCTTCGCTTCTGAAGAATAGCCTATATCTTCTTGAAGGAATAATGCACATTTTTCTTCTTTCAATCCATGCCGTATCATTTCTACAAGTGTATCATTATAACTTCCGCCACCACCTAGAATTACCTCATCGATTTCATAATACGGCAGAATAAACTCCTTATAATGATAAACAATTGAACTTGCTGTAAACCTTGTGACAGTCGTCAATATATTTTCTTTACTATGCTTTTCAAACCGCTTTAATAACTCACTGACAAATTCTTCTCCAAACTGTTCTCTACCAGTTGATTTCGGTGGATTCATTTTCAAAAATGGATGATTCATACAATATGTCAAAACCTCTTCTACAACTACTCCTTGTTTTGCAATGTTACCATTTTGATCATATGACAACTGAAACAACCTTTGACATACTTCATCCATTACCATATTACCTGGACCTGTATCAAATGCTATAACGCTTTTCTCACTTAGTTGACTTGGTATTACAGTCACATTACCAATCCCGCCGATATTTTGTAGTAGTCTATTTTTAGTTTGGTGACGATATAAAATAATCTCTGAATATGGTACAAGTGGTGCTCCTTGTCCTCCAGCTGCCATGTCCATCGTTCGAAAATTAGAAATAACCGTCGTATTCGTTTCATACGCTATAATTGCTGGTTCTCCAATTTGTAATGTAGAAGGAATCCTACCTCCATCTTGCTGTGGCTGATGATAAATCGTTTGTCCGTGAGAACCAATTAAATCTAATTGTCTCAAAGGAAAATTGGCCTCTTTACAAACTTCCTTTACAGCGTTTGCGAAGCGTAAACCGAGTTTAAAATTCAAACTGCATATAAGTTGTACATTTGAATTTTCTATTGATAATGCCTGCTGGATATCATTTTTCATATCATTACAAAATGGCACAGTAGTAAAATGGATGAGTTCAACTTTAGAATCTACACCGCTTCCATCTATATGAACGAGTGCTACATCTATTCCGTCTAACGAAGTACCGGACATTACCCCTGCAACATACATAACATGCATGACCTCCTATTTACTAAAAAACAATCATGTAAGTAACCAACGTACAACCAATCGAAAACAATATAAATCTAAAAAACAACTGAGCTTTCGATGCAAACGATCCATCAATGAAAGAAACAACTACCGTAAGCAAAACGCTTGCCGCAATACTTGTAACGAGCCAAATACTATGCATTTGTGATAAATTTAGCATGCCTAATAAAGGGACAAAAAGTAAATTTGCACAAATCACTCCAAATAGTAATAAAAACACACCTTTATAACTAAATTTTATATTCATTCTATTTCCCCCTTTCTAGTTTTAATGTGAAAGAAGTGATAGACAAAAAGTCTATCACTCAAAATAACAGCATGCAGATTAAGGATTAACCGACTCTCCGTCACCATTCTTTTCGATTTCAAGCATATTTTTGTCGTACATTTTAAAGAATGGTAAATAAATAAGGAACGATATTGCTATATTTATAAAAACTAATACAATCGCACGCCAATCTCCACCTGTTGCTAAATATGCACCAATTGGAGCAGGTAATGTCCATGGCGGCATAATATGCGTTGGTGTTACAAATCCCATTGCGGTTGCAGCATACGCTATAGTAGCTGTTACTAACGGGGTAATGACGAAAGGAATAATTAAAATTGGATTTAATACAATCGGCAAACCAAATATAACCGGTTCATTTATATTAAAAATCCCCGGAACAATACACGTTCTCGATAATGCTTTCGAATATTTTGATCGACCAAATACAATCATAGCTAACACAAGCCCTAACGTTGCGCCCGAACCACCAATCCAAATAAACCATTGATAAAACGGTTCTGGTGCAATAAACGGAAAATGACTCGCTCCACTTGCTACAGCTTCACCGTTCTTTCCTAAATACACATCCCAAAGTGGCCTTGCCACAGTACCTACAACTGATACTCCGTGTATCCCGAAAGACCAGAAAAACGTAATTAAAAATACAGGTATAATAACGCCAAAGTAACTATCACCAGCTTTTACTAACGGTGCGGCTAGTTTATCTACAACGTAATGTAAATCAACTTTAAAAACGACTGTAATAAGACTCATCATAATAATAACGAATGCTGCAGGTATAAGTGCTTCAAATGAACGTGATACTGACGGTGGTACTTGTTCTGGCATTTTTATCGTTACGTTATTCTTCTTACAAAACCTTAAAATCTCAACTGATAAAATAGAGACGATCATCGTCACAAATAATCCATGACCTCCAAGATTTGTCATCGGAAGCATGAATCCTTTTTTATCAATTAACTCAGGCGTTAATGTTAAAAGTAGTGAACATACCGCAAGCTGTGCTCCTGATAAAGCATCTAATTTATAACTTTTCGCTAAATTATATCCTATTCCAAATGCTATATATAAGGACATAATAAACATAGTTAAACGATATGGTATCAATATACTTGTTTGATTCTTTAATGCCCAAACTGATATGAAACTATCTTTCGGCAGTGGTGGAAATGCTACTATTAAAAAAAAGCTTCCTACTATAATAAATGGTAACGCCGAAATAACTCCATCACGGATTGCTTGTAGATGCCTCTGCTCAGAAAGCCTTGCCATCGGGCCAGATAAGTTTTTATCAAGAAACGTGACAAACTTATTCATAACGCTTCCTCCTAACTAATTAATTCATTTACAGTTTTTAATAAAGTCGGGCCTCCAAGTGGCGTGTATGCTTGCGGTGGAATGATGCCACACGGAATAGATTCCTCCTCTGCAAATTTTTTTACAGAGTCAAATCGGTGTCTTATTTGAGGTGCCACCATTACGACATCCCAGCCATTCTTTACTTCTTCCTCTACCTCATTCGTTCCAATTGCATGCACTTCCATGTTCACACCATTTTTCTCCGCTTCTTTTTTTAAAGCGTTTACAACAATTGCACTGGACATTCCTCCAGAACAGACGAACAAAACTTTCATTTATTAATCCTCCTATACTTATAATTTATTACCCTTCAAATGAAAGGAAGTTTCACTTTACTAACAAGCATATGAAGTAGTAAATGAATTTAGTTATAATGAAAGTAAATTTCATTAAAAATATTTTTCCTATTAAATTAATGTTTCAATATGCAATTTTCTCTATTGCAAAGTCAACCTCGCCTCCTATATTATTTTAAATAATCATATGATAGGGAGGCGTATAAATGATCGTTAAACGTTTATTAATGATATGTTGTATCGTCATCTTGTTCATCCCTTTCTCTTTCATTCCCCCTCACTCTACTTATGCTGAAGTAAATACTGCATACAAAAAACATGAATTACGTGCTGTATGGATTGCATCTGTTCTGAATATTGATTGGCCCTCAAAAACTGGCTTACCCATTGAAAAACAGAAACAAGAATTTATAAGATTATTAGACGATGTAAAAAGCACTGGTATGAATGCAGTTGTTGTACAAATTAAACCAACCGCTGATGCTTTCTATCCTTCAAATTACGGTCCTTGGTCTGAATACATTACAGGAACACAAGGAAAAGATCCTGGTTATGACCCGCTTGCATTTATGATTGAAGAAACTCATAAAAGAAATATAGAATTCCACGCTTGGATTAACCCATACCGAATAACGATGAATCACACCGATATAAATCGATTATCAAATAATCACCCTGCAAGGCAACATCCCAATTGGGTTGTCCCTTATGGCGGAAAGTTATATTACAATCCCGGTATTCCAGAAGTGAAAAAATTTATAACAGAAGGTGCTTTAGAAATCGTGCAAAATTACGATATTGATGCGCTGCATATGGATGATTATTTTTATCCATATAAAGTAGCCGGTGAAGAATTTCCAGATCAGAAAACGTACGAAACATATAATAACGGTAGATTTACAAATATAGAAGATTGGCGACGTAACAATGTAAATGAACTTGTAAAAGATTTAAATACTGCTATAAAACAAGAAAAATCATATGTAAAGTTTGGCATTAGTCCGTTCGGCGTATGGAGAAATATAGCTGACGATCCGACTGGCTCTAACACAACCGCAGGCCAAAGAAACTATGATGACCTTTATGCTGACACACGTGAGTGGATACAAAAAGGATATATTGACTACATTACACCGCAAATATATTGGAATATAGGTTTCACCCCAGCTGCATATGACATATTAGTAGATTGGTGGGTTAAAGAAACAAATAACAAACCGATTCACCTATACATCGGTCAAGCGGCCTATAAAATTAATAATAACTCCGTCCCTGCTTGGTCTGATCCAGAAGAATATCCAAGACAAATTGCATTAAACCGGCTATATCCTGAAATAAAAGGTAGTATGCATTTTAGCTTAAAAGATATTAATAACAATCCACTTGGAGCTAAAGATAGACTCTCAAAAGACATATATAAATATCCTGCATTAATTCCGCCTATGCCTTGGCTTGATCATGATCCACCAAAACAACCGACTTTAAAAGGTGCCATTCCAAGAGATGAAGGTATTGCAATCGGTATCATTGACAATAGAGATAATGATTCTACTTATTACGCTATTTACCGCGCGAATGGGAAAAATGAAGTGGATATACAAAATCCGAAAAATTTACTTACTACTGTAAGAAAAACAAAACTTGGAGAAATTTATGTAGATAAAACCGTTATTTCTGGAGAAACGTATACGTATGTCGTAACTGCAGTTGATCGATTGCATAATGAAAGTGTGGCTTCTAGTCATACTACCGTTAGTGCAAAATAAAATCTCATAACAAAAAGCGCCCTAAAGCTGTGATACTTAGCTTTTAAGGCGCTTTTTGTTATTTATTCTTAAACTTCTCAGTCGCTGCTCTCATCTTCACATTTAAATCGTGATCAATTGAGTCGCGAATATCTCGCTCTACTACTTCCATTTCTTTTTGGAAATTTTCCAAGTAGATTTTCAGTTCTTCTTCTTTCTCTGGTCTTTGTGAAGGTGGTAATTGTACTACCAACGATAACATGGCCGTTAAATCTTTCATTAAGAACGTTTCAAGTTTATGTTGTTGTTCAAACATGCGTTGCTCTTGATAGTACGGAAGTGCATTCAATACTGAAATTGTAATATCATCAACCGTTCTTTGTAATGAAGGATTTATTGAGCGTTTATACGCTTGAATTGTATTTAATGCGTCTGGATAACGGTCATAAAAATACAATTTGTAAAATGATAAGTCTGTCGGTTTTACAGTTTGCTGTGTCTCTTGTCTTAAGAAATCTTTCACTTTCATCGCAGCTACATCAATATCTTCATTCGTAAGCTTTTTCGTAGTTTTTGCCATTACATGCACTTTTTTCTGCTTTTCTTTCGGTAACATCGAGAAGACTTGTTCTCTCGTACGTTGACCTGATGCACAAAATAGAGTATTTAATGTATTTTGTTCTTTCTTTCCTTCAGTGCGAATCCAGCGATAAAACAGTGGATGTTGTGTAAATTCTTGTAGAAACGGTATTGATTTGTTTGATAACTTGTCTAAAGAATCTTGCGCTCTTTTATATGGCTTCGTCCATGAAAAATACAGCTTCCGTCCGAAATATACGACTAAAACAACGACAGTAAATGCTATTAAAAGCAATGTACCGAGTAGTAATAATACTGTTTGAATGAAACTCATTTGTTCACCTCCTCTAATAATCCGTTATTTCCTTGGACGCTGAATGAGTTTCTGCTTCATCTCATCATTAAATGTGTCTAGTTCAATAACGAACTTCTTACTTGACTCGATAATACGTTCTGACGATTTTTCAGATGCTTCAATTGCAGCGAACACATTTTGGAATGATTCACGTAATTTATCCATGCTAATAGCAGGGTTTTCAAGCAATTTTGTCGTTTCTTCTGTATTTTGTTTTAACGCTTGAGAATTACTTAATACCATCGATTCAATTGCTTCATTTGTCGCATTCACTGCATCGATTGTTTTCCGTTGATTTGTTAACGCTAACTGAATAGCAGCTGAAACCGTTACAACGTTTTGCGTCATCGTAATTGCATTACGAATTGCCTCTGTTAACTTTTCATTATTTTTCTTAATAATGTCTACAGATGCGATAGATTGTAATAAAACACTTTTCGCTTGCTGCATATTACGTGTACGTACAAGTATCTTTTCTAACGCATCGTTAATTAATGGAATATCTCTTTGACGTTCTGGATTTTGTTTCTCAGCTTCCAGCATGCCAGCAAGTTTTTTCCCTAAGTATACTTGCTTATCAAGAGCGTGAATTTTATCATGCGATTGCTCTTTAAGCATTTCAAGACCAACTGTATCTTCTTGTAAGTTGTCACGACCAATTAGAAGGGATCTTATAATCTCCTCAATTTGCTTATCTATAGATTGATATTTATGCACGTATGTTTCAAGTGGATTTTTCTTGAATACTTTAAACATAATTTTCTTCATACCACTTGCTTTTAATGAATTCGGATCAAGTTCTGATACCACTTTTCGTAATTCTAACAATGTATTTGGAATTTCTTCGTTCTTTCCATTCATCATCGCTGTTACAGGACGTTTTAATGCTGACAACGTTTGTCCTGCTGCTTGTTGCTCTTTATCTCCTAAATCTCCTAGCTGAGACAATACTTTTGATAAATCTGTATTTTGCTCGCTATTTAACTTTTGTACATAAAGATCAGCTTCTTTATTCAGTTCCTCTAATTCTGCATCTTTTATAACTGTATCAACCACTACTTCTACATTATTATCTTTCACGATCGATACAGGTTCTTTTTTCTCGAGTTCAGTCAACAAAATCGCTCCTTTATTTATATGTGCGAATTTATATGCACTATATTTCATCTATTATATCGTACTTCATATACATTCTGATTGCTTGAAATCGATTTTTTTAGAAATGCCTGTTTATGCAGTCATTCCCTGTTTCTTACTATAAGTATACCTGTAAACAACATAATTTTCCTCAGACTTAAGACCTAGAGAACGACATGCTGAAGGCGGATTCTTCGTATGTTACTATAAATTATGTTCTCCTATCCTTCTGTACTCAATCTTTTGACATACACCCTTTTTCAATGTGATAATTATATTGCGCTCACTCCTATTTCTTCTTGCGCGCTACGAATGCTCCATTTTGAAATGCCAATAACACCGTTTCAAACATTTCATCTTCTTCTATCATTTTTTTAAACTCGGCTAATTCATTTGCATGAGAGGTTGCGTTATCAACAACAAGAAAACCCTTTGGTTGTAAAATGCGTTTTATATGCTCAAGCCACCACATGTATTGCGTACGCTCTGAATCTAGGAAAATAAAATCAAATGAATGATCTAATTGCGCATCTAAAAATGCCCCTGCTTCTTGATTATGAACATCAATCCTTTGTAAAAGGTTTGCCTTTTCAAAATTGACAAGTGCCTCTCCAACTCGTTCTGAAGAAAGCTCTACAGTTGTTACATTTCCATTTGTTTCTTCTACCGCATTAGCTAACCACAATGTAGAATAGCCATTAGAAGTTCCGATTTCTAAAATGTTTTTTGCGCTACACCCTTTTACTAAAATTGATAAAAATTGCCCCATCTCACGAGTAATATTCCGTAATTTTTCTTCCCTTGTTTTTTTATTTCGATCATGCTCTTCTCCATATTGTTCAAGTTGAAATAATAATGAATCTAACGTATCCATTTTTTTCATCGCCTTTCCAAAGCAATATGATGAAAAAGCTCTTGCTGCCCGTCTACTTTCATTATATGCGAAACAAAAACCTTTTTCCTGTTATATGACAAAGATTTGAATTTTTTTATAGCATATTGTTTCGTTTTTTGGTAAAGTTAATTTCTACGTGCAATTATTCCATTCATATTATTTCATATTAAAATTGCAGTTATTAAATTATATAAACCCCATTTAAATGAATCGGTATTTCAAATTCAATTAAGCGCCCTTTTCGGACGCATTTTCTTTGTTTATATATTTCCAGAAGAAAGGATGCTTACAAATGAACGTGATTAGCTTAGATGCTGCTCGAAAACGAAAGCAGCATAAAAAATTAATGATTACTATACCGATTATTACACGTATTTATGAAGAAGACGGGGAAATTAAATTTGAGGTAGCTGGCGAAAAAGATGTACCTCTTGAAATGTTGGAAAAATAATAAAAAACGCATTTCTGAAGAAATGCGCTTTTTTATATTTTTACATTTAAATGCATAAGTTTTTCAGGGTTAACCATCATATAAATATTTGAAATTTTCTCATCCTCAAATGCAAACGAAAGAACATAAGTTACTTTATTGTTTATTGTAACTATAACTCCTGGTATACCATTGACCATTTTGAAATCAACAGTGTACTCTTCTGTCAATCGTTGTGCAATCCCAAAGAACAAACGTATAATTCGATCCGCAGAATAAATCGGGTTAATCGCAGTCGTAACTTTACCACCACCATCAGCTTTGAGTATAGCATCTGTTTTTAATACTTCTAACATACCTTCCGCATCCCCACACTGTAATGATGATACAAACTTTTCAATATAAGAAGCCATTTTCTCCGTGCTTAATTTTGATTGCTTCGGTTTCTCCAACATGCTTTTTCGTGCACGTTGAAAGATCTTCCTGCAGTTCACACTACTCTTATCAACAATTGAAGCTATTTCTTCGTATTCATAACTGAAAACCTCTCTTAATATGAAAACAATCCTTTCTACCTCAGATAATTGTTGTAAAAGTAATAAATATGCGGTGGAAAGGGATTCTTTCATTATAAATGACTTTGATGGCTCATCACTCTCTTCTACAATTGGCTCTGGCAACCACATCCCTACATACACGTTACGTTTATGCGCTGCCGATCGTAATTTATCAATTGAACGATTTGTCGTCATCTTACATAAATATGCTTTCATATTTTTTATAGATTGAAGATCTTCTATATTATTTAGCGAGATAAATACATCCTGAACGATATCCTCAGCATCCATAACACTCCCAAGGATTCTGTATGCTAACGAAAATAATAATAGTTGATACGCTTCATATAACTGCTCCGTTTCCATGATGAACTGCCTCACTTTCATATTGCTTTAAAATGTGTAACGCTGCACGTTTCCCGCTTGCTACCGCAGCATCAGCTAATACTTCATCATGCCCTACCCAATCTCCTGCAACATAAACACCTGGCATTTCAGGTATATTAGGGCCCGCTTTTTCAACACGGTCAATATGAGGAAAATCATGTACTACTGTTATTTTCGGTAAATATTGCTGTGCAACAACTTCTCTTTTCCAATTTGGATGTAACAACTCCATCGTACTTTCCAACTGTTCTTTATCATCACGAATATGATTCATCTCGAGTACAGGATTATAGTACTTAATTAGACTCACTACAATTGATCCATCTTCACTTAATTTAGCTGCTCTCGATTGATTTGTGAAAAATATAGGTTGATCTAATCCTAATACAAATTGATGTGTAGGATTGGGTAATTGTCTCAAGCCAATATCTAATGCAGCAACAGTAACCGGTACCGATTGTTCACTCCATCTATGCAGACTTGTTCCTTCTGCACCTTTTATTATTTTACAAGCTTCTTTCGGCGGAGTCGTCACGATGACTGCGCCTACTTCAAAAACCTCATCATCAACACAATGTATTCTTTGTTTACCTTCGGAATGCTCAATTTCCACAACATGCTTTTTAGCCAAAAACTGCACCCCGATATCATTCGCTATAGCTCTTAATTTTGTTATTATCGTCTCCCAACCACCATCTACATAAAGCACTCCCTCTTTTATAGAAAGCTGTATTTGCTTTAGTACAGATGATGCTAATTGTATTGTAGGAGCAAACGTATATGTTGTTGTTCGGCATAGCGCATAAAATATATTGCGAACCATTGGATCTTTTATTTCATTTTCTGCCCATGTAGTTAGACTCATTTTCGGAACTTCTCCTACATCTAAATTTCCTAAACGAATCATAAGACGTGAGAATTGTACTTTTGCAGACCAAGAAAGTAGTGGTGTTGATAAAATTGAGTAAAAATCTGTTGGGATAGTGAATATATCCCCTTTCCATATTCCATGTGCTTTTGTAGATGGTATTCCACCTGGAAGAGTCATACCAAGCTCATTAAAAGTTATAAACGCTGCCCCGCCTCTATATAAAGCATGTGCACCAAGATTCATGCAGATTCCATTTTTATTTGTAGTCATCCCTCGGCCACCGAATTGACTGGACTTTTCTAATACAATCACTTTCCTTCCAGCTTTCGCTAAATATATAGATGCTGTTAATCCAGCAAGCCCACCGCCAACAATTGCTATATCAAATGTATTCATAATAAAATCCCTCCTTAATCGTTCTACATACAAGACGAACGATTAAGGAGGGATGTGACATAAAAATAAATTTTTATTATCCTACTTTATTTCATTACTTTTTAATTCGATCATATTGCATACGAAATAACTCAATTGCAAATGGAATATCCTCTTCACTCTTTAAATAATAACTGATCCATCCTGATTCAGGTAATACGTGATGTGGTTTTACCAAGCCTTGCTTCACTAATTCATCTCGCTTTAACTTCGGAAATGGTAAATCAGCTAATTTATCACCATGAAGATGGCCAAGTTCTTTCTTGCCATAATTTATTTCAATACCACCAAATCGATGCGGTTTTTCAGAAACACCCGCCCAGCTGAGTACTTCATTTCTAATCATTTCACTAAATGACATGAACATTCACTCCTTATAAATGATTGATGTAATTTTAAATTAACATTTTCATTACTTTTTTCCATCAATCCAAAGTATGAATGGGAATACGAATATAGTTTGGTCTTAACACCTTATTCTTTATGGAATAAGTGAATTTATTAAGCTACCGACAACAGCACAAAACAAAGACTAGACACATATCCTAATTTTGTAACCTAACTTACCTATAGAAAGGCGGGTAATACAATTGACTGCCAACATCGACTATACCTCCCCCACAACCAATTTTACTTATGATGTAAATAAAAGTAATTTTTTTCGGAAAGATGCCCAAAATTATATAAATGTACTTGGTATTAAACAATTAAATACTTTAGAAAATACTTCTTTATTAGATATTTATTTAAGTACAGGAAATGTTGTAGAACCACATATTCATCAAAATGCAGCTGAACTTGTTTATTGTATTTCAGGGTCTGCTGTTGTTTCTTTACTTAATCCATTTACGAATCAAATATTAAACTTACCGATAAAACCCGGGCAAGTTGCCAACATTCCACAAGCGTGGTGGCATTACGAAATTGCTACAGCAAATAATACTCATTTATTAGCTATTTTCAATGCTCCAACTCCAGAAGTTATTTTCGGTTCTGACATTTTAAGGTTAACTCCAGCTCATATGATGGCCCATACTTACTGTCTCAATGAACAACAATGGAAACAAGCGGTTTCCCCTATTCAATCAACTACTGTAATTGGTCCTCCGGCAAACTGCAATCAAAACCGTGAAATGAAAAATTATCCAACCCAGCCCCTCGCTCAACAACATAATCTGTATCACCAAGATTCTTATTACTTTCCTCTTTACTGGGGCTATTAATTTGTAAATTTTCAAAAGAATCATCATTTATCTCCTAGGAAAATACCGAGGAGATTTTTTTATTGTATCTTCTCTTCCTATTAAAAATAGTAACAATTGATAGTGTACATACATATAATATTTATATATTAAATTGGAGGTGATAGTACTATGAGTAATTATAACTATCGAAAAAACTACTCTTATAATAAAAATAGTAGCTCTTCAGCATCCTCTCAATCTTCCAATTCTCAATCTTCCAATTCCCAATCGCAAAGAGAATTAGCCGAGCAAGGCTATGTAAAGAAAAAAGGATGTAACTGTAATAAAAATAAATAGTTTATTTTATGGATGAATTCTTTTTTAAAAGAATTCATCTTTTTTTACTGACCGGAAATTTTTAAAGTTACATAACTTATTACTAAAATGAGAAAGGGTAAATTATACTTTTTTATACGAACTTAACAAAGAGTAATTGTTCAATTGATTTATTACTTATTTCCCCAAAAAATATAGTCCTTCCTAAATTTATTAGGAAGGACTATATACAAACCCCTGTTTAATTTCCTACTAAACATTGTAACAAATTAAACGATATTAATACCTGCACTTACAAATCCAGCAACTGCAGCTATTGGACTTGCTGCTGTTAATGAAACATACAGTAGTATTTTATCTCCAGCAGCTACTGGAATAGCTTCAGCTATGATACCTGATGCTGTAGAACCAATCGCTATTGCGGCAAATGCTGGTGTTAATAAAAGAGGTGCGCCTTGTACTGTAAACGTATTGCTTGCTGCAGGTGCAGTTAATATTTGTATTTGCACTTGAACAGGTGATATTGGAGCTAATGCAGCTGTTGCACTAAAGAAACCTGCTAATGACGTGATAGTTCCTGCACGTGGTGCTACAAATGCATAATCACCTACACCTAATGCTAATGTGATACTAGTTCCACCTGTTAATGCTACACCAGGCTGACTAAATCCAAATCCAAGAAGAGTTCCTGTATTAGCTACTAACGCGTTAACTAACGCAGATGGTGTTGTACCTGAAGCAAATGGAATAATAGCTCCGCCACCAGCTGCACCAGTTGCTCCTGTTAAGCCCGTTGCCCCTGTTGGACCTGTTGCTCCTGTTGCTCCTGTTGCTCCTGTTGCCCCTGTTGGACCTGTTGCCCCTGTTGGACCTGTTGCCCCTGTTGCTCCTGTTGGACCTGTTGCTCCTGTTACTCCTGTTGCTCCACCAGTACCTGCTGGACCTGTCGCTCCTGTTGGGCCTGTTGGACCTGTTGCTCCTGTTGCTCCTGTTGCTCCTGTTGCTCCTGTTGCTCCTGTTGCTCCTGTTGCTCCCGTTGGCCCTGCTCCGGTTCCTGCTGGGCCCGTTGGACCTGTTGGACCTGTTGGACCTGTTGGACCTGTCGCCCCTGGAGTAGCATTGATTAATTGAATTAATAAATTAAAAAGAAGTTGTAAAGTTGCAGAATCAACATTTGAGTTGCAGGATATAGGGATAAGATCTAAAGCGAAGAAGAATTGTGCAAGGGCGCTATAAAATTGTTGCAATAATGTTGACAATTGTCCTAAATTAGGTGCTGGAGATTGTAATAAAACTATAATACTTTGAGTTAATTGTTTCAAAAAATTAACTTCTGGGGAAGGTAATAAGGAATTTAAGAAAATTAAAAATTGATTAAATAAATCGAGTAACACTAATCTGTTTGCATTACTTGGATTTGCAAAAAATGCTGAAATAGCTGATACTAATGAGTTTAGTAAAGTAATTAATTGACTTAATTGTTCCCTAGTAATAGGAACTGACTGTGGATTTTTACAACAATCTGCTGAAAAAACAATCGGATTGCAGTTATTATGATCAAAACAATCATTATGTTTCATTTATTTCCTCCTTACTTTTCTTATAGTTGAGTGTTTTCCTATTCTAAGTACTATAAAAGATGCCATTGAAAAATGTAGTTGAGTTATATGTTTCTCTTAAAATAGGAAACATGAATGATAATCAAACTTGAAAACGTCATTTAATTATGTTCATGACTCACATATTAATTATATGTTTTTAATAATTGACTGCTTAGATTAAATACCTAAACTTAAGAGTTTATTTTATTTTTCCACGTTTATCTCTTAGGTTCAAAGACACATTTTAATTTGAATACAAAAACCGAATTTACGATTTACATATATTCCGCAAGTAACAACATCATTTTTTCATATAAATAAAGAACATTTCCTTACTAAAATTGGGCTCACCTTATAAAGGTGAAGCCGTTTCTATTATAAAAAACTCTCATACAATATAGTGGACAAGTTATTTTATACTTCGTTCTAATAAAATATTGTAAGGAGTGAAAATTAATTGCCTATCATTCAACCATTTATGGCATCTAGAAGATTTACATCTACACTAGGAGCCGGCACAGGTACAGGTGCAGCTTTTGCAATTGCTGCCACAGCTTGTTTAAACGATGCGGGTACTACTGCAACCGCTTTTCCGACTTTCACGTATTACAACTTATATGTGAACGGTATTCTTCAACCAAGCGTGAACTCCAGTGTTACTACTGGTCCTACTGGTGCTATTACAATTCCTGGTGGGGATGCATTAGACGGCGGAATTCCAATTACAATTGAATTTATCGTCACTTAATGTTACCGAATGTAATTCAGAACAAAAAAGACAGATTCCTTTTCACATTAAGAATCTGTCTTTTTTAATTAATAATAATAAATTGTAAAATAATTGAAGAACCTTGCGATGGTGGTTGGTTATCCAATAAAGTTAGTTTACCAGTACTAACTTCATAGAATGGTTGTGGTTGCAGAATTCCATTGATAAACAAATTTACATATGAAACCTCAGTAGGTGATAGTATATTCGTTGTACCATATTGAGCTATGCCATCTGCATCTGTATATATAAGTTTCTCTCCATCTGAAAAAGTGTAATATAGCAAATTAGTTGTTGTTATAGGGCCAATCCCCCCAGTAGGACCTGTTGCTCCCGTTGTTCCTGTTACACCCGTTGCTCCTGTTACTCCCGTTGCTCCCGTTGCTCCTGTTGCTCCCGTTGCTCCTGTTGCTCCCGTTGCTCCCGTTGCTCCTGTTGCTCCTGTTACTCCCGTTGCTCCCGTTGCTCCTGTTGCTCCTGTTGCTCCCGTTGCTCCTGTTGCTCCCGTTGCTCCTGTTGCTCCCGTTGCTCCTGTTGCTCCTGTTGCTCCCGTTGCTCCTGTTATTCCTGTTGCCCCCGTTGCTCCTGTTGCTCCCGTTGCTCCTGTTGCTCCTGTTGCTCCTGTTGCTCCCGTTGTTCCTGTTGCTCCCGTTACTCCCGTTGTTCCTGTTACTCCCGTTGCTCCCGTTACACCCGTTGCTCCTGTTACTCCTGTTACTCCCGTTGCTCCCGTTGTTCCTGTTGCTCCCGTTGTTCCTGTTGCTCCCGTTATTCCTGTTGCTCCCGTTGCTCCTGTTATTCCTGTTGCCCCCGTTACTCCCGTTACTCCCGTTGTTCCTGTTACTCCCGTTGCTCCTGTTGCTCCTGTTGCTCCTGTTGCTCCTGTTGCTCCTGTTGGAATATATATTGGAGGAAGAGCTGAAAATGTAGGTCCAATATTCTCAGGTTCTATCTTACCTTTATTTATTGATAATTTATCATTCCGCTTCAATTTAATTCCTCATTCCACATATTTTTAATTAACTTACATAAGTATGAGTCTATTATTAAGAAATGCTTTCATAACTATTCTTTTTTCTTTCCAAATAATTCATACAGTTATTAAACATTTTACCGTTGCTATAACTCCTATTAATATAATAAAATGATAGTCCCATTCCAAAAACACGAAACTTATTGCATTCTAATTTAAAAATGAGGTAATTTATACTCAAGATAAAAATGAAAAAAGAATAGAAAAACTAGTATCAATGGCTCTTGAAATTATTCTTCCATACAGACTTACTGAACCTACCAGAAATACTGGGTCAATAGTTACAACAAACTCTATGTTCGCTAATAATACATTAGGTGATCCCATCACTGTGATATTAGGCGGAACTAATATTCCTCTTTCTAATAACCAAAGCCTCGGTAATTTTACAGTTAACGCCTCAAACGATATATTTACAATTCCTGTAACCAGAAGATATCATTTAACCTATCAAGTTAATACGACAACTGCTCTACTCGCTGGAACAAAACACTATTAAACGCTTCTACTCCACTTCCTGGTTCTATTTTTTCTCCCGCTATATCAACTTCAAATTATAACAATAATTTAATTGCCGATACTACAATTTCACTTCAATTATTCGGCGTATTATACATCGTTAATTTGGTTGGAGGTGGTTCAACAGGTGCCTCTCTAACAATTATACGAATCGATTTAAAAATGATTCATTCTTTTTCTAATAAACATTATTAAATACTAAGTCTGTCATGATAAGAACCTCCCAATTATTTCATAAAAGTGATGGCGCATTAAAGAACAAATTGCACTATATTCATAGTAGAAACTATCTATACTAAATTTTCCGTATATATATTATCAATTTACACTGACTTCCACCGATGTTACATTAAATATGAAGACAGTTTCTTTTTTACGAACCATCTCAATACGTATTTGAGAAACGTACTCCAATCCTATACGCGAGAGCAATACTATGTTGACACTCAGATGAGTGTCTTTTTTTGTGAGTAATAAAAAATAAAAACCATCTCTTAAAGATGGTTTTATCTTTTGTTACTATAAATGTAAACTTATGCAGTTGGATAATAAATTGTCATGCTTAATCGAGTCAAAGATTCCCCTAAATTATAATAAGAGTGTGATCTATCGGCCTTAAAACGAATTGAATCTCCACTATTTAATGTATATTGACAGTTATTCACTTCTACTGTCAATTCACCTTCAAATACCGTAATAAATTCTTCTGCGCCTTCTTTATGCCCTTCTGAACTTAATTTCCCTTCTGTTTCTATTTCTACTGTATACATTTCAAAATGTCTATCATCTTGAAAAGGAAAAGAAGGATACACTTTATATTTTCCATTGTCTTCAGACAATGCTTGAATATCTTTTCTTAAAATCACTTTCGTATCAGGCTGAGGATTGTTGATTAAAGAGGTAAAAGAAACTTTCAAGCCATTTGCAATTTTCCATATTGTTGTTAGTGTCGGGCTTGATTCTCCTCTTTCAATTTGTCCAATCATCGTTTTACTCACACCTGTTAATTGGGAAACTTTTTCCAAACTTAATTTTTCTTTTTCTCTTATAGTTTTTAAATTTTCCGCTAGTATAAGTTGAATTTCTTCCATAAAAAACACTCCCACACTATATACAATATAACGACCGTTATGTATAATAAAAAGCACACGTTATATTGTTCTTTTCGGTCATTATAACATACAAAAATAATTGGGGGTTCAAATGCCTATATTTTCTTTTTTGTTATTTGTATTTATAAGTAGCTTCACACCTGGTCCTTACAATTTCTTAGCTATGACATACGCAAATCAACATGGATTAAAGAGAAGCATAAACTTTTGCTTCGGAGTAGCTTTTGGTTTTTTCATCCTCACTTCTTTATGTAGTTTCTTTAATGTTGTACTACTTAATATCTTACCCATAATCGAATTCCCTTTAAAAATTTTAGGTGTAGCGTATATGTTATATTTAGCTATTAAAATACTTACTAGTAAAAGCAGTACGAATCCCGTTGAAAAAGATAATAAAAACTTATTCACTGTGGGGATTTCTCTTCAATTCGTTAATCCTAAAGGGATATTATTCGGACTGACTGTAGTATCGACTTTCATACTCCCCTACTACAATTCATATTCAAGTTTTCTGCTTTTCTCATTATTTCTAGGTATAGTCGGTTTACTAAGTACATTTAGTTGGAGTTTATTTGGTTCAATATTCCAAAAAATATTAGTAAAACATAACCAATTATTCAACATCATTATGGCTGTTTTATTAGTTTTCAGTGCCGTTTCAATCGTTATACACTAATTCGATGCTCATTTTAGATTTTGTACTTTTTAATACCACTCTTTATCAATTAGACTACTTTATATACTAATCCATCCACATACCCTATGTGGTTTAAAACTTTTAAGAGGAAACCTTCTAACAATAGGTTTCCTTCCATATCATATTAAATAAGAAGCAGGTTAAATACGGAGGTGATTTTGATTAAGACTACTTTAATTTCTCATTTTTACAATGAAGAATATTTACTTCCATGGTGGTTAATGCACCATACAAAGCTATTTGATCATGGCATTCTTATTAATCGTGGATCCACTGATCGTTCAGTTGAAATCTGTAAAACATTCGCTCCTAATTGGGAAATACGAAACTCAAAATCACTCGAATTTGATGCTTATTTAGTTGATCAAGAAATTATGGAAATTGAAAGAGAAATTACAGGATGGAAAATGGTATTGAATACGACAGAATTCCTGTGCTGTTATAATAAAGAACAATTTTTCAAATCACTTAGCACTATGGGTGGCAATATGTTTTCAATAAGAATGATTATGATGATTGACGAACCGACTCATGGCTACACTAATCCAAGATATAGCTCTCCGCTTGTTAAACAACGTTATCACGGCATAATAATTCAACCTAATCCAAACCAACTATATCTTAACGGTAGATTAATTCACAATAATTCGCACGGGAACTATAGAGTCGGGAGACATGGTTCGCATTATCCTTATAGCATTTACATGGAACCTGCTTTTATTTTTAAATTTTTTTATAGTCCATGGAACGATGCAATGAAAAAACGAAAATTACAAATTGGGCCGACTCTTTCTCAACATAGTGTACAGCGTGGACTAGGTTCTCATCACTTAACAACAATTGAAAAATTAGAAACAAAATACAAATTCTATGCAACTTTAACTACGGACCTCCGGTTATTCCCAGAATACCAAATTATATTTCCTGACCTTTATCCTTAATGTCATGAATATTTAGTTTCCACATCCATCCGTTTTTTATTAACATATCAACTCCAACTAAATATTTTTCTCTAGTAGAAATCTGAGCTAGGACTCTTGCTGCGCGCAGATTCCTCTTATTTAATGTCGTATCACCAGCCTATAATCTTTCATACCATTTCATTGAGTACCTGATGTTGGATTAGAAATAAAAAATGGCAATTCATTTGGAAAATTTTCAATTTCAGATTATATACCTTCTAAAACAAAGTATTCAAACAATAGAACCTAAACTAATGTCTTAAGTTATGGCTTTATTTTTTTCTTATTATTCACTTTAAAATCTTTTTATAATAATATTGAAAAATACAGTATAATATAAATTACTGTTCTTTGGGAGGGTTATAATGTCTGATAAGTATAAAATTTTCATTCTTATTGTTACCGCATCTTTTTCTTTCTTTTCCTTAATAAAAGATTTCCGCAACACTTCAAAAAGTTTCTTTTGGGGTAGTTTTGTAATTCTTACAAGCTTCATAATACTTTTAACACTCGCTTTAGATTTAACTCAAATACTCCTATATTCAGCGCAAATTGCGCTTGAAATTATTACAATACCACATAAACTCTTTCTACCATCTGTCACTGAAGCCGCTATTATTTACTAATAAAGTATTTTAATTTTCTTATGCATGCCAAAATATATTTTGGTAAATTTGACACACATTTATATCAAACAAGCATATTTTATTGTATGGTGACTATCTAATAATACAAATTTTAAATTTTTATAAGATCCTTTTATTTTTAATTAAAAATTTACAACATTCTAATACAGTATGCACATAATATCCTCCATTCCCTTTTTCAACATGAAACTTGTCTCAGAGCGCCTTTAAAAGCGCTCTTTATCTTTAATAAAGGTTTTATTAAAATTTAGGTTAAAAATTAATACCCTATAGTCATAATAGCTATTTACTGTTTCCAAAATAAGTTGCATTAATAATATAGAAATGAAATACCTATAAAAATTATTACTTTACTATTTCTTTAAACATGCTAGTGAGGTGATTTCGATAGATTATCAAAACAAAGATATGTTCATTAACTTTTCACTTTTAGATATTAACCGTATTATTCTCCCACATTCTCCTACTGGGGCTACCGGCTCTACCGGACCTACTGGAGCTACCGGTTCCACCGGACCTACTGGAGCTACTGGTTCCACTGGGACTACTGGGACTACCGGGGCTACCGGTCCCACTGGAGCTACCGGTCCCACTGGACCTACCGGGGCTACCGGGGCTACCGGTTCCACTGGACTTACTGGCTCTACTGGGGCTACTGGCTCTACTGGAGCTACTGGTTCCACTGGGACTACCGGGGCTACTGGCTCCACTGGAGCTACCGGGGCTACTGGCTCTACCGGTTCCACTGGACTTACTGGCTCTACTGGGACTACTGGGACTACCGGCTCTACCGGACCTACTGGAGCTACCGGGGCTACTGGAGCTACCGGTTCCACTGGACCTACTGGGACTACCGGGGCTACCGGGGCTACTGGAGCTACCGGTTCCACTGGGACTACCGGGGCTACTGGAGCTACCGGGGCTACTGGCTCTACCGGTTCCACTGGACCTACTGGAGCTACCGGTTCCACTGGACTTACTGGCTCCACTGGGACTACCGGGACTACTGGGACTACCGGGGCTACCGGGGCTACCGGTCCCACTGGGGCTACTGGAGCTACCGGGGCTACCGGTTCCACTGGACCTACTGGCTTCACTGGTTCCACCGGGCCTACTGGCTTCACCGGTTCCATCGGGCCTACTGGCTTCACTGGTTCCACCGGGCCTACTGGCTTCACTGGTTCCACCGGGCCTACTGGCTTCACTGGTTCCACCGGGCCTACTGGCTTCACTGGTTCCACCGGGCCTACTGGCTCCACTGGGACTACCGGGGCTACTGGGGCTACTGGGGCTACCGGTCCCACTGGACTTACTGGCTCCACTGGGACTACCGGGGCTACTGGGACTACTGGACCTACTGGTTCCACTGGGCCTACCGGTTCCACTGGACTTACTGGCTCAACCGGGACTACCGGGGCTACTGGGACTACTGGGGCTACTGGAGCTACCGGGGCTACCGGGGCTACCGGTTCCACTGGACTTACTGGCTCCACTGGGACTACTGGGGCTACCGGAGCTACCGGTTCCACTGGGACTACTGGGGCTACCGGTTCCACTGGACTTACTGGCTCCACTGGGACTACCGGGGCTACTGGGACTACTGGGGCTACTGGGGCTACTGGGACTACTGGGGCTACTGGAGCTACCGGGGCTACCGGTTCCACTGGACTTACTGGCTTCACTGGTTCCACCGGGCCTACTGGGGCTACTGGCTCCACTGGGACTACCGGGGCGGCTAGTGTAGGATTAACAAACTATCTATATGTTTTTGATACTACTAACCAATCAATTGCAGTAGGAAGTAGTGTTACTTTTAACACAAATGGACCTATAACAGGAACTGCCCTTAGCCACATCACAGGTACTGGAAATATTATAATTAATACACTAGGAACATATGTAGCAGAGTTTCAATTACAAGCTTCTCGCGAAAACCAATTCTCCCTCCAACTAAATGGTACACCAATTTCAGGTGGACGTTTTGGTACGGGGTCACCACATACAATAAATCAAGGTACTGCTGCTTTTACCGTAACAGTTGTTCCTTCAACATTGACTTTAATAAATAACACCTCTTCAGCAGGTACTATCACTCTCTCAAATAGTGATGGTGGCTCTTTAACAAATGTATCTGCAAGTATAAGTATTTTTCAGGTCGGATAATTAATTTGGTTAGAAAAGTAATTCATAAAGTTTACAAATAAAAAAATGAGGCTTCTCTTTTCTAGAGAAACCTCATTTTTTTTATTAAATTTTAAACTGACTCGTATACAGATCAAAATAAAACCCTCTATCTTCCATAAGAGACTCATGATTCCCTCTTTCTAAAATTCTTCCATCCTTTATAACAAGGATTTGATCTGCTTTTTCAATTGTTTTAAGTCGGTGAGCGATCACAAAACTTGTGCGACCTCTCATTAAATTATTTAGCCCTGCTTGTATTTGTAATTCTGTTCTTGTGTCAATATTAGATGTCGCTTCATCGAGAATTAATATATCTGCATCTGCTAAAATTGCTCGTGCAATCGCAAGAAGTTGTTTTTGTCCTTGACTTAAATTCGATCCTTCTGAAGCAATTTCTGTTTCATATTGATTTGGCAAATGCTTAATAAAAGAATGTGCAGATGCTGCCTTAGCTGCAGTGATAACTTCTTCATCAGTAGCATCTAAGCGTCCATAACGGATATTATCCATAATCGAACCAGCAAATAAATACGTATCCTGTAAAACTACTCCTATTTTACTTCGTAAAGAATTAATATCATAATCTTTTATATCTTTTCCATCAATATGAATTTGTCCTTGCTGTATATCGTAAAAGCGAGTTAACAAATTAATGATTGTTGTTTTCCCTGATCCAGTCGGGCCAACTAAAGCAATTGTCTCTCCTGGCTGCGCTTTAAGACTCACTTCTTTTAAAATCGTTTTATTCTCTGCATAGCCAAATGAAACATTCTCAAGTGCAACATGCCCTTGTAAATTTTGTACAACAAATGCGTCTTTTTTATTTTGAATTTCTGGTACCTCATCCATAATCTCAAAAACACGTTCTCCACCAGCAACTGCCGCTTGAATTGTATTCATTAAAGTCGCAAATTGACTTAACGGTCTTGAGAATTGACGAGAATAATTAATAAAAGCCGCAATAACACCTACTGTTGTCATTCCGTTTAAGACCATAACTGATCCAGTCCCAATGACAAGCCCCATACCTAAGTTATTAATAAAGTTCATACTTGGAAAAATAAAAGCTGAAAATGTATCAGCCTTCGTAGCTGAAACTCTTAGCTGTTCATTAATTTTATTGAAATTTTGTACAGTTTCTTTTTCTTTTCCATACAACGTCGTAACATCCGCACCTGTAATTGCTTCCTCAATAAATCCATTTAATTCACCTAAATCTTTTTGACGCTTCGCAAAGTTTTTACCACTATATGCAACTAGTTTTTTTGTAACGTAAAACATAATAGGTACTGTAATTAAAGTTACAATTGCTAAAATCCAATTTAAGGCGAACATCGCAATCGTTACACCTATAAAAGTTAGCGCTGATGAAATAATTTGTACAACACTTTGTGTCAAAGCTTGGTTCAAATTATCTATATCATTTGTCACACGGCTCATTAAATCACCTTGAGAACGCACATCAAAGAACCGTAAAGAAAGCGTTTGGATTTTCTCAAAAATATCTTGTCGTATTTTTTGAATTGTTTTTAATGCAACGTTAATCATGACAAATGTTTGTAACCATGTTAAAAGTACAGTTACACCGTAAATCGCGATAAGTAACATACACATTCTTGCTGTACCACTTAAATCTTTCGGTACAATATATTGATCTATAATGACTCCCATAAAATAGGGACCTAATAATCCAAGTAAAGTAGTAACAACGACTAGAAATATAACAAACATTAGAGCAGCTTTTTGATAGCCCATATAGTTCCATATCCGCATTACAGTTCCTTGGGCATTTTTAGCTTTTCCCATCTTTGGTGTGTTTCGTCCACCTTTATTAGCAAATTGCCCTTGAAAATTACGCATGTTCTTCCCCACCTTCTTTATGCAAATTACCACCTTGGGAAAGATAAATTTCCTGATAAACCTCACTTCGTTCTAACAATTGTTCATGTGTACCATTGCCAACTAATTCACCATTATCTAATACAAGTATTTTATCCGCATCCATTATGGAAGAAATTTTGGACGCGATTAATAATGTCGTTGTGCCTTTATATTTTGTTTTTAAAGCTGTTTGAATAGTAGCCTCTGATTTTGCATCAACTGCTGATGTAGAATCATCTAATATGAGAATCGGTGGTTTTCTCACAAGTGCCCTTGCAATTGATACACGTTGTTTTTGTCCACCTGATAGATTTGTCGCACCTTGTGTTAAATTATATTGATAAGATTCTTCCAGCTTATTAATAAACTCAGTCGCACAAGCTGATGCAGCTGCTACTTCCAGCTCATCATGTGTTGCATTTTCTTTACCATAACGTAAATTCTCTTCTATACTACCTGAGAACAACAAAGCCTTCTGAGGTACAAACCCTATTGAAGCACGGAGTTTTTGCAAATCATATGTTTTAACATCTATTCCATCTATACATATTTCACCTTGATCCACATCATATAGACGTGGTAACAGTTTCGCTAAGGTAGATTTACCACTTCCAGTTGATCCAATAATCCCTACTTTTTCACCTTTTTGTATGCTAAACGAAATATCTTTTAAAACGTATTCATTATTTTTCGTATAGCTATAACTAACATTTTTAAATTCGATATTCCCCTCGATTTTCTCAGGTTCGATTGCATTAGCTGCGCTTATAATATCAACCTCGGTATTTAACACTTGCTGTACACGATCCGCAGATGGAAAAGCTCGCGCAATTTGAATAAATACCATGCTAATCGACATAAGTGACATTAAAATGATATTCAAGTAATTAATAAATGCCAAAATCGCTCCTACTCGAAGCGTTCCATTGAATACTTTTTCTCCACCAATCCATAATGTTGCGACAATCCCGCCACTTACAACTAGCATAATGATTGGCATCATTAAAGAAATAAGTTGCACAGCTCGAATATTTATCTTCGTTAAATTTGTATTTACACTTCCGAATTGAGCGATTTCATATTTTTGTCTTACATACGCTTTTATAACACGTACACCAGATAAATTTTCTTGTAACTTTGTATTCACTTTGTCCAATGCCTCTTGCACCTTTTTAAATGTACCACTTGCTTTACTTGCAATTAAAATAATCGCAAGTAATAAAATCGGAACAACTACAAGTAATATTGGAAATAACTCTCTTGCTGTTACAAAAACAATAATTATACTTCCCATAAATAACAGCGGACCACGAACGAGAACACGTAATGTCATTGTCATTGCTGATTGAATGGAAGTGATATCATTCGTCACGATCGTTAATAATTTACCTGTTCCAAATGAATCACGATTATTACTAGAAAATGTTTCTATTTTCGCAAACACATCTTTTCGTATGTCAGTAGCGAAATTAACAGCTGCTTTTGTAGAATACATCATACACCCAAGCCCTCCAACTAAACCGAGTGCTGCTGCTCCTATCATAAGAAGCCCCATTTTTATTACATAATTTAAATCCCGATTTGCAATCCCAACATCAATGATATGTTGCATAATAGTCGGTTGAATTAAGTCCATCGCAACCTCAAGTACCATAAATAGCGGTCCAATAATAGCGAAGAACATGTATGGTTTTAAATACTGTAATAACTTACGAAATGATTTCATACATAATCTCCTTTTCCCATGAAATTACCACTGAATAATTCATATCCCTCCTTATTTAAGCGATATTTTTTGTAATTTCTTCATTACTTTTATTATATTATGCAAATTAACATTTAACATTATTAAATGATAAGTATTAATGACTTTCTGGTCAATACATATGCTTTATATTATGTAAATACAAAAACCGCATTCTTAATGAAAAGAATACGGTTTTTCATCTATAATTCTTCAATTGTAAAATTTAAAAACTCAGTCTCAAATCCATTATTTTTAGAAGGACTACACGTGTAAAAACCTATTTTAATAGGCTCACTCCCTATATCCTCCATTAAATGAGCGATTCTTATTTGTTCCCATTGATGGCTCTTTTTCACATATATTGTATAATCACCGCGTTTTCGAATAATTCGAAAACGAAGTTGTTGCTTAGCTGCTTCTGTTGGATAATCCTGCGTTGACCAATCAGAATATCCATTATTCGTTACGACAGCACCTAAGTGAGATGGCCCTTCAGGGATATATTCTAAAGATGTTTTTAGCCAACAGTTCTCCGAAATCATAACAAAAAGACCTGCTTGATCGAATTTTGAATTTGGATTCATACGTAACTGAACTTCAGCTTGAAAGTCTGTCATCATCTCATTATAAAATACATGACCATTCATTACTTCAAAACCATAATGTGTTTTAAGCCAAAAATCGGTTTCTGCTTTCGAACGGACAATAAACGCATGATTATCATTAATTTTATAGTATTCAGGTACATTCATTATAGTGAGTTGCTCAATACGTTCTGGTATATACGATATATTCATAGCTCCTCCATAATAAAGCATTTATATAGACATTTAAAACTCCGCTAATACTGGGAATTTATAACCTTTAAAATCTAACTCTTTATCACTTCGAACCATTAAATACTTGCTAGACTGTAATTCTATAAACTGTACATCCTCAACCCCTAATTGATCCGGTGAAAAATAAAATTCGATTTCCGTAAACCTTTCATTGATTTCTCCACATAATTCATCTAAAACCGGAAGTACTGGCGCAAATACTCCAAATAATTTCAACTTTTCATTGTCTACTTCATAAACGATTAAAGCATCTAGTTTCTCTGAATAATACAATTTCTCATTCCATTCCGAATCATACATATTCAAATAAAATGAAGGATGGAAGTTTAAAGTTGAAAAACTATTTGAAAGTCTTTGGCTACTATCAATCGTTTCATGTATTAACTGTCTATTCTCTATATTATAGAAATCTAACTTTTTAAGTAGTGAATGGTTATTATTAATATTTTTATCATATGGTATAGTCATCAAATATTCCTGCACAACTTTAAATCCAAATGCTGTATATAGTTCAGG
This sequence comes from Bacillus sp. LQ01, assembly GCF_057624735.1. NCBI lineage: Bacteria > Bacillati > Bacillota > Bacilli > Caryophanales > Bacillaceae > Bacillus > Bacillus sp. LQ01. The sequence continues at coordinate 1,508,310 of NZ_JBYEZL010000001.1, read as the reverse complement.
TTTTTCCGTAAACAATAATGCACATTCACATTTCTTATCAATTTCTTCTATCATTTTACTCATTAATTGTGTCATTAGCCCTTGTCTACGGAAATTAGGGTGTGTCATTACTGATTGAATACCCGCCGCATTTATTTTTTCACCATTAATTAATAATGGGAGTGAAAATGCCGCAACATTTGCAATCACTTTATCTTCTTGTAAAAATGATAAAGCTTTATATGTATCATCCCAATATCCTTTATCCGAAAAATCATTCAATGTTTGAGTTGTAATTCCAAACACTTCTTCAAATAAAGGAAATAACTGCTCTCTTTTCGGTTCTTCTATTAGAAGACTTGCCAATTTTTCAACATTCCCCATGTTGTACCTCCAAATGTTAAATTCCATTAAATTAGATATACTTATATGACCTACTCTTAAAAATAGAGGTCTTACCAATCAATATACTATCATAAAACATAAAAAAAAAGTCTAATTAATTTTATGTTTCGACTATTTGAAAATAAATCGAATAAAAAAATATTAAGATTTTCGGATATTAATTAGTTTATTTTATAAAAATAGCGCTTTCTAATTAGCTTTTACTAATAGAAATACACTATTTATAATAAAATATTTTTATTCTTTTATCCCTTCAAGTCTTTCCTTCGTATTAATTTCTTCTCCACTTATACGCTTTTCAAAAGACTTTCTCCAACTATTTGAAAGTGCATTTACTTCTAATATCCTTTTTACCCCTTCAATATTTTGTTTTTCCTTATGCATAATACGGTTAGCGAATGCTACTGAAACACCTTTTGGATCAGACTGTAGTCTTTTTAAGGTGTCGACTGATGATACCCATCCTTCTTTTAATACACGAAAATAAAATCCTGTATATCCTGTTTCTTGAAAATATAGTGGTAACTTTGGAATATTATATTTTTTTGCTAATTTAAAACAAGGTTGCCTTGGTTGTGTTACCTGTACGATTGCCTGTCCTAGCTCAAATGTATCACCAATACAAACATCCTCTTCGCTCATACCACTAACTGTTATATTTTCTCCGAAAGCCCCATATACAAGATCTTGATTCAATTCTTTTTCCCAGTATGGATAGTGATCACCAGTATAAACACAAACTGCTTTATCTACTCCTCCATGATGAACTAAGTCAGCTTGTCCATCCCCATTAAATTTTACAAAGGATAAATATACCGGTTCCTTTACTTGTTTCTTATTTATGCCTGTATGAACTACCTTTCCACCGTATGTAACCTCTTTTGGTAATCCTATATTTAAAGATAATAATTGATATTCATTAGCCATTCTATTTCCTCCTTTAAAGGTGTTACATGTATTTTTCTCTCAATTAATTTTTACAACCCTCTCTGCTATATAAAGATGATTATAAAACCTTTAAAATCATTGTTCAATTCAATTATTTATATAATAATGATAGGTATAACCTATTATTATACTTGAGGTGATTCCAATCGAATTACGACAACTTGAATACTTTTTAGCTGTTTCAAAAGAATTACATTTCACAAAAGCAGCTGAGAAATTAAATATTTCACAGCCTTCTCTAAGTCAACAAATACGTGCATTAGAGCATGAAGTAGGAATGCCACTTTTCGATCGAATTGGTAAAAAAATATCTTTAACTGAAGCAGGGAAGATTTTATTATCACATAGTAAAACCATTTTTCATGAAGTCGAACAAGCTCGTTCAGCTATTCAAGACCTAAACGGATTACAGCAAGGTTCCTTAACAATAGGGGCTTTGTTAACCGTCGTAAATTATTTACTACCAACAGCTATTTTAAATTTCAATAATTTATATCCCAATATAGAGCTTTCTGTATTAGGGCTTCGCACAGGAGATATTCGTGAAAAATTATTACGAAACGAACTAGATATTGGAATTACATTTCTCCCGGTGCAAGATAAAGAGATTATCTCTATCCCTCTATACAAAAGCGATCTTACATTAGTCGTGCCAACTGGTCATCGATTAGCTGAACGTAATCATGTATCTATTGCTGAATTACAGAACTACCCTTTAATTCTTTTACCTAAAAATTTCTTTTTAACCGAACTAATTACATCTCATTGTCAAAAATTCAACTTTAAACCAAGACCAATTTTAGAAATTAGCACGATGGAATCTTTAATCCAAATGGTTTCCAAAGGAATGGGAATTACAGTGTTACCCAAACCATATATAGACTTTTTACAAAATAAAAACATTCAAGCTATTAAAATAGAAAACCCTACTCCAACAATTGAAATAGGGCTAATTTATAGAAAAGATAAATATATGTGTGCTGCAACTCGAGAATTTATTGAGCAACTAAAAAGTACAGTACGTTCTTTCCAAAACTAAACAAAAGAGATTATCCTATGAAACCGTTTCACAACGATCTAGTAGAATAATCTCTTTTCAAAACAAAGTAAACATTATATTAAACTCTTATAGATTTTAATGTACCTTTTTAGATATTGGAATATATTTAGTAAAATATGCACCAACTAGCAATAATACAATTGAAAATAACCAAGTAAAAGCACCGCCAAAGTGAAACCAATATGCAAACATATTTAAAATTGCGAGTGAAAAGAAGCAAATAGAAGTTAACGCACTTTTCAATCCTTTTATCCCAGATTTTTTTCTCTTTTGATAAGCAATATACATCGCAATAACAAGAAAAAAGATAAGAACAAATGGTAACATAACTTTTAGCATTGGTAATCCCTCCAGTGTAAATGCACTCTCTTCATTATCATCTTATCTCATTTATCTTTTAGGCATCAATTCATTCTTATCTTCCCTCCAAAAGTCAGTATAAGTTTTATTTTTAAAGTTCACGTTCACCTCAGAAAACGGCATACTTCCTCCAACTTTCAATGAGTACCAGTCGTTTAAAAGTGGTGATCCGAAACAAATCTTCATTGTACGATCATGTAAATCGAATAATACAGAATGTAAAGTTCCAAACCATTCTTCATAGTTATGTACAGTCAGTCCATCAGGATATTCTTCTACTAACTTTTTTAAAGACTCTATGCTCACTTGTTCATATCCATTTAAATGCTCATGTAAAACATGATATCTCTTTGTAGATTGTTCTAATTTCCTATTATTTAATTTCTGAATTGATGAACTAACTGCATGGTTTGTTGATACAATAAAAGTTTGGTTGTCACCATCAATCGTTGTTGTGGATTTATGACCGTCAAATATTTCAATATGTGCTGCGTTTAAAGGATCAGCTACTATTAAATTAATATTACTAGCAATTGGTATTTCTTCTATTAGTGATTTAGCTTCCTGCACATTTTTACATTTCTCCAACAACAATCGAATTACCGCAAAACACTGTAAACCATTTACCATTGGCTTTCTTAAACCTGCAATGTTTCCTACTGGTTGACCACATGCTGAAAATGTAACAGATAATCCATGTTCGTTAACCCCTTCTGTTCGACCAAAATATTGAGTAGAAAAGCCACTATGTGCATACGCACCTTCAACATGCGTCGAGCAAAAACGCATATCATCTATTACTGGTGATAAATCATAATTTCTTAATACATAAGTGTGAGTTGAATCTGTCTTTTTAGGTAATACTGCACAATGACTACAACCTGCTTTCAATAGTGTTTGATAGTAATACATCATATTTTTTGAAGGAATTTTTAACACTTCACAAAAACCTTCAATTTCTTCATTAATTCCAGAACAATATTGATTTAATATATTTCTAGATTCTGTCCAATGGTTATGCGATATTAAGTTTTCTTGCTCTATAAATTGCGGAATAAGATAAGAATGTTGTTTCACAAATTCACCTTGTTGCTTACCAATTTCATAATGACTTCCTTTGAGCGATGAAAAATACCCCTTTACTTGATACATCAAATTCCCCCTCTTATTAAACATATCCATATCGTACCAAATGAATCCCATTCATTCTTGATGTTTTTTACTACCTTACCTTAACTCCATGCCACTTTAAAACCTCCACTAATAATTATTTTTTTGTTAATATTGCTACAGAAGCTTTACTTCAAAATAAAATAGTTTAATATCAAATGAGCAAAATACTATATTGAACTTACTCGTAAGCAATCATCTAATTTTTGAGATTAAGAAACTTATTTATCAAAGCAAAAGGAGAATTTATGTATGAGCAATTGCAAACCAATTGATGAATTAACTATTGAAGACCTAAAACAAAACCCCATTTGGGAATGGGCAATAGATGAAGAGGAAAACGAAGAACATGACGAAACATGGGTAAAACCAGCAGCAACTACTAATTTTACAGAGGAGCTAAACGGTTCAATCGTACTAGGCGAACTATTCTTACATAATGGTGAAAAATTCCCTATGATGTGTGAAATTGACATTGAAAATAACGAGGCAGTAATTCGTTCTGTTGTTTATTATAACGAAGCAGAAAATGAGTATATTGCTATAGAAGATATTGTGAAAACGGTCGAAATGCCGTTATCGATTATTATTAACCTAACAATTCATGCAGAATCCAAAACCTTACGCTTCACTGCACATAAAGTAGATATTTATAAAAATTCAATAACGACTAATTTAAATTAAAGTTGGGCGAAATAAAGAAAACAATTATTAAATAAAGTGAAGCTTTAATCAGTGGGGGTCTTACTGCCCAGCAAATAGCGGGATAAAAACCGGAAAATGATTATCGATTCCCCGGTTTTTCAAACTAGATTAAAGTATTCCCTTTTCTACTAAAGTCTCTGCGATTTGAACTGAATTCCAAGCCGCACCTTTTAATAGGTTATCAGAAACAATCCAGAGGTGGAATCCGTTTGGCATATCAGGATCTTTACGTATTCTTCCGACAAATGTATCTATTTTCCCTTCTGCATATAATGGCATTGGATACAGCTGTTTACTAGGGTTATCCTGCAAAATAACACCTGGTGCATCCATTAATACTTCCTTAATTTCCGTAACGGTTGCTTCTTTTTCCAGTTCTATATAAACCGATTCTGAATGCCCTGATACAACTGGAACACGTACACAAGTAGCTGCCATTTTCAGGTTTTCATCTTCTAATATTTTCTTCGTTTCTTGAATCATTTTTACTTCTTCAAAAGTAAAATCATTGTCTGTAAATATATCTACTTGAGGCAGTACATTAAACGCTATTGGGTAATGTTTTTTATCTTTTTTCGCCGGTAATATATTACTTTTCACTTCTTCACCAGCAAGCATAGACTTAGCCTGCTCTTGTAATTCATGAATCGCATGAATACCAGAACCCGATACGGCTTGATATGTTGAAACGATAATTCTTTCTAAACCGAATGATTTTCGAATCGGCTGAAGTGCTGTTACCATCTGTAATGCTGAACAATTTGGAACTGCAATGATACCTTTATGCTGCTTTAAAGTATGCGCATTCACTTCCGGAACAACGAGCGGTACATCTTGCGCCATTCGGTACTCACTTGTGTTATCAATTACAATCGCACCACTAGAAACTGCATGAGTTACAAATTGTCTAGATACTTCTCCCCCAGCGCTAAAAAAGGCAATATCTACACCTTCAAAGCTAGTTGTTTTTGCCTCTTTTATAATTATCTCTCGTCCTTTGAATCTTACTTTCTTACCGGCGGATCGTTTTGACGAAAGCAATGTAACTTCAACTATATTAAACTTCATTTCATTCTCTAACAGTTCAATAATTTTTTGTCCTACCGCACCTGTAGCCCCAACAACAGCTACATGATAGCCCTTTTTTTTCATCTTTTCTCCTCCAATATCACCTGAATGAATATTTCTACAATTTCATTTTATACAGAATTTAATCATTTGGAAAATTAAAATACATGATATAATCATTCACAAATCATGATAATAAAAGAGGGATTGCTTATGGAAATGAGACATGTTAAAACATTTTGCGCCATTGTGAAGTATGGTAATTTTTCTAAGGCTGCGCATGCGCTAGGTTATGCGCAATCTACTGTTACAGCACATATGAAAGCTTTAGAGAACGATTTACATATTCCTCTTTTCGATCGGTTAGGGAAAAAAGTGCTACTTACAAAAGCAGGTCATCAATTTCATCCTTATGCATTAGAATTACTTTCAATATATGAAAAAGCGCGAGAAATCCCCCAAAATACAGATTATTTAGAAGGTACATTAAGTATTACATCTAATGAATCATTAGCGGTATACCGATTACCACAATTATTACGTACTTACAAACAGAAAAATCCGAAAGTAAATATCGTACTTGAAACAAACACAAATGAACAAGCATTACAAAAATTACGTGAAGGAGAAACAGACGTTGTCTTCATAATTGGAGAAAGTATAGAACATAATGATTTTATTACGCGTACTTTTAGTAATGAAACATTTGGATGGATTTTACCAGCTTATTCCTCTGCGCATACAAATCCATTCCAGTTATTACAGGACACCCAGTTCATTTTTACAGAACAAAGCTGCGGCTATAGGCCAATGGTAGATCGTTTTTTATGTCAAAGTGGAAATATTCCAGCTAAAACATTTGAAACTTCCAATGTTGAAGTCATTAAACAATCCGTTATGTGTGAGTTAGGCATTTCAATTCTTCCTTATATCGTTGTACAAGAAAGTTGCCAAAAAGGACAACTATGTTTTCAACCTATCGAAACTCCAACAGTTATTCAAAGTTATGTAATCTATCATAAATCTAGATGGATTTCCCCGGTATTACAATCGTTCCTTTCCTTACTTGAACGAGACTAAAATATTAAGACGTACATAGAAAAAGAGTAATTGCCTAATAAGTAATTACTCTCTTTCATTAATTAGTATACTATTTATTAGTCTGTTCCCCACCTGCAATTAATTTACTACCTGAATATGTACCTTTGTTCATAAACACTTGATTAATTAATTCTTTTTGCTCAGCTTGCGACATTACTCCTTTTCCTTCTCCTAAATTCCCACTTTGTAATTTCCAAATCTTATTGTGATCCCCATCAACCTTTTCATATTTTCCTTGTTTCCATCGTTCTAAAATTTCTACATATGTACTTCCCTGTACAAGATCATTACTCTTTACAATATCAATTAAGCTTTCAATCCGCTCTTGTGTAATAAAAATATAGCCCCACTTTTGATCAGCTTTCGCTTTTTGATGTGCCATTTCATGTAATGCTGTCTGTATGTTCTCATCTGTCCATTTAAAATTTTTATTAAAACCACTATTCGGCAATGAATAATTTCCATTTTCTAAAAGCTTTGCATCTTCTGCTTTTACGTTACTATCAGCTAATACTTCTACTGCTGGAGCAGCTGGTGATGCCTTTTTCGCAGCTGGTTTACTATTATTTAAATAATGCAGCATACCATATGTTAAACCTACTCCAATTACCGCCATACCAGCTATAACACCTATTATTTTCAAAAATGTTTTCATCTCGCTTGTTTCCTCCCAAATATCTCCGTTCTGACTACCTAATTATTTCTTATATAAAAACTGTTACTTCATTCAAAATATCGCATCCCATCCCCTATCATATTATTTATATATACTTCCTCATATTGTATTTCTTTTTCTTTAAAATTGAAAGATTATTCTGTTAAATAATGAAAATATTCTACAAATTTTTCCTTTATATTTATAAAGAAACAAAAAAACAACGAGCGCGTTCTACAACACTCGTTGTTTTTACTTTATGCACGATTTTCTTTTAACCACTTCGTAATAGCATCTAACTTCGAAACATCAAAACGTCTTTCTTCACACACGTTCAAATTTTGTGAGTTTCTCACTATTTCTAATTCATTATTTCTTACACTTTTTGCCTCAATTAATTTACAATACCCATCTGTAACAGTATTTAAATTTTCATAATAACGCTGAAACGATTTTGATATATGTAAATGTTTTTCAAAGTTTCTTCTTCTTTTCGTCTCATCAGATACTTTCCGCTTTCTAAGTTCTTCATCGTTCGTATATAAATAAAAATATTGATCCGGAAAGCCAATTTCCCTATTTATCATCTTTTCTTTATAAAAATTTTCTATTAAAGATAATGGCTGATTAAATATATCAAAATGAAAACACCAATTATAACTAAGTGGCTGATAAATATCGCCATCGAGTATTACTAATTCATATTGCTTTGACTTCTGAACAGCTATATTCCAGCGCTCAACTTGTTTTTCAAAATACCATGTTCTATGTTCATTTTTTGGCCTTTCAAATAAAGAATTCACTTCAGGTATTATATAAGCACCATAATTCTTTTCTAATTCACGGCACGTGGTACTTTTACCAACAGCGCTTGCTCCCTCAAATGCTATTATCCCCATAGTTTCTCCCTCTTTCATTAACTAAAATTTCGTTGTTTCGCTTTTCTTCCCCATAACTTTCTCCATAAAACAATTGAAGCGACAGTGAGCATGATTGTTGTAATGATACTACCTTCAATTCCGAACGTGCCTCCATGCAATGTTTCTGGTCCATTTGTTATAGACTTAAAAATTGGAGTAGAATATACAGTTGTGCCACTAACTGCAAAACCATATACATTATATTGAGCCCAGTTCCAAATTGAGTGCCATGCACATATTCCCCACAGACCGTCTTCTTTCAATACATATAAAGCTGCGAAAACACCCACTAATATTATATTCGATATAGATAATATTGTAATTCCTGGATTAAGTAGATGAAGAAATCCAAATAAAAATGAAGTTACAATTATTCCAACCCATATACGACTTCTAACAGAAAGAACCGGGAATAACCAACCTCGTACAATAATTTCTTCCGTTGCCCCTTGTATTAAAAATGCAACTAGAGATCCTACTATTCCTACTATCACTGTTGAGGTAATATGTTGTACTTGCAATTTCACACTCCCCATTAATAATAGTAGAATAACTGGCGTTGAAATAAATAAAAACCCTATTAACGCACCTTTTAAATACTTTCTCATCCAATTCTCTTTCCAAAAGCCAATGGATGAAAAAGGTCTTTTTTCTACAAAACGAACCCATATAAATAAAATAAATATAGCTCCGCCAAACGTTAACACCATTCTAACATTGTCATAAATACCTTTCATGAATATCGTTTCAGCTTTCGGTAAAAATAACATAAATAACATAAAAAGTTCGCCTAAAGTCAAAAATATAATGGCTAATATTACAGCAAAGACTGGATGGACCTTTTTTCTCCCTGCTTTTGCTGCTTCAATTATTATAAATGAATTATTTTTCACTTTCTTTTCTCCTTTTATAATATTTAACTACCAACAGTAACCAACCATATTTTACCACGAAAAATATATTATTAATATTTACTCTAAGTTTTTCTTACATGATTTTGCATAAATCCCAATTAGGAATAATATATAAATAAAAGAGGTGCCTTTGTGCCTTTACTATTATCACCCAGATTACTCAGTGGTATTACCAGCACTTGCTATTTCCCACCATTTGTTGTAAGATAGTAATTAAGGTCAATTTAACACTATATTTTCTTTGCATATTATCAAGTATCAATCGGGGACAGTTTGTACTCCTTATGGGTTTTTGATAATATGTGAAATTTTATTTTCATTCAAATAAGGCCGATCATATTGTAATTTTTCTACTTTTAGGAGGCATTACCATGACATTAACAGGTAAAGTAAAATGGTTTAACAGCGAAAAAGGTTTCGGTTTCATCGAAGTTGCAGACGGTAACGATGTATTCGTTCACTTCTCAGCTATCACTGGCGACGGCTTCAAGTCTCTTGACGAAGGTCAAGAAGTTAGCTTTGAAGTTGAAGAAGGTAACCGCGGACCTCAAGCTAAAAACGTTGTAAAGCTATAATTCAAACAATAAAAAGGTTGTTACCAGCAAGGTTAACAACCTTTTTAATATATAACTAAAATTTTTTACATAAAAGGAGTGGTTACATGTATCGCAATCGAAAGAACGATGTAGCAGAAGTACCACCAGAACAAACCCCTGTTTGGGAATGTGAATCAGAGGATTGTTTAGGATGGATGAGAAAGAACTTTTCATTTGAAGAAGAGCCTAAATGCCCTTTATGTAAAAGTAGCATGAAAAGCGGAGAACGTTTATTACCTAAATTAGGTTAATTTATAATAAAAAAAACCTCTTTTAATTAAGAGGTTTTTTTTATTATAAATTTATGTCCTCAACATCAGTTCGCACTATAGAATACAATAATGCATCGTGTTGCTTATTTCCTTGATGAATATATCCGCGCAATAGCCCTTCCTTTTGGAAGCCAATTTTAGATAACATTCTACAAGAAGTAACATTTTCAGGATATGTAATAGCTCCAATTCTAAACAAACCTAAATCTTTAAATCCATAATTAATAATTTCTCCAGCTGCTTCTGAAGCATAACCATTTCCCCAATAGCGAGGATGCAGATCATATCCAATCTCAGATCGTTTACTCCATAATTGTAAATTGTTTAGTCCAATTGTTCCTATTAAAACGTTCGTTTCTTTTAACACAATTCCCCATCGTATTGCCTTTTTCTCAAAGTAATTTTTTGAAAAAGATTCGATCATACGTGAAGCTTGTCCAAACTCCGTAAAAGAATTCATACCGTAGTAACACGTCACTTCATCCAATGAAAAGATTTCATATATTTTTTGACAATAAGATTGTTCTATTTCAACTAAACGTAAGCGTTCTGTTTCTAGTATAGGAAATGCCATAGGATCACTCCTTTCTCTCTACTCATTCATTATATCAGAAAAAATATGTATAATTAGTAAAGTCCTTATTGTTCCATAAATCAAACATTTCTAATGGTACATTCTCTCTTAATTCTATATACACGAATTAGATACCTTCTGATTGCACCTCAAACATGACGCTATAATTTCCATAAATCGAATTTTAAATTATCAAGAACTGTAAAGAAATTGTTTCTTCATTTTCTCTTTCTAAACAACCAACCTACCCCATACATTTATGGTAAAATATAGTTAATATATTATTTTATTGTGGAGGTGAAGATTTCCTATGTATATATTCATCGGCTTATCCCTCTTACTCATATTACTTATTTTTTTATTCGCAAAAAAATTCACACCAAACTCATTCATGATGACTAGCTTTAAAGGTAATAGCTTTAGGACATTTTCAATCGGTATTTTAATCGCTGCCATACTCTCACTTTCATATGGAACTTATCATGCGGTAACATATCAACCTAGTTATTTAGATATTAAATTAAAAAATCAAAACTATACTGTTTTCGGTAATGTAGGCGAATTCGGTTATTTCTCCGAAGAATTATTAAAAAAAGATACAGAAGTACAACTATATTTCGTCTCTTGGAAAACAATACAGTTAAAAAATCCGGTAATACTTATAGAATATCCTTCAGGAAAACAAGAAACATGGAAGCCAAATATCGTATCAATACCGGTAAATAAATTACAAGAAAAACATGATATAAAAGATATTTATCAACTATCACCGTATTCATTTAAAGAGTCTGGAGAAATAACATTAACAATAAAAGAAAACAATGTAAAAAACAATACAATTTCCATTCAAATAAAATAAATAAAAACTGTTCCTCCATTTTGCTGAAGGAACAGTTTTTATTTATTCTACAGTATTATTTATTTAATGTAGCCATTATTTCATTGGCTATATTCTTTCCATTTCCAATACACGCACCAATTCCGACACCATAATATGAGGCACCAGCTAAATATATATTTGGATAAAGATTCGTCATTTTTTCTTGCAATGCTTGAACCGCTTGATTATGTTCTAAATGATATTTCGGCATTAAATCTTTCCAATTTGTAACTTCGACTACTTCTGGCTCACCTTTAATTCCGAGACTCTTTTCAATATCATATAAAGCTACTCGTACTAATTCTTCTTCACTATAATTTTTGATTGTTTCATATACCGGATTGGTGCTCTTATAAAACATTCTTACTAATAATTTTTGTTTACCCGATGTATGTTTCCACTTTCGACTTGTCCATGTACAAGCATCACAATGTAAATCACTGTTTTCCGTTACAATAAACCCTGTGCCGTCAGCTGGTAGTTGTTCATCTAGTATGTCAAATCCTAAGTAAATACTTATAAGAGATGAGTTTTTAAATGTATTAAACTGCTCATTTAACTCATTAGACTGTAATAAAGTTTGTGCTATATCATGCGGAGCTGCTAAAACAACATAATCAGCTTGTATTGTTTCATGATTTACAAAAGAAATCTCATATCGATCTTCTTGTTTACTTACAGCCGTCGTTATAGCACCTTTTTTTACGACAGTTTCAGTGAGCACTTCTTCTAAGCGATTAATTATCGTAGATAGTCCACCTTTAAATGATACGAATTTTTTATTTCCTGCTGATTGAAATTGTTTTTTATTCTCTTCAAAACCTTTAATAATACTTCCATACTTATTTTTATAATCCAGTAAATACGGTAATGTAGATGCCATTGTAAGCTCATTCAACTTACCAGAATATACGCCTGAAAGTACAGGAGCAATTTGTCTTTCCACTAACTCTTTCCCTAAGAAACTTTCTAAAAATAGAGCAAGTGATGTATCTTCCGTAAACTCTTTATTTTTCGTTATGAAATCTTTTAAAGCTACGATTTTCCCTTTCGTTGAGACTAGCGTACTGCTAAACAAAGACTGGGCGCTCATCGGTATCCCAAATATAGTATCAGAAGGAATCGGATGTAACATGTTTTCAGAATATATGTAAGAAATACCCGTTTCATTATATACCATTTCATCTTCTAAATTTAAATCTTTTACAAGTGGCATAACATATTCATTACGAGCAACGATTGAATCCGCTCCTGACTCCATAATGAAATCCTTTTCTTCCACACTATGGATTTTACCACCTAAATACTCTTCTTTCTCAATAAGAATAAAATTTAAATCGATATTATAATCCTTTTTTAATTTTTCTAAATAAAACATAGTAGAAAGTCCCGTTATACCTCCACCGATAACAACAACTGTTTTCATATGTGCTGCGCTCCTAACCGATACAATTAATAATTCCTTTTTATTATAACCAAAAGTCCTTATATTCGACTAGCAAGTTGCGCATTCTGTAAGAAATTAGACAATATATTTGAATATATTTTCAAATTACCTAATAAAAAAGAACTATAACATATACAAACCACGTCATAGTTCTCTTTATTTTAAAAACATAAAGTAATTGATTAATTTGTCTAGTTCTTGACTCAATGCCAATACTTTTTCATGTTGAATTCCATAATCCGATACTAAATATAAAAGTTCTTCTTTTTTTATTTCAATTACTTTTTCCAATTTCGCTAGTTCCATGTCGTTTTACATCTCTCCAAAAATAAAATGTATGTATTTCAGTATAGCCTACTTACATAATTAGTAAAAGTAAAATACGCATGTAAAATCTTACATATTTGAAAAAATAATATACTACTAACAAAAAAAGAAACTAGATTAAGCTTTCTTTTACAGATTATTGACGTTCATTAAGAATGAATAATTTTTCTAATATTATATCTTTATAATTTGGAGCTCTCTTTATATGATTAAAATAACTGGCAATTGCAGCTGCTCCAAAATGCGCATGCCAAATATCATTTGTTTCTTTTTTACATTGAGAAATAATTGAAAGGCCGCCTTTTAAAATACTTTTGTTTTCCATTTTCTTTCTCCTCTAGTTAAAATCACTATATTTTCATCCTAAAGATGGTGTCAGTACAAATAAAATGTGATTCGATTCATCACTTTTATTCAAAAATCGATGCTTCACATTTGGTGGAATACGTACAACATCGCCTTCTTCTAAAAAATATTCTTTTCCCTCCAATTCTACGTACACTTCCCCTTTCATAATAACAGCAATCTCTTCCTTATCTTCATGGGAATAATGACTTTCTGTTGTGTTTGCTTGTTTATTTAAATCCATCATTAACATTTCAATACGTGCTTTCATAAAATCAGGTGTTAATACATCATATACAATGTGATCATTGTTTTCCCGATATACTTTTTTTCGATCTTTTTTCTTAGAAATGAGCGAATCTGTATCGATATCATTAATAAAAAGTGTAAACAGCGGTACATTTAATGCTTTTGCAATTAACTCCAAAACATTTAAAGAAGGATTAGCATGTCCTCTTTCAATTTGGCTAATTAGTGATGTACTAATCCCTGCATAATCAGCAAATTCACGAATTGTCATATTATTTTTCTTACGATAACTTAATACTGTTTGTCCAAGCCTATCATGTATCATAGTAAAACTTCCTTTCGTCCATCATAATGCATATTTCATTGTCTTTGTGCTGACATACTAAACAAAGGCAAATAATCCTTTCCTATTATCTCCGGGACTTATATACTTACTTTTGTACATTATATCGCATTAAGTTTATTATAATAAACATTCTATCGGAGGGACAAACTTTGAAATCACCTATTCTTTCATATTTCATCTTATTTTTTGGTGTATTCGCCTTATCAACTTCAGCAATTTTTGTAAAATTGGCAGATGCTCCTGCGACAATCATTGCTTTTTACCGATTATTCTTTGCCACACTGATCCTGTTACCGTTATTACTATTTAATAAAAATAGTCGAAATGAGCTAAAAACTTTAACGAAAAAACAATGGACATTCGGATTCACATCTGGGCTATTTTTAGCTGCACATTATGTACTATGGTTTGAATCATTACAATATACTTCTGTAGCAAGCTCTACAGTTATCGTAACGTTACAACCTTTGTTCTCAATGATTGGTGGTTATTTTTTATTTAAGGAGAGATTTACGAAAGGAGCGGTTATTGGTTGCCTCATCGCTATTTCAGGTAGTATCATCATTGGCTGGCAAGATTTCAAAATTAGTGGAGAAGCTTTATATGGAGATATTTTAGCATTTATCGCTGCCGGTATCATTACTGCTTATTTTTTCATTAGCCAACACGTTCGTAAAGATTTGTCACTTATACCATATTCGGTAATTAGTTATGGAAGTAGTGCTGGCTTTCTTAGCATATTTGCTTTCATGCAACAAGAATCTTTCATCCATTACTCTACACAAACTTGGTTGTGCTTTATTGGATTAGCTTTCATTGCTACAATTTTAGGACAAACCATTTTTAATTGGTTATTAAAATGGATGAGTGCTACTGTAATTTCAATGAGTATTTTAGGTGAAACAATTGGCACTTGTATGCTAGCGTACTTTATATTACATGAGACTATTTCTTTACAACAAGGACTAGGAATTACCGTTATTTTTATTGGTTTAGTATTATTTTTATTACAGCCAAATTCTAATGAAAAAGCATGACAGTATACTGTCATGCTTTTAACTATTCATTATGTACAATTAAACCATTCGGTCTAAAACGACTCATCATAATTTCATTAATAAACTTTCCGTGAGCTTTCAAATTCCCTATCTTTACTCCCTCTTCTACAAATCCAAATTTTTCATATAAAGCTTTTGCTTTTGGATTCGTTTCTAACACACCTAGTTCTACTCTCTCTAACATTAACCAATTATCAGCCAGATCAAGCATCTTCATAAGAAGTGCTTTCCCAATTCCTTTATTATGATATTCACTGTCTACCCCAATGAATAAATCGCCTGAATGAGATCTTCGGCCCGGACTTTGTGTTAAACCTACAAATCCAACAACTTCTCCATCATATTCTGCAACAAATTCAAATTGATTTGGTGCTAAATTTCGAATTCTATTTTCCATAGCTTCTACACGCATGCTAGGTAAGAAAACCATATACGGTAAAACGTCATCCTGTATACATATACGATGAATTGCTCTAGCATCTTGTATTTCTACTGCTCTAACGTTGATCCCCATCTTTCTCTCCTCCATATAAATAACAATATATTTGTTTGTGTGTATTCTAGAGAAACGTGTATGAATGACCTTCTCACTCGTATTTCTTTATGTCATTTTTACATAATTATTTCGATATAATACTTAATTTCCAAAAAGATTAACAACTATATGGATTTGGTTAACTTTTCGCCTCGTTATATAAATTAAGCAAATTTTCAATTGGAATACCATTTAGTTTCATGCCGACTATATTACAATTTTCTATTTCAATATTTTTCAGATTACTATTACTTATAGTGCTGCCTTCCAAATCACATTTATCGAATACAATAGGTTCCTTCTCATCTCCGAGACTTGTATTTTTAAATTGCACTCCACCTAAAGTCACCAAATTAAATTTACTGCCAGAAAGATTTAAATCTGCATATGATGACCATCTAAAATTTATATTTCTAAACTTTGATTGACTTACATTACAATTACTCATATTCATATTTATTATATTGCTACCAACAAATGAACTGTTTTTTAAATTCACTTGATAATACCCTGTATTCGCTAAATTACAGTTTTCGTATTGACTATTTTTCATATCTTTATTTGTAACTACACTCTCTTTGTTTGAGCTTGTTTTTATTCTTTTCACGTAACAATACTCATCTTCCGATTCAAAAATCATTTGGTAGCCCATCTTTTTATAAAAGTGATGATTATTAATTTGTCTACTAGATGTTTCGAGATCCCAAATCTTTATGTTTGGATATTCCTTTTCTATTAATTTCATAACATGTGATCCAATTCCTTTTCCTTGATAAACAGGATCTACAAAAATACGATCAATTCGACCGTACGACTTACCAGAAATCGTAACTATTATCCCTCCAATTATTTCTTTATCCATTACAACTTTGAAAGAATCCAATTCTTCAATGGAATATTCCATCATTTCAACTGAAGAATACCCTGGCGGTTGAATGTTATAATCAATGACATCATCTTGGCCGTATAGCCATTGTTTTGCTTCTGCATCAAATGTTCTTTTCATTATTTCTGTTAATTTCTCAGCATCTAAAATTGTAGCTTTTTCTATAGATATTCTCGTCATTTTCGTTTTCCCCTTCATTATTACAAACCAACCATTTTTGTGAATGCCATAATTATCAATTCACTTTTATTTTTAATGCTTTTCCCATTATTACATATGGAACATCATTTGTACTTGGATGAAATGGCTCCAATATATTTATCCAATCTAATCTTTCATATAACGAACGTGCTTTTTCATTGTTTATTTGTGTTGTTAAAACACTCGTTCTATTTGGAATCCCTTCTAGTAATTCATTATGTAATTTCGTTCCAAGACCTTCATTTTGATATTGTGGGTGGACTGCTAACTCTACAAATTCAAAACAATCTTGTAACCATTCGTCTACTTGCTCTAGATGTAACGCTTCTCTCATTAATTGATTATAGTACTGTCCCTCCATTGAGCGATAACCATAAGTAAAGCCAACTACTTCATTTTCATCATTTATTGCTACTATACCTTTAAAACCTGTATATTCTATATGCCTATTCATTCGCTCGATTATTTCATTGAAATTTATTTTCTCAAATACTTTACAATACAATTTTGCCATATCCCCAATTAAGATTTCATCTTTTTCAATGCTTACGAATTTCACTTTATTCCCCCCTGTTAAACATTTACATACTTAAAATTTTAAAAACAAAGAAAATTAATACTAATCACTCTCTTTACTATTAAACTACAAATCACCCTATATTTTCCACAATTACTTAGTATTAATGAATAAAAGAAGAGACCATGTAATATCAACATGGTCTCTTCTTTTATTCATTTTCAATTTTATTCCGCTATTTGCCGGGCAGTAAGACCCCCATCTCAAAATTCAGCGAAAGCAAAGAAGTTAGGTGGGGGTTGGGCTAATAATCAGCGGGGCTGACACCCCACTGATTAAAGTTTCACTTTATATAATTAAAAATTAGATATTACTTAAGCCAATCGTTGCAAGTGTTACTTAACTGCTGTAAATCTTCTATAAATTGACTCGCATCATATCCATCACAAACCGAATGATGTACTTGCAATGAAACTGGTAGCATAACCTTATTTCCTTCGTTAAAATATTTCCCACAAGTTATAATTGGCAATAGAAAATTTTCATCATTATTAATATTAAGATTAAATCCAGTAAAACTAGTCCAAGGTATGCTAGAAATCGGAAATACATTAGGAGGAATATTTTCTTTCGTGAAAAGACCATGAACACTAGCATAGCATCTCATATCGTCTTCATAATTTTTATAGAAAGTGCGGAAATCACTTGAATAATCCGTCCATATACTTGAAAAAGACTTATCATCTTTATGAAAGATTGTATAACTCGGTATCATTTCCTCCCAATAGCCTAAAACTCCTTCATCGTTAAAACATGTTCGAAATTTTTTATGATTATTTACTACTCTAGAAATTAAATATATAAAAACGGGATAAAATTTTATTCCCTTTTGATATACTTCCTCTAATAACATCGTGATATCAACATTCACAGTCATACTAAATGTACAGTTCAACTTTAAATAATGCTCAAAATACCGCTCTCTATTCCAATCTTCTCTATCAATTACATGAAACTTCATTCTAATAGCCTCCTAAAATTTTCTTTTTATTTTAGAAGGCTAATTCCCTTGCTCTCACCATACTTGTTCACTCCTAACAGTTTACAATTCACCCTAATTATTCATTTAATTATATAACATATGTAAGAATCAATTCACATATTTCTGGAAATCCATCCACATACTATAGATAAATCAAATGAAATTTGGAGGATACATACATGAATAACAAAAATATGAATAAAAAAGAAAATGTTACTGAAAACACTACATCTATTCAAAATAATAATACTGCAAATCTTACTATCGAAGAACAAGCAATGAACGGCTTATACGGAATGCCCGAAACAACAATTGAAGATGCTGATCACGCTGCATCTGATGATTTGACTTCAAAAAATTAATTAACTACATTGAAAAAAGCCAAGGAAAATATCCTTGGCTTTTTTAACTATGCATCCACCTTTTGTATTTCTTCACTCTTTCTTGAAAGTTTACCTGGCCAAAAAGCAAATCGGCCTAAAACTACTGTAATCGCGGGTACAAGTAACGGTCTTACGATAAACGTATCTAGTAATACGCCAATTGCAGTTACAATACCAAATTGAACTAATACTTGAATTGGAAGTGTACCTAACACTGCAAAAGTTCCTGCTAAAATTAAACCAGCCGATGTAATAACACTACCTGTTTGTATTACACCATTCTTTACTGCATCCAAGTGATTTTGTGTCTTTCTGTTTTTCCATATTTCTGAAACCATAAAGATATTATAATCTTCACCTAAAGCAACTAAAAATACGAATGCGTACAACGGTATCGCACCTTGAATGGCCGGCGCACCCATACCGTAATGAAGTAATATCCATCCTGCTCCTAACGCTGAGAAGAATGATAAAACGACAGTTACAATTAAATAAATCATCGCAACAACCGATCGTAAGTAGACAAGTAATAGTAAAGCGATAATGCTAATCATTACTGGAATAATTACTGATTCATCACGTTCCGTAATTTGCTTTGTATCATATAATGAAGCTGTTTCCCCACCAATCCACAATTGATCTTTAGCATTACTAATCCCAGCACCTTTTAATACTTTTTCTATACTACTTTTCAATTTAGGAATTTGATCTAACGCTTCAATTGAGTATGGATTTTCCGCTAAAGAAACTTCATACATTTGTATTTGCTTATTTTCTTTTCCCTCTTTTGGCTCTTTCACTGTATTTACGAAAGAAAATTTCTCTAGTTCTTGTTTAATAGGAAGCTCTTTGCCTTTCGTATCAACAACAACTTTTATTGGTGCTAGTTCACCAGCTGAGAAATGATCACTAATTAACGTAAACCCTTCACGAGAAGGCATATCCTTTGGAAACGACTCTAATAAGTCATATGTGTATTGAATACGTGGTACGAATGAAGCCAATCCGCCTAATACAAATACAGTTAGCATAATTATTGTCCATGGTCTTCGTACTACAATATCTCCAAGTTTTTTACTAAAGGAGCCTTTTGATTTTTTAACTTTTACAGCCCTCTTTTTCTTTCTTGCAAACTCCTCATTCATTGAAGTTGTTCTCGGTATAAACGGGAAAAATGCAATTCTACCGAAAATTAATAATAGTGCTGGTAAAATTGTTAAAGCCGCGATTCCCATTATAAATACAGCAACACTAAATGGTACTGCAAATCGATGAAAGGCACCATAATGAGCAAGTAGTAATGTTCCTAATCCAAGTACAACAGTTAACGCACTCATTATTATTGCACCGCCAGATGCTTTAATCGCAAGTTGCAATGCTTTATATTTACTTTCTTCTTCTAACAAGTACTCTCTATATCTCGAAATTAAAAATAGACAATAGTCCGTTCCAGCGCCAAACAATAATACTGTCATAATTGATATCGCTTGGGCATCTACTTTAATCCATCCGTGATCAGCTAAAAAACCGAGTGTAGGACTAATAATACCGTATGCAAAGCCAACAACAAGTATAGGTAAAATCGCTAAAATTGGTGAACGATACAGTAAAATTAACAAAACTAACACTAGTAGTACAGTAGCCACTAACAATTTCACATCTGCTTGACTAAATAAACTAACTGCATCCGTTTGAATACCTACAGGTCCTGATAATCGAACATGTAAACCAGATTCACTTATTTTTTGTTTAAATGGATCTTCATCCACCTTACTATTCACTATTTTTCTAAACTCTTCAAGATTTCCTTTTAATATATCCGTACCAGCAGATTTATTAAAAAATACCGGTGTAACAAATGATGTACCATCTTTTGACGCACTTTTTGATAATACTTGCTCTGGGATTGTATCAAATGGTGGTAACGTTGATTGTTCTTTTAAAGGACTAGCTTTTAACTCCTTATAAACATCTTGTATGAGTTTATAATCCTGTGACTGTAATCCACCATCTCTATACCATACTACTAACAACGGATTCCCTGCATTATTCGGAAACTCTTTTTTTATAAGCGCTTCCGCTTGCTGTGACATAGCTGTTTCAGGTAAATTTTTCGGATTCGGTTCTTTCGTACTGTTTACTTGTGGTAACGTAAATGAAAGTAATAATGTAATAAGAATCCACACCGATAAAGTGATCCATTGCGTATTTTTCCCTGCCACAAGCCTCCCTAACATATGTAACGGGTGCTTTTTCATAAAAACCCACCTTCCTTTTTTCCTCCATTATTAATTATATATACTGGTCGGTTAATTAATCAAGAATGATTGAAAATTATGTTATAATTATCTCAATCATAAATGTCAGGAGCGAATGTATTTGGAACAAAAACAACGTCCTATCGGAAGGCCGCGTCAAAATAAAAATACAAAATCTACAAAAGAAACCATTTTAGAAGTAGCAACCCGCTTATTTCTTACACAAAATTATCAAGTCGTTTCTATGGATGAGGTCGCAAAAGTTTGTGGTGTTACGAAAGCAACTGTCTACTATTACTATTCAACAAAAGCCGATTTATTTACTGCTACTATGATCGAAATGATGGTACGTATACGTGAGAATATGTCTCAAATACTCTCTACAAACAAAACGTTAGAAGAAAGATTATTAGACTTCGCTAAAGTTTACTTACACGCAACGATGGATATTGATATGAAAAATTTTATGAAAGATGCAAAACTGTCGTTATCTGAAGAACAATTGAAAGAATTAAAAAATGCTGAAGATAATATGTATGAAGTACTAGAAAAAGCACTCGATAATGCGATGCACATCGGAGAAATCCCAAAAGGAAACGCTAAATTTGCGGCTCATGCTTTCGTATCTTTATTATCAATTGGGAATTTTAAAGATGAAAATCACAATCCTATTCTTGCAAATATAGATGAATTATCACAAGAAATCGTTTCTTTTTATTGGAACGGATTAGGTCATTCATATTAAACTGATTTGCTTTAATAAAAGAGCATGTTTGATTTTTTTCAAACATGCTCTTTTATAATTTATTTATATACTAATAATCAGATTATACTTCAATGCTGTTTAACAAAAAATTTCACTTTAACTTTTACAAATTTTGAAGTTGAACATTTATATTCCCCTTACTAAATCCCCCATGGTAACAAACTACAGATTCAATATGTAAATTTAAATACTTCTTCAAAGACTGCTGTGCTTCCTTAATATTTATAGTTGTTGGGGCGTGAATTCCTCCTAACATCCCATTCACACTATACATAGAGTCTCCTGCAATAAGAATTTTGCTTTGTTTCAAATATAAACTAATATGACCCGGAGTATGCCCTGGAGTATGAAGAATTAGTATTCCACCACAATACGGAAGTTCTTGCCCGTCAATCACAGTATCACTCACTTTTCCTTTTGGGCGGTTCTCTACATTTCCGTCCTTCAATAAAGGTAAATCCCCCTCGATATATGGCTTATCTAGTTCGTGCGCATAAACTTTAATATTACTTCGACAGCGCTGCAACAATTCTGGCAGACTACCTATATGATCAATATCCTGATGCGTCAAAATCACGACTTTTAACTTATCAAATGATACCCCAACCTTTTCCATCTTTACTTGTATATCTTCAATTTGTCCTGGGAAACCCGTATCTATTAATACTGCCATTTCATCATTCCATAAAAGAATTGGATGAATAACAAATTCTTGAAATTCAAGTTGTAACATTTCTACTCCTTTAGCAATCTCCATACAGCCATTCTCCTTTATGTTGAAGTTTGAAAATATGTACAAGTAAACTGAAAATATAAAGTGAAACTTTAATCCGTGGGGTTTTACTACCCGACAAATAGCAGGATAAAGCACCTCTATCTTATAATATGTTTTGTCATCCCAATAGAGAATGCTTCAAACCCTATAGATTCATAGTAAGATTGCAATTTTTCTACACACATAAGTTGTGGAATAACCTTGTTTTGTTCACAGTGCTGGATTAATCGTTTCACTATTTCTTTTCCGATGCCACTAGACTGATATTTTGGCAATACACCAACTCCACAAATAATGCCTGTTATGACTCCATCTGATATGACACGCCCCATCCCTACTAACCTCTTATCATCAAAAACATAAATTGCATACCAACTTTGCTTACACATTCGTTCTAACTCGTTAACCGTTAATTTAAGAGAATTCCATCCTAAAGATTCGTATAAGGATAATAATCCATTAAAATCTGTAGGGTGTTCACTTGTGTAGCGTATACTATTTTCCATGTAAACACTCCCTATTCTCTGGCTTGTTTATATTTCATAAAATTCCCTTTACACAAATCTGATCGATGTAAAAATAACTAGAACAAACTTCAATAAGAAAGATAGAATTCCTTCTCAATATAAAATAAAAAGAAGTTATCTCAAGCGAGATAACTTCTTTTATATAAGACTCTCATTATATTATCAACCAAAAATTATACAACTACATACGATAAGCACAAACAAAACTAATAAACCATTTGAGAAATAACCCATTAAATACTACCCCTTTATTAAATTATGTAAAAGATTTTATCATAAAATGATTTACAACTTAATAACTGAAAAAGACATTGTATTCATTAGTTATATACGTTTAGTAATATTTTATATTCGGTTATATTCTCGTTCCCTGAAATTGCTTATCATACTCTTCTACTTCAGTTCATATAAGTTCAAAATATTAAATAATAAATCAAGAAGACCTCCACCTTACGAGGTCTTTTTTACTTATTTTCCAAATACACTAATTGATTCTTCCTCAATTACAAGTAAACAATTAGCATATTACATGATTTAATATCCCAATAACCAATTCAACTCTATTAATTCGGTTCGACCTTAATATCCCCCTTTTATTCCAAAAACTCAATAATTGTTTCACATACTTTATCCGTCTCCTCGATATCTGGGAAATGTCCACTATTTTCAAATATAACAAGTTTACCATTTTTCAATTGTCTCGTTATTCTATAACTCATTCCTACACCCGTGTTATAGTCATGCGCTCCAACTATGACACACGTATCAATTTCTAAACCTTTAATACGCTCAATAAGCGGTAAAGATGATTTTGTTCCAAAAATAACTTTGCTCATCTTCCCTGTATTACTTAACTGACTTTCCTCCCAAAGACTCCGATTTAGCTTTGCAAATTCTTCATTTTTAAACAATAATCGATCTACAGCTTTTGTATCAACTATACTCCAAACTTGATTATACCTTTCTTTTAAAGGAATTTCTGACTTACTTATTATCAATATTTCTTCTTTCATTTCTCCTTTCGTTACTTGTAGAAAACCTTCTATCTGCACAGTATACATATCATTTAAATCATCTAACGATGGTGCTTGTAATACCATTTGTTCAACATTTTTCGGATATTTCAAAGCATACTCTAAACAAAGTTGTCCACCAAAAGAATATCCTAACAAATTTATCTTCTCTACATGTAATTGCTTTCTTAATTCCTCTAAATCTTCGACTAGAGTATTGATTGAGTACTCACCGTCATCTTGTGGTGCCTCACTTCTACCACATCCTCTTTGTTCATAATAAACAACAGTCATATTTTCTTCTAACCTCAACCCAAGTGTTCTTTCGAATACATAATGATTGCCACCTGGACCACCATGTACAATAATGAGAGGAACTGTATTATGAGCTGCCCCTGCAACTTTACACCAATGCAATACCCCATTGCTTTTCAAATAGTGTACACCATCTTGCAACATTAACTGATTCATTTATCCTCTCTCCTCATCGCTCACTTATTACTATCTAAATGTATAAGTTCTGACCATTCACACTTTTCCCCTTTATATCCTTTAGACACTATCCTCATTTATATGAATAGCTTTCTTATTCAAAAATAGATTTTTAAAAATTCCTACTCCCACAATTAATAAACCTATACCAACTAATTTATTTATTTGTAATGGAATGCTCTCCATTCCAAATAATCCAAATGTATCAATGCATAACGCAACAACCAATTGAGTAATAAGACTAATTAGCACCGTATATGCTGGACCTAGACTCTTTATTGCACCCATTATACAAATAATTAACCCGATACCAAACAGTCCACTTACATAAAACAAATAATTTGCAGTATACACTTTAATGCTAATACTGTTTTCTGTAATGATATAAAATAGAATAGAGCTAATGAGACCTATCCCAAGGACACATGTAGTCGTTAACCACTGCCCTACATTTTCATTTACTTTTGCATTAAAAACAGATTGTACGCTAATTAATATTCCTGCTAATATAGCTAAACTAAATCCAATCAAAATCTTCCTCTCCCTTTCATTGCTCATATATATTATCTTTAGCGACTTCCTTCATTCTAGAAAAATCTTTAATTACAATAACTCCATTACTCTTTTCAATTAGTTTTTCATTATAAAATCTTTGTAATACCCGAATTACGTGCCTATAACTTACCCCTATAAAATCTGCAATACTCGTTACTGAAGTTGCATCCAAATCCCCTTTATACATATTCCCGTTACTATCTGTTGAAATTGAAAGCAAATAACTAGCTACACGTACTTCTACAGGATAAAGTAAATTAAGAGCAGTAAAACGAGTCGATATTTTTAACGTGTTCGCAATGTTTTCAAGCAAGAACTTCATAAATATAGGATCATGTAATAACTTGTTTCTAATAACCGTATTAGAAATAGAGATTGCTACAACATCTGAACAAGCTTCAACGACATTATGCGCTTTGCTATTTTGAATTAATTCAATATCACCAACAATGGCCAATGGATTGATAAAGCGAAGAATTAGTTTCTTCCCTTCAGATGTAATCGTGTAAACTTTTACTTTACCTTTAACAACAAAATATAAACGATCCATTTCGTCATCTATATTGCAAATGAGCTCGTCTTTTTCAAAGTGATTTAATTGAAAATAAGCTGTATCTATTTCTGAAAAAACCTCGAGCGTTTTATTGGTTTTCAAATAATGCGTAATTAAACCTGATCTATCCTCCATATTCATTTCTCCTTTCATTTACATATTAAATACAACAATACCTATAATCATTATTATTGTTCCCACAATATGATATCTCTCCATCTGTATCTTTTTTATATGAAACAGTCCTTTCATTTCAATAACTGTTGCCGTTAACAATTGAGCAACCATAAGTGTGCCAGCTGTCAATGTAACTCCTAGTGCATATATCGCCATAGTTTCTGCACAAATAATGAATCCACCAAATGCACCCGCTGTTAAATATATTTTTTTCACACTCTTTAAATCCGTTATTTTCTCTTCTTTCTTTAACAAAAATACAGTTGTTGCAATAATGAATCCAATTAAATGGGTTATAATACTCGTCGACCATATACCGATATGTGAACTAAGTTTCGCATTAAAGGTTCCTTGAAGTGTTATAAATATCCCCGCAAAAACAGCAAATATAATACCTTTCAAAAAATCATCTCCTCATCCTTTATTTCTGACTTAATTAAAAACCATCATCCTATAATGGCAAAAGGACAAATGTCACATCACTATGAAAATAACTTGGAATGAACAAAAAAACACACCTCAAAAATGCGAGATGTGTTTATTTTTTATTATTTATATATAATGTTTTATAAATAAAAATTACGCTACATTAAAAGATTTCTTTTTCATAACAAACTTTGCAAATAAGAAACGTACAAGCGGTCCCATAATAATTAATTGTAATGGATATGCCATTATGAAATTTTTAATAAAAATCGAAAAATAAATGGAAACAAATGAATCTCCTTGTAGTCCACCATGTAAATACATCATAGCCATACCGAAAAATGACATAAAGAACACCATTCCAATTACCATAGTTGTCGCCATTGCAACGATAATATTTATTTTTTTAGATTTATCAAATGGCAATATGAATACAATTTTTTTCGCACAAGGTCCAACGATACATATTTCAATTAATAGTGCAATAATAAAGCCAATTAATAGTTCTAATGCAATCTCTTTAATATAAATTGGTCCTCCTGTTTCATTCATTAGTAAATTGTAAAACGTCATTACGATAACCATCCCAAGGCACATCATCATGCCAAATTGGAGGTTTTCCTTTCTTGTTGTTGGCAAATTTCATCATCCTTTCTCTTTGAGTCTTTGTCATTATATCGACATTGGAAACCCCTTCGTAAGTGAACATTTTGTGAACAAATTTAAAACGCTTTCATATTTTTTCCTTTCTACTCTAATTCTCACTTTTACTTATAGAGGTTATATATATCGCAATGTTGAATTACTAAATTTAACATTTCATTACATTATTACTAGGAGGACAACCATGAATGAAGCAGAATTTTACGCATATCACATCGTAACAAGGAAAAAAATGCATATCGGACAAATCATTCCTTTTAACAAAAATCAACACAATACTCTATATCACTTCTTTTTTGAAAGAGAACAATTAAATGCTAGTGGTGAAGATGGCATACAAATTTTAAATAAACACTATAAAAATAACGAATTACATATAAATAATGAAAATACTAAAGTAGTTATGAGTTATATGGATCAAACAATTAGAGCAGTTAGAGAAACAATTGTAGAAATGGTTAGACTACAAGAATTCCCTGAATACCCTTCCAGATTATCTTGCTTATATGCTGCTAAAAGCTATGAGGATGCTTTGAAATGGAGAGCGCTATTTGATTCTTACAATCGAGAAGTTTTACAGATTGTTAAACTACGAGTGATCGGAAGTTCTTTTGAAGGTGACGGGAATCTTTTACCGAAAGAAGATGGAATTCCTTTTTCTCAAAAAATCGAACAAGCTAGAGAGTATTGGAAAGGAAATATTAGAAATGAGCTTCCTGAGCTACTGATTAATGGAGAAATTGAAGTGGTGGAAATTATTGATGACTTTTCCTCAATTCATATTTAATTTCTAACTAAATCATATAGGATGGAGATTACAATGAAGAAAAAAGTGTACTTCAATCATGATGGCGGCGTAGATGATTTAATTTCATTATTTTTATTACTTCAAATGGAAAACATTGAACTTACGGGGGTATCTGTTATCCCAGCAGACTGCTATTTAGAACCCGCAATGTCTGCCAGTCGTAAAATTATCGATCGCTTCGGCAAAGGTAATTTTGCCGTAGCCGCTTCAAACTCTCGCGGGCAAAACCCGTTTCCGAAAGACTGGCGGATGCATGCATTTTATGTAGATGCTTTACCAATTTTAAATGAGTCTGGAAAAGTTGTAACACCCGTGACGGCAAAACCTGCGCATCATCATTTAATAGAAACGCTTCTACAAACGGAAGAAAAAACAACTTTATTATTTACTGGGCCCCTAACTGACCTTGCTCGTGCATTATATGAAGCTCCCATAATCGAAGATCAAATTGAACGCCTTGTTTGGATGGGTGGTACATTTCTTAAAGCTGGCAATGTACATGAACCAGAGCATGATGGAACAGCTGAGTGGAATTCGTTTTGGGACCCTGAAGCAGTGGCTCGTGTATGGGATGCAAAAATTAAAATCGACTTAGTGACACTAGAAAGTACAAACCAAGTTCCGTTAACTATAAACATACGTGAACAATGGGCAAAAGAACGAAAGTATATTGGTATGGATTTCCTTGGTCAATGCTATGCAATGGTCCCTCCTCTCGTTCACTTCTCAACGAACTCTACTTACTATTTATGGGATGTACTAACTACCGCTTTTGTCGGAAACACTAGCCTTGCAAAAACTGAAACGATTAATAGTATCGTTCATACATACGGACCAAGCCAAGGACGTACAGAAGAAACTACTGATGGACGACCTGTAAATGTCGTTTATGATGTAAAACATGATGTTTTCTTTGAATATATTACTGAATTAGCAAAGAAAGCTGCTATCTGAACCCCTATAAAGTGATATAACTTCAGATAACGAGCCCCAATTTTAAAAATTGGTTGTAACTAGATATTTAACTATTAAAAAGAGTATTGAATTAAATTTCAATACTCTTTTTGTGCAATTTAATTATATTTGATTAATGTAGTGTCTTACAGATTATTCATTTCATAACCATTGACAAAATACGTTATTGTTTCTAACTCATCTTCATTTAATTCTCTATCTAGCTCTTGTTTATACGCTGCCTTTATCTTCTCTTCATCGCCTTTATGAGCTTCTGTATATGTTCCTACTGTTTTTAGCAAATGAATTTCTTGTAAAAACTCTTCTCGATTTATAGCTGTCCCATGAGAAAGAATATATGTCTCAGCATCAAATTTTTCTAATTCATCTATTAATGCAAACGTTCTTTTCGTCGTATAGTTCCACTTCGAGGAAAAAATATCTGCATATATACAGTCCCCTAAAAATAATATCTTTTCTTCTTTTATGTACATAACAACTGAATCATGTGCATGATCTCCGCCCACATGTTTTAACACGCATGTCACCTCACCAAGATCTAATTCCATTTGATCCTGGAACGTTAAGGCCGGAGGAATAATGTTAATATTTCTCGCTTTTTCTTCAAACTCTTTCTTGATGCAATCCGCACAAAATTCAATTTCAGTACCCTCTTTTACGCGTGCATCCAACGCTTCATCTGTCCATTCATAAGATACTATTGTCTGCATTTCTTTTTTCGTTTCAGCGTGCGAAATAGTTAATGCATTCCGTAATACAGATAATCCAAAAATATGATCCCAATGCCAATGCGTTAGTGCTACAAAATCAGGATTTGATACATTTTGTTCTTTTAACATTTCTAAAAATAATTGTGCATGTTCTTCTGAATTCCCTGCATCGATCATTAACGTTTTTTCTTTTCCAACAACCATTCCTAATATAGGTCTATCTGTTTCAGAAACAGGTGTCATATACCAAAATGAGTTTCCTATTTTTTTAATTTGTTGCATAACCAATTCCCCTTTTCATTTCCTCACTTAAGTTTAATATATAGATTATAACGAATCACTACTTTTTTCTCTATACTCAAACACAATTACTTGGACTAATCTAACTTTTCTTTTCGTAAGCTAAAAATAAGGGAATAGAATCGGAGTGTGATACTATGGAACGTTTATGGATCCCAATGATTGTAACATTTTTTTCGTTCGGTGGATTACTATTAGGCGGTGCTGTTGGAGTAGCAACACGCCAACTCATTGAAGAAAAGATGCATCGTTTATACGCATTATGTGGCGGTATTTTGTTTGGGTTATTGTCACTTGAAATTATTCCTGAAACATTTTCAAGCTATGAAATGATTGGACCTATACTTGGTATAGCTATCGGTATTTTAGTTATGGGCTTATTAGATAACTATTGTCACCATCCAATGATACATAAAAAAGATCAACAAGCATGGCAAACCTTTCTTTTTCTCTCTTTCGCTATATTTATTCATAATATACCGAGTGGATTTGCGTTAGGTACAGCTTTTATAAATCATAATGACTCTGCCATTCCCTTTTTAATAGCAATCGTCGTTCACCATATTCCAGAAGGATTAGCTTTAATTATTCCATTTCTTTTTACAAAACATAAATATATTTCCTTTTTATTAACGACTTTATTACTTTCTCTTATTCTCGGTACTGGCACAGTTTTTGGCATTTTGATGGAAGGAAAAGCTCTTCACCTGCAAGGCCTCATTATGGGAAGTGCTATTGGTTCACTTGGATATGTCACAATTCATGAAATGCTTTGGAAAGCTAAGAAACAGCTCTCTTTCCTTACATTTCTAATGTGGGCAACTAGTGGTTTTTTACTAATAACAGTGTTCACTTTATTCGCTGGTCATCTTTAAAGTTGCTAAAGTGAAGCTTTTGTTCCTCCCACACTGATTCTTGGATTACAAATAACTAGATAAATTTCTTACTTGTATATTTTTCCTTTTTATTCAAAACATAATGTTATCTACCTATTATAAGGAGGAACAATTATGTTTGGGAAAACAGCAGGTGAAGCATTAGTTGATTTATTAATTGATTGGGGAGTAGAGCACATATACGGTATGCCTGGAGATTCCATTAATTCTATCATTGAAGCTTTAAGAAAAAAACAAGATAAAATTAAATTCATTCAAGTTCGCCATGAAGAAGCTGGTGCATTAGCAGCGGCTGCCTATGCGAAATTAACAGGAAAACTTGGCGTTTGTATGGCAATTGCAGGACCTGGTGCTATTCATTTATTAAATGGTTTATATGATGCGAAACTCGATAAAGCCCCTGTTCTAGCAATTTCAGGTCAAGTAGAAACCGATTTACTTGGAACGGACTTTTTCCAAGAAGTAAATTTAGAAAGAATGTTTGATGATGTTGCGGTTTATAACCAGCGTATTATGTCAGCAGAGCAACTACCTGCCGTAGTGAATCAAGCAATTCGAATGGCTTATACGAAAAAAGGTGTATCCGTTCTTACTATTCCAGATGATGTCCCGAAATTTGAAGTGAAAAATGGTGCCCGTGTTACAAATACTTCTTTTACTTTGCCTGAGTTGTTTCCACAAAAAGAAGATTTAGATGCAGCGAAACTCGCAATAAATGAAGCGAAAAAGCCTGTGATTTTAGCTGGAAAAGGAACAAAACATGCGAGAGAATCTTTACTTGCATTGGCAGAACAAATTGGTGCTCCAATCGTACTTACATTACCAGCTAAAGGAATTATTCCTGATGAACACCCTCTTTGTATTGGTGGATTGGGATTAATTGGAACGAAACCTTCTTATGAAGCAATGAAGCATGCAGATACTTTAATTATGGTCGGTACTTCTTATCCGTTCACCGGCTTCTTACCTGAAAAAGCAAAAACAATTCATATCGATACAGATCCTGCC
Source organism: Bacillus sp. LQ01 (assembly GCF_057624735.1). Taxonomy (NCBI): domain Bacteria; kingdom Bacillati; phylum Bacillota; class Bacilli; order Caryophanales; family Bacillaceae; genus Bacillus; species Bacillus sp. LQ01. Next base: position 1,476,465 of record NZ_JBYEZL010000001.1, on the reverse strand, counting down.
CAAATTGGGAAACGTTATGCGACAGATATTGGTTTAGCTGGTGATGCTGATAAAACATTACGATGGTTAATTGAAAATGTTGAAGAACACACAGATCATTCCTTCTTAGAACAGCACCAAGAAATGATGAAAAAGTGGGAAGATAAATTACACGATCAAGAAGAAGACTCTTCCATTCCAATTAAACCACAACGCGTTATGCATGCTCTGCAGCAAGTAGCACATGATGACGCAATTCTATCAGTCGATGTTGGAAATGTAACAGTATGGACCGCAAGACACTTCCGTATGACAAACCAGCAATTTGTCATTTCTAGCTGGCTCGCAACACTTGGTTGCGGTTTACCTGGTGCTCTTGCTGGAAAAATTGCATTCCCGGATAAACAAGTATTTGCAGTTTGTGGTGATGGCGGATTTGGAATGACGATGAATGACTTCGTAACAGCTGTAAAATATAAATTACCAATCGTTGTCGTCGTATTAAACAATAATAAAATTGCGATGATTAAATTCGAGCAAGAAGTCATGGGTAATATCGAATTCGAAACAGATTTAACGAACCCTGATTTTGCAAAATATGCAGAGGCGTGTGGAGGTATTGGATACCGTGTTGAGAATTTAGATGAACTCCTTCCCGCTTTCGAAAATGCAGTAAAACAAAATAAACCGTGTATTATTGATGTAGTTGTAGATGCTAACGAAGCACCAATGCCAGCAAAAATCACATTTGGTCAAGCCGCTGGTTATACGAAGCATATGATAAAAGAATTATTTGAAGAAGGTAAGATTGATTTACCTCCACTTTAAACGAAAAAAGATAGCTGAAAACAATTTGTCTTCAGCTATCTTTTTTTATTTTTGTATCTCTTTATAAAAAGAAAAGTCATTCATAGTTGGTTGTACTTAAGACTCTTATTTTTTATCAAGAGTCTTTTTATTTAATTTCGCTTCAGTTAATACTATGTAATACTATGCATCTAAAAATCTTTATACATCTCGCTAACTATTTCAATTCTCTAAAGTTCGGATATACTTTATTTTATGAATGTATCGCACATCCACTTATAGAATTTTTCTTTCTCTTCAAATTGTGGATAATGAGCTGATTTCTCAAAAGTAATAAATTGTTTTTGATCTGCTTCTATCTTATCAAAATATGTTTTTGCTGCATGGAATGAAGTGTTATAGTCATATTTCCCCATAAGGCAATAAAACGGTAGCTTCATTTCAATCACCTTAGTAGGCAATGGATTTTTTTAATCCTTTTCTAATAAGACAGTTTGAGAATGTGATAATCCAACGTTATAACGAATTACGTCTAACAAGTTATATTCATTACAGAAAGATTTGAAAACATCTCGCATACACATTTTTATAAAAACACATAGAAAAGAGCCCTTGCTTTCAACACAAGGACTCTTTTCATAAACTATTTAGCTACCTCTTCTTTCGGCATTACCATACCTTTATAAAGTTGAACAGTTATCCAGTAATACATGAAATAAATGACTAAGAAGATTCCTATTGGCACCCATACTTTTACAAACGGGTCAACTAATATAAAGCTGAATAAGTTAAGCCCTACTAATACGTGGGAAATGCCAATGATCGCTGGGAAGATAAATAAATATGAAATTTCTTTATATATACTTTTCGTTAACATACTGCGTCTCACACCAATTTTTCGTAACATTTCATAACGGCGTACGTCGCGAGAAGCACCTGTTAATATTTTGAACATAAGGGAACTTGCCATCATTGCTAAAAACGCAATTCCGAGGAAAAATCCCATAAACATTGTTCCGCTCATGAAGCTGTTCATAAACTGATAAATTGTCATTTTCGTAAATAAGTCTACCTTTTCACCTGTTGCTTTTTCAATTTGTGCTTTTTGTCTCTTGTCTATTTCGATCAATAACGGTTTATATTTTTTCATATCATCTACTTTTGCTAATGTTACAGTATGTTCTGTTCCTTGAATCCCTTTATAATGCTCTTCGTCTGCAATTCTTACTGGTTTTCCGCTAAATTGATTATGCGTAATTTGTATCTCTCTTACAACTGCGTCTTCCCAATCCTTTGGCATATGAGGGAATTTTGCTAATTCAGGAGCCTCTAAAGCTGAATATACAGGTTCAGTTAAAGGTTCAGTCACACGTTTGCGAACAGGCTCTTTTAAAGTTTTTGTATCAAAATGGTCTGAAACAAGTGGCGGTTTCGCAGTTAAGTCGTTACGTAAATAATAAACCGCTTCTCCATCTACTTTATATTTGTACTTGCTTTCTTCAACAATTTCCATTTCTTTCAAGGCAGCTTTATCTTGATCATTCGGATCATGAATTACAACATCATATACACGAGAAAAGTCTGTCATAATACCTACATTTTTTTGGAACGCCATACCTGCCGTCATCGCACCTGCGCCTAATGCAATTAACATTGCTACAGTACCTAATACTCTCGATAAACTATTTACTCGAAAGCGTAGCTGTGCATATGTAAAACTATTTAGACCAGTTTCATTTCGTTTTTTATTCCCCTTAATTTTCATCACAAAAAATGGAAGTAATGAACTAAAGATAAAATATGTTCCAAGTGTTGTAACGATGGTTGCTATAATAAAACCTAATTCAGCATATATTTTTACATTGATCATAAAATAGTACCCTGTACTTACTAGTAATACACCAAGTACTGTCATTATTATAATGCGAGTTTTACTTTTCTTCACTTCATCTAGTGTTTCATCTTCACGAATTAACTCTAATTCAGTTTTACGTAACAAGCGGACACTGTTCATTAAGCCAGTAATGAAAAATAGTATTAAGAAGAAAATAACTGTGACTAAAATTGCTGGTGTGTATACAGATGCATAACTACCTTTTGCTGAAATTTCCATTCCATTCATTAAAAAGTTTCCTGCTACACTTGCAAGTAACATCCCTACTAAAATACCGATAATAATACTGACAATACCCATACCGAATGTTTCAATAAATAATAACTGTGCTACTTTTTTCTTTTTTGCACCAAGCATCATGTACATACCGAGTTCTTTTCTTCTTAATGTGAGCAAGAAAGAGTTGGCATATATAATATAAAATACAGTAATGAAAGATAATAGTATTGCACCTACCCAAAAGACGAGCCTTATACTACTAATTAGACTATTATCTTTTGTAAATTCACTATTCATCGCCATCGTTTGGAACATGTAGAAAATACTAATACTAATAACGAGGCCAATAAGTAAAACCATATAATCTTTTAACATCTTTTTCATACTATGACGTGATAATTTAAATAACATAGTTTCACCCCCTACTTAGACTCAGCAGCTGAGCCCATATGAGCGAGCACACCTAAAATGTCTTGATAGAAATTCTCTCGAGTACCTTGACGGTTTAATTCTTTATAAAGAAGACCATCTTGAATAAATAAAATACGCTCACAATAACTTGCACTAAATGCATCGTGTGTAACCATCAAAATACTTACATTGTGATTTTCATGTAAATCTTGCATCGCTTCTAATAAACTTTTTGCGTTTTTACTATCAAGCGCACCTGTCGGTTCATCTGCTAATACAATTGCTGGATTATGTACTAAAGCTCTTGCCGCCGCTGTTCTTTGCTTTTGTCCTCCAGAAACAGCCGTCGGATATTTTGTTAAAATTTCGGTGATGCCTAATTTCTTCGCAACGTCATTTACCTTTCCAGTAATCTCACTTGACGGTACGCCTTGCAAAGAAAGTGGTAAAGCTATATTTTCATAAATTGATAAGTTTTCTAGAAGATTAAAATCTTGAAAAATGAAACCTAATTTTTGAGAGCGAAAATCAGATAACGCATTGCCCTTCATAGAAGTAATATTTGTACCAGCTATCGTCACACTACCACCTGTCGCTTGGTCAAGTGTACTTATCACATTAAGTAAAGTCGTTTTTCCAGACCCAGAAGGTCCCATGATCCCGACAAATTCTCCTTCTTTAATACTTAACGATACACCCCTTAATGCTTTTGACTGATTCTCATTTCTTTTCCCATACGTTTTTTCTACACTTTCTACAGTAACTACATTTGTTGACATCTCTTTCACTCCATCCCTTTTGTATAAAATTAATTTCTCACATATTTCTTATTATTTTGTCATGTGAATTCTTAAGAATTTTTTAATTATTCATTCAAGAAGAGTTACACCTGTAACATGAACCTTTTTCCTACTTCATATTCTCATTTTTCTACAACTCGTTCCCTCGATTTCGCTTACATTTACCTTACATTTTTGTAAGATAAAAAAGAAAACACACTAATTGCTAATAGTGTGTTTTCTTTACAATCAATATTTTCTATTCTTTATTTCCTCTTCAATAGTTGCCACAAATACGTCTAGCGCAATAACTTCTGACTTCTCTTCCCCATATTTACGTACATTTACAGCTCCGTTTTCCATTTCCTTATCACCAATAACAAGAACATACGGTACTTTTTGCATTTGTGCTTCTCTTATTTTATATCCTAATTTTTCATCTCGTGCATCTTGTTCAACACGAACTCCAGCTTGTGCTAATTTATGTGCAATCTCATTGGCATATTGTTCATGTACTGCATTTGAAACTGGAATTACTTTCACTTGAACTGGTGCCACCCATGCCGGGAACGCACCTCCAAAGTGCTCAATTAATATTGCTAAGAAGCGATCTAATGACCCTAAAACTGCCCTGTGAATAACAACTGGTCTTTTCTTTTCATTATTTTCATCTATATAATTTAAATCAAATTTCTCTGGCATTTGGAAATCAAGCTGGATTGTTCCGCACTGGTGGCTTCTATTTAAAGCATCTTTAATATGAAAATCAATTTTCGGCCCGTAAAATGCACCGTCACCTTCATTTAGTCTATATTTATAATTTAGCGATTGTAATACATTTTCTAATGCCGCTTCTGCTTGCTCCCATAATTTATCATCACCCATTGAATCTTCTGGACGAGTAGAAAGCTCTACTTCATATTCGAATCCAAAAGTTTTATATACGTAATCAATTTGCGCCATTACTGATTTAATTTCATCTTCAATTTGTTTTGGAGTTACAAATAAATGTGCATCATCTTGGCAGAAAGTACGTACTCTTAATAATCCGTTTAACGCACCACTAAATTCATGACGATGTACTTGACCAAATTCACACATACGAATCGGTAATTCACGATAAGAATGCAATTTATTTTTAAACATAAGCATGTGCCCTGGGCAGTTCATCGGTTTTAATGCAAAACTTTTATTATCTACTTCAGAGAAATACATATTATCTTTATAATGTCCCCAGTGCCCTGATCTCTCCCATACTTCTTGGTTCATCATGAACGGAGTGCGTACTTCTTGATACTTATACTCTTTTTGAATTTCTCTTAAAAATGCTTCCAATTCGTTACGAATCATTTGTCCTTTCGGTAAATAAAACGGCATTCCCGGAGCCTCTTCAGAAAACATAAATAACTCAAGCTCACTGCCTAACTTACGATGATTTCTTTTTGCTGCTTCTTCAACGAAATGTAAATACTCTTCTAATTCTTTTTGAGAAGAGAATGCAACACCATATATGCGCTGAAGCACTTGGTTATTACTATCACCTCGCCAATATGCACCGGAAACGTGAGTTAATTGAAATGCTTTCAAATAACCTGTAGATGGTAAATGTGGTCCTCTACATAAATCTACAAATTCACCTTGTTTATATAGTGTTACACTTTCCCCACTAGGAATTGCTTCTAAAAGTTCTAATTTCAAGCGGTCGTTCATTTCTTGAAACAGTTTAGCTGCTTCTTCTCGAGAAACCTCAACTCGTTCTATCTTTATATTTTCATTTATGATCTTTTTCATTTCTTTTTCGATTTTTCGTAAATCTTCTATGTTTACACTACTTGGAAGATCCATATCATAATAAAATCCATTTTCAATAACAGGTCCTACTCCAAGATTTATATCACCATACAATCTTTTTACAGCTTGCGCTAAAATATGTGCCGCGGAGTGTCTTGCAATTTCTACCCCTTCATTTGAATCTATAGTAATGATTTCCACTTCCGCATTTTCTTCAATATTTCGGCGTAAATCATATAATCCATCATTTACTTTCCCCGCGACTGCTTTCTTTTTCAAACTACTGCTAATGGATCCAGCAATTTCTTCTAAAGTAACTCCATTTACAAATTCTTTAACGCTACCATCTGGAAATTTAATTTCAATCATTTGTTCTTTCATTTTTCATCTCTCCATTTCATAATAAAAAGCACACTCATCCCTAAAATAGGGACGAGCGTGCTTTTACCCGTGGTTCCACCCAGATTCCCATTGTAAATATACAATGGCTTCATTTACGGTAACGTCGTTTACACGGCACTAGATACTTCATTTCCCTAGTGCAGCTCTAAGGTGGTAAGTTATTTTTCTACGTTAGGAAGTTCTCAGCTTTCCTTCCTTCTCTGTATAACCGGGTAAAATAACTCGTGTCCTTTTCTTCGCTTATTATGAAATTGAATGCAAAAAAGCATATTCATCCCTAAATATAGGGACGAATATGCTTATATCCGTGGTTCCACCCAGATTCCCATCACAAAAAACATAATGGCTTCTTTTGCGATAACGTCGCATACACGGCACTAGATACTTCATTTCCCTAGTGCAGCTCTAAGGTGGTAAGTTATTTTTCTGCGTTAGGAAGTTCTCAGCTTTCCTTCCTTCTCTGTATAACCGGGTAAAATAACTCGTGTCCTTTTCTTTGCTTTTTGTAAAACATCCATTTATTGTTATTTAATATATCTTATTCATTTTATTTTTGCAAGTGTTTAAAAAAATTATTTATTTAATTTAAAAAAGTGAAACCAATTTTTTTTGGTTTCACTTCACAATTTTACCAATCTTGTGGTTCGTAATTTAAGTCTGCAAATAGACGTCTTTTCTCTTTCTTCGTTAAATCTCTCCACTGCCCAACTGGTAAATTATTCAATTCAATATTCATAATTCTCGTACGTTTTAACGTGTATACTTGATAACCTAAAGCTTCACACATACGGCGAATTTGACGATTTAGCCCTTGTGTTAAAATAATTTGGAACTCATATTTTGATAACTGTGTAATCTCACAAGGAAGCGTTTTTGTTCCTAAAATTTTAACACCCGCTGCCATTTTCTCTAAGAAATCAGGTGTAATTGGCTTATCTACTGAAACGATATATTCTTTCTCATGTTTGTTTTCAGCACGTAAAATCTCATTAACAATATCGCCATCATTCGTTAACAAAATTAAACCGTCAGAGTCTTTATCAAGACGTCCAATGTGACTAATTCGTAAAGGATGATTCACTAAATCAATAATATTACCTTTTACTGATTTTTCACTCGTACATGTAATACCTACTGGTTTATTTAAAGCGATATATACGTGATCTCGAGCAATTCGAAGCTGCTCTCCATTTACTCGTACATCATCACCTGGGTTCACTTGGTCACCAATTTTTGCAACCTTACCGTTAATAATTACTCTTCTCTCATTAATTAGTTTATCCGCTCCACGTCGAGACGCTTTTCCAGCTTCACTAATAAATTTATTGATACGCAAATTAGGCACATCCTTTTCTAAAAAAATTTCAAGCTCACACTGCTTCTACCGTACAATACAAAAGGGTAAGCCTCCTATTATAACTTAAATATATTAACATGAAAGGGTATATAACGTCTTCTATTAATTACTTGTTTATAAGAAAATATCTTTATTATACATTCATTTATGCACTTTTTCAGCGTTTAATATACAAGCCATTCTTCCTTACATACAGCTTGTTTTCCTTTTATCTCTTCTATCTCTTCATGAATATTAGCTAATTTATATAAACCTGGGAAAATCTCTTCCACATAATGTTGATGCGTCTTTTCATCTTTCCAATACGTTAACACTATGTAACGATTTTTATTTTTTAAAGACTTCCCAACTACTCCACCTAACATTCCTTTTGCTTTTTCCATTCCTTTATTCCAAATTGTTTCTTGCTTATGTAAAAAATGATTTTCCTTTTCCATCTTTACATCACATATAGCAACTCTTACGAATGATCCTTCTGTAACAACGTCTTTCAAATGCGTATCAGTTATATCATACAACGTTTGAAATAATTCAATTTCACATGAAAGAAACGTATCCTCTTGATTACTATTTAAATAAATTGTATCGTGAGCACCATTCATAAATGATTGATATGCACTTCTATCTTCCCATAAAGTAAATACACATGCCTCATCTTCATACCATCCACCAAATTGTCCATGAAACCCATCTAGGTGCCGTATATCACGCCATTTTCCTTGCGCATTTGAAAACAATTCCTTTTTCTCTTCTTCCACCTTACAGTAGATTGTTTTTAGTAGCATTTTTAATTCCCCCTTTAGCATATAATTTATCTTCTTCTCACAATAATTAGTTCACATAATATTTTTATAATCACCCTAATACTCTTTATAGACATATAGAACTAATCATATTTATCACTACATCTATCACTACATCTATCAAAACATCTATCGAATTTAATTTCAAATGATTCAGAATAAAAAAAGATGTAACTCTTAATGAATTACATCTTTAGCTAATCTCCCTTATTCATCTTTTTCTCAAATAAATAATACGTAATGTCTCCTGGATAATGTACTACTGTTACCTTCCGCTCCCCTTTTTTAAAACTAACAGTATGCCCGTTTTCCCCTAAGTTCTCCCATCCACTCGCCTTTGTAATCGGCATTACACTTATATATTGATAGTCCTCTTCCTTATCATCGTTAATATGAATTGCTGACATTGGTACTGGAAAACCTTTAATTTTAGATTCTTTATTCATAAATATGAATGCAATTACACCAACTAATAACATAGCCATTGAAATACTTGAAACTAGTTTTCTTCTATTCATTTTCACTAAAAACCCTCTTTTCTCACATATAACTTTCATCATTTTACTAACTTTAATTATTTATGTATAGAGAAGAAATAATTTTAATTATTTCTAACCTATTTTCTCTACTTAAAACAACATTATTATTATATATTATAATTATAAGTTTTTAAATTTTGGAGGCGTTACATATTGCAGAAATTACTTTTTACTAAATGGACAGTTGTTATTTCTATTTTCATCATTTTTGGTACAATTTTCTACGTTACTAATGTTAAAAATAACCACGAAAAAGCAACTGTAGAAACAGCGGAGACAAAAACTTTCAAAACTAAATTACAACCTAAAATTAATGAATTGACTACTCATTATAATGACATCATCGAAAAAGATTGGTTACCTGCCTGGGAAGAGATTAACACGAATGGAGATTCAGTAGATCGAAATAAACTATTAGTTACAATGAGTGCTGTTTCCAAGCAGTACGAAACAATTATGAACGAAATAGACACGCTTAAAATTGAAGAAAACATAACAGATATAGATATACAAAAACAACTACTTCAGTTCACAACTCAGTTTAAATCCGCATCAAATTTCATGAAAAATGCAGCAAATTTAATTATAGACGGAGCAAATAACTCTACTCCAACCGATGAAACTATTGAAAAAACAAAACAAGCTTTAGGACTTGCGGATCAACATATTGTCATCGCTTTATCTACTTTAAATGAAGTTGAAGATAAATTAGGACTTACAAAAAAATAAAACTATTTACTATTTTAAAATAAAAAATGATTGCAATTCACAATTTGTATGTCTATAATGTTTTTATTGATTTACAATCAATGTGTTTATAAATTTTATAATTCGGATGAACCATTCAGGAGAAGGTCTATTGATCTACCGACGGGGCAAAAAGTTGTTATACCAGCTTTGAAACTCTCAGGTCTTGGTTACAAGTAGAACTGCATGGGGACGAATCTCTGGAGAGACTCCCTCTCGCTTTCATAGAGCGCGGAGGAAAACGAGCACCGAAGGAGCAAATCCGCTACTACAGCGGATAATCTCTCAGGTAAAAGGACAGAGACAAGCGAAAGAAAAAGCCGATTGTATCGGTTTATTTTTCTATCCCTTGTTTCTCCAGAGACCATTTCATTTACTTGAAGTGGTTTTTATTTTTTCTAAAAAAGGAGAATAAAGATGGAGACAGTAAGTAAAGTATTAGAACAACTGAATCAATACGTGTGGGGATTACCAACTTTGTTGCTACTCGTTGGAACAGGTATCATTCTCACAGTGCGTTTAAAAGGTTTACAGTTTAGTAAACTATTATACGCTCACAAACTAGCATTTAAAAAATCAGAAGATACCTCTTCTTCTGGAGATATTAGTCACTTCCAAGCACTTATGACAGCTATGGCCGCAACGATTGGTATGGGAAATATAGCCGGTGTTGCAACAGCTGTTACAATTGGTGGTCCTGGTGCAATATTTTGGATGTGGATTACCGCTTTATTCGGTATGGCAACAAAGTATGCCGAGGCAATACTTGCAGTGAAATACCGTGTTAGTAATGAAAATGGTGAATATTCAGGTGGACCAATGTATTATTTAGAGCGTGGTTTAGGTAAGAAATGGCTGGCAGTATTATTCGCTATATTCGGCACAACTGCTTCTTTCGGTATTGGTAATATGGTGCAATCTAACTCAGTTGCAGAGGCAATGCGAATTAATTTCTCTTTCCCTCCTGCTTTAACTGGTATAGTAATGTCATTTTTAATCGCAATTGTTATTTTAGGCGGTGTAAAAAAAATTGGGAAAGTGACGGGATATGTCGTTCCTATTAAAGCTTTCTTTTATATAATTGCTGGTCTTATAATTATTTTCTATCACTACGACCAAATTCCAGAAGCATTTTCACTTATTTTTTCTGGTGCATTTAATGGTACAGCAGCTGCTGGTGGTTTTATTGGGGCAACAGTTGCATCAGCTATCCAAATCGGAATGGCGCGTGGTGTATTTGCGAACGAAGCTGGTTTAGGAAGTGCACCTATTGCCGCCGCGGCGGCAAAAACTGATTCGCCTGCAAAGCAAGCTTTAGTTTCAATGACTGGTACTTTTCTAGATACGTTTATTGTATGTACAATTACAGGACTAGTATTAATTACTACAGGTGCTTGGAAATCTGGTAAAACTGGCGTTGAAGCTACAACACTTGCATTCCAATCTGTATTTGGTACTGCTGGTAGTATGATTCTCGGTATCGCAATTATTTTATTTGCCTACTCTACTATTTTAGGCTGGTCGTATTATGGAGAAAAATGTGTAGCTTATTTATTCGGAGAAAGTGCAGTTAAATATTATAAAGCAATCTTTATTGTTATGATTGCAATTGGTGCTAATTTAAAGCTAGGAATCGTATGGACATTTGCTGATATTGCAAATGGACTTATGGCAATTCCAAACTTGATTGGTCTAATTGGATTAAGTAGTATTGTTGTTGCTGAAACGAATCGCTTTTTACAAGCAGAGAAATTGAAAGAAAATAATAAAAAACAGGCAAGTTAATCTATGAAAAAAGGAATGACTCATACATGATGAGCGTTCCTTTTTTCATCCCCTCTTTTACTTAATTACTATCATTAAAAATATATTTATATCAATATTTACTCCTTTTTATTCCTTCAAAAGTTTTTCACATAAATGTCATAAATCGTATGGTCTAACTATATAGTTGAAAAGGAATGCGACATTAAGGTGTCACTGAAAAACTCATCCAAGAAAAGGGAGGAAAAATCTTTTGAAAAACAAAATCATCGTTTTCCTATCTGTTTTGTCATTTATTATTGGTGGTTTCTTCTTTAACACGAATACTTCAAGCGCTGAAGCATCATCTACTGATTATGTTCCTAACCAATTAATCGTTAAGTTCAAACAAAATGCATCTTTAAGTAATGTGCAATCTTTTCATAAATCTGTCGGAGCTAATGTCTTATCTAAAGATGATAAGTTAGGTTTTGAAGTCGTACAATTTTCAAAAGGTACTGTAAAAGAAAAAATAAAGAGCTATAAAAATAATCCAGATGTGGAATATGCAGAACCGAATTATTACGTTCACGCCTTTTGGACTCCAAACGACCCATATTTTAATAATCAATACGGGTTACAAAAGATTCAAGCTCCACAAGCTTGGGATAGCCAACGAAGTGATCCTGGTGTAAAAGTAGCTATTATTGATACAGGAGTTCAAGGCTCACACCCTGATCTGGCTTCGAAAGTAATTTATGGGCATGATTATGTTGATAACGACAATACATCTGATGATGGTAATGGTCATGGTACACATTGCGCTGGAATTACTGGAGCACTTACGAATAACAGCGTCGGAATTGCTGGTGTTGCCCCACAAACTTCAATTTATGCTGTCCGCGTATTAGATAATCAAGGAAGTGGTACTCTTGATGCTGTAGCGCAAGGTATTCGAGAAGCTGCTGATTCGGGTGCAAAAGTAATTAGTTTAAGCTTAGGAGCTCCAAATGGTGGTACTGCATTACAACAAGCCGTTCAATATGCATGGAATAAAGGGTCTGTTATAGTTGCAGCTGCTGGAAATGCTGGAAATACAAAAGCTAATTACCCTGCTTATTACAGCGAAGTAATTGCAGTTGCTTCTACAGATCAATCAGATAGAAAATCTTCATTCTCTACTTATGGTAGCTGGGTAGATGTTGCAGCACCAGGTTCAAATATATATTCAACATATAAAGGAAGCACGTATCAATCATTAAGTGGTACATCTATGGCAACACCTCATGTTGCAGGAGTCGCAGCTCTTTTAGCAAATCAAGGATATAGCAATACACAAATCCGCCAAATTATTGAGTCTACTACTGATAAAATTAGTGGTACAGGTACGTACTGGAAAAACGGTAGAGTCAATGCATATAAGGCTGTACAATACGCTAAGCAATTACAAGAAAATAAAGCTTCTTAAGAAAACTTTAATCAGTCGATCTACCATGAATGCAGAATAAAATAGAAGGAGAGACTTCTATAATTAAAGCCTCTCCTTCTTACAAACTATATTACTCTCCCTGCTTTTTAACCATATGTAAATACAGTACAAAATCCATCATTGTCGATGAATGACCAAGTTGACGAATCATCGCTGTTATATTTCCTCTATGATATGTACCATGATTTACGACATGTTGCACTAATTCTAAAATCGAAGTTTCTAATTTCCCTACGTATGGATTCTCAATAACAAATACAGCATTCACATCTTGTATTGTAATTAAAAACTCTTTATATTGATTTGCCATGTTTTCAAACATTTTTTCTAATTCATGTAACGATTTAGTTTCAATTTGTTTTCGTAAATCTTCTCGGTCTTGTATTGCTTCATTCATACTTTTACCATGCAATATATGTAACCACACTTGATCTGTAATATAAATATGCACAAAAGTATCCTTAATGGATGGGAATACACTCTGTATCTGCTCATTAAAAATTGTCTCATAGTTTGGTAACTCTTTTAATCGATTGAATAATCTAGTATTAGCCCAAGCATGATAATCACACTGTTTTAATATATAATCTTTCAATTTATATTACCTCCTTATTGTATGAAACGAATGGTTTGTTTCTTCATTTCTGATTCTCTATCAGCCTTTGCAATCCCTTTTTCTTTCATTTCATGCTTATTTATCGTTTTATATTTTACATACGTATAAAATTCTGTTTGAAATGGAAATGGTGTAATCCGAATTGTTTCCTCGTCCACCCATTCAGCTTGAATAAGTTTCTCCTCTTTACTATTAAACATTTCTGTTCCTTCAAAACCATCTTTAAATAAGTCAATTTCATCTTTCTTTTTGACACCAGGCTTATTCATACATACGTATAAAGAAAGTTCATCACAAAACTTTAATAATCTATAATGCTTATCGAACATCGCAAACTGTTTCTTTGTTAACGTTTTCAAAATTCTTTTTTGTCGTTCTAATTCATGTTTATAAAATGACATCATCTCTTCATCTTCCTCGTTTAGTGGAAATGATAAAAAATGTTTACTACAAAGCAATGCCCCGTATGGATTAGAATTTTCAATTTCATTCAATCCAATCGTATAAAAAACAAAACGTAATGGGCTTGGACAATCCATAAATGTATATGGAATATTTTTAGCATCATTCAAAATTGGTACTTTATCAAGCTCTATCCATCCTCTGTCATGCTCATATATTGCATCAACTGTTTCTTTTAAATATGTTTTATCTTCAAAAAAGTCTTCTTTTATATGCTTTGCAATCTCTCCAGCCAAAAAACCATGATCATGTTGACGAATTAAAATACTTTCCTTCTCATTTTTTTCACGAAAAATCATTCGTATACTCCCCCTCATCCTCATATTAAAGCTTTTTATATGCATCGATTCTTAATTAATCCCTAAATAATAGAAGGGATTCAGTCTCTTGCAACGAAATTAACATAATTATATAGTATTCTTTCTAATCATAGTGATAGCTTTATCTTTACTATCTATTATACTAAAACATTCATTCCAAAAATTTTTTTATGAGGTGAAAACATGAACAAAACAGAATTAATTAAAAACGTAGCTCAATCAGCTGATATTTCTCAAAAGGACGCTTCTGCAGCTGTACAATCCGTATTTGACACAATTGCTAATGCATTACAATCTGGAGATAAAGTTCAACTAATCGGGTTTGGAACTTTTGAAGTACGCGAAAGATCTGCTCGTACAGGACGTAATCCGCAAACTGGCGAAGAAATTCAAATCGCCGCTGGTAAAGTTCCTGCATTTAAAGCAGGTAAAGAATTAAAAGAAGCTGTTAAATAAAAACAAGAAACCAGCCATTTTATAGGCTGGTTTCTTGTTTTTATTTAAGCAATTGCTTTATATTCTCTGCATGATACACTTCACAAATATAAAATACACATTTGCAGTTACTTACAATTTGATACTTTCTAGTTGGATACACATTCGCTGTAACAGAACATCCATCAAACAATTCAATAATATTTCCAGATGGCTGATATCCTTCATATAATACGTTTCTTCTTACTTCCATCTTTTCTATAAGCTTTTCAACAGGAATATTTCCACTCTCTAATTCACTCTTTATTGCGTCCGGTAAAAACGAAGTGTCTGCAAAAATTAGATTTTCAGATAACACCTTTCCTTTATAACTAACATTAGATACACGGTAAAGAAATGTTCCATCTTTATCAAAGAAATTCTTTGCTTCTTTCGGAATGTACTGTCTACCAAGTGCCTCTTGTTCAAGAACATCAAACTGAACTGTATCATTTAAAAGCTTTTCTAAAGCATGAATGGATGATGTATCTCCAGAAAATAAAATATTTTTAATTGCTTGTACGTTATAAGTGAATTCATTCTTTCTATTTTCCGCTACTAACATGAGGAACACCTCTTCTATAATTTTTTTATTTAAGATTTAAAAGTGCTGCCGCGTCTAATTGCGTAATTTCAGTCACTTCCTTACTGAATATTGCAACAGAGGCCCTATAATCTAAACTAGGCCTTACATCTTCCATCATTGTATTACTTGCTAACTCTTGTCTATCCTTAAAAACCAACAAGTTTGGAGGATCATTTGGAGCTGATACTGTAATATGTACTGGCGGAATCATTAGTCCTTCACCTGTCGCTTTCAGCACCGCTTCTTTTCGAGTCCAATATGTTAAAAAACCTTCTATTTTCTGTTTATTTGGCAGTTTCATAACTTGCGCTATTTCAATGTCTGTTAATACACCTTCTGCCATTTTCATAACATCTACATTTGGATTCATTTGTTCTACATCTATGCCAACAGGTGCAGATTTTGTAAAAGCAACGACAACCCACTCACCTGAATGTGAAACGGATAATTGCGGCATACCTTCTGGTAATTGTGGTCTTCCATGCTGCAATTTACATACTGAGCACATTCGATCAATTGGTACTTGGACTGGTGACATAGAAAGTATCTTACCGAGAACTAATCTACTTATTACGCAACCTATTATAAAACGAGCTCGATCTGCCGAATGGTGATACGAATTTGCTTTCTCTCGCTCTATATCATTTAGTAAATTGTAATGCCATGATTGTAAATCTGAAATTCTTGCCCACCATATTTGACAATCATTCTCATTCAAAGTTGGAATAGAATCTACAACTTTACTTTCTATCATGTAAACTCTCCTTTATTCAACGAATATCAATTTTCATAAGAAAGCATGCGTATATTGTTATTCATTGACAAGTACTTTCTCTTTTTCTGATACAGATAATGTTTTTTCTTTCTTCTTTGACATTACCTCTTTATCGGAAATACGTAAAGAAAATAGTAGTGCTATGAGCAAAAATATTGCTGACCCAATTAATGCTGCTTGATATGGTAAAAAATCGGATTGAACGTTATTACCTCCAAAACCAGCTAGTATACTAGCTAAAACCGCTACTCCTATTGCTGAACCTAGTCGATTTTGCACATTGAATATAGTAGTCGCTCTCCCCATAGAAGGCGGCGTGATATTGTTAAAGGCAGAAAATTGAACCGCACCGACAGATTGGCCTAAGAAAATACCGATACCAAACAATAATGCCCGGATTTGCCACGGATTCGTATCGTGATTTACAAAACTCAATAAAACAAATATAACCGCCGTACATATTAATCCAATAGAAATTACCTTTCGAGCTCCTAATTTCTTATATGACCATGGCACAATTTGTGAAGAAATCATTAATCCAATCGCCTCTGGAAATGTCGTAAGTCCTGATTCCAGTGCGGAAACTCCTATCACATTTTGATACATAAGAGGAAAAACAAATAACATTCCTAATAAACCAGCTGATGAAAATAATGATATAATGCTCATCTTTCTAAAGACTGGTTCTTTTAATAAGCGTAAATCTAACATCGGTTGCTTTACTTTCAGTTCTACAATTATAAACAATGTAATGAATACAACCCCAGCTATCCCAGTACTCATAATTTCTGGAGAAATCCACCCTTTTGATGGTCCCTGGCTGAGTGCATATATGAGCATCGCAAATCCTGGTGCTGATAAAATAAAGCCGAGCGAATCAAAGCGACCAGCTGATTTTTCAACATGTTCTGCTAAAAATAGAAGTCCAAATAGCAATGCAACGATTCCAAACGGTAGATTAATATAAAATGCCCAACGCCAAGACATTTGATCTACAAAGAAACCACCGATGATAGGACCAATTGCTGGTGCTACAGCAATTGGAAGTATAATGAACCGGGAAATCTTCGGTCTTTCCTCGGGTGAAAATGTTCGAAATAACATCGCCATTCCAACCGGTGTTAAAAGCCCTCCGCCAGCACCTTGAATAATACGGAAAATATTCAATGAAGTAATATCGTTAGCCATTCCGCATAAAGCAGATGCAATTGTAAATACGAAAAGAGCAATTAAAAATACTCTTTTCGTACCAAAACGATCTCCTAACCAACCAGAAATCGGAAGGAAAACAGCTAAACTAACTAAATACCCAACATTCACCGTCCCCATTGCAGATGCAGGTACTTGTAGTTCTCTACTTATCGTTTGCAGTGCTACATTTACAATCGTTGCGTCCATCGCAGCCATAAACATCGCAGTTATATAAACGATACTTACAACTACTTTTGGATTTAGTTTTTCTTTCATTATCGTTTTCCTACTAATGTTTTTTCGCGAACTTGATTACCTTGTGGATTCAAATCTTTCCAGTTATATTCAACATATTCTAAGCAGCTCTGCCTACTAGCTTCTTCATATACGACATTCCAGCCAATAGGTACATCGAGAAAAGCAGGCCAGAGAGAATACTGGCCCTCCTCATTTATTAATACTTTATATGTGTAATTATCATTTTCAAATGGATTCGTCATACTCTACTTACCCCTTTCTTATTCTGCAAATATTTCGCTAATACTTGCCCAATTTCCGTAAGTGGACCTGGCTGACATAGATCTTTATGTCTACAATCAATATCGTGCTGCACAATTTGCCCGTCTAAATAATTTAGCCACGTATTTGG
The DNA here is from genome assembly GCF_057624735.1 of Bacillus sp. LQ01. NCBI lineage: Bacteria > Bacillati > Bacillota > Bacilli > Caryophanales > Bacillaceae > Bacillus > Bacillus sp. LQ01. Next base: position 1,458,432 of record NZ_JBYEZL010000001.1, on the reverse strand, counting down.
AGAAATAGGATCAAACCAGTCTGGTATAACAGTAGATCTAAAGAATAAGATATCTCCGTTATAAACTTTCGGTACATATTTCCCTAACAACCCTACTGAATTTACATATGTTTCTTTCAAGTTCAATATAGTCTCTTCTTCAAGACTTGCTAATGCACTTCCATCTTTACGAAGGATTTCAACTGCACTTTCCATTGTAAGTGGTTTACCATCCATGTTATCTGGGTCATATCCGCCTAAAGCAAGTAATGCAATTAACGCTTCCTCTTCAGTAGGCGCTTCCGTATTTGGTAAGAAGTGTCCAGGATAAGAATCAAGCATAACGAGTAATTCTACTTCTTCCCCTTCATTTTGTAGTTGCGCCGCCATTGCATGCACAACATTTCCTCCAAGCGACCAACCTAATAAACGATATGGTCCATAAGGCTGTACTTCACGAACATGTTTCAAGTAATCCGCCGCCATCTCCTCTAAACTTTTTGGAAGTTCTTCATTTTTAGCAATACCACGTGCTTGTACACCATAGATTGGATAATCTTTTCCTAAAGATTTCATAAGTCCTGCATAGCACCAACTTAATCCACCTGCTGGATGTACACAAAATAGTGGTAATTGATCCCCGCTTGCTCGTAATGGAAGCAACACATCAAGTGCACTTTGACCATTCCCCATCTCAAGTCTTTCAGCTAACCCTGCAACAGTCGGTGCTGCAAATAAAGTGCCAATGTTTAGTTCCACTCCAAGCGCCTCTTTCATGCGGCTCATAAGCTGCACTGCAAGGAGTGAATGGCCACCAAGATCAAAGAATCCGTCATCAATTCCAATTTGAGGTACACTTAGCACTTCTGTAAACAAGTCGCATAACATTTCTTCTTGCGGTGTTCTTGGACCACGACTAGAAGATGATGCGATAAATTCTGGAGCTGGCAATGCCTTTCTATCTAATTTACCGTTTGGAGTTAAAGGTAACTCATTTACTACTACAAAAGCGTATGGAACCATATAATCTGGTAAACTACCACTAGCAAACTGACGCATTTCATTCGTATCAATCGCTTCATTATTTGATGCAACGATATAAGAAACTAACCGTTTATCCCCTGGTTGATCTTCCCGTACAATAACAGCTACTTGCTCAACTTTAGGGTGCTTCATTATGACTGCTTCTATTTCTCCTAATTCAATTCGGAACCCACGAATTTTGATTTGATGATCTGCACGTCCTATATAATCTAGCGTCCCATCTTTACGCCAGCGAGCTAAGTCTCCTGTACGATACATTCTTGTACCTGGCTTGCCAAATGGATCTGCGATAAAGCGTTCAGCCGTTAATCCTGCTCTTCCTAAATATCCACGCGCAAGCCCTGCACCTGCAACATACATTTCTCCAACTACTCCAGGTGGCACTGGTTGTAAATAGTTGTCTAACACATACACTTTAAGGTCAGATATACTGCACCCAATTAAACTATTTGCTCGTAAAGAGACGATAGTTTCATCTAATTCAATATAACTAACATGTACTGTCGTCTCCGTAATACCGTACATATTAATAAGCTTTGGTGCGTTATGAGGATGTCGACTATACCAATCTTCTAAGCGACTTAGCTCAAGTGCTTCTCCTCCAAAAACAACATATCGTAAAGATAATTTTTGGCCAATCTCTTCATTTTCACGATCTGCTTGCATCAATTGATAGAACGCTGATGGAGTTTGGTTTAAAACCGTAACCTTTTCTTTAACAAGAAGCTGTAAAAATTCTTTCGGTGAGCGACTTACAGTATGTGGCACTACAACTAAACGCCCTCCGTATAATAAAGGTCCCCAAATTTCCCAAACAGAGAAATCAAAAGCGTATGAATGGAACATCGTCCAAACATCGTTTCCGCCAAACTGGAACCAATGATCAGTTGCTCCTAAAAGTCTTACTACATTTTGATGAGGTATCATAACGCCTTTCGGTCTACCCGTTGAGCCTGACGTATAAATAACGTAAGCAATATGTGATGGAGATAATGGCTTAATGCGTTCCACTTCATCAATATTTTCTTCACTATATTTCTCAACTTCTGCTATTACTTTTACATCATCAACTAAAACTTTTAGTGCCTCATCACATTCAATTTCCACTTCTGAATTCGTTAAAACACATGATGGCGCATCGTGTAGCATAAATGAAATGCGGTCTGCTGGGTAATCTGGATCTAACGGAAGGTATCCAGCACCAGCTTTAAGAACAGCTAATAAGCTTACAACCATGTTTAATGATCTTGGCATCGCTAAAGCAACGAGTTGATCAGGACCAATCCCTTTTGCTATTAGGAATCGAGCTATTTTATTTGCTTTTCTATTTAACTCTTCATAAGTTAATTTCTTATCTTCAAAGACAACAGCAATAGAATTCGGATTTATATGAACCTGCTTTTCAAACAATTGTGGCAATGTCATTTCTGGTGCAATTTGAAAACCACCATTCCACTTTTCTAACACTGTATTTTTCTCTGCTACAGTTAATATTTCTAATCTGCCAATTGATTGATCCGGATTTGTAGCTGCATCATCTAATAACAAAATGAATCGTTCTATTAGTTTTTGAACCGTTTCACGTTTATATAAATCGGTACTAAACTCTAGTAATCCATGTAAACCGTTCGGAGTACCATCAACCCCGTTACTCTCACTAATTTCAAATGTTAAATCAAATTTTGCAGAACCGACGCTTTGAATTTCAAGGCTCGCTTCTAAACCTGGTACATGAAACGTTGCTTCTGGTGTATTTTGAAAAGCTAACATAACTTGAAACAACGGGTGGCTGTTTCGAGTACGTACTGGATTTAACACTTCAACAAGCCTTTCAAATGGAACATCTTGATTTTCATAAGCTGCAAGATTTACCTGCTTCACTCTATTTAATAATTCTTTAAAACTTGGATCTCCTGACGTATTTGTACGTAACACTAATGTATTTACAAATAAACCAACAATATCTGAAAGTACATCATCATTTCTTCCAGCAATCGGACTTCCAATTGGTATATCAGTGCCTGCACCTAATCTTGTAAATAGTGCACTAAGCCCTGCTTGCAATACCATAAACAAACTAACTCCATTTTTACGTGCAAGCTCTACTAACCTACTATGCATACCTTCATCTATATGAAAATGAATTGTTTCCCCGCGGTAACTCGTCTCAATTGGACGCTGGAAATCTGTAGGTAACTCCATTTGGTCTGGTAAACCTTTAAGTTCTTCTTTCCAAAAATCTAATTGTGTTGAAATAAGACTCTCTGGTGTCGTTTCATCACCTAGCAATTGCTGTTGCCAAAGTGCATAATCCGCGTATTGAACTGGTAGTGTCTCCAGCTGAACTCTGTCACCTTGACATCGTGCTTTATACGCCACTGTAAAATCTCTCGTTAACGGCTGTAATGACCAGCCATCACCTACAATATGATGTAATAAAATTAATAATACATGTTCGTTTTCACTCACTGTAAAAAGTTGTAAACGAACTACCGGCTCAAAATCGAGGTTAAAGCTATATCTTACCGCCTCTGAAAGTACACTTTCTAATTCATCTTTACATGTATTAGTTATAACCATTTCTAGATTTAAGTTTTCCATATCTAAAATTCTCTGATAGGAACTACCTAATACGTTAGGGAAAATTGTTCTAAGTGTTTCATGTTTCTCAACTACATCATAAAAAGCACCTTGTAATGCTTCCCGATTCAATATTCCATTCATACGAATGACTAGCGGAATATTATAAGTAGGACTTGGACCTTCTAAACAATTTAAGAACCATAACCTGCGCTGTGCAAATGAAAGTGGAACTTCATTTGGCCTACTTGCTTTCTGAATAGCTGGTCTTGCGCTTTTTGCATCGTTTAATTGTTTCGCCAGTTCGGCAACAGTTGGTGATTCAAATAGTTTCCCGATTCCTAATTCCACACTTAACGTTTCACGAATTCTTGCCATTAAACGAGATGCGAGAAGTGAATGTCCACCCATTTCAAAGAAATTATCATCAATGCTAATTCGAGAAACACCAAGTACTTCTGCAAATAAATCACATAATATTTCTTCTTTCGGATTTCTAGCAACTCTCTCATTGTGCATTCCATTAAAATCAGGAGCAGGTAATTTCTTTCTGTCAACCTTACCATTTGGCGTTAATGGTAATTCTTCTAGCACAACAAATGCCGATGGTATCATATAATTCGCTAAACTTTCTGAAACATAAGAACGAATTTCTGAAAGATTAATCGGTTCCTTTTCTTCTGCAACGATATACGCAATGATGCGTTTATCATTTGGACGATCTTCTCGTACCATTACTACCGCTTGTTGAATATTTTCATGTCGTTGTAATACCGTTTCAATTTCAGCTAATTCAATTCGGAATCCACGAATTTTAATTTGATGATCTGCGCGACTAATGTACTCTAACGCACCATCACTACGCCATTTCACAAGATCTCCTGTACGGTACATGCGCTTCCCTGATTCTCCATAAGGATTTGCAATAAACCGTTCAGCTGTTAACTCAGGTTTTCCTAAATATCCGCTTGCAAGTCCCTCCCCTGCAATATATAATTCCCCAATAACTCCAGGTGGAACTGGTTGTAACCCTGCATCCAATACATACACTTCTGTATTGCAAATTGGCTTTCCAATAGGAGGTATACCCTTTTCACCTTCATCAATGTTCATAAAAGTAGACCAAATCGTCGTTTCAGTTGGTCCATATAAATTAGTTATTGAGCAACCTAATTCTTTTAATTTATTTGCTAAATGCGCTGGAAGAGCTTCACCACCAACTAGTATATTTAGCCCTTGTAGCTTCTCTGGATAATCAGTTACTAACGCCTGCCAAAGCGTCGGTGTAGCCTGCATAATGGTCACTCTTTCTTCTTGTAAAAGTGTCGTTAATGCTGATGGCTCTTGTATGTCTTCTTTTTGCGCAATTGTTAAACTTGCACCACTAATAAGAGGTAAATAAATTTCTAGAGCAGAAATATCAAACGCAAACGTTGTAACTGCTAATAAATGATCATTTTCATTTAATGAAAACTTTTGTTGCATAGCCATTAAAAAGTTACTTAAACCTCTCATAGGAACAATTACACCTTTTGGGTTTCCTGTTGAGCCTGAAGTATATATTGTATAGGCTGGGTTTAAAAGTGATACATCATTCTTACATGCTATATTCATACGAGAATATGTATGTAACGCTAGTTTCGTTTCTTCTTCATCTAATACAATTTTTTTCATATCATTTTCTATAACTAACTTAGATGAAACAGATGAATGTGTTATGATACAAACTGGTTTTGCATCATTTACTATATAATTAATTCTTTCTGCTGGGTATTCTGGATCTATTGGTAAATACGCTGCACCAGCCTTTAAGACTGCTAGCATACTAACTACCATTTCTATTGATCTAGGGAATACTAAAGCTACAAACTGGTTTGGTCGTATTCCTTCTTCTACTAAATAATGTGCTAGTTCATTCGCTCGTTCATTTAGCTCTTTATACGTAAGGTTTACACCGTCACAAGTAATGGCTAGTTTATTGGGATTTTTTTGCACTTGTTTTTCAAATGATATAGGCAGACTGATTAACTCATCGTCTTCCTTCGTTTCATTCCATTCCAATAAAACTTTATGATTTTCTTCAGGCAGAGTAATGTTTATTTTTCCAATCGACTCGTTTTTCTCATAATTATTTACTACTAATTCAAATAGACTCATAAATCTTTCTTTATGCAATGCTAGCTCCGCGCCATTATATACTTCAGGATTTGCATCAAAATGAATCATTAGCTCATTTTGATCAAAACGTTTATATACATTTATTGATAAATCATCGACAGGTCCTGCTGATAAATTATGCGTAATACCACGATTTCCAGCAAAATTTAGCCCGTAATCAAAAGGCATAACATTCACTAACGGTCCAAACAACCTTTGATTTTCACCTAGTAACTTTAAGTCTCTTCTTAATTCCTCATGACGGTATTTATAATGGCGACGTACATCTCGGATTTCTTTAGAAACTTGCTGCAATAATTCCGCAAGAGTTATATTTGGAGTTACTGTAATACGAAGTGACACTAAATTCATTACCATACTTGGTGTATGAATAGATACCGAACCTAGACGTCCCATCATCGGTAAACCTAAAACAATATCATTTGCACCTGTTAACTTATGCATATAAATACTTGTTACAGCGACAATGAATTCCGGCCAACTTGTTAACGAAATATTGATATCTTCTAATAAAGTTTTCGTGCTAGAACTAGATAAATAAGCTGTTTCTCGTGAAAATCCATTTGATGTTCTCGGTGCTCGCTCTGCCAAGCTTACAACTTCTGGTTCATCCGCAAATTTTTCTAACCAAAAAGTACGATCTTCCTGAAATTTTTTAGACTCACGATACTCAATATCTTCTTGCACGACTTTTGTAAGAGAACCAAACGGCTTTTCATTCTTGTTTGTTTCTTCTATAAGTGATGTATACTCATTCGCCACTTTTTGGCTAAGAAGTGAAAATCCATAGCCATCCATCACAATGTGATGGATGCGCTGATACCAAAAGAAACGATTATTTTCAACTTGAATAAGTGCTTCAGTAAATAATGTATCTTTTTTCAAATCGACTGGCATAGATAAATCATTTTTCATCCATACTTTAGCAGCTTCTTCAGGGTTTTCTTCTTTCCGAACGTCAATAAAATGCATATGAAACTGTGATTCTTCAATAACTTGCCATGGGCCAATTTCATCCTCCTCGAAGCGAACATGAAGTGCTTCTGCTTCCATTACAACTTTACGTACAGCTAATTCGAAAATTTCTTGATGAATATTTCCGTTTATTTCTACATATTCCCCAGTATTGTAAATTGGATTAAGCGGATCTAATTGTTGCGCAAACCACATACCAGACTGCGCAGATGATAACGAATGACGAATCTTTTGACTGTTAGGCATTCTTTACTACCCCTTTATTATGTAGTCTATTTGTTACAGCACCTGTGCTGTTTGTGAAGATAGTAAACTGTACCAACCTGCAACAGTTGGACGTTCTGCTAAATGTGCAAACGTGATTTCTTTCCCTTCACGACGCCACTTCTCTACTAAACTCATAATTCTGACCGAATCAAGCCCTCTATTTAATAAGTCCTCATCAATATCAATACTCTCTACTGGCTCACGAAGTAGTTGTGCAACTAGTTCATGCACTTCCTGTATAGTGATTCCTTCACTCTCATCATCTTTTACACTTTGTAAATCGTTTAACAGTAGGTTTGTTGATGTCGTTACTGCACATCTATTAGATGCATACTCCAATGCTTGTTTATGATGCTCTAGTGAAAAATCAGCAACTGCATCTGCTACAAAGAACGGCTCTATACCATCCATAAATGCTTCACAAGCTGTTAAAAGACAGCCAATATGCGCATAAATACCGCAAATAATGAGTTGATCTTTTCCTTGTTCATTTAAAATTTCTAATAGATTTGTCTTTTTAAATGCACTATATCTCCATTTTGTGAGGAATATATCATCCTCATCAGGAGTAAGTTCATCAACAATTTTCTTTTTATCTGGTCCAGCAGGTATACCGTCACCCCAAAAGTCTTGTAATAAACCTCGTTGTTCTAACGTTTGCCCACCAGGTTGTGCTGTATAAACAACTGGTATACCAAGTTCCTTACATTTTTCTCTTATCATTTTTATATTTGAAATAAGTTCTACTTTTGGTGATTCTTTATCGCTATATGCATCAAGAAAATATTCTTGCATGTCATGAATTAAAAGTACTGCACGTTTCGGATCTGGTGTCCAATTCACTTTATTTTTTGGTAGTTCTGATTCAATTGGCATTTTATATACTGAAATAGATGGGATAGCCATCTAATCACTTCCTTCCGGTTTTTATTATTGTTTTACTGTAATAAGCTTTTCAGCAATGACTTTACGTAGTTCTTTTTTGCTGACTTTTCCGACTCCTGTTTGCGGGAATGCTTCAATAAATTCAATTCGATCTGGAATTTTATAAGCCGCTATACCACGTTCTCTTAAAAACATTTTTAATTCACTTACTGCTGGAACTTGTCCGCGAGCTATAACAAAAGCACAGGTGCGTTCACCTAAATAATCGTCAGGCATAGATACAATTGCTACGTCATGGACCGCATCGTGTGCTAATAGATGATTTTCAACTTCTTCCGCAGCAACTTTCTCACCACCGCGGTTAATTTGATCTTTATCTCTTCCTTCTACAATGATGTATCCTTGTTCATTTACTTTTACAAGATCACCTGTGCGATAAAATCCATCCTTTGTAAATGATCGTGCATTATGCTCTTCGGCTTTATAGTAACCACGAATTGTATATGGACCTCTTGTTAATAAACTACCTACTTCGCCAGGTTGTACATCGTTGTCATTTTCATCAACAACTCGTACTTCATCGAGTGCAGACATTGGTCTACCTTGTGTATAAATAATAAATTCTTCCGGATCATCTAATCTTGTATAGTTCACTAATCCTTCCGCCATACCGAACACTTGCTGTAACGTACATCCAAATGTAGGACGTATACGTTTTGCAACCTCAGCGCTAAACTTAGCACCACCTACTTGAATAATCTCTAGGCTTGATAAATCGGCATTACGAGAAGATGCAGCATCAAGCCAAATCATTGCTAATGGCGGAACGAGCGCTGTAATTGTAACTTTTTCTTTTTCGATAAGAGCAAAGGCCTCATCTGGACTACCACCAGTTGCCAATACCACTTTTCCACCCGCATAGAAAGTTCCAAATGTCCCTGGAGAACTCATTGGGTAATTGTGTGCTACTGGAAGAACTGCCATATAGACGCTTTCTGCATTCAAATTACAAATTTCAGCGCTAACACGTAAACTATAAATATAGTCATCATGTGTTCTAGGAATTAATTTAGAAAGACCTGTTGTGCCTCCTGATAATTGGAGAAATGCAACATCACTTGGCTGAACTTCTGGTAATGAGACGGGATCCATATACAGATCATTTATGTTCACAAACTCTTCTTCTTCTCCCACTACAATTACATGTTGTAACGTTGGCACTTTCTCTTTCACTTCTCTTGCTAATTTTCGATAATCAAAACCGAGAGCCTTATCTGAAATAACGTAAGCGCTCGCCTCGCCAAACTCACAAAAATAACTAATTTCACTGCTTCGATGTGAAGGTAGTGCAAAGACAGGAAGCGCTCCAATTCGAAATAGTGCAAAACATATTTCGAAAAACTCGATAATGTTAGGTAACTGGATTACAACTCTGTCCTCTTTCTTTATTCCTAAATTCAGTAAACCTGCTGCTAAACGATCTACCTTTTTATTAAGTTCACTATATGTTATATGCTTCTTACCACTTACAACCGCGATTCGATCTCCATATTTCTCAGCCCGCTCTCTTAACACTCCTCCAAATGTTTCACCAAGCCAACATCCTGCTTCTCGGTAACGATCGGCAAATTCTTTTGGCCATTCTGTATAACCTACTAGCATTCTTTCTTCCCCCTATTTTTCATTAAGTGAACTATCTCTTAACCCTAAAGCTTTTAGCATTGTTTGGAACTTAGCTGATGTTTCTGCTAACTCATCTTCTGGTTTTGACTCAGCAACAACTCCAGCTCCTGCATATAAACGAAGTGTATTTTCTTGTACTTCAGCACAACGAATTGTAACAATCCATTCTCCATCTCCATTTAAATCGCTCCATCCTAGCATTCCTGTAAAGAACTCGCGGTCAAATGGCTCAATATGCTGTATAGCTTCTCTTGCTTTTTCCATCGGAGTTCCGCAAACTGCTGGCGTAGGATGAAGGGCAATTGCTAATTGTAAAGAAGAAGTATTTGGATCCTTAAGTTCACCTTTCACTTCTGTAGACAAATGCCACATCGCTTCACTATGAATAACTGATGGCTTTTCTGGAACATGTAATGTATGACAATACGGACGAAGTGCAGCGACAACCGCTTCAACTACTACCGCATGTTCATGTAAATCTTTTGGCGAAGAAAGTAATTCCTCTGCTCTTCTTTTATCTTCTACTGGGTCCTCACTACGTGGCCTTGAACCAGCTAACGGGTTAGAAATAACTTGCATACCATTACGTGAAACAAGTAATTCAGGGCTTGCTCCAATTAGCGTCTTACTGTTCTCTTTTTCATCTTTCGGTAAATTTACAGCAAATGTATAACCATGCTTATTATGCTCTGCTAATTCTCGCAGAAGTTTTTGCTTATCAATCTTTTCGGAAGATTTAACATCTAACGATCTGGATAGAACGATTTTCTTTAAATCACCGTCCTGTATTTTTTCAATTCCTTGCTTCACACCATTCATATAAACTTCAGGGTCTGGCACTGGTGTCATTTCAAATGTTACATTCTCATTTGTTTCAAGCTGATTTGTTGTATCCAATTGTAAACGCTCAGAAATTCTGCTATATTCTGGTACGATGAGTTGGACTTCTTTTCTACGATCAAATGGCAAAGCACCCACAACGATAGGATTTGGATTTCCAGCTTGTTTCGCATTACTTAATGTCGCTTGCACAAGCTCTGGGAAACTTTCAATTTCACGATGCTTTACTGTAGTAAACTCTCCTTCTGCTAATATCGTTCGAGTTGGTGAAGCGAAAAAGAATGAAGATTCAGTCTTATAATCTTCTAAAAGTTTTTCTGACAATTCCTTTACAGCTATATGTTCATTCATAATATAATAACCTCCTGAATTTTTATTAAACTCCTAACGTAGCACCGCCATCAACACATAAATTGTGCATTGTAATATGACTTGCTCTATCTGAGGCTAAAAATAACACTGCTTCAGCAACTTCTGAAGGTTGTGCAATTTTTTGTAATGGAATTCCGAGTCTATATGTATTTTGAGAACCAGCAATTATATTTTTAGCTCCATTCTCATCAGCCCATAGTAATCTTTGCATCTCAGTTTCAGTAGAACCTGGAGAAACTAAGTTGCAGCGTATATTGTATGCCGCAAGCTCTAGTCCTAAACATTTCATAAACATCGTCGTTGCGGCCTTTGACGCAGCATACGCAGCCATCTCCATTCTTGGCGTATTTGCCGCATTTGAACCGACTGTAACAATTGCCCCCGATTTTCTTAACATCATATTTTTACTTACCGCTCGGGACATATTGAAAACCCCTGTAGTATTTACAGAGAATGTTTTATTCCAATCTTCATCACTTAACGAATGAATTGGTCCCATACGTAAAACCCCTGCAACATTTATTAAAATATCTATTGGCGCTATTTCATTTGCAATATGATTTACCATGTCTTCAACAGCGGCGCTATCACTCACATCTAAACGAAACGTTTTCATACGTGTATTGTTTAATTCATTTTGATTTAAGAGTACATTTAACCCCTCTTCATTTTGATCAACCGCAATAACTGTGGCTCCTCTTTCTAAAAACATTTTGGCAACGACACTGCCTATGCCTTGTGCTGCACCTGTTACTAAAACTGTTTTCCCATCAAATTCCCCTAAGTTCATTTTCTCTATCCTTTCACATAAACATTAATTTCATTAAGTAACACCGATGATATTGATTTTCATTATCAGTTGTGTTGTAAAAAATAATACACTTACTAAACTAATTGGTCAAGTGCGCATTACTTTAAAATCCATTTTATTGATAATGTTTTTCATTTACTATCTTACACCGAAATGATAATGTTTCTCAATAAACTTGTCAATCTTTTTTTATTTTTCAGATAAACCATTTTAATGCTTCTTAATAAAATCATATGTAAACGCATTAAAAGTACTTATATTATAAATAAAATTCAAAGTCCTCTTTTTAAAATTGAAGAAACTAAACTAGAGATACGTTCATTTACAATGCTTTATGAAAAACTCAAGTATATATTTTCTCAATATTTTTCTGAAAATATATCTTACAAATACTAATGAATGTCTTTTTTGTCATTTAAGATTTAATATATATTTCGAATACGATGTATCAATTTATTGTATTTCAATATAATCCAAATAGGCATTTCACTCACTTTTACATCTATGAAAATCATAAAAGTAATTTAACCTTGTTAAAATAACTCATAAAAAAAGCATCCTAATTAATAGAATAGGATGCTTTTTCGTAATCATATTGTTATAGAAGATTTATATACTTATGCTACGCTGCGATACTCTTCTTCTTTTTCTTTTTTCTGCTTAGGTGCTTGAATTAAAATTGCGATAATGAATGACACGACACATAATACACCTATTACCATGAACGTTGGTTTGAATCCACCTAGAAGTGCACCGATAAAGGAACCTGCAAGCGCCCCAAATCCAAATCCTTGATACACAATTCCGTAGTTCTTACTATGGTTTTTCATACCGAAGAAATCACCAACAATAGCTGGGAAAATAGTGATATTTCCACCAAAGCAAAACGCTACACTTGCTACACATACGAAGTAAATACCATAATTTAAATCTACAAAACTTAGAACTAAGACTGAACTCGCCATAACAACAAAAGTACCAGTAACGATTTTTAAACGCCCAATTTTATCCGATAACGGTCCTAAAATGATACGACCTAATGTATTGAAGATTGCAACCATAGCCACCGCATTAGCTGCTGTTGCTGCGCTAAGTCCTACAAGTTGAACACCAATGTCTTTTACCATACCAATTAAGTATAAGCCACTCATACATGATGTAAATAACATGATAAATAATAAGTATACTTGTTTTGTGCCTAACATTTCTTTCGTTGTGTATTCCTCAGTTTTTGTTTCATGAACTGCTCCTTGATCTGCAGCTTGATGGATTAAACAAGCACCAATTACAATCATAGCTGTAACAATTAAACCCCAGTATATAAATGCTTGGGATACACCAACTGATTCAATCAACTGTGCGTTAACGTATTTAAAGATTAAGCTACCTGAACCATATGCAGAGACAGAAATACCAGCAATTAAACCTTTACGCTCTGGAAACCACTTTATTAAATTTGATAGTGAAGTGATATATGCTGTACCATCTGCATAACCTACAACAACTCCCGCTAGTACATAAAGTAATATTAGTGAGGATGCTTGTGAACTAAGTATTAATCCTAGTCCTAATGCTAATCCAGCTATCATAATAAGTTTACGAAGTCCCCATTTTTCTTGCAATTTACTCGCAAATAAAGTTGAAAATGCTAAAGAAAGACTAGTAATTGAGAAAGTTATCGCAACAGCGTTAAGACTCCAACCATATTTACTAACTAAAGGCTGATTGAATAAACTCCATGTATATATCGTCCCAAGCCCCATTTGTACTATAACTGTGCCAAGGACAACAAGCCATGGATTAACAGTTGATTTTTTCATACCTTTCCGCCTCCTCTTTCTATTTCAATGCTATTCGCTAAATTTACTTTTTTTATGTTCATTTTGGTCACCTCTTTTGATTTGACACCTTCATTGTATAAGATGTTTTTGTTTATGTAAGCACTTACAAGATAGAGCGTCAAAAACATGGAATCAGTTACAAAAAACGAAGGATGAAATACAAAAAACTACTGATTAGATACAATAGAAAAATTTTTTATACTTCAATCCACCTTATTTTTTATAAAATCACAAATTTTTTTCCAATAAATAAAACTAAATATTCACTAATATATCTATCCGTGGTTTAATATATATAATAAAAAAATATTTCTGTCTTTAATGAGGAGGTACTATGAAAGCAAACGTAGGGGATACTATACTTTTTCAACGAAATAATTTAAAGATTACAGGATCTGTATTAAAACTTTATACTGAATCGGTCTTAGTTGAAATTACAAATGTAAGCGGTGGTACTTTTGAATTTGATCGAACAATTGTAAATCATAAAAACTATAAAGTTTTAAATACAAATACATAAAACAACACAAAATAGCCCCTGCTCAACAGCAGGGGCTATTTTATATAAAAATATTTCACTAGTTTATATACCCTAAAACATTAACAATCTTACTCGCTTTTAAATTGTTAATATGATAATAAATTTCTAAACCTCTTCTCTCTGCTCGTAACACTTTACCCTTCATTTTTGATAAATGTTGTGAAACAGTAGATTGCGGAATATTCAGTAACTCTGTTAATTGTGTTACATTACAAGTTTTTCTCGTACTTAATTCATTTACAATTTGCAGTCGGATTGGATGCGCCATAATTTTTAAAATATCTACATCTTCTTCTGAAACTAAAGTTTTTCTCATTTCACTCGTATATGTTGTCATAAGACATTCCCCTTTTATATGAATTCCATATTCATAAGATCTATTTCCAAATTTTTTAAAACCCTTGATTAAAACTTTCATATAGAAATAAAAGGATTTTAAATTTTTGAAAACAGAACTTACATTCACTTTATTTATTTATTTATTTGGTACATATACATAATACAATGTTAATATGTGCTCTATGTGAAGTTCACATAAATTTATGATGAAGATTTACTTAGCCACTCGCATCCTACTCATCTAATTACCCACTGCATAAAATCATCAGTTATTTTAACACATTTTAGGCGTTTGTATATACTATTTATAAAACAACTTTTATAAAGGGGGGATTCATATGCCTACAGCGTTACAAGAAGAAGTCGAAGAAGCACGGGAAACATATGTCAGTCGTATCATCTTAGTTGGAGGATCCGCTTTATTTTTAGTAGGCGGGGTTATCTCAGCAATTTCAGCCTTTAAAACTTATAATCGTTTGGAGAATACGCCGCCTTCTACAGATAATTCATAGATATTTTATAAAATAAAACGTCGCCTCCAATATGAAGAGACGACGTTTTATTATTCATACATATGACACTAAAAGTATCGGTAGATTCCCTACTCCATTTTCTAAGCTTACTTCACCACAAACCTAGTCTGACTACACCCATCCTTCTGCTTCGTTACTTCTAATACAGCTGGCATTGCGTTTTTCAGCTCTTGAACGTGTGAGATGACACCGATAAATCGGCCTGATTTTTGTAAGTCAATTAAGGCATCTACCGCTTTCGTTAACGATTCTTCATCTAATGAACCGAACCCTTCATCGATGAACATCGTTTCGATGGAAATACCGCCTTCATATGCTTGAATGACATCTGCCATTCCTAGCGCTAGGCAAAGTGATGCGTTAAATTTCTCTCCACCGGATAGTGTTTTTACATCGCGTGTTTGGCCAGTGTATGCATCGTACACATCTAAACCTAATCCACTTTGACGGTTTCTTTTTTCAACTCGCTCACTTCGTTTTAAATAAAATTGTCCATTTGATAATTTACGTAGTCGTTCGTTTGCGATTTGAACAATTTGTTCTAAATACTCAATTAAGATGTAACGTTCAAATGATATACGACTTTCGTTATCACCTTTCATTACTTCATATAAATCAACAAGTTCTTGGAAGGCTTTTTCTTCCTCGTGAATTTGTTCGTCAATACGTCTAATGTTTTCATGTAAATCAGAAATATATGTTACCGCATTTTGCGCACGTTGACGTTTTTCTTTAATGATATCGAGATTAATTTCTAGTTCTTTTATGTGTTCACCTAAAGATGTAATATCCATATACTCTTTATCTTTTAATTCTGAGTTTAACTCTTCAATTTGTTTTGCAAGCACTTCAAGCGATGAATAATAACCTTGAATTTCTTTTTGTAACATCTCCACCTCGGGATCGCTTAATTTGGCTTTTTTATACGTGAATTCATCTGTAAACCCGCTTTGTTCTAGCTCTTTCATAAAGCGTGCGAAAGTCTCTTCTTTCTTTAATTTTGCACTTTCAAATTGATTAGAAGCACCTTTTTGTTCTGCTTGAATACGTATATTTTCATTTTGCCAATGCTGATACGCTTCCTGCACTTTCTTCCATTCGTCCTCCATTAACCTAAGTTCCTGCATAGCTTGGTCAAACTGTGCTTTCCAAGCTTGTACTGTTTGTAAGTTTTCTGGAATATTTCGTTTATCATGTTCATATGACGTACGAAGTTGCATACACTCCATTTCTGTACGGTGCTGCATTGTTTCCAATTCTCGTTTTTGTTTCTGAAGTTCTTCTATTTTTTCTTCTACGCTTTTCATGTTCGCAGCAATCTGCTTACGTGTTTCTTCACTTGCTTTTAACGTATTAACATCTGCAGCTAATTGTTTTCCTTTTTGAACAAGTGCACTATATGTTTCAGCTAATTTTTCCGAATTGTAGCCGCGCTTCACAACTTCTTCTATCACTTGTTCATATTGTAGTCGATAGAAATTCCATTTCTCCTCTACTTGCACATGGAATTTTTCAGCAATGTTCTTCTTATCTCTTAAATCGTTTAACTCTTTTTCATCGATCGCATTACTTTGCTCTGTAGCTTTTTGTGGATGACTCGTACTACCACATACCGGACAAGATTCACCGTCATGTAAATGAAGAGCTAATATACCAGCTTGTTCACTTAACCAGCGGCGCTCCATGTTTTCATATGCACGAACTGCCACTTGCATTTTATTATTTGCCGCTTCTTTTTCTTGCTCGAATTTTTGTTTTTCTTGCCAAACATCATATGCTTGTTTTAAAACTTTTGCATCTTCTCGCATATTCGTTAGTTCTTCCACTTTAGCTACATATTGCTCAAGTGCTTGTTCTAATTGCTGCAATTCATCAGACATTCTCTGTTTTTGGTTTGTATGCTCTTCTAGTTGTTGATCTAACTTTTGCATACTTTCTTTTAATTTCCCTATTTGAATTTCGGCATTTTGTAAATTCAGCTTTCTCTCAGCTAATGATTCAATAATCGCTTGTAACTCTTCTAATCTTTGAACAAGTTTTTTAGCCTCTTCTCGTTCAGCTTCTTTATTCTTTACTACTTCATACTTCTCCTGAGCAAGTTCAAAGCTATTCATTATCTGTTCTTGTTTGACGATTATCTGTTTTAACAAACTTTCAGCTTTCTGCTCATTTTCCATCGCTTCTTCATACCATTGTTCAAATGGTAATAAGTGCTTTGCTTGTTCCGCACGTTTAAAGAATTTTTCTTTCCTTTCAATTGCTGCACGGTTCTCTTGTAAAGTGTTATATTTCTCATTCTTTTGTTGTAAATCTATAAATTTCTCATTTACAGATTTTGCTGCATGAAAACGTATTTCTGCATCCTTTAATTGCTTCGTTTGAACATCTTGTTCTACTTGTAATTGCTCAACCTCTGCCTTATACACGGTTGTTTCTTGTTCTAACGCTTCTACTACTTGATGCGTATTTACATGTTCTTGTGCCACTAATGTCTCTAATAATGCTCCATCACGGATTGGTAATTTAAAAACATTACGGAAATAGAGCTCTCTCTCTTTTTGTTTTTCTTGTAAGACGTCTTTCCATTGTTTTCTCTTTTGATCAAGTAACTCACGCATTAATTTATAACGATCCGTTTTAAAAATACGACGTAAAATCTCTTCTTTGTTTTCCGTCTCAGATGTTAATAGTTTTCGGAATTCCCCTTGGGGTAACATAACAATTTGGCTAAATTGATGTTTACTTAACCCAATTAAATCTTCCACTTTTTTGTTTACGTCTGTTACATGAAAACGATCGACGGCTGGAACGTTTTCTCCATCAATAACTTCATATAATTCTACTGCATGTCCTGTAATAGTCTTATTCCCTTGTTTTTTATGTCCAAGTTGTCGTTTTATTTCATAGCGTTTCCCTTTTAACTGAAAGGTTAATTCAACACTTGTATAAACATTATCATCAGCAAATTGACTTCGAAGCATGCTCGTATCACTACGTTCTTCGCCACTAGCCTCACCATATAACACATAACAAATCGCATCAAAAATCGTTGTTTTTCCAGCTCCTGTATTCCCAGAAATAGCGAAAATACGATGTTCTCCAAGATCTTCAAAATCGATTATTTCTTTCTGTTTATATGGCCCGAATGCTGTCATAATAAGCTGAATCGGTCTCATCCTCGTTCACCTTCCCGTTCTTGCACTGTTTGTAATACATCTATAAATAGGCGTTCTTTCTCTTCTGATAAATCTAACCCCTTCATTTCTTTATAGAAAGCCTTTAAAAGAGATAAATCATCCGTTTTATGTCTTGAAACAGTTACTTCATTTGTATCTGTGAGTTCTCGCCTTTGCATCGCTCTTTCAACGTGCATTGCATTTGGATATACAGATCGTATTTTCTCCATTGGCTGTAAGACAGGGTTTTCGTCTAATAATTTTACAAATACGTAATCTTCACTTACTGGGTGCTGTAATAATTCATCTATTTTCGCTTCTACTGTTCGCATTTTACGACGTGGTGAAAGTAACCTTTTTTCAATTGCTACTTCACCAGTTTCATTCAGTTGTACAATGTAATAGCCTTTTTTATGTTTCTCTTCAGAAATTGAATAGGCAAGTGGTGAACCAGAATATCGAATCGTCTCATTACGTACGAAATGCGCTTGATGTAAATGTCCAAGCGCTGTGTAATGAAACTTATCAAAATAATGACTATTTACATATTCAGCACCACCAATTGAAAGTGGTCGTTCTGCATCACTTGTATTCTCCTCCGCTTCTCCTGAAGAAGTTACAAATGCATGTCCAACAAATACATGTCTAGCTTCTTTATCCATCGTTTCAGAGAGCTCATTCATAAAAATGCGCATCGCATCATCATGAGAACGTATGTCTTCATTTTTCAACACGTGCCTCACTATGCTTGGGTCTGCATACGGTATTAGATGGAAGTGAACCTCTCCATATTCATCATTTAGTACAACAGGTTCATACGGGAATTGAAATTGACCTGCAATATGTAATCCTTGTTTTTTCATTAAACTACTTCCAAAATGGATACGATCCGGACTATCATGATTACCAGCTACCGCAATAACTGGTGTTTGCAAATCAATAACTATTTTTTGCAGCACATCATTTAATAAGTCTACTGCTTCTGTAGGTGGAATTGCTCGGTCATATAAATCCCCTGCAATAATTACAGCATCTGGTTTTTCTTCTTCAACAGCCTGTACAAACTGATCTAATACAATCTTTTGGTCTTCAGTCATATACACGCCATGAACAAGCTTACCTAAATGCCAATCCGCTGTATGAAATAACTTCATATTTTTCTACTCCTTTTAATTTACTGATTTTAGTGAAACGAGTTGATAGTTTATTGTAGTTTTTCCGTTCTCCCACTCTAGCTTCAATATCGTTGCACTTCCAATTCTTTCTTCATTTGATTTATATAAAGGCAATATTTCTTGAACTGTAAATAAGTGATAACCATCCAATATTAATTGAAATATATTTTCTTCAATATGTAATCTTACTTCTTTTTCATTTGAAATAATTTTTGTGTGCATCTCAAATTTCATGATAGATACAACCCCTTTTTATAATCTCTACATTTTAATAGTATAGTGGCTATGCAAGATTGACAAGTACATACACAGCAAAGTACACACTTTTCTATTGTTATATGTTTTATGTATTTTATATAAAATACGGTATGTGAAATTTTATATTTTCCCCAAAATAAAAATGTCTATTATGACATCTTTATTTTTGTATAAAGTCTTTCATTACATAATATAAAACGGTAATTAAGACGATTGCGACGAAAAATGAGAACACTGCGACAATGTAGCCATCTTTATTTAATAAAATACAGAATGAAATAGATATTATAAAAATCGGAAATACGAGACGTACTTTATCCTTCACTTCTTCTGTCGTATCTGTATGATGAAAATACTGCGTTATTCCTATCATTAAAAAAGACAAAATAATAACCGACAATAGTAAAGGTCCTGGCATTCCGATTTCTCCTTTCTCTATTTCTAATTCAGTGTAAAATTTTTTATTACAATTGTACGATTTATTTTTTCTTCAAACACACTTTTAGAATTGATAATGAACATTTCACACCTATATAATAGCGCTTTTATCATTATAACTTCAAATAATTACACTTACAGTAATGTTGTAATATTCCCCCTCAGTCTCTGAAATCCTGCAAAGATAACTCGTCAAAATATGCAGTGACCAAATTAATATTTACCGTCAACTTTTGACAAAATTTATAAAGGACATTTCAGTACATATCAAGAATTAAGAATAAGAAGATATGTAAGGGAGGATGCATTATGACTGAACAAGTTTTATTTTCTGTTAGTGAAAACGGCGTTGCGACAATTACTTTAAACCGTCCAAAAGCACTTAATTCTTTATCTTATGACATGTTACAACCTATCGGACAAAAACTTAAAGAGTGGGAACACGATGAGCGTATTGCACTTATCGTGTTAAAAGGAGCTGGCACAAAAGGTTTTTGTGCAGGCGGCGACATTAAAACTCTTTATGAAGCGCGTTCCAATGAAGTGGCATTGCAACATGCAGAACGTTTTTTTGAAGAAGAGTATGAAATTGATACATATATTTATCAATATACAAAACCGATTATTGCTTGTTTAGATGGAATTGTAATGGGCGGTGGTGTCGGTCTTACAAATGGTGCGAAGTATCGCATTGTAACTGAGCGTACGAAATGGGCAATGCCAGAGATGAATATTGGCTTCTTCCCAGACGTCGGAGCTGCATATTTCTTAAATAAAGCGCCTGGATATACAGGACGATTCGTTGCTTTAACAGCATCTATTTTAAAAGCTTCTGACGTATTATTTATTAATGCTGCTGATTACTTTATGACATCTGATTCATTACCAGAGTTTCTTACTGAACTTGAAAGTGTAAATTGGCATAAAGAAGATGATGTACATACTAATTTAAAAGAAGTTATTCGTACATTTGCAACTGCTCCAAACTTAGAAAGCGAGCTCGCTCCTTCATTAGAAGTAATCAATTCACATTTTGCTTTCGATACAATTGAAGAAATTATCCATTCATTGGAGAAAGATGAAAGTTCCTTTGCTCTAAAAACGAAAGAAACACTGTTATCAAAATCCCCTATTTCACTAAAAGTAACATTAAAACAGTTTATTGATGGAAAAGATAAATCCGTTGAAGAATGTTTCGCTACGGACCTTATACTTGCTAAAAATTTCATGAGACATGAAGATTTCTTCGAAGGAGTACGCTCCGTTGTCGTTGATAAAGATCAAAATCCGAATTATAAATATAAACAGTTAAGTGACGTTTCAGAAGAAGATGTGAATCGTTTCTTTAACTTACTTAATGCATAAAATGAAATTGTCATGAGGGGGTGTTTCGTTCATCCCCTACCTAACTTCTTTGCTTCAGCTAAATCTTGTGCGGTGAAAATCTTACTACCCGCAAATAGCGGGATAAAATCGAAGCTATATAGTAGTGTAATTACAGCTACTATATAGCCTTTTTTATTTAATTATTTTTAACAAAATTTAATTTTATTAAATCCATTTTTGTGCTACGCTGATTTTAATCAAATATTCTAAAAATAAAAAGGAGGGGCGGCTATGATAGAAAATTATCTTCTTTTCATCATTATGTCTATTTGCCTTATCATTTTACCTGGTCCAGATACAGCAATGGCTACGAAAAATACATTGGTTGCTGGTAAAGTCGGTGGAGTGAAAACAGTGTTTGGTACATGTATTGCACTATTAATTCATACTTTAGCTGCTGTAATTGGTCTTTCTGCACTTATTGTAAAGTCAGCTCTTTTATTTTCTATTTTCAAGTACGTTGGGGCTCTATATTTAATTTATATTGGTATTAAAGCCCTTTTAGCAGTAAGAAATAAAGAAGGCATTGATACGAACGATATATCTTTAAATAATGAAGATGAACACACCTCTTGCTTTCGACAAGGGTTTCTTACGAATTTATTAAACCCTAAAGTTGCAGTATTCTTTTTAACGTTTTTACCGCAATTTTTAAATCCAAATCATAATACGTTTATCCAACTACTCGTAATGGGCCTTACTTACCTCGTTTTAACAGCCATTTGGTTCGCTTTTTATATATTTTTAATTGATAAAATTAGTGCTTTTATGAAAAAACCGAAGACGCAGCGTTATATTCAAGGGTTAACGGGAGTCGTCTTAATTGGTTTTGGTATTAAACTTGCTTTTGAAAAAAGTAATTAACAAGATGAAAACCACCACTATTAATAGTGGTGGTTTTCATTTAATAACTAATTTGGCTGTTTATTTTATATTAAAACCAGCGCTCAGTTACAACTTTTTTACGTGTATAGAATTGAACGCCATCTGTGCCATTTGTACCTAAATCACCAAAGAATGACGCTTTATTTCCTGCAAATGCGAAGAATGCCATTGGTGCTGGAACATTTACGTTTACACCGATCATACCAGCATCGATATTATCACGGAACGTTTGTGCATGTTTACCGTTTGACGTATAAATAACTGCACCATTTGCAAATTTAGATTGATTTGTTAGTTTAATACCTTCTTCTAAATCTTTAACTCGTACAATGCTTAATACTGGAGCAAAAATCTCATCTTGCCAAATTTTCATTTCTTGATTTACGCCATCAAAGATTGTCGCACCTACAAAGTAACCTTCTCCAACTTCTTCATTAATTTTACGGCCATCTACTAATAAAGTTGCCCCATCTGCTACACCGCTATTAATGTAGCCTAAAACGCGCTCTTTATGAGATTCACGGATTAATGGTCCAACATAGTTCTCTTCGTTAAAGCCATCGCCTACTTTTAATTTTTTCGTTTCTGCTACTAATACATCAATGAATTCATCAGCAATTTCATCCACTACTGCTACTACTGAGCATGCCATGCAGCGCTCTCCACTACTTGCAAATGCAGATCCAATTACACCTTGTACTGTTTTCTCAAGATTGCAATCTGGCATTACAATCGCATGGTTTTTCGCACCTGCTAACGCTTGTACACGTTTTCCGTGTTTCGTACCTGTTTCATATACGTAACGAGCTACCGGCTCAGAGCCAACGAACGAAACAGCCTGAATATCTTTATTTTCTAAAATGCTATTTACAACATCTTTTCCGCCTTGTACTAAATTTAATACGCCTTTTGGGAAACCTGCTTCATAGAATAATTCTACAAGTCGCTCCGCTAAAAGTGGCGTTCTTTCAGATGTTTTTAATACGAATGTATTACCGCAAGCAATTGCAAGTGGGAACATCCATAACGGAATCATCATCGGGAAGTTAAATGGCGTAATACCAGCAACAACTCCGATTGGGTAGCGCCAAATCGATCCATCAATTCCGCTAGCGATATTCGGAAGTGCTTGACCCATCATTAAATTTGGCGTAGATGTTGCAAGTTCTACCGCTTCAATACCACGCTGTACTTCACCTGTTGCATCCGTTAGCGTCTTACCATTTTCTAGCGTAATGATTTTTGCAAGCTCATCTTTGTTTTCTTGTAATAGCTGTAAATATTTATATAAATTTCTTGAACGATTTGGAACTGGTACTTTAGACCATGTTTCGAATGCTGATTTTGCCGCTTCAACAGCTTTTTCAACATCTTCTTTTGGAGATAGTGGAACGTAAGCGATAATTTTTCCAGTCGCTGGATTTGGAACTGCTTCTACTTCCGTACCTGTCGATTCAACCCACTCACCGTTAATGTGATTTTTTACTCGTTTAATTTCAGTTGTAATCATTGTATTCTCTCCTTTGTATAATTTATTTTTGATTAGAAATTAATTGCTCGCTAACTTTCTTATATAAAGCAGCCATATCGTTTTCACCATATCCAGCTTGACTCGCTTCGTCATATACGTTTAATAACATTTCGCTTACCGGTAAATGGAGTTCGCTTTCCTTAGCTAAGTCAACTGCAAATCCTAAATCTTTCTTCAATAAGTTCACAGTAAATCCTGGCTCGTAGTTTTCAGGTGCTATAAAACTTTTATAATTACGTTCATAAATTCTACTTTGACCGTAACTTACATTTAAAATATCAAACATTTTATCTAAATCCATATTGTTCTTTTTCGCTAATGTTAAAGCTTCACTCACACCAGCTGTATAAAAACCAATTAATAAGTTATTAATTAACTTAACAGTTGTACCACTATCAATCTGCTCACTAACGTGGAAAATGTTCGCGCCTAGTACGCCCATGATAGATTCCGTTTTCTCATATACTTCTTTTGATCCACCAACCATAAACGTTAATGTTCGGTTTTCGGCTCCGATTACACCACCGCTCACAGGTGCTGCTAAAAAGTCTACTTTCTTTTCCTTTGCAGCTTCCTCTAATTGTTTGTTTAACTGCGGCGATACCGTACTTGTATCAATGAAAACTATATTCGAGTGACCATTTTCAAATAATCCTTCTGCTCCAAAATATACCGCTTCAACAGCGCGAGGTGAAGGTAAACTTGTAAAAACTACATCACATGTTTCTGCTAGTTTTGAGATTGATAGACCGATAATTCCGCCTTCTTTTTCAAAGGACGCTTCCGCCTCTTTATTTAAGTCCACGCCATATACTGTGTAACCTGATTTAACTAGATTTTTTGACATTGGAAGACCCATGTTACCTAAACCGATAAAACCAATCTTTTTCATATCGCTTTCCTCCTATTTACACAATATATTTCCCACGATTTATAATAGCTTTCGCAATTTCTCTCTTCTTCGTAAATACGTTCGTGTATAAAGGTACTAATAATTGACGGATTTCAGCTAAAATCACATTTCTATCTTGTTCTTCTGTGACAGCTGCTGAAAGTACAGAAATCGCCGCTTCTTCTACTTTACGGTATCCTTCTTCACAAATAACATCCGTTATGAGTTGCTTCGTACGTTCTTTTTCCTCTCCATTTTTACGTACTGCTTTTCTCGTACGTAAAAACGCTGATTCCATGATGTACACGTCCGTCAACATATTTGATATTACACGTGAATATTCTTGTTCTTGGTCAATTTTTAGACCTGGAGTTTTAGAGAGCGTTTTCAAAGATTGTTTCAACAATTTTTTCGCTAATAAAATGTAACGATGGTTTCTTTCTACATTTGCTACATCACTTTCTACTTCAGTGTCTTCTAATTGTTCGATTTGCTTCATTAACATTTTAGCAACTGTTAATCTATTAATTTCGTTCGTTCCTTCAAAAATACGACTAATTCTTGCATCACGATATAATCGTTCTACCTCATACTCTTGCATATAACCGTAACCACCATGAATTTGTACAGCTTCATCTACGATATAAGCAAGTGTTTCAGAAGCATTTACTTTATTCAGTGCACATTCAATTGCAAATTGGGACATTTTCTTCATAAGATCTTCATCGCTCTCATGAATTGCTTCATCGATTACACCTGCTGTACGATAAGCTGCACTTTCGGCTCCATATGTAGCAATAATCATATTTGCAATTTTCTCTTGAATCATCGTAAAGTCTACTAATTCCGTTTGGAACTGTTTTCGCTCTTTTCCATATTGAACCGACAAACCAATTGCTTGTTTTGCTGTTCCAATATTTCCAAAAGCAAGTTTAAGTCTAGCAAAGTTAAGAATATTAAGGGCTACGTGATGCCCTTTCCCAACTTCCCCTAAAACATTTTCAGCAGGGATGACAACATCTTCTAAAATAAGAGTCGCTGTTGAAGAACCTTTAATCCCCATTTTCTTTTCTTCTAATCCAATAGATACACCTTCACATGTTCTTTCGACAATAAACGCTGTCATTCCTTTATTTGTCTTCGCAAAAACAACGTATACATCTGCCATATGAGCATTTGTAATCCATTGCTTCTCACCATTTAACTTCCAAGCTGTTCCCTCTTCATTCAATACGGCGCTTGTTTTTGCACTTAATGCATCCGAACCAGCATTTGGCTCCGTTAAAGCATAAGCCCCAATCCATTCTCCCGATGCGATTTTCGGTAAATATTTTTCTTTTTGCTCTTTCGTTCCATAATATATGTAAGGCAATGTACCGACACCAGCGTGTATATTAAAAGAAACGCTAAACGCACCAGCGTAACCCATTTTCTCTGCTACAAGACCTGAGACAGCCTTTCCTAACTCGAACCCGCCATAATCTTCTGGTACCTCAATGCCTAATAATCCAAGTTCCCCAGCTTTCTCAAATAATTGACGAGAAACTTTATAGTTATGTTGTTCAATATTCTCCATTTGTGGAACAATTTCTTGTTTAACGAATTGTTCTGTCGTTTTTGCGATTAAATCTTCATCACCTGAAAAATCTTCTGGTGTAAAGTAAGTATGATTTATATCTTTATTAAGTGAAAAAAATTCATCCCATGGTAACTTCGTTTTCTCCATATGTATCCCCCTATCATTCGGCTGTCATAGCTTTTTGCTTATGCTCGGTCTACGATGAGTGGAATATCTTTTTTGAAAATAGAAGGCGATGATTTTTCACATCAAGCATTTTATTTTGCCAAAGATGTATTTTCATCGCCTTCGCTGCTTTATCTATTGATCTTCTGATAATACTGTTTTTGCAATACCAGTATCTAACTCTTCAAAGTCATGATATGAAATTGTTTCGTATAATTCACTTCTCGTTTGCATATTAGAAAGTGCATCTTTTTGAGAACCTGTTTCTTTAATTAAAGCAAACACATTTTCATATGCTTTCGCTGCAACGCGAAGTGAAGTTACAGGATAAATAACCATTTGGAAGCCCATATTCGCAAATTCCTCTGCACTATAATATGGAGTTTTTCCGAATTCAGTCATATTCGCAAGCAAAGGTGCATTTACCTTACTATTAAATAGACGGAATTCTTCCTCTGATTGAAGCGCTTCAGGGAAAATTGCGTCTGCACCTGCTTTTACATATGCATTTGCTCTTTCAATTGCTTCATCTAATCCTTCAACGCCGCGAGCATCAGTACGTGCTACAATGTATAAGCTCGGTGCAACTTCTTTAATCGCTTTAATTTTTTGAACCAATTCTTCTGTAGTAACAAGTTTCTTACCATTTAAATGTCCACATTTTTTTGGTAATTGCTGATCTTCAATTTGGACAGCTGCTACTTTCGCTTCCACCATTTCTACAGCTGTTCTCGCCACATTTAGTACACCACCAAATCCTGTATCAATGTCAACAAGAACAGGTAAGTCTGTAGCTCTTACTAAATCTCTTGCTCTCTCAGCCACTTCAGTAGACGTCACGATACCTAAATCTGGTAAGCCTTTACTTGCAGTATAAGCAGCTCCTGATAAATAAAGAGCTGAAAAACCTGTATTTTTTGCAACAAGAGCTGCCATTGCATCATGAGCACCTGGAATTTGCAAAATTTCATTTGCTTCTACTAAAGCTCGGAATCGATTCGCAAGCTCCTCTTGTGTTGACTGCTTTTTCACAACCCAAGCCATTCTAAATTCCCCCTATTATTAAATTAAGAATAGATCTACAAATTCGTTTACATTCATATTTTCTAGTTTTTCTTCATTTAAACAAACTTCATGAATTTGTTCTTGTTGCTTACTAGAATAATGACCTGCCATATTTGCAGTGAATTTTTGAACAACTTTTGGAATTGCTTCGTCTCTACGGAAGCGGTGACCAAGTGGATATTCACATTCCACATTTTCTGTTACTGTGCCATCTTTAAAGTGAACTTGAACAGCGTTGGCGATTGAGCGCTTGTTCGGGTCAAGGTAATCTAAACTGTACTGTTTGTTTTCAACAACAACCATCTTATTACGTAATTCATCTACACGTGGATCGTTTGCTACTGCATCTTCATAATCGTCTGCAACGATATCTCCTTTTAATAAACCAATTGCCGTAATGTATTGTAAGCAATGATCACGATCAGCTGGGTTATTTAATGGACCTTCTTTATCAATAATACGAATTGCTGATTCATGAGTTGTAATTGTAATACGGTCAATTTCATCTAATCTCTCTTTAATTTCCGGATGCAACTTCACTGCACATTCTGCAGCCGTTTGTGCATGGAATTCTGCTGGATATGACACTTTAAATAATACATTTTCCATTACATATGACTCTAGTGGTCTTGCTAATTTTAATTCTTGTTTATTGAATAATACATCTTGGAATCCCCATCCTGGCGCAGATAATGCTGTTGGATAACCCATTTCACCTTTTAGAGCAGTCATTGCAAGATGAACACCGCGGCTCGTTGCGTCACCTGCAGCCCATGATTTACGTGAGCCCGTATTTGGAGCATGACGATATGTACGAAGACTAGAATTATCAATCCACGCATGTGATAATGCATTAAAGATTTCTTCACGTGTTCCGCCAAGCATTTTCGCAACTACTGCAGTTGTTGCTACTTTTACATATAATACATGGTCAAGACCAACTCTGTTTAAGCTGTTTTCTAAAGCAAGCACGCCTTGAATTTCATGTGCTTTAATCATCATTTCTAATACTTCACGTACTTTTAAAGCTTCTTTTCCTTCTGAAATACGAACACGGCTAATATAATCTGCAACTGCTAAAATTCCGCCTAGGTTATCAGATGGATGTCCCCACTCTGCTGCAAGCCAAGTATCGTTATAGTCTAACCAACGGATCATACATCCGATATTAAATGCACCTTTTACTGGATCTAGTACATAAGACGTACCTGGTACACGTGTACCATTTGGCACGATTGTTCCTGGCACAACTGGTCCTAGTAATTTCGTACATTCTGGATATTGCAGTGCTAAAATTCCACATCCAAGTGTATCAAGTAATACGTAACGGGCTGTACTGAATGCTTCTGCACTAGTAACCTCTTTATTTAATACATAATCGGTAATCTCTTCTAATAATGCATCTTTTTGCTTAATTTCATTTGTTTTAATCATGCTATCCTTCCCTTTCTGTCGAAAATTCGTTATTATTAATGATGGGTGTCGGTCAAACACCCATCTGGCGGGCGGCGCTAACAACTCCCCAGTTGTTCTTATTTACTAAGTACATGTCGCTCGCCAATATAATTTACACGTGGACGGAACAAACGATTATTTGCATGTTGCTCAATAACGTGCGCACATAACCCCACTGTTCTAGAGCTAAAGAAGATTGGGGTGTAAAGTTGAATTGGAATACCTAGCATCCAATATACTGGAGCTGCATAATAATCAAGATTTGGATAAATTCCTTTTTCCTTCTCCATAATCTTTTCTCCAGCTTCACACATTTCATATAGTGTATAATCACCTTTTACATCACATAACTGTTTTAAAGCTTCCTTCATCATAAGTGCTCTTGGATCCATCTTCTTCATATAAACACGGTGTCCAAAGCCCATAATTTTTTCTTTGTTATATAGTTTCTTCTGTAATAACTCTTCAAATTTCTCAACATTACCAGCTTCTAAAAGCATGTACATAACCGCTTCATTTGCACCGCCATGTAAACTTCCTTTTAAAGATGCAACTGCACCTGTTAAAGCACCGTATAAATCTGATTGTGTTGATGCAATAACGCGAGCTGTAAATGTAGAGTTTGGCATTTCATGCTCACTATATAAAACAAGGGAACGATCAAAGATCTTTTCCTCAAGTTCAGTTGGTTTTTTACCAGTTAACATATAGAAGAAATTCGCACTATAAGATAATTCTTTAAGAGGTTCAATTGGCTCCTCATTATTTAAAATATGATAGCTATTCGCTACAATGTTTGGCACTTTACTTAACAGCTTGTACCCTCGGCTTTTATTCACTTCTAACGAGCGGTTTTCGATATCATTATCGTAACCAGCTAACGCTGACACACCTGTACGTAATCCATCCATGGGATGCGTCTCTTTAGGCAATGCCTTTAGTACGTTGAACACACCTTCTGGTACTGCATATTCTTCTTTTAATTTCTTTTCAAGTGTTGCTTTTTCATCTTCATTCGGTAGATGTTCCTCCAATAAAAGGTGCACAATGTCTAAATACTCTTTTGTTTTTGAGAGTTCGATTAAGTCATACCCTTGAATTACAATTTCACCTTTTACTGTGTCAAGAAACGAGATTTTCGTCTCCGCTGCCACTATACCATCTAATCCCGGGGAAAATTTCTCTTCAGCTTTCATCATTATTTCCTCCAATCCTAATAGATCTTCGTGCACATAACTGTAAGCCTTTACAATATTGTGAAACTACATTTCTATTTCAATGTATCAGAGTTTTTAGAAGATTTCAATTTATTTTATAATGATAAGTTTCCTACACTTTTCTTACTGTAACAATACAATTTTTTGAAAATAATTCTTATATTTTATAAAGAAAGGATAGACTTCTTTGCGTATTTTCAAAAACAAAATATAAAGATTTTTCATATAACACCGCCAAATATACAATTATTCTAATTTTATTTGAGAAATAGAAAAAACGAGCTGTACATAAATACAGCTCGTTACTATATGATATTTATTTCACTATCTCTTAAATATAATTTTTATATAAAACTTATTCATTTTTAATAAAGTTATTATTTTACATAATTAAATTGAATTTCTTCCATTTCCTCATGATAACTTACAAATAAATCATAGTTTTGAAAATACCAAAGATCATCAGAATCTACAAAAAATATAATACCTTCCTTCTCAACTGACACTATTTCGCCATCGGGTTTCTCAGCAACAACCCCTAAAGAATATCCGGGCTGAATTGAACTATCCCCTCCGTACCTTACAGTAAAACGTACAGATTCACCGTGCTTTATACGTAATTCTTCCTGGAACCATTGCAGAGCTTTACGATCAATTGAAATTCTCATCTTTATTCCTCCAGTTTACGCAAACTCTTTTTTTCCTAATCGTTGTTTTACAAAGAAGACGAAAATAATTAAGGCTATCAATGCTGAAATTGCACTCCCTGAAAATAAAATACGATAACCAAACATTTGTGAAACAACTCCAAGTAAAATAGCACCTAACCCGATTCCTAAATCAAACGCTGTAAAAAATGAAGCATTTGCAACTCCTCTTTTACTCGGATCGACAATTGTAAGCATTGCCGCTTGCAAAGCTGGCTGCGCTGAACCAAATCCAATACCGTATAATGTTGCTGCGATAATTACACCTATCAAACCATTTGAGATAGTTAAAACAACTATAGCTAAAATAGTAATACATAATGCTGGAAGTATGATGAATACTTCTCCATACTTATCTAATAGTTTCCCTGAAATTGGTCTTACAATTGTTAATGCAATTGCATATACAAGAAAGAAAGTTCCCGGGTTTACATGAATTGATGATGCAAATAACGGTAAAAAGGTTGTTATTCCTCCATATGCAAACGATAAAAAGAATACTACAATCGTGATTGTTAATACGGATTTCTCAAATAGCTGAATTTTCCCTTTTTCTTTTTGTGGCGTAAATGGGATCTTCGTTATTAATGATAATACAACTGCCATAAAAGATAACAACGTCGCTAATAAAAATAGACCATCAAATGAATAATTTTGCACAACCCATAATCCAATCATAGGTCCAATCGCCATTGCAATTGTCATCGCCATCCCATACCAACCCATACCTTCACCGCGGCGTGAATCTGGAATAATATCCGTTATTGCTGTTCCAACAGCTGTTGTAGAAACAGCCCATGTTACTCCGTGAATAACACGTAAAACAGCTAAAAGGACAATAGTCGATGCTATATTATAGGAGTACATCGTTAAGCCAAAAAAGATGAGTCCGAAAATAATAAAGGATCTTCTACCATATTGATCTAACATTCCTCCAATAATCGGTCGTATTACAACAGCAGCTATTGTAAACATCCCCATCATAAGTCCAACTTGCGATTCATTGCCACCTATCTCTTTAATAAAGAGCGGGAGCGTTGGAACAAGTAAATAAAATCCTGTAAATAAAAATAACATTGCGAAAGTCATTTGAATAAATGATTTCGTCCATAATCGTTCCATAAAAATACCTCCATACACTCGTAAAATATTACGATTAACACCCTCATTGTATATTTTTTTTATCTCTTTTCCCTCCGCAAATAGACGTATCTTTTCATATTAAATAGTCCACCATCAGCTTACATTAGTCTTAAGACTTTGTACGCATGTTTTAAACGAAAGTCCTATATATGTACCTTTATACGTGTGAAAAGAATATACTAATTTATTAACTCAACTTAGGAGTGAATATTTCATGTGGGTATTATTAAGAGTAACTGCCGTAGTTCCTTCGACTCCTGGGATACATGTTCCTGCAGTTCATACAGCTAGCTCCGATGTAGGAATTGAACTTCCCGCAACTTGGCAGCAATATCAAATTCCCGGTCAAGTTACCCCATCATTTTGGCATCATGGTACACACCCCAGTAGTACTCCCATTCATAGCCATAGTTATCCTCCACTACCTCCGACTCAAGTCTTTTATCATTTCCCTTCAATTTTTTTCCAAAATTTTCATGGTACGTTTAACATTTAATAGCTATCACTGTATTACCCCTACATTTTAATAAGGCGAACCTTTAATCCAGTTTCAACATAACAAAGTCGAATTCCTTAAATAAGAAATTCGACTTTTTAATTGTTTTCCAAACTAAAGTAACCGTTAAAGAAAGACATTTATTAAAGATTTGAATATAATTTTTACTTATTTAATACTTTATATGATTCATCATAGTTAGTCCCTTTGCGGGATAACCAACACATACCATCATTTGCAAGTAGACTTTTCTCTCTTTACGTTAATTCACTCTTTTTCTTCTATCTAGCCCTTAACATTACATTTTCTGTAGCAAAATGAAAAAAGCACTTAAGATTGTAATTTTCACAAATCTTAAGTGCTTTTTAATATTTTTTATAAATTTTTCTTATTGTCCATTATTGGCAGGAACCTCTCCTGCATTTCCACCATTATTTGGTTGTACTGTTGCAGGTGGGGTTGGAGTTCCTTGACCTCCATTATTATTCGCTGGAGGTGTCGTTCCTTGACCTCCTCCGTTATTTGCTGGAGGTGTCGTTCCTTGGCCTCCTCCGTTATTCGCTGGAGGTGTCGTTCCTTGGCCTCCTCCGTTATTCGCTGGAGGTGTCGTTCCTTGGCCTCCTCCGTTATTTGCTGGAGGTGTCGTTCCTTGACCATTTCCGTTATTTTGTTCATTTTGTTTCTTTTCTTCTTCTTGTTTCTTTTGCTCTTCTAGTTTCTTTTGTTCTTCTTGCTTCTTAAGTTCCTCTTGTTTCTTTTGTTCTTCTTGTTTTTTCAGTTCTTCTTGTTTCTTTAATTCTTCTTGCTTTTTCTCTTCTTCAGTTTTTTGCTGTTGATCTTGTTTTGGTTGCTCCGTTGTATCCGGTACGCTAGTATTTGGCGATGAATCACGTTTTTCACCTTTTATACGTAGCTCACTACCTTCTTGAATAACACTACTTGGCATTTTAAAGCGTGATTTATCTGTAGCCATTTCGCTCATCATTTCTTTAAAGATCAACTGTGCAATTTTCGTATTTTTACTACTAATATACTCGTCTTTACCATCTTTCATATACCCAGTCCATACTGCCATCGTATATTGCGGTGTATATCCAGCAAACCAACTATCACGAGTTGCACTTTCTGGAATTTTATATTGAGCTAATTGCTTTGATGAATAGTTTGTCGTACCCGTTTTACCAGCTACATCTAAAGAGCCTACATTTGCCGATGTACCAGTACCCGATGTAACTACAGAACGAAGCATATCAGTAATCATGTATGCGGTAGAATCTGTCATAACTTGTTTTGGTTTTTGTCCAAAACTTTGTGACTTACCGTCTGGATAAACGACTTTCTTAACAAAATGCGGTTTCGTATATTTACCTTCATTACCAAATGCTGCATAAGCACCCGCTATTTCAGTTGGCGATACTTCATTTGTACCAATCGCTGTCGATTCCGTCGGTGCTGTATTAAATGTAATACCTAGTTTCTCAGAGAATTCTTTTGATTTACTAATCCCTACTTCTTTTGCAGTTTTAATTGCAGGAATATTACGCGACATTTTTAATGCTTCACGCATCGTAATTGGACCCATATGACTTCTATCTGCATTTCGAACTTCTTGACCCGTTGAATACTTAAATGGAGAGTCATCGATTTGATGATACGTAGCCCATTTTAAATATTCAATTGCAGGAGCATAGTCGAAAATTGGCTTCATCGTTGAACCAGCTGCACGATCTAATTCAATTGCCATATTATGCCCTTTAAATACAGCTTTATTTTCTCCACGGCCACTACCTATAGCACGAACTTCTCCTGTTTTCGTATCCATAAATGTGAATGCACCTTGGAATTTATCGTTTGGATAATCAATGATATTATTATTTAAAATATTATCAGCAAGTTTCTGTGCTTTCGGATCTAACGTTGTATAAATTTCTAAACCGTCAGAACCAATATTAGCATCTGGCAATTCTTTTTCTACTTCTTTCACAACTGCATCCATAAATGCAGGGTATGGCATTGTTTGTAGTTGAGCTGCAGGCTTGAGTCCCTTTTCTACGTCAACTTTTATTGCTTCTTCCATTTCCTGTTTTGTTATATATCCATGTCGATTCATTAAGTTTAGAACAACATTTCTTCTTTCTGTTGCTTTTTGAACATTTTCTTTTTTCGTTGGATCATAGTTATTCGGTGCTTTCGGTAAACCTGCAAGCATCGCAACTTCTGGTAATGTTAAGTCCTTCAATTCTTTACCATAGTAGTTTTGTGCTGCTGTTGCGATACCATATGAACGATTACCTAAGTTAATTTTATTTAAGTACATCTCTAATATTTCATGTTTTGAATACTGTTGTTCTAGCTTATAAGCTAAATATATTTCTTGCGCCTTACGCTTTGGTGTTTTATCCATAGATAAGAAGTAGTTTTTAATAACTTGCTGCGTTATCGTACTTCCACCTTGAGAGCCATAATCTCCTTTAAGACTCACTAAAACAGCACGGGCAGTACCTTTAAAGTCTACTCCGCTATGCTCATAAAAACGTGAATCTTCTGTCGCTAAAAATGCATTTTCTACTAATTTAGGTATTTGATCATACGTAACATTCGTCCTTTTTTCTTTTCCATATTCATATACCAAATCCCCGTTTTTATCATAAATTTTTGAGGATAACGGATTAACAAGTTTTGCTTTTTCCAGTTTTGGTGCGTCCTTAATCATTACGAAAAAGGTAGCAACCCCCGCCACTAAACCTACAATACCAAGTAATAAACAAGTAATTAAAAACTTGCGGAAAAATGATGTTTTACCTTTTGGTTTTTGTGTTTTAGAAGCTGGTTGTTTTTTCTTTTTAACTTGTCGTCGCTCCTCGCGAGAACGATAATTTTCTGACATGTTACTTTCTCCTGCCTTTCAATTCTCCCGTTGATTTAATTAAAAATATTGAGGTCACTTTCGTAAATACGTTTAGGCAAGAAAGTGTACTGACCTGGAGCATTCAATATTTTCCTAATTCACAGATTACAAATTTTAGAATGGCTCTTATACATACTATTTTCACTTCTAATTTTCTAATAATGCTGCCCCTTTTAGCATAATAATGAAAGAAGTGAATTTTTATTACCTCGTATAAATAATATACCTTTTTTTCAAATGGTCAATATTTTCTTATTAATAAATCAAAGGTGAAATAAAAATAGCATATCGATATGAACTTCGTGTGAACTTACTTATAATTACGTATAACCAATATTAAATATATTGAATATAGGTATAATACCTCTTTAATTATAAAGATTTCAACACCACAATACCGTTACCTACAAAGAATTATTAAAAATGAAAAATAAGGAGTTGCATAATAATGAAGCTATCTCCGGTTACCTCAAAAAATATAGTTGCTGTTGGTTATAATCCTTTTTCTATGATTTTGCGAATCCAATTAAAGCATGGTATGTATGATTTCTTTAATGTACCAGAAAGCATTTATACTGGCCTATTACATGCACAATCTAAAAGTTATTATCATAATACTTACATTAAAAATTCTTTCCGCCACACAAAAATTTAAACTTAACACCCACTAAAAAAAGAAAGGAGGTTAATCCTCCTTTCTTTTAAAAACATTTGGCAGATGAATTATCTTCGATTTCTCTTATTAATTTCATCATATGCTTGAATTTGTTTTTTCAAACGCTGATCAGCTTTTTTATCATGCACTACAAGAATTGCGTGTATAACTCCTGGAACCCAAAATATTAATGTTAATATGAAATTTATGATTGCCTGAATTGGTTTTCCACAAAATAATACAGCAACAGGTGGAAGAAAAATTGCTAATAAATACATCATCCCTTGAAAACTCCTTATTTTGTATTTTATATATCACTTTTCAAAATATACGCAAAAAAACCTACTACCATTTTAATCTTAACCTGCCTCTAAAATCAATGTATCTCCTTCTATTTATATAAGTATTTCAGACTTTTCATTGTTTTCTAGCCTATTTTCTTCCTCTATTGCAGTTATTCCAATTGCGGAAATTAACGTTCCTATCGCTTGTATCCAAATACCAATGAGTGCAATGATTCTCTCATCCTTCTTATCAAAAATACTATCTTTATTTTCTTTCTCATCTTTCAATACATTTAAAACACCTTGATACGCTTGTAATCCAGCTCCTAAACTTTGCATGGAGTTACCCAGTATAATAATTTTCTGTAATACATTTATATCCACCAAAGCTGCTTCTACTCCTAAAAAAGCACCAATCGATTGTAAACTGTTCCCTGTAATGATAAGATAATCATTTTCTTTCAATTGTTCATTTATATTAAAATATATTCCTATTACATTTGATATATTTCCTAATGCTAATAACTCAATTCCTATTTGATCAAGTAATTTACTTTGATTCTCTCTTTTTTCTTCCCCATCATCATAATTGCTCGCAATGATTTGTAATATATACCCGAGGGCTTGTAATGAGCTTCCTACAATAACAAGTTCCGATTCAACTTTCTCTTCTCCAATAAATCCTCTTGTCGTTCCAATAGCAGCTGTAAGATTCCCCCCTACTTGAAACCATGCCCCTGTCACTTTTAAACTGCTTGGATTCATTTTTATCACCTATTCAAATATTTTCTAAAGCTTTCAAAACAAACAAATCTCACCCTTAATCTTTTATTTTATTTTTCAGATGTAATTTTGTGAATGATCTAATGTGCTACTAATATAAAAAGCACCTTAAAGGTGCTTTTTATACGCATGCTGGGCATGTCAATGAATCTCCATTTTTATCTATTGTTATATTCAATATATATTCAATTGCGTTATGTGACCAAGTTTCAGGTGTAGGCGATTCATTTATATATTGTGGCGCACATGACTTCAGCATTGGAGTACTAATACTCCCCCCAGGATCTAAAGCAACTACAGCCATGCCATGGGGTAATTCCAGGGCCATAGATTTAGTGATACCTTCAATTGCAAATTTCGAGGCACAATATGGCGCAAGCTCAGCTTCACCTTCTCTCCCCCAACTAGAACTCATATTAATGATAATTCCTTCTTTCCTAGCTACCATTGCGGGAACAAACGCTCTTATTACATTTACTACACCATTCACGTTTACATTCATTACATTTTCGAATTCTTGAGCCGTAATTTTCCAAAGTTGTGCATTTTGATTTACAATCGATGCATTATTTATTATCAGATCGGGAGCCGTATGTCTATTAAATATATAATTTGCCCAGTTATTAACTTGCTGAGAATCTGAAACATCAATTACTTGGAAATCATGTATTTTACTGTACTGTTTTTTTAGTTCTTCAATTTTATCTTTTGAACGTCCACAACCATATATGTTCCACCCTAATTCATGAAATCGATCAACCATCGCACGTCCTAACCCTTGTGTCACACCTGTAATAATTACAGATTTACTAATTTCTTTTCGCTTCATTTCTCTCATCCTCCTTCCCTATATCTTACTCTCTTCATTTTTATTCAGCGATTTACTATAGTATCAACTCAACTCATACTTTAGTAATGGTTTTGATATTGCATACATAAGCAAAAAAAGTAACCATCATGGTTACTTTTTGCTATATATCTAAAAATTCATTGTTTATTTCATTATTGTTTTTACATTTCAACTTCTCTTTTCCACATTTCTCACACTGGTAAATATAAACTACACCTAATATACCTTTTTTAAAATCCTCATTATCCTGCATCTTAATAAAAATATATTTATGTTTACAATGCGATTCACCCAAATAATTTTTAAACCACTTTTTCAACACAACACATTCCACCTTTATGATAGAACCTTTATTTAGCTGCTTTATTACATACTTTTATTTAAATGTTCAATCTCATCTTGCAATTTTTTAAATTGCTCAAAATGCATGGTAATAGATTGGCTACTGCCATAATCAACATTTTGTTTCACTAATATAACACCCGTGTCATGAAAAAGCGCTTCAAGTTCTTTCCTAATAGACACTTTCGCAATATGAGCTGTTTTAATTGCAGATAAAATTGCAATTTCATTAAACTTTAATTTTATTTCATTTGGACAAAATGCGTCTTCAACTAATATAACTTCATTACTATAAATTAATGCAACAAGATTACTTGATTTGGCATCTGTTAAATCAACTTTTTTCATAATATCTTTCATTACATTTTGCCTCCTTTATTTTCATATATATCAATTATACAAATTTTTTAAAAAAATTACTCAACTTTATTATATTAATTTTAACACACTTTTATTGAAATCCACGCTCCAAACGTTTTACTATTCCACAATTTTTATTGTATGAACCATCTGGACTATAACTCCATATAGTAATGTTAACAACTTATTATAAAGCAGGTGAAAATTATGCCATCAGTTGTAGGAAATTTAGTTGTACAAAATAGCAATGGATCATTTAACTTAGGTGATTTCTACAACGTATCTCCGAAAGAAAATACGAAAGCTTATAATGGTTCCGGCGCATCAAACGTTGGTTTTGTTGTTAATACTTTTAACGGTGTTAGCGCGACCAATACATTTGATTCTGACCTTGCAGATCAAAACCAAGTGGGTACAGCCTAATCTTATGTTCAACTTTCTGTATAGAAAATTTTAATTTGTCTATACTATAATCAGGCTGTTTGACAGCTCTTGTTGATTTTGGAGTACCCTATCTTTTTCTCCCTTTCCCTGGGGCTCAGCAGCTAGCACGAAGCTAGCTGCTTTTTCTTGTATTATTTGTCTCATAAATCAGAAATAAAAGAAGCTGCCATTTAATATTCAGCTTCTTTTACGTTATTTCAATAATATCCATAGCGTTAAATACGTAAGTTTTATAAAAGGCGTCTGTACAAATTACAATTTGTTTTACCGGATTGATATGTACAACAGTCATGTAGCTTGTTAGTATGTAACCATCTTCAAAATATGTTACCAATATTTCTTTCTCAGACAGTAATGACGTTAATAATTTATCAGAAATTCTCTCTTTTGCTTCATTTGTTAAAAGCGGTTTTTGTACTTTTAATTTCTCTCCAATAATCTTTCTCATATTTAAAAGTTGTTCGGACATTACTGTAAACGGAACCCACTCTCTTTCTTCTTTTTGTATCTTTACATCGTTCATTTTTTATCTCCTTGATCATTTATACATTTATTTAGCCATACTATCCCTTAGTTATTTTTAATACTCACTAAACTCGGATTTACTTCTAAACTATAATTAGGTTACTTCTTAAAAGAACATTCGTTCCTATTATACACGAACTTACGTTCTTTTGAGAAGAGCCATACTTATTATTTCTTAACAAAAAACATAATTTTATTTATCTCCATACTTTTTTCCTTTATCAAATAAATTTCTCATTTCTTATATAACATGCATATAACAACTAAAAGGCGACTTCACCCAAAGTGAAATCGCCTTTTTCTAAAAAATATTTCAAAGCTTATTTTTCTATCCTAACTAATGTTCTTTCTGGAATACATAATTCATCTATATTAAAATGATTTATTTTTAAGTTCAATTCCCCTACTCGTTCCTTATCTTCATCACCAACCCAACAACTAAATAATTCGAAATAGTCTCTATCTTCCAAATAACCTTCCATAAAGTTAAAAGTTTTTCTTTCGCTTCTTTTTTTCCTTTACATTTTGCCACTCGACAAGTTCAATTCCCCAACTAGTTGAAACCTCATATGTGTAATTTGTTTGGAATTGATAATCTTGTACAATTTCAAGCATACTTTCATCTGAAAAACACGGTCCAAAAACAATTAGATTATTAGAATCCGGATCCGTTAACGGAATTTCTACATTACAGCCTGTGTAACTTGCTAAACTCATTTTATACTCCTCCAGTATTCGTATAAAAAATACTTCATAGTATATTTATTTATTTAAATATAAAATCCCTGCCTAAACGAAAAAGTTTTAAATTTTTATCGTTTATTAACCATCTATAACTGAAAACATATACTATGATGAACGAACTCACAAAGCATAAGAAAAGAGAGCATTTACAACACTCTCTTTTCTTACATACTCTATGGAACTTTACAAAACTGAATCAATGATTTTTATTATTATATTTTATTACATATACTTAGGTTGTACTATTATATGTAACTCTCTCTCTGTATCCGCTTTTTTCGGATGACGAAAATAATTAAGTTCGTACTTTAACACTTTATACTCAACCATCCCGATTTTAATCCCTTTCGTTTCTTTTAATATAGCTAATAAATCACTTACATTTTCATCATATGACTCAAAAATTTTCGCGCCGCCCTCTCCTTGAAAGATTACTTTCATATATTCTCCACCACCTTAATTTATTGATGTGGTAAATGACGCGTTTAAAACGATTCATTCTTTATCCTAAAATTTTCATATGAAAAAGAACATCCTTTCCAATCGAATGCTCAGCTTTTTACTAATTATCCATGTTAAATATTTATTCAAAGACATTATATGTATTATTTTTTAAATTATGTTCGATATCCATTATTAAAGAGTAAATATATGTAATAAACTTGCATAATGAAAACCGTAGAATATCCACTTTCGTTGAAAAAATTATAATCCATAATTTTCCATTGTAATTCTTAATATTTAAATGTAATATTGTATTGTCTTACTATCTATTTATAACTCACACACTAATTAGAAAAGGGAACTCTATATGAGTTCCCTTTTCTAATTATGATTACAGTCATTATTTCTTTTCTAGAAATTTAAATGTATCTTTAAATTCTTTATTATTCACTTTAATATCAGCATCTTTCAATAAATCATTGACTACTTGTTGTTTCCATTTACCTGTCGTATCTTGTAGTCTTTGTTGTTCTATATCTTTACGAATTTTATCC
Source organism: Bacillus sp. LQ01 (assembly GCF_057624735.1). Taxonomy (NCBI): domain Bacteria; kingdom Bacillati; phylum Bacillota; class Bacilli; order Caryophanales; family Bacillaceae; genus Bacillus; species Bacillus sp. LQ01. The sequence continues at coordinate 1,417,103 of NZ_JBYEZL010000001.1, read as the reverse complement.
TTTACTTCATCAAATGGCTTCAATTCTTTTTTATCCGTCACTTTAATAATATGGTAACCGTAAGTTGTTTTAACCGGCTCACTTACTTGGCCTGCATCTAATTTATACGCAGCTTCCTCAAATTCTTTCACTGTTTGTCCAGGGGCAAAACCAGATATTTCCCCGCCCTGTTCCTTTGAACCAGTATCTTCTGAATACTGTTTTGCTAAGGCAGCAAAATCTTCACCATTATTTACTTTCTCCTTTATTTCTTTAGCCGTTTTTTCATCTTTCACTAAAATGTGACTTACTTTCATTTCTGGTTTATAGTTATCTTTCACATCTTTATCTGTAACTGTTGCTTTAATTGCTTTCTCAAATGCAATTTCTGGCTTCATTTTTTCTTTTAATTCATCTTCATTTTTCAACCCAAGTTGTTCTAAAGTCGATTTAAAGTTTTCACCCATTTTATCTTTTGCTTCTTCTACTTTCTTTTTTGCTTCCTCATCTGAAACTTTATATTTATCTAGCAATGCCTTACTTAACATCATTTGATATAAAGTACTTTCTCCATATTGTTGTCGTAATTCTTTACTTAATTCTTTCTCTGTAACATTTCCTACTTTTGATGTTACTACGTTGTCTGAGGAACCACATGCAGATAATGCTAGCATCATGCATGAAATAATTGTTCCAATAAATATTTTCTTCTTTTTCAATTCAAATACCTCACTTTTATCATTATGCAAATTAACTATACACAGTCATTGTGAAAACAGTGTGTTTTCTACATGTAATTCATTTCATATGAGTTGACTATGTATCATGTATTTTCATTTTTAAATATAAAGAGCCTTCTTACTATGCATAGTAAGAAGGCTCTTTATATAATTCTCAAAAAAATATAGCTTCTATAGTTGCTTAATAATTACATGTTTTTCAGGTATCCAACTATTCTGTCCGATATCTACCGCATTTCCCACTCTACCCCACACTCGAAAAGATGTCGATCCATCTATGTTTCCTTTATAATTCATACATTCAGGCTCTTCATAATAATTTACTCCGTAACCGACAGGATATTTTGAAGTTGCATAAAACCATTTCACATTAAAATGTTTTAAATATACCCACTGCTTATCGTTCCCTAAACAAATCATATCTTGCTCACCGCCTCCCCAATAACCTGCTAAGATTAAATATGGAATTTTTTGAGTGAGTGTACCTGTAAATTGAGGATTCATGGGGTTTTCATATAAATTTATTCCATATCCATCAGGATATTTCGAAACTGCAATACCAATGCCATTCGGTTGCTGTGTATACACTATGTTAGATTGATTTGCTTTGTTCGAATTTATAAACCAAGAAAGTGACTTATTTCCTACTAATCGATTCAGATCACATTTCCCAATCCCAGGAACATTCCCTGAATCCGTATATTGCCACATATCGCATGGATATGCTGGCTTATTCCCTCCATAACGAGGGATCCATACGAAATCAGCTTCAATATTACGTGCTCCAAATGATAGATACGTGTGATGCCCTACATATAATCCTACTTTTTCCGCACCTAAACGGCGTAATTCATCAATAAACGCCTGTGTCCCGCCTTGCATATCTACCATCGTTTGAACTTCTACGTCCGCTACCCAAAACTTAGCAGATTGATCACCACGATTCCAAAAATCTTGTGCCTCTTTCTTTGCATCAGCAATAGATATAAAACGACAAAAAGCATAATTACCGAATGGGATACTATGCTTTTTCATTTCACTAACATAATTTTGATACATAAAATCCACCGTATTAGAGCCATCTTGAACTCTAGCAATCACTAAATCTAGCTGAGATGCTGCAATATCCCAATTGATAGTTCCATTCCATTTTGAAATATCTACAATATACCCCATACATTCCAGCTCCTTTTGAATGTCCTATTCATAGCTAGTTTTATTGTAAGCCTCCTCTCTCTAAAACTAGCTATCTATAATATAAGTAAAAAGAATCTTTACTGTTTTTCAAAATATATTCTCTTTCAGAAATATTTCTATTAGCTTTAACATGTATGTCACAAAAAATATTCTCATATTCGAAATATACCTTACTATTTGTTATGTAGTCTCATCCTATCAATTTAGGTATTGAACATTTTTATAGATATTAGAAAAAATCCTCTTATATTATTAACTTAAAACTTCCAGTATCAATTCCCTTTCAGTTAATAAAAATCACTACTCATTTTCTATATATTATTAAGTCAAATGTTGAATTTTTTAATTCATTAAAATTTGTGATCCAAGGTGGTGAAAGCTGAACTTGTACATTTTCTTCCAATATTTTATACTACCTCCTTATACCATTCTTACTAACATAATATGTAACAAACTAAAAAATGCATTAGTTATATTAATTAAACATTTTATTTCACATTCTCAATTTCCCCTTTACATCTTTAAGCACTTTTACTACTATGAAATTCTTTATTATAAGCAAATCCACTGAAATTTCATATTATACTAATACGACTCTATATCCTTTAAATTATAATACTCAATATTAGGAGCTGATTTCATGGAAAAAAAACCTATCGTGTTTAAAATTCCACCAAATTCAAAACTAAAAGTTACATTTTTCGGTCCTTGTAACGAAGTAATTACAAATGTGTCTATAATTAATCAACTATGCACCCCTAAATGTCAAACTATCACGCAATATCCAGACTTTAAGAAATATGTAACTGAAGTACGATCGTTATCCCGTTGTTAGTCCGCATAATGCACGATTTTCACAACTTTGTTACCTAAAAATAACTGAGAAAGAAAATAACTGCATTCCTAGACTAAAATTACTCATTTTATGATATTCCATTGATAATTCATTGATTTTTTACACGTTTTTATTAAAAGAACATATATTATCGTATGGAGATTATCCACTCATAAAACCTATCTTTCTTTGGAGCGTACTTATTATGTATGCTCTTTTTTTATGTAACCGTCCCCCTTCTAAATTGGCCAACAATATATTAAAATTCTTTATATACTCAAGGAGGTCAAATATGTTCAAGCTGCATCCGATACTACTCATCTTAGGATTGATTTTGTTTTTATATAGTGTAATCGCCTTTACGCTATTCTTTTCAGTGTATTAGCATTCCCTACACAAATCTATGTTCAATATATAATTTCTATATAGTAAAGAAAAAACGTAATGATACGATCTTTTATGTATTCCGTCTTTCTTGTTCTATAAGAAAACTAGTAAACTTACTAACAATGAGTTTTCACAAGCATGTTACTTATTATTCTGTTTATTATCTGAAGAAGGTTGAAGCCCCTACAAATTAAACTACGCTTTACCTATTTACTTATATATTTTAGAAAAACAATAATAATCCCCCACCATTTGGTAAGGGGATTAACTAAACCTACTAAAAAGCATTTAATAGTCTGTTTTATTTAATTGGAGAAGGAAATCTTGCTGCTTCAAAATGTGCCCCATCTTCTAAAGGACTTAAAACCCCATCTATACTACTTTGTGCATAAATCTCAACTTCATCCCCTGCATTCAATTGAACAATCGTCGAAACACTTACGACATTTCCAAAACTTATTGGACCAAAAAAGTCATTATCTATAGCTATCGCTGCGTTTCCATTCACACGAATTTCTACACGCGCTCTATAATTTAAAGTTGGATCGTTTGGAAAGAAACCAATCGTTCCAATAATAGAATATACACCTTTAGTCTTCGGCGTAAAAATAGATGTTGCTGGATTATACTCATTCGCTAAATCAAATTGTTCATTTTGAAATAACACTTTCACAAAAGTATTAGCAGGAACATTTTGATTCACAGTATTTCTAGCTCTAAATGCCGATGCTCTAACAAGATTGTCCTTATTATCATGACACTTACTAGTGTTCTTACAACAATCATGATGCTTCTTTTTATACTCCTTACAATACTTACAGTAGTAATAACAAGACATACTAATTCCCCTTTCAAACTTATTACTACATATTATGTAAGATTGATTTATAAGGTTTGGACTAGCTATTTTTCTTATTCATAAGGGCGCTATTAATCTACACCCTTATTTATATAAACCACTTCATTCCTTACTAGTTATAAGTTGTATATAGTTCCATATGGAATAGTAAGAAAAGAACTTCCGTACGGTGTAACATGATGTACTGGATAAAAATACTCTACGGATGAGTAATATGGTTGTACTCCTTGCTGCTGCATTTGCATTTGTTGTTGCATTTGCAATGCTTGTTGAATAGCTTGGACTGTACTTTGTGCTCCACTATACGTTATAGACGTACCATACGCTGGTCGTATGCCAGCTTCAGAATTAAAATATGAATAAAACATGATCTTCAACTCACTTCCGTATAATTTATTACAAATTATATTATGATTCTTTATTTCAGTAGGTACTATAAGCTAGTCCGCTCGCTTATATTCAAATGACAAAATAAAACAGTAGCTGCTAGACTACTTTGAATTCTTCTTATTACCAAATGAAATGATATACATATTCTCCGGTTACACGCTCATCGATTCCAGCAACCCTAACGAACCTAAGTAAATCCGCCCCTTGAAGAAAATATATCGACATCGTAACCGGTACTTGTGACCACATGAATTGAAAAAGCTCATTCACCCTCTGATTCGTCGTAATGATTAGATCATTTACAGGTCCATGATTCCATGCAGAGGTTTGAACTGAAGTGAAAGAAAGGTCTTTCCCATTAACCACTATTCTTGCCACGCTTTGAGTTATGTCCACAATACTCCCCTCCAACATTACAAAAATTGGACCTTTTTTAGTTCATATTATTATAAATATTCTTGACTGTAATAAATGTTTAAGGCAAATCCCTAATAAAGTGAAACTTTAATCAGTGGGGGTCTTACTGCCCGTTAATGCGGGATACAATTTTTTTATTCATATCCCTCAATTCCCATTACAACCATATAATTTCTAACCTAATTCAATTTTTGTAAAAGTTAAACCAGCAAATGTAAATTCCATAAAAGTATTAGAAAAATTAAACTTTACTTTTGAAGGTACTCTGAGAAAAAGCGAAAAATCAGCTGGAAAGCTTATCGATTTAAATATTTATTCGAAATTAATAAGCAATTAATTTTAGTCACTCTGCCCATACTCAATCAAAGTTTGGGCTTCTTTAATTTCTGTATAAAATTCAAAAGTTTGACACAATCCTGGAAAAAGCTTATAAAGAAAAGTGAGGTTCCGTTATTTTCACACTTAGTAGCGCAGTCATGTTACATACAATTTTATAAGTGTGAACGAACTACAAAACTAAAAAACAAATAATAAGTTTGCAACATGTTTGCAAATACGAATTTTGCATATAAATTCGTGTGATATTGAAAGGAGTTTTACTTATGAAAGAAATTAAAACAGAACAAGAATTCAAAGACATCATCGCAAGCGAGGAGCCAGTAGTTGTTAAGTTCTTTACTACATGGTGCCCAGATTGCGTACGTATGGACAACTTTATCGGAGATGTAATGGAAGAGTTCAATAAATTTGAATGGTATTCTATTAATAAAGATGAGTTTCCAAGTATCGCTGAAGAGTATCAAGTAATGGGTATTCCAAGTTTACTTGTATACCAAAACGGTGAGAAGCTAGGCCACTTACATAGTGCTAATGCAAAAACTGAAGAGCAAGTTACTGAGTTTTTAGAAGCATACTAAGTTGAAAGCCCTCTGGAAAATATTTTTCAGAGGGCTTTCATCTGTTTTCATAATTATCTTTTGACGTTTTTCATCGTTTAATGAATTACACCTTGTCATGATAAGAATAATACGTAGTAAGAAAAGTACTCGTTTCCTCATCCATCTACCCTCCTATCTCTTTAGTAAATAAACTCTAATTAGGTTCACACCCTAACTTTGTACTTTTCAACATATTTTTCCTTCACGAAACTTTGTTATCCCCTTCTTAAAAAGCTATAAAACGTCAACAATGTTTGTATAGACCCACACGACTTTCGTTTGATACTCTATTTATAGAAAGAAATTCCTTTAAAGAAAGGTGAGTGATTAAAATGGATACTCTTTCTCATAAAGAAGCTGATAAAGGTGCTATTGTCAGCATTATGGCCTACATATTTTTATCCTCTATGAAAATCATCATCAGTTATATTACCCTCTCTAGCGCATTACGTGCTGACGGTTTAAATAACTTAACGGATATCGGTGCTTCTTTAGCGATATTAATTGGTCTAAAAATATCTCGTAAACCTCGTGACCCAGATCATCCGTATGGGCATTCGCGGGCCGAACAAATCGCATCACTTGTTGCGTCCTTCATTATGGCAACAGTCGGATTAGAAGTTGTTATTAGTGCCATTCAATCTTTCTTAAATCCGAAACAAGCAGCGCCTAATATACTCGCTGCATGGGTTGCTTTATTTTCTGCTGTCGTTATGTACTGCGTGTATTTGTATACGAAAAAAATTGCAGCACGAACAAAAAGTAAATCATTAGAAGCCGCTGCAAAGGATAATTTATCAGATGCACTCGTAAGTATTGGTACCGTAGTAGGTATTGTCGGTTCTCAGTTCCAAATGCCTATTTTAGACCCTATTGCCGCTTTAATTGTCGGTCTTATTATTTGTAAAACTGCATGGGAGATTTTCGTAGAATCTTCTCATATGCTTACAGATGGAATTGATCCTGATAAAATGGAAGAATACGCTGATGCTATTGAGCATATTGGCGGTGTGGAAAACATTGTAGATATTAGAGCACGTATGTATGGGAATCAAACGTACGTTGATATTACAATTGAAGTAGATGCTCGCATGGATGTTGGAGAAAGTCACTGTATTACCGACAACATCGAAGCTATGCTTCGCAAAAAGTTTGGAATTTACCATGCACACATTCATGTTGAGCCAATGAAAAAAGAACCTATTATGACATAGGTTCTTTTTTTATGAACGTTTTATGGAATATAACACATAAAACGAGCCAGCTACCACCAGCTGCCCATCCTGCTAATATGTCAGATGGATAGTGCACGCCAAGATATATTCGGCTAACTGAAATAGATAATACAACAAAGCTTGCTATAAGAATAATTAACAATTTTTTATGCAACGAAATACGCTCTTCAGTAATTGTGACGTATGCAATAAATCCTAAAAAAGCAGTAGCATTCATCGTATGACCGCTCGGAAAACTATATCCAGTTGCAGTAACAAGCTGCGTGACATCAGGTCTTGCTCGTTCGTACCATAGTTTAAGCATACTGTTTAAATAACGAGATCCGTAGTAATTAATTGTTAGAAGTAACGCACTAAGCAACTTTTTTCTAACGAGAAAATACATTACAAGAATAATGAGTAATGGAAAATATATTCTTTTGGAACCGATAAAAGACACCCAAGTAAAATAGGTCGTCAAATAATCGTTTCGAAAGCTTTGAATAAAATGTGCGACTATATTGTCAAAGTTCTCAATACAAGCGGTATGATACGAAAGTGATAATACGACAAAACAAATGAGTAACGTAAAACTTAGCAAGTATAAATGTCGATATCGTTTCACATACATAACCTCACTATGCAAAAAAATGGAGCGGTTGTTTTAGTTTTCCTCTCCATTTCTTTTTTATGCATAGTTTATTAAAAAATATAATTATTAATTTTTTGCTTCATCTCAGGGATATCTTCTCTTGTTACAGTGAAGCGAATAACCTTCTCATCAAGATCAAGTGCCTCAGCGAATAAACCAGCTAATCCACGTGATTTTCTATCTACTTCCATAATTATTTCTAATCGGTCGTATGCACGTGGCAAAATTAATAATTCTAATTCATCTAATCTGCCGTAGTACTCTCCAGAAACCGGAATAAACTCAAATTCTTGTGCGAATGGAACTTGTTTACGTAATCGGTGCGGTAATTCTTCACATTCTATATGACGTGCTTTAAACCCTAATTCATTTACACTATCTAAAACACTACTTAATAATGCATTAGGTAACACTTGAACGTAGTCGCGGTCACTTGGGTCTATACTACGTTTAATATCAAGACCTGTATGAATCCATACCGTTTTCATACCAAGTGTAAGTGGTGCTTCAATTGGCATTGGAAAAGAAAATGGAATGTCAACTGTTTCATTTGGTTCTACAGAAAAAGGTTCGGTTAAGCGTACTCGCTCTAAATCATATGTTGCTGTTACTTTTTTATCATCCACTTCTCGTACATACGACGTCGATAATGTTAAGTAAATGCTTTCAATTTGTTGGCTAACTGAACCTCCAGTTATATGAACCTTTCCAACTATTTCTTCCCCAACAATATACTCATCTTTTTCAAGAACAGTATCTACCTTTGCACTTCCAATACCAACGCTTGCTAAAAACTTTTGAAACATGGAGTCTCCATCCTTTCTAAAGCAGAAGCTACATCTTGTTTTAAATCTTGTACATTCTCATAGTACGGCGTTTTTATTTGTAACATTCGCATAAGCATTTCGCGATTATAATTTTCCAAAGTTAATTCTTCGTACCATGGTTTTTCCTGTTTTTCATTAGATTCATATCCTGCATATAATAAAAATAATGAGAAATGACCGAGCGCATAAAAGTCGCTACGAAATTGAACTTCTCGCATCAAAGCTTGTTCACCTTCGTAAGTTGTAGCTCGCTCATCATCCTCACCTTTCCATTTAGCTAATCCAAAATCAATAATACTAATTTGATTTTCTTTCATTAATATGTTTGGAATGCGTAAATCTCGGTGAATAATGCCTTCACTATGAAACACCGATACAATTTCTAATATTTCATATAAAATCTCAAAAACTTCACGTTCTGTATATACATACCCATCTATGAAAATATAATCTTCAAAATTTTTACCAGACATGTACTCCATCACAAAGAAGCTCTTTTTCTCCCATATGAAATGATCATATAGACTAGGAATTGCATGATGATTTAATGTTTGTAAAATCATTTTCTCTTGTTCAAATGATTTTCTACCAGACTCATATCTTTGTTTACTTTGTCTTAATTGTTTTAAGACTTTATATCTATTTATTTGCAAATCATTAACGACATATGTAACCCCATAACTGCCCATTCCAATTACTGATTCAATTTTATAATGCTCTGCAACAATTGTATTTTTTCGCAGTGGTCTATCAAATAATGCTAGTACACGACGCCATTTCATCAGCTACTTGAAAAGAAGCTACGGCTTTTACGTTTTCTTTTATAATGTTGATGTCCATAACCAGATGAACGTCGTTTATAATCGCTACTTGAATACGAGCGCCCTCTACGACGATAATCACTACTTGAATACGAACGATATTTTTTCTTTCCTAATAAAGAATCAATAATTTTTTTGAACATTCCTTCACCTCTTGAGTAAAATTTCCTTTTCATTATATCAATAATTATTGACTATACTTGTGACAGGTTTGTAAAGAGTAAAAAACGACGAGTTATGCCCGTCGTTACTTTCATTCATCCTCTTCATCAAAAACTTCATCAATCATGCATTTCTCTAATAAATACTCAAATGTAATATCTGCGAGATCTTCAATTTCTTCTCGTTTTGGGACGTACCCTCTTTCAATTAGTTGCTCATAAAAAAACTCCGCAATCTCTTCCGTATCAATCACGACTTCAATTTCCTTCATGAGCATCACTCCTTTATTTCTGTTTTATGAAAAAATCTCAAAATTATGTATATGAGATTAGAAAAATAGATTTTATTTTTTTATAGGTCATAAGCTTTGGACGAGATGCATACGATTGTAGTACAAGCTATTCAAAGGGGGAAATAATAATGGAAAATCAATATGAAGTAGGACAAACAAAAGAAGAGTTCATGCATGAGGATCAATGGGCAGACTCTCTTATAAAGTGGCTTTTTATTTTTTTAATAGTTGTAGGCATACCTTATACTGCATATGTTGTTGTTCAATTTATTCTCTCTTTCTAGTTAACTATTTTTTCTCTGTCAATTTAACTAAATAATTATGAACAACATCCATTACAATTTTATATTCTTCATCTTTAAATGTATCGAACAATAATTGATAATCGTTATAAATGTCAAGTAATCCATCAATGATTTCTTGACGATTCGTCTTAACACTCACTTTTTTCGAGTTGTTAATTGACTTTAACTTTCCTAAATCTAATTTATTCATACCTGCTTTATCTTGTTTCATTTTCTTCAAAATTGCATTTGCCGTTTGAGCATTGGCGAGTAACGTTAAATCTGATTCATCCGCTTCTAACCATTCACCATCCGTAATCCGTGACAATTCATAAATTGTATCTTCCCATGCGTCATTCTTATATCTCCATACTTCTGTACGAAAACCAACAATACGGAAAACATCTTTATCATATCCAGTTACTTGCACAAGATCACCAAACGTGAAATTATAATTTAATTCAATCCACTCCGTATCGCCCTTTTTCATATCTTGCTCTGTAACGTGCTGCAAAGTTTGCTCTACGTAAAATCCATCGTGATTATTGACTTCGTATACATAAACTCCATCTAAAACCTTCATATTTGTGATTTTCCCAACGGTTCCATATAGCGTAATCACGACTATGTCCCCTACGTTGTATTTAGGTTGTTTTTTTCTTGCCATCTCTATCTCTCCTTTTTTTGACGTCGTGATTTTGATATCAGTATATGCAACCTACATAAAAACGCTTATCACAGAAGCTTATATTCATAAATTTTTTCAATAAAAAATATAATCTTATAAAATTTAAATTACACTCAAACAAAAGCTAGTAACTAGACTAGCTTCAAATCAACAAATTTCATAATAAAAAAACATACAGAATACTTCACTTTAAATAAAGTAATGTATTCTGTATGTTTTCAAATAGTTTTTATCTATCTTGTATGTATAAATCCCAGGCTTCATCAAATATAGACATACTTTCTAGCATTCCGCTCAACTCTAAGTATGAACTAATTTCATCATAGTCTTCAGATTGCTTCGGAAAACTTAAATCATCATACATCGCCTCTGCTAAATCTGAAATTTCATTTCTAAATAAAGCTGCACGATGCTTCATCATATAATGGTAAAATGTCTTTTTCAAAAATATTCCCTACCTTTCTAACTTGGGTACATTATACAAGGCAAAAAAGAAAAAAACCAGCATAAAAGCTGGTTAAAAGTCGAAATAATTTCTTTTTAATAGACGCGGTCTTCCCATTAATTCTTCATATGTTAGTTGTTTTGGTAAATCTTTCGTGTAAATTAAGAATAATTGATCTTCAATTTCTTTTACTGTATGGTCTGATTGATAGTCCATCCCGCACGAGGAACAAGAAATACATGGTGTCTCTTGGATTTCAATGGCTTTCGTACCATCTGGTAATTCCCAATATACAGTATTCAAGCTTTCTTTCGCTTCTGTACTGTCACACCACATACAATTCATACTGCATCACCCTCAGTTTTTTTGTCGTTTTCTTCTAACTTAGCCATTTGTGCTTGATATTTTTTATCTTTTAATTGATCGCGCTTATCACGTTTATCTTTTAAAGATGCATGAGTATCATTATCTTCGTAGTCTTTACGACGGTTCATACGCTGTAAGTCGTCTGGAACGAGGTTAAATTTCTTATCGCTCATAAGACCTGCGATACCAACATCTGAACGTTTTTCTTCGTAGTTCGGATAAATCTCTTTAAAGTATCCTTCCGCTCTTCCTGGAATATAGCTCTCTGGCTCTGGATACGTCGTAATAACACCTTCAAAGTTACGAAGTACAACTTTATCTGCACTTTGTGAGATTAAATAGTTTGGTTGAAGTGCAATTTTACCGCCTCCGCCTGGCGCATCAACAACGAATGTCGGAACAGCATAACCAGATGTGTGTCCACGTAAACCTTCAATAATTTCAAGACCTTTAGATACTGGTGCACGGAAGTGACCGATACCTTCAGATAAGTCACATTGATAAATGTAGTATGGACGTACACGGATTTTTACTAAGTCATGCATAAGTTTTTTCATAATTGGAACGCTGTCGTTAATACCAGCTAAAATTACTGCTTGGTTTCCGACTGGAACACCAGCATTCGCTAACATTTCACATGCCTTTTTCGATTCTTCAGTAATTTCAATAGATGTATTGAAATGTGTATTTAACCATACTGGATGGTATTTTTTAATAATGTTACATAAGTTTTCTGTAATACGTTGTGGGAATACTACTGGTGCTCTCGTTCCGATACGAATAATCTCAACATGCGGAATCTCTCGTAAATTTTTTAATACATATTCTAAAATTTTATCGTTAATTAGAAGTCCGTCACCACCGGAGATTAATACATCTCGTACTTGTGGCGTTTCACGAATATAAGCAATTGCATCATCTAATTGTTTCTTTGGTACACCCATTCCAATTTGTCCACTAAAACGACGACGTGTACAGTAACGACAATACATAGAACATTGATTTGTTACTAAGAATAGTACACGGTCCGGATAACGATGTGTTAGCCCTGGAACTGGTGAATCTTCGTCTTCGTGAAGTGGGTCTTCTAAATCATATTTTGTTTTATATAACTCTTCCGAAATCGGTACTGATTGCATCCGAATCGGACAGCGTGGATCATCAGGATTCATTAGCCAAGCATAGTACGGTGTAATGTTTAACGGGATCGTTTTCGTTGAAATTTTAACGCCCTCTTCTTCTTCAGGTGTTAAGTTAATCACTTTTCTTAAGTCATCTAACGTTTTGATCGTATTCGTTAATTGCCAAACCCAATCATTCCATTGCTCTTCAGTAACATCTTTCCATAATTCGATATCCTTCCAGTGACGATTTGGTTTGTATACATCATGTAACATTGCTATTCCCCCTTTTTATACGCTCATCCTTTATATAAGCAATAGTTATGCCAACTTTACATTGTTGATAAGTAAATGTGCGGAGAACCCTATTACATAAGCGAAAAAATATTTTTAAGCGTTGTATGAAATCAATACTTAACATCATATTCATTACTTTTTATATATGTAAACGCTCTTTTATTGGTGCAAACACACAAAAACCGCCGATTATTCGGCGGTTTTGTCGTACTTGCTCAGTTTATATTGAAGCGTTTGACGAGGGATACCCAACATTTTTGCGGCTTGTAATATATTCCCTTCCGTTTCAATCAACGCTTGATCTATTAATTCTTTTTCTGTTTGATGAAGTGCTTCTCTAAGTGGCATTATACCCTTCTTCTTCGAAAACTTCTCTTTCCGGAATGTACGTGGTAAACAATTGGCTGTCAATGTATTCCCTTCTGCAATAATAACAGCATGTTCAATCGTATGTTTTAACTCCCGGACATTTCCAGGCCACTGATAAGCTTGCAGTCTATCTTTCGCTTCCTCATCAATTTGAAGTACACCTTTTTTATAACTTTTATTATATTCTTTCAAAAAATAAGATGCTAATAATAGTACATCCTCAGTTCTTTCACGAAGCGGTGGGATATATAATGAAAATACGTTTAAGCGATAATATAAATCAGTGCGAATTTTATTCTCTCGTAAACATATTTCTGGAGGCTGGTTCATTGCGGTAATAACACGAACATCTACTTTTCTCGTCTTATTATCACCAATTCTTCTAATGACTCCATCTTCTAACACTCGTAACATTTTTGCCTGCAAATCAAGTGGCATTGAATTCAGTTCATCTAAAAATAATGTACCACCATCAACAAGTTCAAATAGCCCAGCTCTTTCAATCGCTCCCGTATAGCTTCCTTTTGTCGTTCCAAACAATAAACTTTCTAATAGCGACTCTGGTAAAGCTGCACAGTTTTGTGCAATAAATGGCTTGTTTTTTCTTTTAGAAGCTTCATGAATTGCTTGTACGAACAGTTCTTTTCCTGTTCCTGTTTCACCATATATTAAAACATTCGCGTCTGTTGGTGCTACTTTTTGTGCTAACTCTTTCGTCTGTTTAAACCGCGTATCATTTGTCACTATCGTCTCAAATGCAGCGTGCTTTTTAATCACTTTTTTTCTAGATGATCGCTTTATTTTCGACTGTAAGTCAACAATTGTGTCAGTAAGTTTTTGAATTGTAGAGTAATCCTTTGCAATTTCAACAGCCCCAGCAATATTCCCATCTATAAAAATAGGTAACGTCGTATTTACTGTACAAACATCTTCACCATTTAAATTTTGATAATGTTGTACCTGATGTACGATAGGTTTTTTTGTATCTAGTACTTTCATCAATGTACTCGTTTCCCTTGATAAAGACGGGAACGCTTCTAAGAGATGTTTCCCTAACACTTTTTCAATCTTGGATCCATCGTGTTTTGCAGCTACAGAATTATAAAATATTGTAATTCCATTTTCATCTACAGCGTGTATAGCCTCATCAATACTGCCCAAAATCGCTTCAATGACTTCTTGTGTCGAAACTGCTAGCAATGTCATCCCCCCTCTTGCCGAAAATCCGGCAATTACATGCCGAATTTTCGGCACACCTATGTGCGATTGTAAGCATGACGATTCCGTTCTATAATTTTGACCAATTTTATATTTTAATTAGATAACTCGAAACTCTAATTAGTACAGCTTTTCGAACACCCAGCTCCACCTAACTGTTTTGCTTTACAACCAAATTTTGAGACGGAAGTTTTACTGCTTTCGAATAACTAGATAGATCTTTCACCCATATATTCATATCTTCCAACTTATCGAAAATGTAGCAATTATTCGCCAGTCTTCCTGTATACGTATAGCCTAATTGATGAAAGGCAGCATTCATTCCGAAAGAAAGCGATCGAGCAATTGTATAGGAGCAGAAAATAGATCTTTCTCGAAGCTCTTCCTCTAATTTAATTAGTAAACTTTTCATAAATCCATGTTTACGATATTCAGGTAAAGTAGCACAATTCGTTAATTCTGCATTCCCTTCCTTTATGTTCATTTCTGCAGATGCTGTACTAATAATTTTCCCCTCAAATTCATACACGTAGTAAATTGTATCGTCTTCTTTCATCGTCTGTAATACATAACTCGCTTCATTTAAAGGTGTCGGATACACTTCAAATACTTTTCCGAAGACAATTGCTAATTCTTCTGCATCTTCTTCAGTCGCTTTTCTCAGCAAAAATTTCTCTGGAACTACTTTTTCTTTTATTTCTTTTCCTTTTACACCGCTTAATATAGTATCTTCCTCAGTCCAATGCATACTATTTCGTCTTTCATCATTATTATATTTCACAAAAAAGTATGCATCGTGTCCTTGAAAATAATGAGGTATCGTTGCTTCCAACAAAAAACCGAAAGAGAGCCATGTTGAAACATGCTCTCCCTTTCCTTTAATAATACATTTAGTGAAAGAATGTTTCTCTGCTAGTTCGTCAATTGTCTGTATAATGCTTTCAACATTTCCTGTATAGTGATCTACCCGGATACGTTTATTAAAATAATCTAAAACGCCTTCTACTGTATAACAATTCGTCTGTTCTCTAAAAGATTCATAGTATTTCATTTTTTCACCTCACACCAATCTAGTAATGTACATGCAATAATTTTTGCGGCAGCTATCATTTTATCAACTTCTATATATTCGTTTGGATAGTGTGCTACTTTCGTCTCTCCTGGACCAAATACTATTGTTGGTACGTTTGCAATTTGTGTAAATAAACCTCCATCAGTCCCCCACGGAGATGCTTCAATAATTGGTTCGTTCCCTTCGATTTCAACAAAGTTATGATGAAGTGTTGTAATGAGTTCATGATTTTCTTCTAATTCACCAGGAACCCATCTCGCTCCAAACCATTCTACTTCTACCGGATTTTCAACAAACCAATTGTCCACATCATTTAATTCAACAATCCAATTCTCAAACTCTTCTTTTGCCGCCTCTATAGTCTCATTCGGCGCAACACCGCATCTTCCTTCTAAAATTAATTCATCGGGAACAGAACTTGGCCAACTCCCTCCTTCAATTTTGCCAATGTTAATTGGAATTGGAATTGGAATTCCTTTAAATAACGGATCTGTAATTCGACTATTTCTTTTCTCCTCTAGCTTTCTTACATGTTCTATAACAAACATGCTTTTTTCAATTGCACTAACCCCTTCATAGCGCGTTCCACCGTGTGCAGCTTTCCCTTTTACACGTAGACGAAACCACATGGAACCTTGTTGTTTCGGGAAAAACTTCATATTAGTAGGCTCTGGAATAATGACACCATCTGCTTTATATCCTCGTAATATAGTTGCTAATGTCCCTGCTCCACCACTTTCCTCTTCTATTACACTTTGAAAATAGATGTCTCCTTTTAATTCAATACTAGATTCAATGATCGCTTCCATCGCAAGCATAAGTGCGACATTTCCGCCCTTCATATCCGTCGTTCCACGGCCATATATACGATTCCCTATTTTCTCACCGCTATAAGGGTGATGTTCCCACTGATTCACATCCCCTTCTGGAACTACATCAATATGCCCATTTAATATCATAGATTTCCCATCGCCACTTCCTTTTAAAGTTGCTACAATATTTGGGCTATCTGAAAAACTTGTACGGGGTGATACAAAATAAGAATGATCTTTCATTTTAGAAAAAGAGGGCTCCCATATATCGAGATCTAAACCTAATTCACGTAATTTTTCAATCACAATTGCCTGCGCACCGCTTTCATCACCAGATACGCTCTTTTCTTGAATTAATCGTTTTAAAAATTTCACACTTTCCTCTTCATGGCTCTCAATATAATCACAAACTTGCTTTTTTAATTGCTCCATATATTACATCTCCCTTCATTCAATTACTAGTAAGTTAGAACTAATTTGAAAATCAGCTTCTGTATGTCGTTTTACATCTTCTACTGTGTATGGGCTCATTAATTCTTGTAATATAAGTCCACTCGGAGTTACCTCCATGACTGCCATATCAGTAATAATTAAATCTACACATTTCTTTGAAGTTAATGGCAATGTACACTCTGAAACAATTTTTGCATTTCCGTACTTATCAACATGATTCATCACAACAACGACCCGCTTCGCTTTTTGTGCTAAATCCATTGCTCCACCAATACCTGGAACACGTTTTCCAGGTACAATCCAGTTTGCTAAATCGCCATTTTCACTTACTTGTAATGAACCAAGAATCGTTATGTCTAGCAAACCTTTTCGAATCATCCCAAACGCTGTGCAGCTATCGAAATAACTCGCTCCTGTTATAAGAGAAGTTGGTAAACCTGCTGCATTACACAAATTTTCGTCTTCATTCCCTTTACTTGGCGTTGGTCCCATGCCCACGATTCCATTTTCCGCATGAAACATAACATTTATATCGTCAGGCAAATGATTTGGTACAAGCGATGGTATGCCAATACCTAAATTTACAATCATACCATTTTGTATTTCTTTCGCCGCACGCCTAGCAATCTTATCCCTCACTTCTACGCCCATACCCATTTCCAGTTCACTCCTTCCGACGGTACAATATAATTTACGAAAACACCTGGAACGACAATTTCCTCTGGATCTAAACTTCCAAGCGGGACTATTTCTTCCGCTTCTACAATTGTTATATCCCCAGCCATCGCTACGTGAGGATTCATATTTCGTGCACTTTTGTCAAATACAAGGTTACCAAACGGATCTGCCTTTTTTGCATATACAATTGAAACTTCAGCAGTTAATGCTGTTTCAACTAAGTAGGTCTTACCATTCATTTCAACTGTTCGTTTTCCCTCTTCCACAATCGTATCAACACCAACATCAACTAAAACACCACCAAGACCAACGCCACCAGCGCGAATACGCTCTGCTAATGTTCCCTGCGGAGAAAACTCAATTTGTAATCTTCCCTCGTTTAGTTGCCTTCCTGCATTTGGATTGGAGCCAATGTGAGAAGTAATTATTGATTTAACTCTTTCATTTGTAACAAGACGACCGATACCTACATCAGGAAATCCAGTGTCATTTCCAATTAAATTTAAATTTGTAACGCCTTTTTCTAAAATTGCCTGTATTAAAGATGGAGGGGATCCAATCCCTCCAAATCCCCCAAACATCAATGTCATATCATCATGGAACAAAGAAATTACTTCCTCAATTTCTTTTAATTTACCGAATGTATTTGTAATAGTTGTCATGCGATACTATGCCCTCCTTTTTGCATCATCTCTTCCACACTTTTAGAGAAAATTGAAAGTAATTCATCTAACTCGGAATATGTAGTTGTCATTGGCGGTGCTACAAGCAGTGCACTATCTTCTTTTCCTGCTTGCCCTGAAACTGCTTGGTATAAAAGCAGACCATTTTTAGCTGCAACTGAAATAAGCTCTGACGCTTTTGTAAACGGTTGCAATTCTACTCCGATTAGCAACCCTTTTCCGCGCACATCAGCAATGATTGTCGATTGTTGCTGAACTTTCTGTAAGCCTTTTATTAAATACTCTCCCTTTTCTGCTGTTTTTTCAGGAAGATTATGTTTCTCCATATATTCAATAACAGCTAAAGCCGTTGCTGCAGACAATGGATTTGCACTTAACGTATGACCGCTCATTACTGAACGTGATCCACGTAATATTGGTTCCATAACACGATCACTTACAACTGTCGCTGCCATCGGTGTATATCCCGCTCCTAACCCTTTACCAAGTGTCATAATATCCGGCTCTACGCCCCAATGCTCCATCGCAAACCATGCTCCAGTACGACCAAGCCCAGTCATTACTTCATCCGCAATAAATAAAATATCGTAATGATTACAAATATCTTTAATGACTTTATAATAGTCTTTCGGCGGAACAACCGCGCCTCCAGCTGCTCCGATAATCGGCTCAGCAATAAAAGCAGCAATATGCTCTGCACCAATTCTTTCAATTGATCTTTCTAGTTCAGTCGCACATGCCAGCTGACAAGTTGGATATACCTTTTGAACAGGACATCTGAAACAATATGGAGCTGGTATAGTCGGATAATCTTCCAAAATAGATACGAAACGTTGTCTACGTAGTGGATGCCCAGACATTGATAAAGCACCCATCGTAATACCGTGATAACTCATCCATCTTGATAAAATTTTATGTTTCCCTTGAATACCTCGCTCTTGAAAATGCTGAATTGCAATTTTCATAGCTGTTTCATTCGCTTCCGTACCACTATTTACAAAAAAACTCCAGTTCAAATCTCCTACACTTAAATCACTTAACTTCTTCGCTAATTTTTCAGCTGGTTCACTCGTAAACTGTGATCTATAAACGAAAGCAATCTCCTCAGCTTGCTTTTTAATAACGTCTGCAATCTCCTTTACGCCATGCCCAATACCTGCCGTAATTGCTCCTGACGAACCATCAAAATATTTATTGCCATTTTGATCATACAAATAAACACCTTTTCCATGTGAAATCATTGGATACGGCTGACCAACAAGTGGTTTAATTAAGTAATCGCGCATAGCGCTCCCCCATTTCTCCAATTTGTATATATATATGAAGAAAATTGACGTTTCTTTCATAAAAAAGAATCCTCTGCAAAAGCAGTGAATTTATCAAAAAACTATTATAAAATATACAAATGAGTGCTTAAAAAATTTTATAAAACAGAAAATTCAGAACTAAAAAACCGAAGACCAACCCTTTTCTATACGCCCAAATGACCCTCCTTTTTATATGAAATGACTGCATCACCAAATGTTTTTATAGCATAATGCCAGCTGTCCTTAAATACCGACATTCTGTACACTTCGACGGAACTCCCGTTAAACTCCTTCCTATTATCCTACTTTAAATTGCATATTTTAAAACAAATTTCGACACCCACCTTACTAATCAATTCAGATTCCTATTCATTATGTAAACTTTTCATTTTTAAACTATAAAAAAAGAACCGATTAACCACACTAATCAGTTCGTCATGACGCTCTCTTATGGGTTAATACTGTCAATTGCTAAAATAAATAGAAAAATGAAGTTTACAAATTCATCCTACAGTCTATAACACAAAACCTTTTCATAACTTCATTCACAATTACTATCGGGATATCCCTATCCCGAAGTGGCACTCCTTTCCTCAGATTCAAAGTATCTTTCCTTTATAATTTATGTAGGACAATTATCACTTTGTATGTGTATTTGCCTATAATTAAAAAAATCCCTAGTTTTCTAGCGATTTTTGGACATGTATTCAATATGTTAATTGAAATGCACTTTCAATTTGGCATTTATTTTACTTTCGTACAGTCATATGTACTGCTTTACTCTGTGAAATTCTCGTAAGCACCAGCACCTCTTTATGAAAACATATTTGTTGTGACTTTTTAATTTTCCCTTTATAAAATCATTTTTTTTGCATAACCGCTTTCTTGCTTCGCATATAGTTTTAATGATGACAAAGGAGGAATGTTCATGTCTCAATCTGAAATCGAAAAATATGGACAAGAAGTTACGCAATACGAACAGCTCGCACGTTACTATCAGTTTCGTAACCCTAAAAAATATATAGAATTATATATGAAATATTACGATGCACTATCAAAACTTGTACAGGCGTATGAAACAAGAGACTCACAAGAAGCTGCTTTACCATCACATATAAGAATTTTTCATGCCGATCCAAATATACCGGCGGTTGACATTTTAGTAAACGGACAAAAGGTTATTAAAAATATTTCATTTAAGCAATTCAGCCCTTATTTATCATTAGTGCAAGGTAAATACCGTATAGATATTGTTCCTGTCGGAAATGAAACTCCAATCTTTTCAGCATTGGTACCAATAATGGGAAATCATACTTATACTCTTGCTGCAATAAATAGTGATAATCACCTACAATTACAACCTATACTTGATAATACACATTTACCAGCTGGTCAAGCAAAAATACGCTTTGCACATTTCTCTCCAGATACCCCTGTTGTAAATGTAGATTTAAAAGATGGAGATCATTTATTTGAAAATGTACTCTTTAAACAAATAACCGATTTTTTGCAAGTTAGCCCTGGTACAGCAGATATTGAAATTTCACTCGCAGATAATAAAAACGTTTTATTGACTATACCGAAATTTAATGTTGAACCAAATGTTATTTATACAATTTCAATAGTAGGTTATTCAACTAAAGATCATAAATTAGAAGCCGTTATACTCACAAATTAAAACAGTCTACACCATTCATTTGGTGTAGACTGTTTATTTTTGAAATGCAATTTGAAATTCTGTCCAATCGTTATCTGATCGACACATAATGGATCCATTATGTTTTTCCACAATTTGTTTACATACAAATAATCCAATACCAGTTCCTAACTTTTTAGTAGTTACAAATGGTTCAAAAATCGTTTCTACATTTTCAGCTGGAATCATTGGTCCATTATTTTTTATCACAATTCGAATAGCTTGATCTTCTTCAAATACATCAATGATAATTTTTCGTTCTTCTTTCATTGATTCAAGAGCATCAATTGAATTCATTAATATGTTTAAAAATACTTGTCTCACTTCACTCCGATAACCAACAAGCGGAATTGGATACGGTAAATTCTTTTCAATCAAAACATTCGCATTGACCAAACTCGGATATAAGAATTGTATAATGTCTTGAAACAAGTCATTAAGCCAAAACCGTTCCGATTCATTCCACATTTCTTTTTTTGATACGAGTAAAAATTGCGAAATACGAAAATTTAATTGATCTAATTCATGCGAAATAATATCTAAATACGATAAACTCGGATGATCTGCCTTTAATAATTTGACAAACCCCATAATGGAAGTAAGCGGATTACGAAATTCATGTACAAAACTAGCTGACATTTGTCCTAAAATCGTCAGTCTTTCTTTATGTGTTTCGTTAATATATTGCTGTTTTTCCTCTAAATTCTTCGATATAATTTCCGAGTATTTTAAAACGGTATAATAAATTAATTTGTCAAAACAAGTATGTATTTTTGCCATAATTGGTTTCAATTCACGAGCGCTAACATCTAATTCACACATCGCTTCGAAAAGTTCATTTCTTCCCACGTTTGCGTTATAAACAAAATCTCCAATATTCGCATCTGCTCCAGCACGTTCAATAGCAATTTTCTCACATAACGGTTGAAGATAATTTATATCTTTATCTTCCATAGTAAGTTCGATAATTAACTCTAGTAAATCCTCTCCATTTTGAACTACTTCTAGTTTAAATGGATCTTTTTCGGAAATTATCATTTTGTTTTTCCAGTTCTCTACGAATTGGTGCCTATTGTTTTTCAAGTGTGAACAAAATATTTCTTTAATATCCTTATCGATTGGAAAAACCTCCATTCCCTCCATTTCCATACGACGAATACCCTTTATATTTTGAATATTAACACAAAAAATACGATTCGTTAATAGATTTTTGTCACATTTTGTTAATTTCTGTTGATAAAATTATTTTTTCTTTCTTATTTAACTAATTGTATGCAAATCCCCTTTTTCCTTCACATATTTTCATTATTTCCGTAGTCAAAACGACTTTTTTTGCATCATTTTTAATTCTTGCGTACAATAGAAAATGAAAGGTGTGAAAAATATGGTAAATAAAAATGTGGAAGATTATCTCCAAGAAGGCATTTACGGCCAAAAGCAAAACAAACCAGAAGAACGTAATATGTATTTAACTACATTACGTGAGCGTGTGGAAATCGCTTTAACGATCGGTCAAGTAATGCAAAGTAATGTATACTCTGAAGTGGCGGGTAGCATGCGCCCTTCTCAATCATTACAACTCCTCCTAAATGGTGGCATTGCTTACCCACATTTATCAAAATACATTAAATTAGCAAACGAAAAAAATGTTCCTTTTACAATTGTTCAGAATAAAGATACAAAAACACCAATCGGTTTAGTATTAACTCATGCTACTGCTGTAGATAAAGAACAAATTTATGTAGAAGATACTATTTTCAAACAAGAAATGAAGTAAAAGTTACACTTAATTAAATAGTTACTAGAAGCGTAAAAAACGAGTATGGAATCGTAAACATTTCCTACTCGTTTTTTAGTGCAAGTTTTAAGTTTTTCTACTTTATTTTTTAATACATACTAATTTCATTTCTGTCATTTCTTCTATTGCATATTTAATTCCTTCACGCCCCGTGCCACTTTCTTTCACGCCACCATAAGGCATATGATCTACTCTGAACGTTGGAATATCATTAATCATGACACCACCAACCTCTAGCTCATCAATTGCACGCATTGCTTTAAATAAATTATTTGTAAATACTCCTGCCTGTAAGCCGTAACGCGAATTATTTACTTGCTCAATCGCTTCATCAAATTCTTTAAATGTATTTACTGTCATGAGTGGACCGAATACTTCTTGGCACTGCACAGATACATGATTTGGAACATTTTTTAATACAGTCGGTTCAAAAATTCGTGCATCCCGCTTCTTACCACCGCATAAAACAGTTGCTCCTTCCTTAATTGCTTCTTGAACCCACATATCAATTCGCTCTACATCTCTTTTTGAAATTAAAGCTGATACATCCGTTTCCTCAAGCAGTGGATCACCAACAACAACTGATTCCATCGCTTTCTTTAGCTTCGAAAGAAATTCATGCATTTTCGTTTCATGTACAAAAACACGTTGTACTGAAATACAAACTTGCCCATTATTAACAAATGCTCCCCATTTTACACGTTCAATTATTTCATCTGTTAACTCTACATCTTCATCAATGATAACAGCAGCATTTGAGCCTAGTTCTAACGTAACTCGTTTTAGCCCAGCCTTTTGTTTTATTCCGATTCCAACTTTTGGACTTCCGGTAAAAGTAATAGAAGCAACGTAATCATTTTTGACGATTGCCTCACCAACCGTGGAGCCAGGACCAGAAATGATATTTAAAGCTCCATTTGGCAATCCTGCCTCTTCAAATAACTCAACTAATGCATAAGATGATAATGGCGTTTGATCAGCTGGCTTTAATACAACTGTATTTCCGGCAGCGATTGCTGGTCCAACTTTATGCGCTACTAAATTTAATGGGAAATTAAATGGTGTAATAGCCCCTATAACCCCAATCGGCTTTCGGATTGTATATGCAATACGCCCATCTGCACCAGGTGCGGCGTCTAATGGCAATGTCTCACCATATATACGCTTCGCTTCTTCAGCTGCAAATTTGTATGTTTGAACAGTACGATCTACTTCTCCCCTTGCAGCACGTATTGGTTTTGCAGCTTCTTTTGCAATAATCTCTGCAAATTCTTCTCTTCTTTCATCCATTTTTTGTGCAACTTTCTCTAAAATAGTCGCACGATCATATGCAGATAATGTATTCATTTTTGTCATTGCATTTTTTGCAGCGGTAACAGCCTCTTTTACATCTTCTTCCGTGCCTTGTGCAATTTCCGCTAATGTTTCTTCAGAATATGGTGCATATAATGGTTTATACGTGTTTACAGATTTCCAATCTCCATTTATATATAAATGCTTTTTCATACTTCTTCTCCTTCCAAATATATGTATACAACAATACTTCACCTAGTGAAAGGTTTGACTTATGTCATTGTATCATAGCCCTTATCCCTCAAAAAACATTATGCTCAAAAAAACTCTGCTATATAGCAGAGTTTACGAGCTAATTTGCTCTTGTAACGAAATTTGTTTTTCATCTTCTAAAATAACAATCGATTCTACTATCTTTGTAACTTCTAATCTTTTTATATAATGTCCATCTAATTCTTTCACACAAAACTTATAATTTTCAATTTCAATGGAATCCTCTTCAGCAATCTCTATATTCTTCGTTAAAATCCAACCACCGATTGTATCAACACCATCATCATCAATCCCTAAACCAAATAACATATTCACTTCACTAACAAGTACTTTTCCCTCTAGTATCGTCTTCGTTTCACTAACCTTTTGAATTTCTGGCTGCTCATCCGTATCAAACTCATCCTGAATATCTCCAACAATTTCTTCCAGAATATCTTCAACAGTAACAAGTCCAGATGTTCCACCATATTCATCTATCAATATAGCAATATGCGTTCTTTCTTTTTGCATTTTTAAAAACAAATCATGAATTGGAATAGAATCGATAACTAAAATAATTGGTCTCATATATTGCTCTACTGTCTTCTTATTAACAGCTTTATGTTGTACAAATTCAGTAAAAATATCTTTAAAATTCACAAAACCTATTACGTGGTCTTTGTCGCCATCAACAACTGGATACCTTGTATATTTTTCACGAGACATTTTTTGCAAAGCTTCTTCAGCAGGCATCTCTTTACTTATAATATTCATTTCAGTTCGAGGTACCATTATTTCTTTTGCAATGCGATCATCAAATTCAAAAATTTTATTCACATATTTATATTCAGATTGATTAATCTCACCATTTTTATAACTTTCTGAAACTAACAACCGTAATTCTTCTTCTGAATGAACCTCATCATGTCCCTTCGGCGGTTTCAGCCCTAGCAGCTTCGTAATGATTCGAGCTGAACCATTTAATAGCCAAATGAATGGGAATGCAATACGAGAAAAGAAAATTAACGGCTTAGAAACAAGTAAACTCACTTGTTCAGATTTTTGAATTGCAAATGTTTTTGGGGCCAATTCACCTATTACAACATGTAAAAAAGTAATTAACAAAAACACTAAAATTACAGCAAAAATGTCTGCTAGTTGAGTAGAGATATTCCAATTTGCAAAAAGCGTATCAAACATTTGCTTTAACGCAGGTTTACCAAACCACCCAATTCCTAAAGCTGTAACAGTAATTCCCAGCTGACAAGCAGATAAATATTCGTCTAAGTTTGTAATGACTGTTTTGACCGATGTTGCACGATTATTTCCTTCTGCAATTAAATAGTCAATTCGTGAACTTCTCACTTTAACAATTGCAAATTCTGCTGCAACGAAAAATGCCGTTAAAGCAATTAAAACAATCACTATACTTATACTATATATGTCCAAATACTTTTCCTTACTTACTTTGTAAGCAAGGAAGCCACCTCCTACTTAATTTTATTCAAGTGAAGTAAGCATTCTAATACTCTAACAAAATTCTACATTAGCAACCACCTTTTTATATATTATATGCATACATAAAAAAGATATTTATCATTATGATAATCTAATTCATTTACACTCGTCAAATTATTCTAAATGTTACGATAAAACATTTTTATTTAAACGAACTATTCTTCTCAACTCAATTTCGTGAAAAAACACTTTCTTTGCCGATTCCACACTTCTTTTGTCGCACTAGAAGGGAACTTACTTCATAGCTCGAAATCATTCAACAGGATATATATAGGAGGGATTATTTTGGAATATAAAACACCATTTATCGCAAAGAAATTAGGTGTTAGCCCAAAGGCTGTTGTCCGGATCGCACAACAATTAAATCTTACGATAGAGAAAAACAAATATGGCCACTTTATTTTCACACAAGAGGATGTCGATCAAATGTTAGAACACCATCGATTTCAAATAGAGCAATCTCAAAATTCTCAATCTACTCAAAAGGCTTCCTCAAATGAAGTTGAGGAATTAAAAACTCAAGTTAATACAATTGTTCAAAACATATTACCCAATGATTTTGAGCAATTAGCTGATCAATTAAACACTATTACGAGAAGACTTGATCGAATGGAAGAACAAATGCAAGATAAGGCAAATGATGTCGTCACGTACCAACTTTTACAACACCGTCGTGAAATGGAGGAAATGTTAGAGCGAATTCAAAAGTTAGAAGCTGCCCTAACGAAAGAAGAACCCATTTATATTACTCCTGATTCAAAACCAACATATGAACGAGAAAAGAAACCGAAGCGCCGCAAAATGATTTTTAGTATATTTGGATTATAATTTTTAGACCCTTATTAAAATAATAAGGGTCTTTTTTAATGAAGAGTTATATCCTATACAAATATTATTCTCTTTATTATACATATTCACTTCGCTTTATTTCGTTAACATAATATTTTTACTGTATTCTGCAATTAATGCCTGTGCATGAGCATTCCCTTGAATCACATCACGAAATTCTTTTAAAGAATACAAATGCGTAACCCCTTTTCGAGCATGAATTCTTACTGGTACACCTTGTAAAGTATCATGAAACTGAAATGGATTATCTATTGGCTCAATTGGAAAACCAAGTGTAAGTAAATACATATACATTCTTTTTGTTACTGCTGCAATGTACCATTCAGCTTTTGTTTCTAACGCATGTATAAATAAAATAGCTGTTAGCCTTTTGAAATGTCCTCTCCCACGAGACGTTTTCGAAATACTTAACTTGCCTATTTCATATACATTCTTCAAATCTTTTACTAAATCATTTTTAGAAAACGGATAGAAAAACTCAGAATTTGATTGTTCAGGTACCGTATACTTAATACATTCCACTGTACCAATAGGATGTTCATCTTCTATTAATAAAAATCGTGATGGATTTAAATTACGTTCTACGAACATTAAGTTTCTTTCTTCACAAAAATCTCCCCATAGTTGCTCGAACCCAAAATGTTCTTCCTTTGTTTGAACACGCTGGAACATATTTAACCGCCTTTCCCATCGTCGCTCTGTTTTTGATAACGCTTTCACTATCTATCATATAAGAACAAATCTTCGTATGCAACTAAAAATATTTATGACTTATTATATTCTGCAAAATGAATTAGATTCCAATTTAATCGACTTTTATCCCGCGCTCACATTCCTTTTAATAACACATTTGTATCACTTTTCAAATCTAAATTACATTATGTTTCTTTCCATACAGCATATAATTCTTCTTAATCTAAAGAAATCCTTTATGAAAAAGGATTTCTTTTACTTCTTAATGCTTTTTAACCATTTTTCAAAAATTTGTACCATCCCATGTTTTCCAGCTAATTTCTCTTCCCCTTGTTTCGTCTTATATGGATATAACTGCAAGAAAACACCGCATCCAGACTCAATTTTTTTACTATGCATATGGCTTCCTGGATATACACAAATGACTTCATAAATTGACCTTCGATAATAGACTCGCTTTCCATCCTGTTCTTCTACATACTTTATAGACCAGTACTTATACATTTGCTCAGTTGCTTTCGTATTTCCGACGTGCTGAAAAATATTGTACATTGGACTATACTTCACTTCAATAATAATAGAAGATTTATATACGTATTTCCCATCTTCTTTTACATAACAGTCTAAGCGAATATCTGGCTTCTTCGTATCCTCACCATTGTAAAAATTACTACCTTTACTTAATGCAATAAGAGGATGTGTTTCAATTAAGTCATTAAATGCAACATGCACCTTTATATCATCTCGTTCTAAAACTACTGTCGTTCCATCTTGTAATCCATCTACATAAAAATGTTCTTGTATTTGTTCACGGATAGAGTTTCTAGCTTCAAAACCAATTTGCTCTAAAATTGAAATAACGATAAAAAAAGCGTAATATTCATACACTAAAAACGTTGGCTTATAAACAAATAATAACGATGGAGATTGATCCGTATATTGCGGGAGTACTTCTAAATGATGTAGTAATTGTTGATGTGGTATCGGTAAATCATGTAAGTTCATGTTACTTGTTTCAGTAACTTCCCTCCAAAACGAAGAATGCATTAACATTTGAAAGTATTGTACATTTTCACGCACAATATGCGCCAATATTTTATATTCTTGTATTTTCATTGAGCTCTTTCGTAAATCGGCTTCTTTTAGTAAATGTATATTTTTATATTTTTGCTTCTCTCTATCAGTTACCGATCCATTACGCTCAATTGTTTGTATAATCGTTTTTACGGCTTGAAACTCTTCTGATTTTTTCTTTTTTTCTCTTTCTAAGATTTCAATTGTTTGACGTAAAAAACTTTTTGCTTCAATTAAATAATGATAGAATTGCATCGCTTTATATTTAAGAAATGCATTTTCCTTACTATTTTTTTGTTCCATAAACTTACGATTATAATGTTTGGCATAAGGTTTTCGTTCTGCCACTATAGTTCCTTTTCTTGTTGGCCTTCGCTCTTTTCCTTCCCATTTATATTCATTTATAAATTTTGAGCTTGATTCTATTTTCTTAAAGATTTGCTTTATCATTTTCATTTTTTGGGGTAACTTTCTAAGTAACACTAAATAAGAAGAATCCTCAATATCGCTAAGTGCAGAGAAGGTCTTTTTATAGTAACCTCTATCCAAAATCAACTCATTTAAAATTGACTTCACATAGTCTTGAATCATTTCAAATTGATCATCAAAA
This sequence comes from Bacillus sp. LQ01, assembly GCF_057624735.1. Taxonomy (NCBI): domain Bacteria; kingdom Bacillati; phylum Bacillota; class Bacilli; order Caryophanales; family Bacillaceae; genus Bacillus; species Bacillus sp. LQ01. Next base: position 1,387,817 of record NZ_JBYEZL010000001.1, on the reverse strand, counting down.
AAGTTTTTCGGTACGATTTGAAATGCGCCATAATACGTTGTATCTTCTATACGCACTTCAAAATGGTATAAACCACAGCGCCATGGATAAAAGAATTCTGTTTTCCCATGTTCATATATTAATACTCTTTGTTTTTTTTCATTTATTTCATATTGAGCCTCTTTTATATTTTTCTGCCCCTCATATACTTTATTCCATATAAAAGTAATATTCATTGGAATTTCATAATTGTACTGCAATCTTATTGGTTTTAATTCTTGTACTTTATAAATACATTGAACTAATGCTGTAGTAGATGTACAAAGACGATTTAATAAAATATAATCTCCTTTCCCCTCATTTCCAATGATTAACTTTAATACAAAAGGGAGCGTTTCATTCGTATCAACGATTTTTGTTTCGTAACGCCCTTCATTTTGCATATCCATACAGCTCCAGTTCTCTACGTTTTTCTCGTATATATGCTAAAGAGTGTTCAAATGTAGATACTCTGTTTGCAAGTGCAGATTGCAAAAGAGGTACTAAGGTCGCTCCCCTTTTTGCTTCTTCAGAAAGTAAAGGCCCAACCATCATTTCGGTCCCTCTGATTTTCGTCAATACACGCTGCTTTATTTGTAAATCAAACCCCTCTTCTCTACTGATCATATAGGTATGATTATTTTGGAACGGTATGTTTTGCAAATAAGTCGCAATGGCATTTGCACATCGGAAAGAAATTCCCTTAGACGCGTCATGTGATGACAATACGACATGCAACTTATCTAATAGCTCTAATTCTTCTTCAGAAAACACTTCAATCATCGCTTTATTTCTCATCCAATTTATCCGAAATTCTCCCGCTGTTACTTTCAAAGGTGGATGTAATACGACTTTCCCCTGTTCCATGTCCATCTCACAAAACGGAATTTTCTGTAACGTTATTAGGTTCGTTCGATCTAATAATCGATCAGAGAGCTCTTTTGTTGTTTCATCAAAATTCACAGTACCTACAAATATAATATTTTCTCCAATTTCAATTGTTGATGGAATTGAATTCTCTATATCCTGTACACCCTCATACAAGTTTAAAATACGATTTTTTGTTTCAAGTTCAAGAACAGATAGAAACGGAGTAAACCAATGTTCAATATGAGACATGTTCATTTCATCAAAAACGATTATATACAGTTGATTTGGATTTTCTTTCGCCTTCATTAACGTCCTAACTAACTTCGTTTCACTTTCAATAAAAGTACCATTTGGATGAAGGTAACCAAGTAAATCATGTGGTTCTTGATACGATGGCGAAATCGGAATCCAAACCAACTCTTCCCCATACTGTAACCCTAATGCTTCTGCATAAGTTTGCACAAACCGTGATTTCCCAACGCCCGGTATACCACCAAGAATCGTTAACATATTTGTTTTTACACTTATATGGAAATTATAAATATCCGTTTCATCCAAATATAACCCTTTATTATGCACCATACTTTGTACATACTGTAAAAAAGACGATTCACGCTCATCCCATTCCCATTCATCTTTTTGTACTTTTATATCCTCTACTTCAACTAGCTTACCTTCTTCATGCATTCGTTTTTTTAATTGCTCATACACATAATCACTTACAAAATATAATTGATCTTCTACCGCTATTTCTACATACTTCGTCCAGTCACTGCAGTTTATATATTTACACTCACGTTTCTGTTCAAAATAGGCGATTGAGCTAATTGATGACTTTAGGGATATGTTTCCGTAAAGTCTTCCATCGTGCCACAATAATTCGGGAGGCTCAAAGTCTTTCGGAAATTTTGGCATAAGAAATGATAAATAACCGTTGCTAAGTTTTCGTTCTAAAGATTCTCTTTTTTTATTATTTGTAACTTTAGGTGCCGGAATCATTTTATAGCTGCTTGCTATTTCTTTCGGTTCTTCTGTACATATTAACTCCACGTATACATTTCCTCTTTCATAATAAAGACGAAACATTACTAGTTGCTTTTCTAATTTCCTCTTCTTTAATTCCGAAAAGATTTTTTCATTCTTTTTATTGCTACATAACCCTTCAAATACATATGGTTCATTTGTAAATTGTTCCTGTAAAGTGAATGGTATTGGCGATAAGCATTGTACAAAGAAATTCTCTCCACTCTTCTCTTTCTCAGCTTTTGTAAATTTCCCTAAAAATCTCATATAGTACATTCGTTTTATAAAACTTGGCTGAAGAGCTTTATGTAATTTCACCTTAGTCACCTTCTTTTTTCATACTATTCTTAGTGTATGAAAGAAACGAAAAACTAGAAATAAAAAACCTGACGTTATCCGCCAGGTTCAAAATAAAAACTTATATTAATGAGAAGGAAATGCTTTTTTCTCCTGTAAAATTGCATTATGAGCAATTTTCATTTTCGCAAGTACGTAACGTAATCGATCTTCAGCGTTTTCATCTTTACTTATTTGTAATTCCGCCAAATTTTCAACAGAACTTGCTAAATTTTCAATGACTCCTCTTAGTTCAGGATGATGATTAAAAAAAGATTCTTGCACTAATACTTTCCTTAACTCACTAGCTAAATCAATTATTCTAGACAACTGTTCTTTTTCTTCCATTCTCATCCCTCCTGAATATCTTATGTAGTAAATATTCTCTAAACAAAGAAAAAAGCCCTTTAAATGAAAAGGACTTTTTACATTTTTATATTTCCAGTTAATAACATATATATGGATGTGATAGCCGCAACAATAATTGCCCACATCACATACTTCTCTGCACCTACAAAGCAACGGTTCCCTTGTTCTTTTCTTGCAAATGTGTAAACAATAATTCCAATTCCATACACAATTGAAACGAGTAGTAAATTCTTTAAACCAGCTGCATAAAGAAGCCATACAGAGTAAATAGAAGCAATTAAAGCTAACGCTCCGTTTTTTAATTTAGCGTCTTTTAGCTCGTTTGTAATGACTAATTTAAATTGGAATAACGCTGATAATAAATATGGTAATAAAATTGATGTTGAGGCAATGAAATACATAATTTGATATGTTGATTCCGAAAACAAAACGATGATAAATATAGTTTGGGCAACACCATTTGAAATCCATAATGCCATGTGCGGTGTTTGCTTTTTATTTGTTTTCGTAAAGACTTTCGGAAATACGCCATCTTTTCCTGCCACATGAGAAATTTCAGAAACAAGTAAAAACCAACCAATTAATGTACCGACAAGTGAAGCAACTAATCCGATGTTAATCGCAACTGCACCCCATGGACCAACAACGTGCTCTAATACATGCCCCATTGAAGGGGTTTCTAACACAGAAAGTTCGCCTCTTGTCATAGCTCCCATTGACAGGACAGAAATTAAAATATAAATGGACATTACTAAAATAAGTCCCAATACTGTTGCCTTTCCAACATCTCGACTATTCTTCGCTCTTCCAGATAATACAACTGCTCCTTCAACTCCAATGAAAACCCAAAGTGTTACAAGCATTGTATTTTTCACTTGACCAAGTATAGCGGAAAGTGAGATCGTTCCTTCTCCCCAAAAATCATGTGTAAATGTGTCCCAGCGAAAGGCTGTTACCATTACAACAATAAATAAAACGATTGGAACTAACTTCCCTATTGTTGCGATCACATTCATAATAGAAGCTTCACGAATTCCAAATAAAATTAAAAAATGAAGTGTCCATAATAAAAGTGATGCCCCAACGATAGACGCAACATTATTTCCTCCTTTGAAAATTGGAAAGAAATAACCTAATGTACTAAACAGTAACATAATTGTTGCGACATTACCTAAGATTCCTGCTAGCCAATATCCCCAAGCACTATTAAATCCAATATATTCACCGAAACCAGCACGTGCATAACTATAAATTCCACCTTCAAGTTCCGGTTTTTGTCTTGCTAACGTTTGATATACGAGCGCAAGTGGAATCATTCCCATCGCTGTAATACACCAGCCAATTATTATTGCACCACTGTTTGCTCCTACTGCTAAATCATGCGGTAAACTAAAAACACCGCCACCAACCATTGTTCCAACTACTAATGCGATTAATGGAAAAAATCCTAACTTCTTTTCTATTTGTACCACCCCATCTGTCATTCTAGGTGTTATGTTCGTTCAACTATTAAAGTCACCTTTTTCTCTAATAGACGTTTCTCTTATATTTTTTCAGGAAAACATTACTTATTCTAAAAGAAAATGAGCAAAAATGGAATACTTTTTTGAAAAAATGTATAAGTATGCACAAAAAAACCGCTCATTTTGTAATGAACGGCCATTTCAAACATATAAATTTGTATATTTCTTGTAAATTTAACGAAGTAACTTCTCTTTTTGTAAAAATTGTTTTGCGACTTCTTCACTACTTTTACCATTTACGTTAACTTCATAATTCATTTTTCGCATTTCTTCATCTGTAATCTTTCCAGATAATTTATTTAATACCTTTTCAAGTTCAGGATATTTCTGTAACGTTTCTTTTCTTAATAATGGTGCTCCTTGATAAGGTGGGAATAACCCTTTATCATCTTTTAGCACTTTCAGTCCGTATTGCTCCAATTCACTATCTGTTGAATATGCATCAATTACGTTAACATCTCCAGATTCAATTGCGCTATAACGCAGCTTCGGCTCCATCGTTTTAACATTCGAGAACTTATAGTTATATAATTTTTGCATTCCTTTATAACCATCTTCACGATCAGCAAATTCCAATGTAAATCCTACTTTGGCTTCCTGCGCAACATTCCCTAAATCAGAAATTGTATTTATATTCTTTTGATCTGCTATTTTTTTCGGCATAGCTAGTGCATATGTATTGTTATACTCCATTGGCTTCAACATAATCATATTATATTTCTTTTCCATTCCAATGCGAGCCTGCTCATATACTTCATCACGATTTGTACTCTTTGGTTCTTCTTTCACGAAAGTAGATAAAGCTGTTCCTGAAAATTCTGGGTATATATCTACTTCTCCTGATTTCAACGCTTCAAATACAAATGCTGTTTTCCCAAGACCTGGTTTTAATTGTACGTGTAAATCTGTATCTTGTTCAATAAGCTGCTTATACATTTGAATTAAAATTTCAGGTTCTGATCCAAGTTTGCCCGCAATAACAATATCTTTCTTTTCTGTACTCCAAAGAAATGGAGAAGCAATCATTATACAAACAATACATATCGTCAATATAACACGCTTAGAAGAGCGTTTCGGTCGTTCAAGTATGCGAAGTACTATATCAAAGAATAAAGCGAGTAACGCGGCTGGTACGGCCCCTAAAATGATAAGCGCATGATCATTTCGATCTATACCTAATAGTATAAGCTTACCGAGCCCACCTGCACCAATGAGAGCTGCTAATGTAGCCGTTCCAACAATTAATACCATCGCTGTACGAATACCAGCCATAATGATAGGCAATGCAAGAGGAAGTTCTACCTTCCACAATCTTCTCCAACTATTCATCCCCATAGCTTTCGCGGCTTCTATTAAAGATTCATCTAATTCCCTTATTCCTGTATATGTATTTCGTAAAATAGGTAATAGTGCATACACAACTAATGCGATAATCGCTGGAAGTTTTCCGATTCCTACTAATGGAATTAATAGTCCGAGTAATGCAAGTGATGGCACTGTCTGCATTACTGCAGAAGTTCCTATTATAAATTCAGCCATTCGTTCTTTTCTTGTTAATAAGATGCCAAGTGGCACCGCTATAATTACTGCAAAAAATAATGAAATAAGCGATATTTGTAAATGCTCACTTAATGCAGTTAGTAATTCTATTTTTCGTTCTTGGAACGTTTGTATAAAATTAGTCACTGTTTAGCCTCTTTCCTTCATTTGTTCAACAATGTAATTGACAATGTGACGACTTGTTAACGCTCCAATATATTGACCGTTTTTTTCAACTGGAACGACCTCCTCATCACGCACACGAACTAACGCTTCTTGTAAAGAAGAATGTAATGATAGCGCCTGCCCTTCTAATTGCACACTTTGATCAAGTGGCAATACATCTGCTATACTTTTCCCCTGATACCAAGTTCGCCCACGATTTCCAATGAATTCCTCTACAAATTCATTTTTCGGATTATGTATAATTCCTTCTGGTGTATCTAGTTGAACAACTTTTCCTTCTTTCATAATACAAATGCGATCTCCAAGTGATAATGCTTCTTGCATATCATGTGTTACGAATACGATTGTTTTTTGAATCTTTTTTTGCAACTGTACAATATCCTTCTGAAGCTGTTCCCTACTTAATGGATCTAACGCACTAAATGGTTCATCCATAAGAATGATTTTCGGGTTTGCAGCTAATGCTCGCACGACACCGACACGTTGTTTTTGTCCTCCTGACAATTCATCAGGCATACGATTTCGATAAATACCCGGATCTAATCCAACCATATGTAACAAGTCATCGACGCGTGCTTTAATTTCTTTTTTGCTCCATTGCCTCATTTCAGGAACAACTGCAATATTTTCAGCAATTGTCATATGAGGAAACAAAGCAATCTGTTGCAACACGTATCCTATATCCCAACGTAATTCGTTTATATTATATTGTTGAATATCTTTTCCATCGATTAAAATCGATCCTTCAGTCGTTTCGATTAAACGATTAATCATCTTCATTGTCGTTGTTTTCCCGCAACCACTCGGACCGATGAGAACAAAAAATTCTCCCTTTTTAATTTCTAAATGCAATGAATCCACTGCTTTCGTGCCATCTTCATACGATTTTGACACATGATTAAATTGAATCACAAATACAACTCCTTTACTGTTGTTTCCTTTATTTTGATGGAATATGGCATTCATTTCAAATGATACGCTTTTAAATTAAAAAAGAGCTCACATTTGAGCTCTAACGGTCGAACAATATTGTTTTCATAATAGCAGCATATTCGCGAACATACATTTTTCTCTTAGAACGAATTGGTGTTTCAGCAGCTAGTGCCTCCATCTTCATGCCTAAACGCTTTGCAATTATTTTCGTTCGATATAAATGATACGTATTACTTACAACTACCGCATGTTTCACATTATATAAATCCATACTAAACTTTAAGTTTTCATACGTATTTGTAGATTGATCTTCTATTAAAATACGACTCTCATCTATACCGTGTACCATTAAATAGTTTCTCATGCTGTGAGCTTCCGGTATATCTTCATCTTCTCCTTGACCACCTGAAACAATTACTTTCGCTTCAGGATGGGAAAATAAATACTCCAACGCTACATCCAAACGATTTTGAAGAGATAAAGACGGTCTATCTCCAAATAACTTTGCACCCAGTATAAGAACGTACGGAGAGTGATAGCTCAACTTTTCACGAGCAACTTTGTTCATTCTAAACGTCAGATAAATGATATATAGTGGCGGTAATAATAAAATGATAAGAAAGATCCATTTGTTCATAAATAAGTTTGCACTCCCTTTCTTTTTATTATACAGAAAAAGAAAGGGCGGCAGAAGTGTTTTTTAAACGATTGATTTATTAGAAACATTCGCCGCTACTTTACGTTGTGATAGTACATAATAAATAGCGATTCCTAATGAGAAGATCAATATGCAGCTTAATACGTAAAATGGAAGCATTACTCCGGCTTTAGATACACCCGCTGTAAACAGCATTAATAATACAATTCGTATTCCAGTACCAATTAAGCGAAATAAGCTGTCTACACGTCCCATTACTTCGTTTGGAATTTCCTCCATCATCAATACATTTCTCGCCACTCTTGTACCCGCATTTCCAACTGCTTGAAAAATTGCAAGTCCATATAAGAAAATTACGGAAGGTTCAATAATCATTGCGGTAATTGAAATTACATAAATGAACATCGTCATAACGATTGAAACTTCTGTTTTTACATATTTCATTATGAGTGGAATACAGATTCCTGCAACAACCGCTCCGACACCGTACATCATCCCCTCTATTGCGTATACAGAGGCATTGGCTTTAAGTATATCCGAAATATAAACTGGTATTAAATAATTTGCCATCATAACACCTATAAACGGCATATAAGTGGCCAGTAAGAACCAAAAGAGCTTAGGACGTTTTTTCATAAAGTGAATTCCTTCAAACAATTGCTTCTTAAATGTTATTTTTCTTTTCACTTCTTTTTTCTTTACGTACGGTATACATAAGAAAAGAAAAAATGCTCCAGCAAAAGTTAACATGTCTACTAACAAAATCCACTTCAAAGATACAATTTCAATTAAGAAGCTCGCGGCCGCTCCAGAAATAACTTGTGTTAACTGTCCTTGTATTTCCATCGTTCCACTTAAACTTTTATAATGTTCTGCTTGAAATATCTCTTGGTTGAACGCAAATATTGTAGGATAAAATAATAAATAGTAGAATGATCCGGCTATATAAATAAGAATATAGTGAATAGAATGATAAGATTGCCCAGCAAATCCCCATATAACCATTATTCCGATTACCGCTATTCCGATTCCTTCGTTACATAGCAATAAAGATTTTCTTGAAAAACGATCAATACTTTGCCCAATGAATGGTGTTAATAAAAACATAATGAGGGTTGCAATGATAGAAACATAACCAAATGTTGTCTCTCCTCCACTCTCTTTAATTAACAGCCAAGGAATCGTTATCATAACAATTCCGGAACCAATAGCAGATAGACTATTGGCTCCTAGAATGTAATACAAGCGAGAATCATGATAAAGTGAGGACATATCACTCCACTCCTAGTTGTTTTTTCACCTCTTTATATACGCTCATATATGCTTTCAATTCTTTAACTACATCATGAATTAATGGTTTTACATCTTCCCCAAGTTCACCATCTTGCACATGTAATCCATCAAGCACAACTTGTTTTGGAATTGCATTTGCATAAACACCTCTAGCGACCGTTCGCATGCTGTTTAATGCATTTATTCCACCTTTACCGCCACCAGCAACCGCTAACAACGCAACTGGTTTATGAATAAATTCACTACTACTTAAGTAATCTAAAGAGTTTTTCAGCGCACCACTCATCGCATTATGATATTCTGGTGTACATAATACAACCCCATCCGCAGCTTTCACTAACGTTTTTAATTTTTTCACTGCCTCTAAATCACGTTGTGACTCTTCTCCATTGTATAAAGGTAACTCCTCAATTGCTAAATCATATAATTCCCCTTCAAATTGATCCGCAATATATTTTGCCACCACGCGAGTTCTACCAAATTTTCTTGGTGTACCGTTAATAACGACTAGTTTCATGATTATTTCTCCCCTTTGTTTTCAAGTTCTACTTATATATTATCAGAAATTTCTATACAAAATACAATATAAAGAGTTAACTTGTTTCATAAAATAGTATGATAAACAAAAAAGAACTCATACTTTCGTATGAGTTTCGTACAATTACTTTGTTTCATCTCTCATGCTCAATGTACCTAAACTTTCATTTGCTTCAAAATGATTATATGCCTTTTCCGCTAATCTTTTCCGTTCTTCTGGTAATTCTATATATTTCATTACGTTTTCAATTATTTTTTCGTACGGAGTAAATACAATTCCTGGCCACTCTACCTCATCTTCTGGATTACTATTTTCGGAAATAATAAATTTCTTATTCGCAACTGCATAAGACACGCGAGGTGTTTCAAGAATTCCTGATAAGTAAAAATGAATATTTAATATAATTTTAGCTCTAGCAATCAATTCATTTCTAACAATTCCCCACGCATTATTTTTAAAAACTATATTTAAATTCGGGGCAATCGCTTTTAGATGATCAAAAATAGCTTGTCGCCTCGGATTAAGAGCACCTATAAACAGAATATCAATATCTTCAATAATCTCATTTTCAAACGCATCTTTTTTTATTTCCAAAGTTGGAGCATAGTTCATTTCTACATGTTTTATTTCTTTTCCTACCCCTTTTTGTTGAAGCCATTCTATATTTTGTTTACTATAATCCCAAATCACTCTATCTTTTAATAATATTAAATAAAGGGGATGCGCATATGGACTTCCTTCGTATAGCTGTTCTAAATTATAAATAATTGCATCTTTCGGAAGAAGATTCGGGTTATATGCGTATGTATGTGCTCCAAAAACAACTGTATTCTTTGCATTTTCCAGTATTGTTTCTGATATAATTACTGTATTTCCCTCCTGCTCCAACCGCCACTTTAAAGCTCGCGCAACATCTATGAAACTACCGTATGTCTTTGGGCATATAAAAAGACAATAATCATATTCTTTATTCAAATAAACTTCCATTAATCTTAAATTATTTTTATATAAATCTACATCTGGATGTTTAAGTACCAACTCATTTGCATGTTTTCTTGCTACTTTATATAATCCAGCATAATAAGCAGCGATGCATCTTCTTAATTCGATTCTTTCCCGGTCCTCATCTAATACATCCATATTTAAAAGAAGATTTGCGATACAATACGCTTTTAAATGATCACGATCATAATAATAGTCTAGTAGTGGCATCAATTCTTCATACGTATTTCCATGCACCGATTCTCCTAGTTCAATCGCCCATCGCATTAATTCCATGATTACTCCACTACTCCTTTAATCGAAAATGTATTTAATAAAATTTCGCATTATTCTCTACTATATTTGCTATATGAAATGGAATCTTTTCTTTTATCGATTCCAAATACTTTTGCGACACCGCCCCTAAATGTTTTTTATGAGGTATATAGAAAGCACTAATAGAAATTTCATAGTCAAATAAGTAATCATACACATGATAATCTACAAATAGTAGATCATCCTTTGGAAAAGGAATTTCCTTCCCTTGCAGAGCATACATCAAAGCAATATTGTTTTGAGATCGTAATCGATACAACCTTGCAAGTTGGTATAATGGTTCAGCCCGGGTTGGTCTATATTCCCAAGCTTTTTGAAAATAAAAAACAGCTAATGCTAAATATTGCTCTTCTTGCCCTTTAACAGTTTCTTTTTCATCAGCATCTGTCACTTCATTTTGTTTATTTGCTGAACGATTTGCTAACTGCTCATAACAAAATCCTATTCGCAATAACGAATAGAATACCTCTTCAACCCATCCTCCTGCTTCCACTCGTTTTTTATACCATTTAATTGAATTCTCAAATTGACTTAAATGAAAATAAGTCTGAGCTAAATAAAATAAATATCTTATATGCAAATCTGGCGTTGTTTCTGGGTCGTTTATTCCTTGTAACAACAACCTCTCATCTCTTTCAAATTTATCAGCTTTGCTCCCGCCATCTCCGGGATCATTCACGACAAGAGTCTCTAACCGAGCTACCCTCGTATTGTAATTCGCTCCAACTTTTGAACGATCTATATCCCAATACTCATGAGTAACACCGACAGATTTCCATGGTAAAGAAGCTTTCAAAAGACGTGTAAGCCAATATTTAATATGAACATCATATTGTAATGTAAGATAATGATCTTCCGTTAAGCTCGTTTTATCGAAATTCGGATCAACCTCTAAAATCATATCCGCATCTAATATTAATAAATAATCTGCTTCTGGGTATGTTTTTTGCGCTAACGAAACAGCTAAGCTTCTGTTATAACCAAAGTTTTTAAACGGCTCATGATGAACCGTCCCAGGTATCTCATTTTCCTTACACCAATTTTCAATAATTTCAGGCGTATTATCCGTCGATCCAGTATCACAAATAGAAACAAAGTCTACAATTGATTTTGTTGCATTTAAACATCTTTCCATAATTCTAGACTCATTTTTGACGATCATACAAAGACATAACTTTTTTTCTTTCTTTACAGACTTCACTTGCTCATTTCCCATTTAACCACCTCATATTTTATTAACACGCTCTTCTCATATGTAACAACATTTCTTAGCTATACTGATGACATAAGCACCCTTTTACTATTTATGAAAACTTCATTTTATTTATTCTTACTTTTATGTTGAGATATATTTCATGCAGCGCTTTATATTTGATACAATCAATACAAAAAAACATAATGCGGGAATCCGTACATTTCAAAGTCTAAGAGGAGGTTATATTTTGTTGGATTACATTTGGCTAGATGACAAATCACCAATTTTAGAACAACTACCAAGCACCTTTAAATCTGCAGCTATATTGCTACACCCTTTTGTCCAAATGCCTTTAGGATGGGAAAAGTCTGTGAGAAAAAGACCATATGAGCACATCTATCCTAGCGCTGAAGAAATCATTCATAATGGGAAATCCGTTTCTTGGAAGGAAATGATGTCTTATAGTGGATTACATTCATACGCAGAATTAGCAATGGCCATGTTGACTTCCATTGGTGCTTATACAGAAGAATATAAAAGAGAGGATTTAGCCGAAAAGCTATATTCAAACTTAAAAAAAGATCTTTATTATCCAACAGAAGATTATACGTCTATATTTTTATTACATAAATTACTTAAACTCCTCGGTTCTAAAGGTGCAAAAAATTTATATTTCTCTGAACCAATTCTTGATACAAACGGATTATTAGAGGTAAATAATACTACTCCATTAGATATTTGGGACATTAGCAATAATGAGTTAATTATTACTGGCGAAGATAATGAGTATGCGTTTATGAGTATATTCGATTCCTTTACAACCTTATTATTAGCTAAAGAAGAAAATATAGAATATATTGTTCATTCAATGAACGTTGAAGCTGTCATTTGTGACAAAAAAACAATGATTGATTGGTATTTTTAAATTAGTAGTTTCTTTTTTATAACATCCTTATTTTTTCACAACTTCATGTCCACCGAACTGATTACGTAGTGCTGAAACTACTTTTCCATGGAATGTATCATCTTCCTGAGAACGATAGCGCATAAATAATGACATAGCGATTACTGGTGCTGCAGCTTGAAGTTCAAGTGCAGTTTCAACAGTCCATTTTCCTTCTCCTGAAGAGTTCATTACACCTTTAATGCCATCTAGTTTCGGATCTTCTGCAAATGCTTTTTCAGTTAAGTCCATTAACCAACCACGGATAACTGATCCGTTCGCCCATACTTTTGCAACATCTTCATAATTGAAATCAAAGTCACTCTTATCTAGTACTTCAAATCCTTCAGCGATTGCTTGCATCATGCCGTACTCAATACCGTTATGAACCATTTTTAAGAAATGACCACTACCAACACGGCCAGCATAAGAATAGCCATTTTCTACTGCTAAATCTTTAAATAAAGGTTCTAATTGGTCGTAAATTTCTTTTTCTCCACCAACCATTAAGCAAGCACCGTATCTAGCTCCTTCTACACCGCCTGATGTACCGATATCTACATAATGTAATCCGAAGCTTTTTGCTTCTTCAGCACGGCGTAACGTATCTTTATAGAATGAATTTCCGCCTTCAATAACGATATCACCTTCATCTAATAACGGATAAACATCTTTTAGTACTGACTCTACAACTTCTCCTGCAGGCACCATTACCCAAATTGTACGAGGAGCTTCTAGTTCAGCGATCATTTCTTTTAATGTATGACGTGCAGTAATTCCTAGTTTTCCTGCCTTTTCAACAAGCTCTTTATTTACATCGTATACAACTACTTCATGCTTGTCTTCATATAAGTGTTCAGCTAATGGGAATCCCATTTTTCCTAATCCAATTAAACCTAGTTTCATATTAATTAATCTCCTATTCTATACAAATATATTTAATATCGAAATTAGCCCAAGTGCTACTACAGATAATATAGTCTCCATTGCAGTCCATGTTAATAATGTTTCTTTCACAGTCATTCCGAAATACTCTTTAATCATCCAAAATCCTGAATCATTCACGTGTGATAAAATTAATGACCCTGCACCAGTTGCAAGTGCTAATAATTCAACATTTACACCTGGTGTGCTTGCTGCAATCGGCGCAACAATACCAGCTGCTGTCATCATAGAAACAGTTGCCGATCCAGTTGCAATTCGAATAAGTGCCGCAATTCCCCACCCTAATAATATCGGTGAAATATGTGATTCTTTCGCCATATCTGCAATTGTCGTTCCAATTCCAGAATCTAATAATACTTTATTAAATGCACCGCCTGCACCAATCACTAACAATATGTTTGCAATAGGTCCAAGGCAATCATTTGTAAATTGTAACACTTTATCTTTTGAGAAACCTTTTGCATATCCAAGACTAAAGAAAGAGTAAATGGTTGCAATTAATAAAGCCACAATCGGATCTCCAATAAAGTGTAATACTTGTGCTAGTTGACTCGTTTTATTTAATGCAACTTCTGCTATTGATGCACCAAGCATAAGAAATACTGGAAGTAAAATTGTAAACAATGTATTCCCAAAGCTTGGAAGCTCTTTTTTATTATCTTTTTCAATAAATTGCTCCGCTATATCTAATGGTACTTCCTTATGTATACGAGCACCAATCCATTTCCCGTAAAGTGGACCTGAAATAATTGCAGTTGGAAGTCCGACAATTAATGCATATAAAATTGTCTTCCCTACATCTGCTTTAAAAATACCAACTGCCGCCATTGCCGCTGGATGCGGCGGCACTAGTCCGTGCACAACGGATAGTCCTGCTACTAGCGGGATACCGATTGTAATAAGTGATACCCCTGTTTCTAATGCAATTGTAAATACTAACGGAATTAATAGTACAAATCCAACTTGGAAAAATACCGGAATCCCTACTAAAAATGCAACGAACATCATCGCCCAGTGAACTCGTTTCTTCCCAAAACGATTAATTAATGTGTTAGCGATACGTTCAGCACCACCAGATTCGGCCATCATTTTTCCAAGCATCGTTCCTAGTGCTAAAACTATTGCTAAAAATCCTAACGTATTACCAAGTCCTAGTTTAATAGAATCAATAATTCCTGGATCTTTTGGTGAAGTTCCAATTAAAGGCATTCCCATTGCTAATCCTACACCAATTGCTGTTAAAATTAATGCGACAAATGGATGCCATTTTACTACCGTAATAAGTAAAAGTAGTATGACAACTGCCGCTAGTACGATCCCAACTACCATTTCTCCCAATCCCCCTATTTTTTACGTTGGAAAGCAGCTATACAATCAAATTCTTCCTTCAAGCGATTGTAAAGTCGTTCATACATATAAAACATTTCTAAATATATAGCCGTATTTTCTTTATTCGGTACATGATGATGGACAATATCAATCCAATCCTTTACCTCTTCAAGAGAATCAATTTTTCCTACAGCATACAAAGCAACTGCCGCTGCCCCAAGCGCAGATGCTTCATGACTTTCAGGTACAAGCAATTCTTTTCCCATCATATCGGACAACATTTGTCTCCAAAATGCAGATTTTGCAAACCCTCCTGAAACTCGTATTTCAGTAAGTGGCCCTGTACAATCCCTGATTGCGAGTGCTACTGAATATACACTCATACAAACACCTTCCATCACTGCACGTATAAAATGTTCTCGCTTATGTTGAAGATTGATTCCAAAGAATGTACCACGAGCATTTGCATTCCAGTAAGGTGCGCGTTCTCCAGATAAGAAAGGTAAGAACAATAGCCCATCCGCTCCAGCTGGTACGCTTTCTGCATATTTAATTAATAAATCATAAGGATCAATGCCGAGCTTTCTTGCTACTTCTTGCTCTTGACTACCAAATTCATCACGTAACCATCTCAGTAATATTCCGCCGTTATTCGTTGGACCACCGATTACCCAGTGCTCATCTGTTAATGCGTAACAAAACGTTCTCCCTTTCTCATCTGTATTTATATTTGATGAGATTGTTCGAACCGCACCACTCGTTCCAATCGTAATTGCAGCCGCACCCGGTGATATCGCACCAACTCCTACATTTGCAAGAACCCCATCACTTGCTCCGATGACAATTGGTGTTTCTGCACTTATCCCCATCTTCTGTGCTAATTCTGGCTTCATACCTGATAAAATATATGTAGTTGGTACAGGGGTTGATAATTTTTCTGGTGACATATGTAACATAGTTAAAACATCTTTATCCCAGTTTAATGTTTCTAAATTAAATAACCCCGTAGCAGAAGCAATCGAATAATCAACTACGTAGCGTGAAAATAATTGGTAAATCACATACTCTTTAATGGAAATGAATTTATAGGCACTTGTATATAACTCTGGTTCCTCTTCTTTCATCCATAACAATTTAGAAAGTGGTGACATCGGATGAATCGGTGTACCTGTACGTCTATAAATTTCATGCCCATTCATTTGTTGTAATAATTTTTCTGATTGCTTCGTACTTCGATTATCTGCCCAAATGATAGAACGCGTTAATGGCGCACCATTTTCATCTACTGCAATTAATGCGTGCATAGCTGTACTAATACCGATTGAAGAAATATCTTCTGGTAATACATTACCTTTTTCAATGGCAACGCTTACACTTTTGTATACAGCGGCACATATTACATCAGGATCTTGCTCAGCCCATCCTACATTCGGTTGAATAATTGGGTAATCGATTGCATGTGATGCAATGACTTTTCCTTTTTCTGTGAACACAACCGTTTTTGTACTTGTGGTACCGATATCAATCCCGATTACTCTCCCCCTTGTTTCCATGCGAATCTTCCCTTCATTTCTAGCAAAATACGATTTAGTAAACCGTTTACATGAATTAGTATATAAAATATTTTTTTCATTTATCAAGTTATAAAAAGAAATTTTTTTCATATCAAAAAATAAATCCCCTCATTCCATTTCACTTATATACTACATTTAGCTTTTCCATGGGGTAAAATTACGTTATATTCGTTACGCAATACACTCTTTCCTCTCATTAACAACACATACATAGTCCTCCATACGTTCTACTTATTTGCTTGAAGAAAGAGTTGAAAAGCAATATTCATTTTTAGCGGTCACGTAACATCACCATCAAGCCAAGAAAAGTAACTAACCGCAGAATGAGAATTCTGTGCATTTTGCTCTTATTTATTGTTTTAGGTTCACTAGTCTTTTATCTTGATAAACATAGAGCGTGGCCCCCCTACTATCACTTTTTTACCTTGTAAATATATCTTGCATACTATAAAACCGAAAAGTATTTTTATTTTTCAGAAAAATAAAAACAATAACACGAAATTTATTGTATAATGTTGTAAAAAGATGTCGGAGGGATTTAATGTTAAATAAAATATCTCAATTCACAATTAAGCTTTCATCAATTCTTTTATCACTCTTACTATTATTAAATTTACCTTATTTATTTATCACTCAACAAGGATTTACCTTTCAACCAATTTATTTTTTTAATCAGACCGTTACTATGTTAAAACAGGTTTTTTCCCCTGAATCATTAGTGATTATAGGATCAGACCCGAAGTTTGGCCATTTCAAAAAAACACCATTATTTCCAACTGTTTTAGAACCTTACCTATATTCATTTACTATATTATTTTTAGCCTTTTTTCTTGCTCTCTTTTTATCATCTAGCATGGCATTTTTTTATTTTTTAGCAAAAGATTATATAAAAAAATGGATAAACCGAATTGTGTTCATATTAGAAGCTGTCCCTGATATGATGATGATGATTTGTTTGCAAATATTTTTCATATGGGTACTTCAGAAATTTGGGGAATCTCCTGTCACTATTATTTCTTTTAATGAAAATCGAGCTTATTTACTCCCTATTTTATCATTAGCTGTCTTACCTACATTACAAATGTTTCGGATGATGGTGTTATACATAAAAGAAGAGCAAGGAAAACATTACGTAGAGGTTGCATATGGAAAAGGCCTTTCATCAAGTTATATACTATGCATTCATTTATTCAAAAATATATCTATCCACTTCTTCCACCATTTAAAAACGATTTTTGTTTTCTTACTTTCTAATTTATTCATTTTAGAATTTGTTTTTAATATGGAAGGCATTATTCAATTTTTATTTAATAAGGCGTTTGTTTCACCTCCAGCTGCATTTATCATACTTGTTATGATTGTTTTACCATTTTACGCCATTTTCCAAATAGTCTCATTCATGATGAATAGATGGAAAAAGCAATTGAAAGGAGTATCATTATGAAATCTATTTGGAAATCAAAACGCTTTTTAATCGGCTTTACTTATCTATTCATACTTATTTCAGCTAGTTTTATTTATAGTTGGTTCTTTAAAGATAACATCCCAAAACCTCCTCAGTTACTTTACAATGACAATAACGAATTACTTGGAAAGGCCCCCTTTCCGCCATCGTTAATTCCACCTTTTGGATCTGATCGTTTTGGAGAGTCTGTTTTCTTACAAATTGTAGAAGGAGCAAAATTCACTATTTTATTGGCCATGGCAATTAGCTTCTTTCGAATTTTATGCGGAACATGTATAGGAATCCTCTTAAGTTTATTTGCTCCAAAACTCAAGAGATTTTTCCAGTCATGCTCAGAAGTTTTTTATTATATTCCAACTCTATTTATCGCATTCATACTCATCACGCCCGTTAATATTATAATCACATCAAATGCTGATGGGGTAGATCCAAATATTTCATTTACGTTTTATCAAGTACTCGTACTTATTTTCGTCGCTCTGCCTACACTTTCTTTATACATATCCTCAGAAGTTGATGAATTTATGAAACAAGATTACATCTTAAGTTCACAATTACTGGGGGCTAGTCGTTTTCATATTATAAAAAAACACTTACGAGTCTTATTACTTGACCGCTTATTTGTATTATTTATGGAACATATCGTCCAAACACTCATACTCGTTATCCATTTAGCGTTGCTTAACATTGTAATTGGCGGCATACAAATGCGTGAACTCTATGACGGAGTGCTCAAACCTGTTTCTCTATCTAATGATTGGGCAGGTCTTATTGGATTAAATCGTAATGAAATGAATCTTTCATGGTGGATTATTTTTTATACTCTCGCTTCATTCTTTATTACGATTCTATTTATTAAGCTTATGACCATCGGGATTCAAGATGCACTGAAAGCAAGAGATTCGCAAATTGTAGCAATTCAAAACGTTCCAGATCATAAAAAATTCGTTAAACATAAAGATTCCTTTTCGTTTGCAAATAAAGTAAACCTTTAATCATTTCTCATTAATCAAGTATTAATTGGCATTGATATTATAGAAAATAAAGAAGATGATTCCTATTAAATACAGGGATCATCTTCTTATGCTGTCTAACTTTTTTACATGTATTTGCTAGACTCATGCTTTTTATATTTAAAGTGAATTATTTGCAATCACAATTATGTTTTTTAAAATCAATTACCATACGCCCTTGAATTCTACCTTGTTCCATTTCTTCGAATACATTTTGTACTTTATCTAGAGAACAAGTTTGAACAACTGGCACTACTTTTCCTTCTGCCCCGAACATAAACGCCTCTTCCAAATCTTTACGAGTACCAACTAGAGAACCAACTACTTCAATTCCATCCAGTACAAGTCGTGGGATGTTTAAGTCCATTGTTTCTACTGGTAGCCCTACTGCAACTACTTTACCGCAAGCACGTACTGCATCAACTGCTGAGTTAAAGGCTACTTTAGAGACTGCTGTTACTACCGCAGCATAAGCGCCACCAAACTCCTCTTGCACAATTTTATCAGCAGGACCTTGAGAAATTGGATTGATAGTCATATCAGCACCAACTTCTTTCGCTAAGGCTAATTTGTCGTCATTAATATCTACTGCGATTACCTTTGCACCAAATACATTTTTAGCATATTGGATAGCTAAGTTACCTAATCCACCGCAGCCATAGATTACAATAGGTTGACTAGGTTTAATATCTGATACTTTAATAGCTTTATATGTAGTTACACCAGCACAAGTAATTGATGATGCTTGAGCAGGATCTAATCCTTCTGGTACTTTTACCGCATAATCAGCTGTAACGATACATTGTTCAGCCATACCACCATCCACTGAATAACCAGCGTTTTTAACTTCACGGCAAAATGTTTCTCTACCAGTTACGCAATATTCACAACGTCCACAAGATTGGAACATCCATGCAATACTTACACGGTCACCTATCTTTAGTGAAGTAACATCATCAGCTATTTTCGTAACAATACCTACACCCTCATGACCAAGAATACGGCCATCAGTGTTACCAAAATCATGATTCGCAACGTGTAAATCAGTGTGGCAAACTCCACAATACTCTACATCTACTAACGCTTCACCTGAGTGTAACGGACGTAATTCTTTGTCAATCACTTCGATGTTTGCTTTGCTGTTTTTATTAACCACTACTGCTTTCATATGTGATCTCCCCTTTAGTGTTTTAGCATTTTAATGAGTTTATCTCACAACTACTTTCTTCACTACTTTGGCTAGTTATTCTACCAAATTTAAGTGTTCAATCATCATTACATCTTCATCATAACATGATACTTCATAAACAACTTGTGAAATTATGAACAATATTTGAATTATTACACAAATCGGTCTTTATTTTAAATTTTTAAAAATGAGAGTTTATCATTGACTATAAGTAAGTCACATATTTCTAAAACAAAATAAATTAACAAACTTCTCACCGATAAAAAAGCTCTTCACTCAATATTTTCTACATGTAAACACTTAGTTTCACAGTAATATCCTTTGCCACCAACATAAACTTTTTCTATTTTATTTTTGCTATTGGTTGCTAATTTAACTAATATTTCAGAAGGCGAGTGTAAAGAATAACCTTGTTCAAATACATAGACTTCTTTTTTCAAGTAGTCCTGTTCATAAAGGTAGCAAGCTAATGCACCGTTCGAAGTTCCAGTCGCTGCTTCTTCATTGATGTCGTATAGCGGAGCAAAATTTCTGCATATAATTCGATTGTCATTAAAAGTATATAGATGCATCCCGACAACATTATAATACTTGCTGATTTCTTTAATTTTTTCAAAATTAGGTTGCAGTGCATGTAATTGTGTTTCGCTTTTTATAGGAATTAAAATATCTTTTAAGCCCGTGGAGACAATTTGAATTGGGTATTTATTTTCTATATCTTTACTATCAAAACAGTCGATGAACTCGTTTGGAGATACAACATCATAGAATATCGGTTTATTTTGTTCCATGAATATGATGTCATCTTTTATAGTAATAGTAAGAACACCGCTGTTCGTTTCAATCGTATAGCGATTCCTGAAAAGTTTATTTAAATGCATCAGTATCGCGAAAGAGCCAATTGTGGCATGACCACATAAATCAACTTCTTCTTTTGGTGTAAAATACTCAAATTTATAATCAGCAATTTCAGATTCTGATATAAATGCGGTTTCCGCATAGCCCAGTTGTTTGGCTATTTCCATTTTTTGAGTAGTGGTCAATGTATTCTCAATAAATACCACTCCTGCTTTATTTCCGCCTTTATGATCCTTGCTAAATGCACTTGCAACATAAACAGATATTTTCATAAGACACCTTCCTCACTTATAGTAAATTATAGTATAGAAAGCACTACATATAAATTCCATTGGATAAATTATCCCTAAAATAAGAAACAAACTATTTTTAGCATTTGAACTCTCCAAAAATAGTTTGTCTACAGTCTGAAAGCTCTTCATTTGAAGAGCTTTTTTTATATTCGCTTCATCGAAATCGTTTCACGTATACTTTGTAAATTTTTTAGAGTTTTCTCTTGTCGCTGCAACGACAACCCTACATACAAAGTATCTAATAAGCTTAACTGTGCTAATCGTGATGAACTTGCTTCTGTGCGGAATTCAGTCTCACGTGTTGATGTATATAACGTTATATCAGCAAGTTGACTTAATGCTGATTTCTTATAGCTCGTAATCGCAATAATTTTGGCTCCTCTTGCTTTCGCTACTTCTAACGCTTCAAGTAATCCTTTATTGCTACCAGAATGAGAAATACCAATAACAACTGAATTTTCCGAGAGTAAACCTGCCCCCATAATTTGAAAATGCGAATCAGTATGAGCGATACAAGAAATACCCGTTCTCATAAACTTATGATACGCATCCATTGCAATAATACCAGAGCCACCATTTCCATAAAACTCAATTCGACTTGCTTCTTGTAAGGCTCGTACAGCCTGCTCAAGTGCCGTTTCATTAAGCAAATGTAAAGTATCTTGCAGTCCTGTAATATGCGAATGAAAAACTTTTTTAGCAACAGTTACCATACTATCTTCTGCTGATACCTCTTCATGGATATTTTGCATCGGTGTATGTACAATTTCACGAGCTAATGTAATCTTTAAATCTTGAAAACCTTGCAAACCAAGGTTTTTACATAAGCGGAATATCGTAGCTTCGGAACTATTCGTAACTTCAGCTAATTCTGTAATAGATTTATGTACAACATCTTGTGGATGTTTCAAAATATGTTCGGCAATACTTCGCAATTTCGGTGATAAACCATTTAACGAAGCCTGAATCTTTCCAATCCCACTTCTTGTACCAGGCATAACATATCCTCCCCTTCCATCGTAGCTTTATCCTGTAAAAACCGATTAGTTAAACTAATCATCAGTGGGGATGGTCCTCCACTGATTAGAGTTTCACTTTATTGTACCTAATTATCGAAAGAAGAAAAACCTATATTAGGGATTACTATAATTTTTAATTGCTCCTATGTATTCTGTCATACGATATAACAGAATTATTCATGCTTATGAATAATTCTCTCCATGTTTCACTGCGTATAATGCGGCTTGCGTACGATCATCCACTTCCAATTTAGCTAAAACGTTTGAAACGTGTGTTTTCACAGTTTGTTCTGTAATATGAAGTTCTGCTGCAATCTCCTTGTTGCTTCTTCCTTTCGCAATTTCGCGAAGTACCTCTTGCTCTCTTTTCGTTAACATTGAAAAAGGATTTTCTACTTCCTTCTTTACTGCAGAACGCCCCATTAATGCAGGTGTTACTTTCGGGTGAAAATTCGCATTTCCTTGATGTACTGCAATAATAGAAGCGACAAGTTGCTCAGGTTGTACTTCTTTTAATTGATAACCATCTGCTCCAGCTTCAAGTGCTGGTATAACATAATCTTGCTCTGAAAAACTACTTAATATAAGTACCTTTATTGTCTCATCATATTGCTTTAGACGTTTTGTTGCCTCAATTCCATCCATTTTCGGCATCGATACATCCATTAGTACGACATCTGGTCTTTCTTTTTGCACGAAATGTAATGCCTCTTCGCCATTTTCCGCTTCCCCAATAATTTCAAATTCTTCTCTCGTTTTCAAAAAGAATACAAGTCCTCTTCGAACGATATGATGATCCTCAACTAGTAGCAGTTTAATCTTCAACCTTATTCTCCCCTTCAAATCGGCAATTGAATTTCTATTTTTGTACCCTTTTTCAGCTCTGTTATAATTTGAAACGATCCCTTCATTAACTGAATACGTTCCTTCATACTTTTCAGGCCAAGTGCTGATTCCCTTACTTGTTCTTGTATAAATCCTATTCCATTGTCTTCTATGTAAAAATGTAACTGGTTATTTTCTATTTTCAAAAGAATATGTACCTTTTCACACGAAGCATGCTTTTTACAATTATGTAGCGCCTCTTGGCTAATACGCCATAAAACTTCTTCTATTTCATCCCCAATTGAAACCATCCCATCAATTCGAACTTCCACTTGAACTCCTAATAACTTCCCGTAATTTTGAATTGCTTCTGCTAATCCTTTCTCCAATCCTTCAGGTCTTAATTGCCAAATTAATAGCGTCATCTCTTGTAATGCTTCTTGTGATAATTCCCCAATATAACTTAACATCTCTTGCAATTCTCTATCTTGCGTCATATTCAGAGTACCTTTCGCTGTTAGCATAATAGAAAATAACAATTGTTTTACTGAATCATGTAAATCACGTGCAAGTCGATTTCTTTCCGCTACCACTACATATTTACGTTCTTTCTCAACTAATTGAATACGTTGTATTGTCGTTCCAATTTGAAATGCAATTGATTCTAATAATGCTAACTCTTCCTCAGAAAAATGAGTCTTATGAGGTGCAGCCACATTTAGTAGACCAAA
Source organism: Bacillus sp. LQ01 (assembly GCF_057624735.1). Lineage (NCBI taxonomy): Bacteria > Bacillati > Bacillota > Bacilli > Caryophanales > Bacillaceae > Bacillus > Bacillus sp. LQ01. Next base: position 1,363,835 of record NZ_JBYEZL010000001.1, on the reverse strand, counting down.
TTTTTCTGATCCAGACCTAAGCGGAATTGTCGCATGATGTGTAACATCTTCTGTCTCTCCCCAATTACATTCAATTGCATCTTCTATTCGCTTACATTCAATAATATTAGTCGCTTTTTCCAATCTCCCATTCACAAAACGTTCTACACACCAACAGTTTCCTTCACACATCGGCTTCTTCTTTTGCCACGTAAGAGCCTCTGGTAAATTTTCGTCTACAAGCATACTGTGCTTTCCACTTTCATCAATAAAGAATATCCACCCTGTTTGTAAATTCATTACTTGTAACAATGTATGCAACACTTTTTCTAACATATCCTGTAAGTTTGTTGCTTCATTTAATAATTCAGCAATTTCTTTTAATGCTTCTAAACGACGCATCTCTTTTTCTTCAAAGTTCATTCTCATCACCAACTACAATTATAACATTAAGAAATTTCTAAATTCTATAAATAAAAAAAGAACCGAATTCCTTCAGCCCTTTCTTTATATCAATCATTTTATTATTGTTATTCTATCCAATGTTGGAAGCAGAATTTTTGTTAACAAACGATTCTACTTTAGCTGTCCGATAAAGATTGTCCACCATGTAAACCTTCAGTAGTAACAACCATATTCGCTGCTGGCATTTGCACTTGATTTTTATGGAACATAGACATTAATTCAAATCTTACTTGTCTAGAAGTTTCAAAATAATCTTCTGGCTTTATTAAACCTGTAATACAAAATTCATAGCCAACATATTTCAAGTTAGGATTTAAGTCTGTAACACCGACGTATTTAAATGGTTCAACAGCCTCATCCTCTACTCTATAAAGAGTTTGATTCAATTTTTCATTGCATATAACACATACTTCTTCTAACAATTCCTTCACTCTTGTTGGATCTTCCTGATAACTTACCGTGATGCGTTCAATTACACGCATCCATCCTTTATTAAAATTTTGTATCGTTCTAATCTCTCCGTGCGGGATGGTAAGTAGTTTTCCTGACCATTCACGAATTTGCATAAAACGAATACTAATCTCTTCAATAGTTCCTGAATTTGTTCCGTTAAAAGTTACAAAATCACCAACCCGAAACTCTTTGTCCGCTAATCTTGCAAAGCCTAATATAACATCTTTTAGCATCTGTTGTGCAGCAAAACCGATGACAACTCCAGCTATCCCTGCACCTGCAATAATACTTTTTATATCTACAAATTGGCTAATTAAATATATGATAAGACTGATGATAATGATATATCTAAAAATAGATCGAATTACACTTTGAATCGTCTGCTCTACCTCTTCATCAAAAAAGCTTGATTTCCTAAAAAACCAATCAATAATACGGTTTATTACAAAAGAAATAATGATTAAAACTAAAGCAAATAGTAAAAATCTTAAAAGTAAAAACTCTCTTACATAATTAAAAAATTCTTCCGTATACGTTAATAAGCTCATTTAACCACTTCCTTACTAATTAAAAAATTCATAATCGCCTAAGTTTGTTCCAGAAAAGTCTATTATCCTAATCTAAAATGCCGCTACCCTTACTATGTATTTTGACTCTATTACTAATTCACTTTAAACAGTATGTCTAGCTGTTCTTTTTCCTTTCCCTTTAAATATACCCTTTTTAATAACCTAAGGGGGAGCAAATCGTGAAATTTTTTTATACGTTAAAACTTTATTCATCTCATTACGATTTCAACTCATTTATTCATTAACTACGTAAAAAAAGAGCTGAATTTATCAGCTCTTTTATTCGATATTAATTGTTGTCTTACTACTTTTTTCTTCTTTCAATTTTGGCAATTCAATTGTCAGTACGCCATCTTTATAATTTGCTCTAACATTTCCTTCCTCAACTTGTTTAAAACTAAAGCGTCGAGTTACAGAACCTATAGAACGTTCTTTACGAATATATGTGCCATTCTCATTTTTTTCTTCTACTTCATTATGATTAGTTGCTTGAATCGTTAATACATCTTGTTCAAAATCAACTTGAATGTTTTCTTTTTGAAAACCTGGTAAATCTGCTTTCACAGTATATTTATCAGATTGCTCATGAACATCTACTTTAAAAGTATCCATGTTCAGTGGCTTAAAGAAAGCATCTGTCATCCCTTCTAATAAAGAAGGCCCAAAATCAAAAATACCATTTTGACGTTTTGTTATCTCTGGAAATAAATTACGCATATTTTTTCCTCCTTATTATTTATGAATGAAAGATTATCTCTTTCTGCCTTTATTATAACATTTGGTCAAAAAAGGTCAAAGTTTTTGTTTGACCTTTTTTGATGTATATTTTACCAAATAAAACACATGAGATATTTGACATCTCTTACATTTATAAAGAGGAATATATTTATATAATAACGAATAGTTTATATGCTCTTATTTTTCCTTAATGAGGTTACCTACAATGGGGTATATCGAAGAAATTAGAGAAGTTGTCGGATCAAGACCACTCAATTTATTAGGCGTTGCGGTAGCTGTTTTCAATGAACAAGGACAAATAAAAGAGACCTTTTTTAAAGGCCTCTTTTTTCACTTCACTTCTGCATGTAGGCATGACTTAAAATGTCCAAGTGCATATTCATGCCCTTGTGCATTAAAAGATGCAACCGCCTTTTCAAAAACTACAATTTTAAACCCTTTATTATAAGCATCTACTGCTGTATGAAGAACACAAATATCAGTACATACCCCTACAAGATGAACCTCTTCAATTCCTCTTTCTCTTAACTTCATCTCTAAGTCTGTTCCTGCAAATGCACTATACCGTGTTTTATCCATGTAATATACATTCTCTGCATTTTTATATGTTTCGTACACATCTTGTAATTCACCAAACAAATCTCTTCCACTTGTACCAGCTATATTATGAGGCGGGAATAACTTTGATTCTGGATGATATACATCATTTTCTTCATGTCTATCAATAGCAAAGACAACGTAATCTCCATTTTCAATATATTGCTTCGTTATATGTACAATTTCCTTCTCAATTTCCTGTCCTGGTTTCCCGCAAGTTAAAGCACCCTTTTCCGCTACAAAATCATATGTATAATCAATATTAATAAGAGCTCGTTTCATAACCACTATCTCTCCTTCTTCTGTTTCACAGTAAACAATAGAAAATTTGTTATTACGACATCGTATGTACTATTCGACATTTCAAATGAAATACCTACATTTTTCTTGCAAAACTCACCTTAATCCGAGTTTATCATAAAGTGAAACTTTAATCATTGGAGAGTTTGTTCATCTCCAATGATTATCAGCCCTCATCAATCGTGCATTTACAGGCAGTTGATCTCCCACCTAATCTCCTCACCTATACCGAGTTTTAAGGTAAGGTCTTACTGCCCGTTAGTGCGGGATATGATAGATAAACAATGGTAAAACAAATAGCTCCTATTGATAAGTCATGAATTTGATAATTGAGCGTAGCTTGAATCATCTCTTGTATCGTAAACCAAAATACTGCCATCATCATACTAATCAAGACGATACGAATACACCGATTCACATCTTCAACCTCTTTCTCTGTCATAGTAGTAACAAGTGATTACTTCCTATTTAATCGTATTAGAAAATGAAATAAGTTATTCACTCTTGCACACTCTAGTCCAAACAAAAAAGCACACTACTTTTTGAGTAATGTACTTTTTATTCTTGTTAAGACGCAGGTTTTGTCTCAAATGTTGCTTGATTAAAACTAATAACCTTTCCTTTCGGGTCATTGTTTTCATACTGAACTGCAGTAATTGTATGACTACCTGTTTCCAGCGTTTTTTCTTTTAACTGCACTGTTGTCTGCGTTGTACTAGTTACTTGATGTTTATCCGTATACATTTGATCTACAAATACGAATGTTTCTTTATCACTTTGAAAATTAGAAAGTTCTAATTCAACTTGCTGAATTAACGTATCCTTTTTGATGAATACAGTCGGTATATTGCCGTTTTCAGAAGTACCATCTGGAGTAATAACTTTTACTTTCCCTTCTCCAATTGACATTGCTCCTTCAGGAAATACAACCATATTCTCATCACTTGCGTTTACAACTTGTTCTTCCTGTTTTGATTGCGCGTCCTCTTTTTCCTGTGGAGCACCGCAACCAACTAATAACAATACAGACAATCCAGTGATTATGAATTTTTTCAAAATTCATCCCCCCTGCAACTTCATTATAATTTATTATACAAAAATAACTTTTAAATTTTGAGACTACTTTCAACACTTTCATGAACAAATAGAATCTTGCTCACGATTAATGTATCATACTTTCCTTAATAGAACATTAATTTTTTTTATGAAATAAATAGTAATTCCCTCTTATCTATCATTTTAGCCCAACATATGAATTACATACCCTCAAAAATAAAAAGACATTGTTAGTTCAATGTCTTTTCTATACAGCAATTAAAAAACAAACGTTGTAATCTCATCTACTTCTTTTCTTGGAAGTTTCTTCGGTTTATCTTTCGGAAATCCGAGTGAAATAACCATATTTATTTGTTTTTCAGGCGCAATTTGTAAATATTGGCGCAGTTCATCTTGAGCTAGCAATACTGGCCCTGTCATTGGACAAGTACCAAGTCCCTTTGCATGTGCAGCTAACATTAAGTTTTGTGCCGCTAAACAGCTACTCTTAATGCCTTCTTCTTCCCAAACGGAATCTGGAACAAAAGCAATTGGATCAAATATCTTTTCACGGAACTTTGATTCATATGGTGTTGCCAAACATACAATTAATACTGGTGCCTCCGAGAAAGCTGTTGCATATGGTCCGAAAGAACGTGTAAGTAATTTCCCTGCTTTCTCTTCTCCATTTTCTGCTGCTTTTGCCGCAAGTTTATGTAATGCATCCCATGTCATTTGTTCAATTTCTTTAATCTTCTCTCGATTCATGATAACTAAGAATTCCCACGTTTGTGAATTCGTATCACTCGGTGCGTAACGAGCACAATCAATTATTTCTTTTATATCATTAGTAGATACTTCTTGATCTGTAAACTTTCTAACACTTCGTCTTCCGTGAATTACTTCTTTAAAATCTTCATAATTCATATATTAAATCCCCTTTTTACAGCGTTTTCAAAACTTGTCCTATGCTTGAATTATATCATGAAAAAAAGCCGGAAGAATACCAGCTTTTTTCTTCATGATTAATTTGTCACTTTAAACAAACGAATACTCTCTTCGTATGCAGCTTGTAGTTTTTTCGTAATTGGTCCTCTTTCACCAGCCCCAAACTGTTCATCACCAATTTGAACGACTGGGAATATTTCAAGTGGCGTCGCTGTAAAAAAGCACTCCTCAGCGTCATATACTTCTTGTAATGAAAACTCTCGTTCCTCTACATCGATATGTAACTCTTTCGCTAATGTAATTACGTAGTGACGTGTAATACCATGTAAAATGAAATGATCCGCTGGATGTGTAATCAACTTATTATTCTTCACGATAAAGAAATTGGAATGACACCCTTCAGTCACAATACCATCTCGTACTAATATTGCTTCTTGATACCCTTGTTCATTTATTTTGTTTTTGATCATGATATTAGGAAGCAAATTTAAAGATTTTATATGACAAAACTTCCACCTGATGTCCTCTTCTACTGTCACCTTAATCCCTGCCTCCATTGAAGCAACTGGTCTTGGGAACGAAACAAGATTTGCAAAATATGTTGGTTGTAAATCTGATTCATATACATGATTGCGCGGTTGTGTACCTCTTGATATTTGTAAATATACATTCCCATCTTCTTGAAACTGATTTTTTTCAATCATTTGATATAACTCTTCTACTAATTCTTCCTTCGTAAATGGTGGAATTAGTTTTATTTCTGCCATAGAGTTAAAAAATCGTTCTAAATGTAAATCTAATAAATGTGGCTTCCCGTCATATAGTCTGAATACCTCGTATATACCATCACCAAATTGAAAGCCTCTCTCCTCTAATGGAATCATCGGCTGTTCTTCCTTCGTATTTACAATTCTTCCGTTAAATAAAATCCAATCTTTATGAGTAGCTTTCATTCTTCCCCACTCCTTTATCACATGATTGTTTTAATTGTACAACTTATCTACACTCAAAAGAAGGAATTTTCTGTATTTTAACAAACAAAAAAGTGCATCACTTATTTAAAGGGATGCACTCGACTATTCATTTACTTCAGAAAATATTTTTCAATATCATCTAACATAAGATTTGCAGCTACAATACCACCTGCTGTATTCCAAATCACTTCATCTACTTGGAATACTTTATTATTTTTAGAAGCCTGTAGTTGCTTAAAGAGTGGATCTTCTGTCCATTCCTTCGCTAACGAATTTCCTTCATTATTCTTATCTGCATCTTTATCAGACGTGAAATAGAATAAGTAGTCTCCGTCCATATTTGGAATCTGCTCTTTTGTAATTCCTTTTATCGCAAAATCATCTTTATCTTGTAATGGTGGTCGTTTAAATCCAATATCATTTAAAACAACACCCGAGAATGAGTTTTTTTGATAAATACGAACATCACCTGGCACGAAACGAATAATAGAAACTTTAGAATTCAATTTATCGCCTAACTTCTCTTTCATTCCTTCAATGCGTTTTTTATAATCATCAAGAGCTTTTTGCCCTTCTTTTTCTTTATTTACAGCTTTTGTATAAAGTGTAAAGTTTTCTTTCCAATCACCGCGTAATGTTTCTGCATAAACAGTTGGTGCGATTTCTTTTAGCTGATCATATATTTTTTCATGACGCATTTTATTTCCGATAATTAAATCTGGCTTAAGCTTCATTACAGCCTCTAAATTAATATCACGTTCAGTTCCTACAACTTCCGTGTTTTTTAACTCTTTCGCTAAATGAGGATACCATTCATCACCAGCACGTGGTTTCGTAGTCCCCACTGGCGTTACGCCCACAGCTAGGAGAGCCTCTGCGCCTTCATTTGTTAAAACAACAACTTTTTTAGGTGTACCATTTACTGTCGTTTCACCCATTGCATGCTTTACCGTATATGAATCTTTTGCTTTCGCTGATATATTATTTTCTTTTTTCTCTTCTTTACTACATCCTGCAATTACAACCATGAGTATCATAATGCAGAACATAATTAGTTTTTTAGTATGTATCATATGTCCTCCCTAAATGAAATCGATTATCATTAACATTTAAAGATTAATGTATCTTATATACATTGTCAATGTATATAAGAAAACTTTTTTAATATATACTATTTAGATTCTATCCGCTTTTCTAATGTTTCTTTTTAAAACATAGTGCATAAGTATGAAAATAAATGTTGTTATTAAAATGCGTATCCTTGTTATACATAATAAGGATACGCATCCATATTGCATTATCATTTTAATTCCTAATATTGAGTATATTTAATATACGCTGGGTCATTATATACCCACTGATTTCCACCAAGGTTTAACCAACCATTTTCATTTATATATACTAAATAAGATTCTGGAGAATTTAATTGGCGGATAACTGCAGATGTAGTTGATGGACCACTTCTTAAATTTACATTCATCCCTTGTATATATGCAACCCCAATCGGGCTTCCATCACTATTGCTTGTCTTTACAAAATTAATGTACGAAGGATCATTATACACCCATTGCCCATTCCCCAAATCTAGCCATCCGTTACTTTCCTGATATACAACGTAAGATTCTGGAGAATTTAATTGACGAATAACTGAGGAAGAAGTTGATGGACCATTTCTTAAATTTACATTTTTCCCAAGAATATAAGCGATTCCCTTCGTTTGAGGTGTCGGTTGTGGGTTAGGGGGTTGTGGATTTGGAGCTACTCCAAAAATAGCTGCTATTCCATTTGCATACGCTTGACTTAGATCTTCAATAAATTGTGGATTTTTTAATAAATTTGCATCAAACGCTGTATCAATAAAAGCAGTCTCAGTTAAAATTGCATCCATTGTGGTTTCTCTTAATACCGCATAATTTTCTTTTTTTGCTCCTCGATCACGAAGACCATATTTTGTTAATACAGGATTGACAGCTGTATGCATTTTTTGTTGCTTTGCATATGCAGTGCTGCTATTGGATAACGCATTATAAATATAACTTTCAAAACCTGTACCCCCGCCGCTATTAATATGAAATGAAATAAAATAATCCGCACTGAAAGCATTAGCAATATTAGCACGTTCAGATAAAGAAATAAACACATCACTATCACGTGTCATTTTAATTGTAATTGGGTAATTTACCGTTAAAATGTCTCGAACGCGTCTAGCAATTTGAAGTGTTAAGTTTTTTTCTACTAAACCATTACCAACAGCACCAGAATCATATCCACCGTGCCCTGCGTCTATAACAAGTTTCATTTTATTGCCCCGCCCCTTTCTTGTAATATGTTTGCATTTCTACTCGTCCTATTTTATGTGAAATGTACAGGTTCTGTTACAATTGCAAATAAAAAAACCGCCTTATGTAAGGCGGTTTCTATCATCTTGCTTTAACCAATTTAAAATAAATATATACGATTGATAGTGAACATAACGTATGCAAAATAAAATAAATAAAAGTGCTATTCCAACACCACTATAAAGTAAACCAAACTTTAAAAAAACATTTACAAGTGGTGGAAAGTTCATTAAATTTTGTAATGTACTAAGCATACAAAACATAATGAAAAAGACAGGGATGTATTGTAATTCATACGGCTTTTTTTTCTTACTCATTCTTTTCCGAATGATTATATGACATAATTCTGCTACTATAAAGCACCCTCCAATTAATACAAGACCAGAAGTCATCGTCATACATCCACCTGCCTTATATTTATTGTATCGCATAAATAATCATCGTTATATTTTCTTTACATACTCTTCATCTTCTGAAGCAAAACCAAAACTCTCTATGAAAGACTTCGCCTTTTCTGTTAATTTCTCTTGTAGCACTTTTATTTCTTTCACATTTCTTTGTTTCATCATTTCTTCAAATGTAAAATACGTATTTGTACCATAACCGTAACCTTGGTAATCAAAATGAATAATTAGCTGTGATAAAACAGCCCGTTCCTCTTGTACACTATAATCTATTACACCAATATATGTATCATCAACTTTCACACAGTACTGTACCTTTTTCTCACCTAAACTATGCGATTTAAACATTTCTTTAACAACGCTTTCATTTTCTACAGTAACTTTCTCAAACGTAATCATATGTTGTCCATCCTTTTACTATTATTGTATCAATAATACTTCCTATTTATGAAAAAAACCTTAAGACCGTATGCGATCTTAAGGTTTTTCTAATTAAACTAAGCTATACGCACGTTTTGTTTCTTCATGGAACTTATTCGTATCGTATTTATGCTCAACATAAATTTGGTGCCATACCATAAACGCAAGTACAGTCCAAATTTTACGGCTATAATCGCCTTTATCTGCACAATGTGCTTCCAGTAAGTTTAATACATACTGTTTGTCGATTAAATGCTCTGTCTTACTTTCGTTTATAATATTTATAGCCCAATCATGCATTTCGTCTTTTAACCAGTGACGAATTGGTACTGGGAATCCAAGTTTTTTACGATCTAATACGTGATCTGGAACGATTCCGCGTGCTGCTTCACGTAAAATAGCTTTCGTAGTTCCGTTAGCAATCTTAAATTCAGTTGGAATTTTAGATGCAACATCGAATACTTCTTTATCTAAGAACGGTACACGAAGTTCTAATGAGTTTGCCATTGTCATTTTATCAGCTTTTAATAAAATGTCACCGCGTAGCCATGTGAACATGTCAATGTACTGCATTTTACTTACATCATCATAATCTTTAATCTCGTTATACAATGGTTTCGTGATATCCATATAGTTAACACTTTCATTGTAATACTTCATTAATTCAGCTTTTTCTTCTTCACGGAAGATTTTAGCATTTCCATAGTAACGCTCTTCAATTGGTGTACATCCACGCTCTAGGAAGCTCTTACCTTTAAATCCTTCTTTAAGAGCACCACTTAATGCTTTTAGAACGCTCTTACCTGGGCTAGGAATGTAAGAGAACATTTTTAGTGAGTTTGGCTCACGGTAAATGTTATAACCACCAAATAGCTCGTCTGCGCCTTCACCAGAAAGAACAACTGTTACATGTTTACGTGCTTCTTTCGCAACGAAGTACAATGGTACAGCTGCTGGATCAGCTAAAGGATCATCCATATGCCAAATGATTTTTGGGAACTCATCCATAAATTCTTTCGCTGAAATGAATACGTTATGGTTTTTAACGCCTAATTTCTCAGCAGTTTCTTTCGCAACATCAACTTCACTGAAACCACGTTGCTCAAAACCAACAGAGAATGTTAAAAGATTTGGATTCATTTCTCTTGCGATAGAAGCGATGATAGATGAATCGATACCACCAGATAAGAATGAACCTACTGGTACATCACTACGCATATGCACTTTTACTGAATCATATAACACATCACGAATTGCTTGGATATGCTCCTCTTTCGTTGCACTTGAAGCATTGAAATAAGGTTTCCAGTAGCGATGGATTTCCATCTCTTTACCGATTTCTTTTACGAAATAATGACCAGGCTCGATTTTATTAACATCAATTGTTAAAGTTTCTGGCTCTGGACCATATTGGTACGTAAAGTAATGTTGTAGTGACGTTGGATTAACGCCTTTATCTTCCATCACATGCATAATACTTTTCTTCTCAGATGCGAAGAATGTAGTATCACCTTGTTGTGCGATGTATAAAGGTTTAATACCGAAGTGGTCACGTGCACCGAAAAGTTTCTTTTCTTCACGATCCCAAATCATAAATGCAAACATACCACGAAGGTAGTCTACACATTTTTCTTTCATATGTGCATACAATGCAATGATAACTTCTGTATCAGATTGCGTTGCAAACGTTGCACCTTTTTCAAGTAACATTTCACGTAATTCTACATAGTTGTAAATTTCACCATTAAAAATAATTACATATCGATCATTTTCATAAGTTAGCGGCTGATGTCCTGCCTCTAAGTCAATGATGCTTAAACGGCGGAAGCCAAATTGTACATGTTCATCACGAAAATATCCTTCGTCATCTGGACCACGGTGGAAAATCATCGTGTTCATATTTTCAAATTGATGTTTTTCTGTTTCTGAAAACTCTCTAGGGTTTTCACATAAACATCCTACAAAACCACACATACTTCTTACCCTCTTTCAGTTTTCATTCTGTCTCTATACTACTATATCAACCCTATTTATACTAGCATAATCAACTGAATATGGCGACCAAAAACTATAAAAAAATCACTCCATTTCACATTTTTAACAATTTTTTATGAAAACATGAAAACTAGGCACTCACCTTTCTCCGCTTTTGTCATATGATATTGCAAATTGATTTCTAGGAGGGAATACCATGAGTGAAGAAAAAAAAGATTCTTCTCGCCCACCGGTTCGTAATTACTTAAAGCAAATTGATGATTTCTTCGAGCAAACACCTCTTCGCAATGTAATCGCTGATTTAAATCATTTTTTCCAAAAAGGAAACCGTTTATTAACATTCCCTGTAGATTTATATGAAGTTGGTGAAGAACTCGTTGTTACAGCTGAACTACCAGGTATACAAAAAGAACAAATCCAAATTGAAATACAAAGTGAATACTTAAAAGTCTCTGTAAAAGAAGAGATACTTGAAGAGGAAGAAGAACAAACATCCCATAACTATTATCGCCGAGAACGTTCCATTTCAGAAGCATCAAGATTGATTAAATTGCCGTATTCAATCAATAAAAAAGCGGCAAAAGCTTCTTATCAAAACGGCGTATTAGAAATTCGGGCGCCGAAACTTCCCCAGCAACATGACATTTTATCGATAGACTAATGCAAAAAAATAAGGGTGCTATGCACCCTTATTTTTAACCCACTAATCGCTTCATATCACGTATAATGTCTTCGTATGGCGTATTACTAATGCCACTATACTTTTTCATTACTTTTCCGTTTTGATCAATTAAATAAAATGATGTACCATGCATGACCTGACCGTTCTCCGGCTTATCTACAAGTGATTGGAAATTATCTTTTGAAAACTTTGTAATATCTTCTAACGAATACCCCGTTAATAAATTCCAGTTACTAGTATCCTCTGTAAACTTTTGAATAAAAGCTTTCAGATTTTCTGGCTTATCAAGGTCTGGATCTACACTAAACGAAACAAACTGAACGTCTAATTTCTCTTCTTTTGCCATCTTTTGAAGCTTGGCCATATTTGCAGTCATTGGTGGACAAACTGTCTGACAATTTGTGAACATAAAATCTGCAACCCAAACTTTCCCTTTTAAATCTTTTGTACCAAATTTCTTTCCATCTTGATTTGTAAATTGGAAGGTTTCTAAATCCCAATTTAATGGTTTACGAAGCTTTGAACCTGATTCACTACATCCAGCAAGTACAAAGAGACAAAATACAACCATAAGACCAATTATTTTTTGATAACGCTTCATTTATAAACCTCTTTTCTCTATCCTAAATTTAAATAGGTTATGTTTATAATAACAAAAGTTAACACTACGAGAAAATTGTTTACTACATTTGTTCACGAAATCGTACGAATTTACGTATGTTACTTCTTTATTTCAAGCGAATTACTAGACAAAATATATTTTTTTACTATTATTTCTCTAAATAAAAGTGATAAAACTAATTTCATTGTTACTTTTGTAAATACCTCTCCCTATTTTTTAACAATTCCTTAAACATTAATCCATGTTTTACACTGTATTCCTTAACAACATTTCGGTACAATACAAATACAACGATTTTAAATGAGGTGATGTTCATGGCAAAGCGCTATGAAAATATGGATAATGTTAGTACAAAAAAATCAATTCGCTCTTTTTTACGCTGGCGTAAAGAACGAAAGCAAAACAAAAAAGATTTTTCTTTCTTAATAGAACAATCACCCGTTAAACAAAGTGCATTTTTGCAAAGTAATGTTGAAAAAACGACTATCACATGGATTGGGCATTCCACTTTTCTTATCCAAACGAATGGACTTAATATATTAACAGATCCAGTATGGGCTAATAAATTAAAGCTAGTTCCAAGACTTACAGAACCTGGACTCTCTATAGAAGCACTACCTAAAATTGATATTGTCCTTATTTCACATGGTCATTATGATCATTTAGATTTTTCAACTCTTCGTCAGTTGAATGATGATGTTCTATATCTTGTACCTATTGGATTAAAAAAATTATTTACTCGTAAGAAATTTAAACATGTAGAAGAGTATAAATGGTGGGAAAGTACGATAATTAACGAAGTTTCTTTTCACTTCGTACCTGCTCAGCACTGGACGAGAAGATTCTTATTTGATATGAATACGTCTCACTGGGGTGGATGGATTATTGATAATGAAACGACTATGGAAACCATATATTTTTGTGGTGACAGTGGCTATTTCCAAGGTTTCAAAGAAATTGGTGAACGCTTTTTAATTGATATTGCTCTTATGCCCATTGGCGCTTATGAACCAGAATGGTTTATGAAAGTATCTCATGTTTCACCTGAAGAGGCCGTGCAAGCTTATTTAGATTTAAACGCTACACATTTTATACCAATGCATTACGGAGCTTTTGCACTCGCCGATGAAACACCTCGTGAAGCAATAACTAGACTTCGAAATAATTGGAATTTGCGCATGTTACCGTGGGAACAACTGCATGTACTCTTTTTAGGTCAAACTTTTATTTATAGTAACGCAACAAATGATAAGCAAATAAACGAAAAAATTGAAACTTTACATGTGTAACGTAATGACTGATTTTCTATATCCAACATATAATATAGAAAATCCTATAGTGAAACTTTAATTAGTGGGATTTCTTCATCCCCACTGATTATTTGCCTTCACCGATCAAGCTTTTACGAGCAGCCCGCTACCTAACCTCTTTGCTCCAGCTAAATTTGAGGTGGAGAGTTTTACTGTCCGCAAATAGCGGGATAAAGGGTGTTTTCTATGAATGAATATTTACAGACTCGCTATATCATTAGCGGTAGTGCCTGTGTAGCTCTTCTTATTTCTTACTTTCTATTTACATAAAAAAGCTACTTGAAATATATTTTCAAGTAGCTTTTTTATTACTCTGCTAAATACATAAATCCGATTGCGCCCGGACCTGTATGAGTACTAATAATAGGCGTTGTATAGAAAATTTCTGATTGAGCAAATCCACTCACTTTTTCAACCGCCGCTTTCATACTTTCAGCTAAAGGAATTGCTTTTGCATGCGGAATTGCAACAGCTTTTACGACTTTTCCAGCCGTATCTTGCTCAAATAACTTAGCTAATGTTTTTACAATTTGGCCTTGGCTACGAACTTTCGTTACAGGATTATAAACACCGTCTTCAAGACTAGCAATTGGCTTTATATTAAGTAGCGAACCGATAAACGCTTTTCCTTTACCGATACGTCCACCCTTCACTAAGTTTTCTAATGTATCCACTACTACATATAAACGAGTATTCTTTCTTACTTCATCTACACGTTTTAAAATTTCTTCTAGTGAGCGTCCGTCATTTGCCATTTTTGCAGCTTCAATTACTTGATATGCTAAAGCATGTGTAATAAATTGAGAATCAACAACTGTTACTTTTGTATCAGTCATTGATGCAGCGCTATTTGCAGTTGCTACAGTACCGCTCATTCCACTTGTCATATGGATAGAAAGGACTTCGCTTCCATCTTCCCCTAGCTTGTCATACATTTCTACAAATGTACCCATAGCTGGTTGTGATGTTTTTGGTAATTCCTCTGATTTAATCATTTCTTCAATAAATTCGTCAGGTTGTAAATCAACGCGATCTAAATATGTTTGTCCATTTACAGAGATTGATAATGGTAAAACATGAATGTCATACTTTTCGATTACGTCTTGTGATAAATCTGCCGTTGAATCTGTTACAATTTTAATTTTTTGCATACTATACTTCTTCCCTTTCCAATACGCTCTCCTTGTTATTATACTAGTATTCCCATTGCTTTCAACAATTTGGAACGAAATTTCATCAAATTAATTATATTTTCATATCTAAAATGAAAAAGACAGAGTTTACTAACCCTGTCCGTACTTCGTATCATGCATTTTTTTCAAGGGTATTTGTTTTATATACATTTAAATAATCATTCCACTTCAAACAATTTTGTAAATATTCACGGAAAGAATACGAAAATCTTGGGTGTTTTTGTTTTTGAATTTTTGCAATAAATAATTGAAGACGAGACTGAATTAGAAACGATAATGGATGCTGTGCCTGTAGGACAGGGATTTCGAATATTTTAATGCAATCCCCTGTTGAATGAGTGAAATAAAAACTTTTCGTAATCACAATATCAATCCTCTTTTTCATTGGATTTTTGAACTTCCTCTACTTTGCGCTGTAACACGTTGTTTAAAGTGGAGTAAAATCAGACTTATATGATTTCTGTAGTCCTTATGGCTAGAAGATTTATACTCTATTCATCTCCACCTAATTCACCTTCCCGTCCTAAATATCTCTGAGACGGGAATCTCATTATCCATCAATTGTTTAATACATTTAGTATAAGCTTATAAAAGCGCAAAGTTTGTCTAAATTTTGGAGATTCTATAATTTTTTTCTTCTATATATTGTATACGTTTATAGCTATAGTATAACAAATAAATAAAAAAGTGCCTTTATAACGAGGCACTTTTCGACTGCATTTCTTCTCTTTTCTTTTTCCTCTTACTAACAACCTTTGATAACGCAATACTTACTTCATAAATACAAATAAGCGGCACTGCAACTAAACTATGAGATAAAAAGTCTGGCGGTGATATACAAGATGCAATGATAATTAATGCTACGTAAGCATACCTTCTTATTTTTATTAAAAATTCCGCCGTAAGTATTCCAATACTAGTTAAAAACATTACAACGACTGGCAATTCAAAAATCACAGCAAATGGAACTGTTAAATTAAGTACAAAATGAAAATACTTTTCTGTCGTAAACATCGTATTAAACATTTCATTACCTATCGTAGTTAAAAAGTGAAATAGAAACGGCATTACAATGAAATATCCAAAACATAAACCTGCGAGAAATAATATAGACAATACCGGTATATACATTATTGTCATCTTTTGTTCATTTGGATGTAAACCCGGTTTTACAAATAACCAAATTTGTATAGCAGCAAAAGGAATTGTACAAACGATAGCAAATACTGTAGCAATCGAGAAAAAAATCCACAATACATCACTTGGACCGAGAACAGTTAATTTCATTGGTAAATCTTTTACAAGCCAAAAATAAATATCCTTTGTAAAAGTAAATCCAATAATTAAAAATAGTACAAAGGATAACACCGTATATATTACTCTTTTTCGAAGCTCAACAATATGTTCTACTACGCTCATTTCCCGATCTTCCATCTCGTTCACCACACTTTATTTATCCATTACAAGGAAAATACACTACATTTTTTCTTTCTTTTCCTTTTCTTGAAATGCGTCATCTGTCAATTCTTTCGTTGATTTTTTAAACTCTTTTAACGTTTCTCCTAAAGCCTTCCCGATTTCCGGCAATTTTTTAGGTCCAAATAAAATGAGTACTGCTACTAAAATTAAAATTAACCCTGGAAAGCCAATATTTGAAAACATTTCCCCATCCCCTTTATTAGTAGTTTCCTTGTCCTACTATTACATAATTTTATTTTGTCAAAAAAGTTTGAAAACGTCAACAAATCCATTGTCTTTTGTCAAAAAAATTCAAAAATATAATCAATTATACAAATTTCATTTTCTATTGCTCTTGTGTATGATATGGTAAGGGAAATGACATATTATTTTATGATAGTAGAAAGGATTTGCATTATGACTGAAAAAATGACACGAATGACCCAATTTGTAAAAGAAGAAATTGCAAATGCAATTACACATGGTATCGGTGCCATTTTAAGCATCCCTGCCTTAATCATATTGATTATTCATGCTTCTAAGCACGGTACCGCATCAGCTGTAGTTGCATTTACTGTTTATGGTGTAAGCATGTTCTTACTGTACTTGTTTTCAACATTGCTACATAGCATTCATCATCCTAAAGTAGAAAAAATATTTACTATTTTAGATCATTCAGCCATTTACTTATTGATTGCTGGCACGTATACTCCTTTTCTACTTATTACACTTCGTGGCCCATTAGGATGGACGTTGCTTGCTATAATATGGACACTAGCAATCGGAGGTATCGTCTTCAAAATTTTCTTTGTACGTCGCTTTATAAAGGCTTCAACTTTATGTTACATCATTATGGGTTGGCTCATAATCGTTGCCATTAAACCACTTTATGAAAATCTAACTGGACATGGTTTTTCACTACTTTTAGCAGGTGGAATTTTATATTCTGTCGGAGCTATATTCTTCCTTTGGGAAAAGCTACCTTTCAACCATGCCATATGGCACCTGTTCGTTTTAGGTGGTAGTGCGATGATGTTCTTCTGTGTACTCTTTTATGTCTTACCTACAGCATAATAAAAAAGGATTCAGCTTACTATAAGCTGAATCCTTTTTTATTACTTATGTAATTGTGATGCGATAACTTCCTGTGTATGCTTCGTTAATTCTTTAATATCCATATTCGCATAATCTTCAGGTGTAATCGGCTTAGAAATTGTTACTGTTGCATGAGCTGGCTTCATACGATTTCCATTCGCTTCAAACATCTTATATGTACCATCTAACGTTACAGGTAAAATTGCTACACCTGACTTTACTGCCAGATGAAAACTACCAGCCTTAAACTCTCCAACTTCGCCACCCTTACTTCTCGTTCCTTCAGGGAAAATTACGATAGAATGTCCATTCTTTAATAGTTCAATTCCATCTTTAATCGCTTGAAGAGATTGACGACGATCGCTACGATCCATAAATACACAATTCATAAGTTCCATCCAAGTTGGTACAACTGGGAACTTTTTAATCTCTGCTTTTGAAACGAATCCAATTGGTTTATTTAAGTAACCTAGTAAAACAGGGATATCCATATTACTTTGGTGATTACTTACAACTAGTACTGGCTTGTCTTTCGGAACATTTTCAAGTCCTTTCACTTCTACTGCCCCTCCAGCTACACGTACCATTTTCTTACCAAACCAATTTGTCGTTTTATACACAGCATTGTCTTTTTCTTTTGGCGCCATCGTATTTACTTGTCTTTTAAGACGCCACATTCTCGGTGTAATCGCAATTACGATTAAAATTAAATAAAAGATTTTAAAAAACGTTTGAATCATACAGAACCCCCACCTATTATCATTCCGACCTTCATTATACTAGACAAACGAAGGAAAAAGAAGAAAAAAAGTCCAAACAGCAAGTGTTTGGACTTTTTAAGCATTCTATATTAGAAACGTTTTGCTAATTCACGAGCATTAGCAATTGCTGCTTCTTTAATTTCTTGTGCTTTTTCAGGGTTTGCATTCATACCTTCAACTGCGATATATTCAGTATCATTTACACCGACAAATCCTAATACAGTCTTTAAGTGATTGCGACCGAAGTCTACAGCTGCGTATGCTCCTTCAGAATATACGCCACCTGTTGCCTGAATGTGAAGTGCTTTTTTACCTTCTAATAAGCCGACTGGACCATTTTCAGTATATTTGAATGTTTTACCTGCGATTGCTACGTTATCTAAGTATGCTTTTACTACTGGTGGATAGCTAAAGTTCCACATTGGAGTTACGAATACATAACGATCTGCATTCATAAATGTTTCTAAGTTTGTGTTCATTGCTGCTACTTTTTGTTGTTGAACTTCAGTTAAAGCTTCAAAGCCTTCACCTGCTGCAAATTTACCCCAAGCAGCAAATACATCTGCATCAATTGCTGGTACTGTAGTATTGAATAAATCAATTGTTACAACTTCGTCTTGTGGATGTTCATTTTTATAAGCTTCGATGAAAGCTTCCCCTACTGCCATTCCGAAAGAACCTTCTGCTGAATTTGGATTTGCTGTAATAAATAGTACTTTTGTCATTGTATTCTCTCCCTTTTTTCTCTTTATCTTTAATTCAAGATTTATTTTTTAAAAGTTAACAACTTACCTTATGTAAGTATAATACAAAAAGTTTTAATCAATGTCAATAAAAAATAGCTACTTTTTTTTCGTAAGTTAATGATTTACTTTGTTTCCTTAAAATTTAGTATACAGATATTAAGAACTCTTTCATATAAAAAGGCTACCTCTACAACTTATAGAGATAGCCTTCTATTACATATTATTTTTGAAATACATGTTTTACTTTTTCAGCTGGAATATTACTTCCGCCTCTACCTTTTACATCTTCAATCATCATTGTAATGACCATATCTGGTGAATTTAAATCAAATGCAGCGAACCAACCTAGTTCTTTTCCTTCGGCCTCTTTTGATACTTTTAATTCCGCTGTACCTGTTTTTCCAGCAAGAGTCATGCCATCAATTTTAGCAATTTTCCCTGTACCATCTGGATCATTAATTACTTTCGTCATTGCAGTTTTTAATATATCCTGATTTCCTTTAGAAATTACATTTTCTTTCCAAGCTTTTGGTTGTTTATCTGTTTTAATAATATACGGTGACGGAATCGCTCCATCATTTACAATTGGCGCATACGTTAAAGCTAAATGAAGAGGAGTCATTAATACTTGTCCTTGTCCATATCCTGTATCTGCCATTTGAATATCATTTTTAATGCCGTCATTTGCAATTTTAGAAGCAGGGAATCCATATTCAATTGGTAGTTTCTCATCGAATCCGAATTTTTTTGCTTCACTCATAAACTTGTCTTTTCCGATTTTTAAAGCTTCTTGTGCGAAGTAAATATTATCCGAGTATTTCATCGCCTTATCAAGATCAATCGGATTTGCATCTTTCACACGCGTTACATAGTAATTACCCCAAGAAGAATCTTTTGTCCATTTTAATCCTTCAATTTTCAACTCTTCTTTTGGATCAATCGTTTTCGTTTCAAGACCAATTGCAGCTGTAATAGGTTTAAATACAGAACCTGGTACCGACAATTGTGTAAAGCGATTTGTCATTGGTTTTTTCGGATCATTATTCCACGCTTCGCGTTGTGCCTTTGATGTCCCTCGTGCAATTATATTAGGATCATATGCTGGACTACTTACTAGTGCAATTGTTTCTCCACTTTTCGGATTAATTGCTGCACTTGAACCAGCTTCGCCCTTCATTTCATTATACGTTTTTTCTTGAACAACACTATCAATAGTTAAAGTTACATTTTCTCCATCAACAGCATCTGTTTTTGCTAAATTTTTAATTTCTTTTCCTTGCGCATCTTCTACAAAGACACGGCCACCTTTTTTACCGCGTAGCTTTTCCTCTAATACTTGCTCTAAGCCAGCTTTACCAACTGGGTCATCAGCTTGATAGCCTTTCTTTTGTAGCGTTTTTAAATCTTCAGCATTTACCTTTCCAATATAACCAGTCAGATGAGCTGCCGCTTCCCCTAACGGATATGTACGAACATTTACAGGTTTTGTTGAAACACCTGGTAAATCAATGTATGTATTTTGTGTTGCCCCTTCAGGCAAAATTCCAATTGGTACGAGATACCCTGGTTTTACCCATTTAGCAGCTAATTTTTGATCAATTTCTTCTACAGACATATTTAATAACTTCGCTACTGTTTCTTTCGTTTGCGGAGCAGTATCGCCTAACTTTTCAGGAATCAATCCGATTTCAGAAGCTTTCCCATTCGTTGCAAGACCTTTTCCATTACGATCGTATATTTCACCACGTTTTGGCTGTGTTGTCTGCATACGCACTTTACTATCTTTCGTCATGCCAGGGAAAATAAAATCAGGAGTCCAATCTATTTTCCAAGATTCTTTATCTCCATCTTTTTCTTTCACCATTTTCGCTTCATGACCAAATGTGATTTTACCACCAACTGTATCCATGCTTACTTTAAAAGGAACAGGACCTTCATCTTTTTTATCTTCTTTTACTTCCCCTGTTTCTACCTTTAAGTCTTTCACTTCGATACCAGAATAAATTTTTTCATATTTCTCAGTAAACTCTTTCTTTGAAATATCTTTTTTTGCATTTTTTGATAGTTGATCATACATATCTGCAAATTTTTGTTTATTCCACGCTTTTACATATGTATCAAACGCTTCTTGTGGTTTTTCTTCTTTACCACATCCAACTAACATGAATGTTAAGCAAAGAAAAAGAATCCCCCATATCTTTCTCAATCGATTCTCCTCCTCTTTCTATATTAGTACTTTTGAAAATTTTAGCATTTTTACATGCTACCTATCATTATAGCACTATCGAATCTCATCTATAAACTTATATTGGTGAATACAAATAAAAAGATTGATGTGAATTCTCACATCAATCTTTTTTATTATTGTTGCTTCTCATATACATGGTAATAATACGTATACGGGTTTTTTTCATCCGTTAAACCTTTTTCTACAAAAATCTCTTTCCAATTTGTCATATCCATTTCTGGGAAGAATGTATCTCCTTCAAATGCATAATGGATTTTTGTTATATATAACTTGTCTACATAAGGTAAAAAGAGATCGTAAATTTGCGCTCCGCCAAAAATAAAAATCTCTTCTTCATTTTTACATAGTTCAAATACTTCTTCTACAGAATGAACAACTTCACAGCCTTCAACATGATACCCTTCATTACGAGTTACAATAATATTACGTCTTCCAGGCAGTGGTCTACCAATCGCTTCATAGTTCTTTCTTCCCATAATAAGCGGGTGGCCCATCGTTGTTTTCTTCACGTATTGTAATTCACTCGGTAAACGCCAAGGTAAATTATTATCTTTACCAATTACTCTATTTTCGTCCATCGCGACCATAAATGAAACAATCATTTTTTCATCTCCTCTACAATTATACTGCAACCGGTGCTTTAATTGCTGGATGCGGATCGTATCCTTCAATCTTTAAATCTTCCATTTCAAAATCAAACACAGATTTCACATCTGAATTTAATGTAAGTTTCGGGAATGGACGTGGTTCACGTGCCAATTGCTTTTCTACTTGTTCAAAATGATTTGTATAAATGTGTGCATCTCCAATTGTATGAACAAATTCTCCTACTTCAAGACCACATTCATGTGCAATTAAATGTGTTAGTAGTGAATAACTTGCGATGTTAAATGGAATTCCAAGGAATATGTCACCACTTCTTTGATATAGCTGACAAGAAAGTTTTCCGTCCGCTACATAAAATTGGAATAATGTATGACAAGGCGGTAATGCCATACTCGGTACGTCTTCAGGATTCCAAGCAGAAACGATTAAACGACGTGAGTCTGGTGTTTTTTTAATCATTTCAATTACATCTTTTAATTGATCAAGTGTCTCACCAGCTGTCGTTTTCCAAGCACGCCATTGTTTACCGTAAACGTCTCCTAAATAACCATATTTATTTGAGAACTCATCATCTTCTAAAACGTTCTTTTTAAACAATTCCATTTGCTCATCGTACTGTACTTTAAATTCTT
This sequence comes from Bacillus sp. LQ01, assembly GCF_057624735.1. Lineage (NCBI taxonomy): Bacteria > Bacillati > Bacillota > Bacilli > Caryophanales > Bacillaceae > Bacillus > Bacillus sp. LQ01. The sequence goes on along the minus strand of NZ_JBYEZL010000001.1, from coordinate 1,341,266 downwards.
CATCTTGTTGTGAGCGAAGACCAAAATCAGTCATGTCAGGACCAGTATACTCATCACTTTCTACCCAGCTCTTAAACGCCCATTCATTCCAAATGTTATTATTATGCTGCAATAAATAGCGAATATTTGTATCACCTTTCATAAACCAAAGTAGTTCACTTGCTACAAGGCGAAATGGTACTCTTTTTGTCGTTAATAAAGGAAATCCTTTGCTCAAATCAAAACGCATTTGATATCCAAATACAGATACAGTTCCTGTCCCTGTACGATCTTCTTTCTTCGTACCATGTTCCATTACATGGCGGCATAAATTTAAGTATTCATTTTCAGCATGTTTCATATGTAGGAAAACCTTCTTTCAATCGTATATGGAATTTATCATAACATGAAAAATGGTAAATTTAATAATCTTAATTAATAAAATTTCTTGCGCTAATTCTTACAAAATTATTAACTTTCCATATTTTAAAAGGTTTTCATTTTCTATTACCGAAAGTATAGTGCGGTAGATCAAAATTTATATTTGGAGGTTAGAAATATGTCTAAAATTGAAACACCTGTTATGACTTCTTTACAAACCACGGTTGAAAAAATGATGAAGGATTTAAATGTTCCTGGTGTTGCTGTCGCTGTTATAAAAGACGGTGAAGTTATTCTTTCAGAAGGTTTCGGCTATCGTAATATAGAAACAAAAGAGGCTGTTACACCGAATACTCGATTCGCAATCGGTTCCTCAACGAAAGCGTTTGGTACACTTTCATTAAGCTTGTTAGCACAGCAAAAAAAGTTTAATTGGGATGCTCCTGTCCCGTCTTATATACCTAACTTTACTTTATCTGAACTACTTGCTAGTTCACAAGTTACAGGACGGGATTTAGCTTCTCATCGAACTGGAGTGAGTCGTCATGAGGCTCTTTGGTACAGTTCTTCCTTATCTCGAAAAGATCTCGTTGAAAAAATAAAACATTTACCACTTGATGCACCGTTCCGGACTGCATTTCTATATAACAACTTAATGTATGCAACAATTAGCTACATTGTTGAAAACATTACAAATCAAACGTGGGAGCAATACACTACAGAACATATTTTAGAACCTTTAAATATGAGACATACAAACTTCTCTGTTAACGATTCACAAACTACAGATGATTACGCTTTACCTTACATTGAAAATGACGGTGAAATAAAAGCAGTTCCATTCCGTAACATCGATACAGTTGGCGCTGCTGGGTGTATTAATTCCACAATTGAAGATATGGCAAATTGGGTACTTCTCCACTTAAATGAAGGAAAATTTGGAGATCATGAATTAATCACCTTTGAATTATTACAACAAATGTATACACCACACAATTCAATTCCAGACCAACCGGTTTTATCACTCCCTGAATCTCCATTAAATAGTTACGGTCTTGGTTGGTTTATTAGCGCTTATCGTGGTAAAAAAGTGATTCATCATGGCGGTAATATCGATGGATTTTCAGCGCTTGTTTCATTCATACCAACAGAAAACATAGGCCTTGTTATTTTAACGAATGCTGGAGGAACATTACTTCCTACTTATCTCGCTAATCAAATTTATGACGAACTACTTGAATTAGAATCCATTGATTGGCATAAACGTGCTGTAGAAGATACTAAAAAAATGAAGGAAATGATGAAAGAAGCAACTGAATCCCTCCCTGAACAAATTAAAGGGACTACACCTTCGCACAAGTTAGAGGATTATACTGGTACTTTTGAACATCCTGCATACGGAACATTACAAGTATACAAACGAGATGATTCGTTATATGTACAATTTATGGAAATGGATATTCAATTAGGGCATCATCATTACGACATCTTCTCCACAAAAGTTGACTTATTCCAAATGAAAATGAGCTTATTATTCGCTTATGAAATGAATGTAAGTGGTGAATTCCCATCCCTTCAGTTACATGTACCAGCTACATTAAGTACTCAGCCGCTTACATTTAAGAAAATTAAATAAGTATCTTGATGTTAAAAAATAAAGGTAGGTGCGAATCACACCTACCTTTTCTATTTCATATCAATCTTATCTGGTTGAAACCAAATTGGCTTCGATAACTCGAAGTTATTATGATCCTCTAAAACTATAGTAAGACGCTCCAACATATCATCTAACATATGCGGCGCTGCTCGTAATGTCCAGACAACTGAGGAGAAAACTGTCATGCCAACGTACACCGTGTATAATTTCCAGAACTCCTCTGGTATTTTCCTATTAAAGTATCCTTCTATTTGTCCGATTGAATACGGAATACTAATATCCCTTGCAAACAGTGCAATTTTTACGAAATCATGAATTGGGTCGCCCCAGTCATAGCCATTAAAATCAACAACACCTACATATTTTCCATCCCGTACAATTATATTTTCTAAATGAAAATCATCGTGTTGAAATCGATTCGGGCGGCTCTTTAAATATATTTCATTTTCTTCTATAAACTTTATGATTTTATCATCATTTTTTATTTTTATTCCGCATGTTTTGTATACCTCTACATATTTACTATGTTTTTTCATAGCTCTTTCATACCATGGAAGTATATCCTTAGGAGCTTCAAATGTATGCATTTCTGCTAAATCTTTTCCTGCCTCTATACCAATATCATATTGTTCTTTTGGTGAATACGTAGGCAATAGCTTCTTCGCATCTTCCCCTTCTAAATATGAAAAAATACTATAGCATACACCTTCTTCTTCCAATATACCTATTTCAATTGGCCTTTGTGCCTGTACGTTACGTTTTACCATTTCATTTAAAATTTGAAACTCTATTTTCTTTCTTTCATACTCTTTTATATCGCCTGTCCGAAATAAATATTTTTCATTATTTGCATTCGTAATTACATATTTCTTATCTGGAGAGAAACCTTTAGAAATTTCTTCAATATTCGCTGCATCTTTTACTATTTGTATATTGCTTTGCCGTGCTGTAATTATCTTCATATCTATTCCCCTTACATTTCTGCATTTGGTGTATAGGCAACTTCTAAAATAAATCCATTCGGATCGTAAAAATCAATCGTATAGTAACCTTCCGAATAATGATTCATTTCAATTGGACCACGTATTACCTTCACTTTCGTACTAGAAAGAAAATCTGCTACTTCATCAACTACTTCTCTATGAATAGCTTGATAACAAATATGTCTAGGCCCTAACGTCCTTACAATTTCCTCATCTACTTCTTTAAAGTATATTTCACTTTCTCCTGTGCTATATGCTACTTCATTTAACTTTCTCCACCCAATTATGGAAAACAACTTATTATAAAAAGAAATGGACTCCTCTAAATTTGCTACCCAAAATTCAATATGATGAATGCCTGCTCGTAGTGTATTCATATTAAGAATACGCTCCTTGTACTACTTGCACAATTTCCATCGGCTTATGAACCATGTAATCTGGTGCATCTTTTTTCACTGTTTCAATAACATCATATCCCCAAGATACCCAAATTACGTTCACTCCAGCCTTTTTACACGCTGCTACGTCTCGCTGTTCATCACCGACATATAACATATCTTTCTCTGTTATCTTTTTCGATTTTAAAAATCTTTTTATCATCTTGTCTTTACCGAACAAATTTTTAGAACAATACACTTCTTTTATATTTTCTATATCATTCTTTTGTAAAAACGCCCGAATATGCTCTTCTGAGTTCGATGATATGACTGCAATTCCGTAGCCTTTTTTATGTAGTTCATCTAATACTTCCTTCATCCCATGGAACAAAATAAGATCTTTTATAGCAGGTTGATACAATTTATAAAACTCCAGCGCTAATATCGGTAGTTTATACAGTGGTACATCGAGTTGTTTACATCTCTCCGCCATCGTTAACTTGCGTAAATACTCAATTTCTTCTTCTCTTACCGTTTTATATCCGTGCTTTTCAGCAATTTGATTATAAATTGGTACAAATATATTTTGTGAATCTACTAATGTGCCATCAAAGTCAAAAACAATATATTTTTGCATTCCCATACTCCCTTTGCTTCTGTTTTCTAAACCTATGTTATTCAACAACATGGTTGTCTGTCCCTTCTATAAAAATAAAAAAGAACAAGATTTTCTCTTGTTCTTTTTAAGAAAGCCATTTCGGCGGTACATTCGTATTCCAATAAATATTTCCTAACTCATGATGTCCTGAGTATCCATCATCAAAACGATGATAATGGAAATTAAAATAATAACCATCTTGCGGTGGATGATCTCTTCTTACATGGAAACGCAATAAATCATTTCCTGATTTCGTATCGTAGACATGAAAAATCTTTTCATTATTCCCACCAGCTGGTTTTTGAGAAATCGCTAATGATTGTAGTGAATCTTCTGGTACATCACTAGCAAGCTCAGCAATTGCCTCTTCAATCTTTGGTAATATTACATCTTTAAATTCATCTTCAATTACTGGACCAATTTTAGTACCAAACTTTTGCATCGACTGCTTCTCTGCTTCTTGCATCGCATAAGTAATAAAAGTATCGGTGGTTAACCTGTCATTCGTTTCTTCATATGTATAGGACGTACTCTCCAAACTTTGTTGCCCAGCTGTGCTCGTAGGCTTGTCCGCAGCTTTGGCATTATCAAGCAATATGGAAGGAGGCGTCACTAAACCAAATGTAAATACGGTAATTAATGCGACTAAGGTTTTTCTAAACCAATTTGGCATTTATGTTCCCTCCCCTTTCACTCATTATTTTTTATATAACGGTGGTTTCTTCTATTATACAAAATGATTGTAATTTTTGCACTTTACAATTTTGTTAACGTTCACATATTTTTCACTTGAATATGAAATTGTAAGATTTCATACAATATTAATACCACGATATTGAGGAGGCACTTGAATGACTTTAGATGTCATGTATTCCGCCGCAAGCATACTCGTTTTAGTATATTTTATTTATCAATGTGTTACAGACTAGAAAAAGAGCCGTCAATGGCTCTTTTTTAATGGTAGAAATACAATCCATAGAATTAATAAAATAAAAACAACGCTGCCTACCACAGCTGGCAATAAATAAAACTGTGAAAGTATAACTATTCCATATAAAAGTATTGCTGGTAGTAGTAAATAACGATCTGCCTTCCATCTTAACAATAGTAATTTCCCTTCATCACAATATAAACGAAGAAACATCTTATTCGTAAATTCATTCCAATAATCACGTGCATAGCGAGAAATTGCAACTACAGCAAATACCAGAACAATAGCTGCAATCCACCTTGGAGTCATAATTATACTTGCAGTACTGATACATACAATTTGAATATAAAATATTCGTGCAGTACTTGTACGGAAAAATTCTTTCAAAAAAGATTCGACAATACGAGAATCAGCTTTTTTCCCTAAAAGTCTTTTAGAGCGCGGAAACATCCACGGTTTTTTATTCGAACTACTCGGTTTAGCCGCATGACCACCAACTTGCATAATTCCGCTCGTCCAGCGCATGCTTTCCTCCTTTTCTTTCTCGATTTCTTTAAAAAAGAACTTTTTATAATTCATTTTCTCTTTTACTAATACACTACTTAAGAAAATTACTAGACCGATAAATAAAATTGAATACAACGGATTTTTATAAATAAAAAATAAACTAATTCCAAAAAAGGACACGCTCATAGAAAATACTACATTTTTTACAATCCATAAAACCCATCGTTTCCCCACATGTACATGAACAAATCTCGTTAACAACGACAACATAAATCGAAATATAGTAAAGAATACCCAAAATAATAGGACTTGTATCTCTGTTACTTCGATACTTTTCATCAACACCGGTAACATAATAACGACTACTATTATATTCGTTATCGCTATTCGAACAAATGTGTACATCATGCCATACTGGACTAATTTTCGCATATGTGTTGCATACGAAATTAAAAATAAACTATCCGCTTGCTCAAAAAATGAACGAACTCCTCTTGGATATGTTACTAGATAAAATGCGAGTAATCCTAATCCGAAATAAATCGTCTCTTCCGTTGATAATTCATTTATCCATAGCGATCGATAATAGATTCCCATAAATATAAGTGCTGGAATAATAATATATAATGCGACTGTCCAATCTGTTACCGAACGTATAGACTTCCATTTCCGCTCAAGTTCATGGCGTAATCTCTTATAAAATTGTTGTTTAATCATGTTGTTCACGCCTTACAATTACATCAAAGCAGTCTAATAATGAACTACCCAGCATTTCCGCTAATATTTGAATAGATTCTAAATGTCCATCTGCGACTAATGTACCTTGTGAAATGAGTAAAAATCTTTCACAAATTTTTTCAGCAGTATCTAATACGTGCGTACAAAGTAAAATTCCTGCCCCGCGCTCTTTTTCTTTATATAAATAATTTAAAAACTCTTTCGTAGCTACCGGATCTAAACCGATAAAAGGTTCGTCAATGATATAAAAATCTGGCTCAGTTAAAAACGCCAATATTAGCATCGATTTTTGTTTCATGCCTTTTGAAAATTTTGATAAATACTCATGTTTATGCTTATTCATTCGAAAAGTATGTAATAATTGTTCCGCTCGTTCTTCCCAACTTCCCATTTCACTTCCACGAGCTGCCATTAATAATTCAATATGTTCCCAGAGCGTCAAGTAATCATAGTATGTTGGATGTTCTGGTACGTATGCATACGGATTTTTCTTTTCACCGAATGATATTTCACCGTCCATATTTACAAGTAATCCGAGTATCGTTTTAATCGTCGTACTCTTCCCAGCACCATTTGCTCCAATAAGAGCAACTAGTTCACCTTTTTCGATAGAAAAAGCTATATCATGAATTATTTTTTCGCCTATTTCATATCCAGCTGAGCGGATATTTACTTTTAACATGCATTCCCCTTCTTTCCATTTCTAATACATTCAAGGAAAAGAATAACATATAACTATCTATATATCATTATAAAATATTTATTTTCATAGCAGGAAAAAACATTTTTTAACAGAATATTAAATGTTTGATTACATTTTATTGGAGTGGATAATATGTCTTTTCAAATTCGTGAAGCAACGATAGATGATATAGACGCACTTTGTTCTTTAACGAAAGAATTAAAAGGTTCCTCTATTTCCTATGAAGATATGAACAACCGATTACAATTCGTACAAATGAGTCCGTTTGATTTTTTATATGTTTACGAGGAAGAAGAAGCTATATTTGGATTACTTGGATTTCGTATACGTGAAAATTTAGAAGATGTAACACGTTATGGAGAGATTTCAATTATTAGCGTTGATTCTAACATACGACGGAAAGGCATTGGACAAGTGTTGATGGATTATGCCGAGCAATTAGCAAAGAAACATAATTGCATTGGCACATGGCTAGTTAGTGGAACAAAAAGAGTAGAAGCTCATCCTTTTTACAAAAAATTAGGATATGAAGTAAATGGCTACAGATTTGTAAAACATTTTTAAACTACTTATAAATTGAAGGGACTATAACTATGACAAACATTAAAGCAATTTTCATTGATCGTGACGGTACAATTGGTGGTGACACTACAATACATTATCCAGGATCTTTTTCATTATTTCCATTCACAAAAACATCCTTGCAAAAACTAAAAGCTAAAAATATAAAAATTTTCTCTTTCACAAATCAACCTGGTATCGCAGATGGAATTGCAACTGTAGCCGATTTTGTACAAGAATTAGAAGGCTTCGGTTTTGATGATATTTATGTATGTCCTCATAAACACGGTGATGGTTGTGAATGCCGTAAACCAAGTACAGGCATGCTGCTTAAAGCAGCAAAAAAACATGGACTTAATTTAACACAATGTGCTGTAGTTGGTGATCGCTGGACTGATATTGTTGCAGGAGCAAAAGTAAATGCGACTACGATTCTAGTCCGAACAGGCGCTGGGTATGATGCTTTGCATACGTACCGAGACAAATGGGCACATATTGAACCAAACTACATTGCAGATAACTTTGAAGATGCAACAAACTGGGTTTTAAATCAACTATAATACAAATGAAAATTTTGATTCACCCGAAATAATTTAAAACATAGTTAAAATAGCCTTTTTGGCAAATAATTGTATTCCACAAAACGGATCACCTCAAAAGGTAGCAAGTTCCCTTTTGATACGCAAACATTGCAATTCAAATTATATTTTTTATTAGTAACAGCAATTAACGTAAAGAAGGAATAGCTTAGTGGCTATCCCTTCTTTATTGACTTCTATTATTTACATTTGTTATCTGTTTTTATTGAGTATTCTCATCGTTTTTATACTCCAAAATATCCCCTGGCTGACACTCCAAAGCTTTACATATCGCTTCTAATGTTGAAAAACGAACCGCTTTTGCTTTCCCATTTTTCAAAATAGAAAGATTCGCCATCGTAATTCCAACCCTCTCCGAAAGCTCCGTTACACTCATTTTTCGTTTTGCTAACATGACGTCAATATTAATAATGATTGTCATATCCGCCACCTCAGACCGTCAAATCATTTTCTGATTTTATGTTAATTGCCTCTTGTAGAAGTCGTTGGAGGATAGCAGCAAAAACGGCGATAACGAGCGAAGCAAAAACGATAATGAGTCCCACTAGCCCAATAGGAGGGTCCATTTTTTTCGCTATAAAATGAAAAAGTGGTAAACTTAATACATACAAACCACTGATTGTAATTGCACAGCGCTTTATATTCTTTAACGCCTTTACTGACAATTCCGAGAACGCTGTGTTCTCATCAATGTACTGTAAAAGATTGAAAGCCTGATAAAGAGCAACGTAAAAAGGCACAGCTGCTCCATACATCACAATGAAAACAAGATATTTCATCGGAGCAATATTAGGATACAAATTTGCTGCGAAATTCGCCATTTCCGGCACTAAAAATATGCATAAAGCAAGTACTGAAATTCCAGCAAGAAAAATAATTACTTTTAAGAACGTTGTTGAACTTCGTTTAAGATTCATTTACAATACCTCACTTATTTAATGGCAACATAATTTTATCACAATATTTATTGTTTAACAATAAATAAATATCGTTTTATTTTCGTCATGTTTTTTAATTTAGGCAAAAATAAAAAAGAATTTCTCATTACAAAGAAATTCTTTTTCTTGAAAATGTCTCTTTCAACTTAATTTTTTAAAACGTTAATTCGTAATGGAAATAACGATTATCTCTCAAATAACCATTTTCAGCGTATAATCGTTGTGCTGATAAATTATCAATCTCCGTTTGCAGCTTTACACCTTTTGCTCCATTTTCTAATGCGTATTCTTTAGCAGCTTCTAATAATTTTTTACCTGTTCCGGCTCCACGCTTCGCCGCTTGTACAAATAAATCATTTAAAATCCATAATTCTTTCATTGAAATAGAAGAAAATGATGGATATAGTTGCGTGAACCCAATATATTCGCCGTCTTCAACTGCTACGAAAATAACAGACTCTTTTTTCTCAATTCTATTTCGTAAAAATACTTTTGCCCCTTCTAAATCAGAATCTTGCCTATAAAACATGCGATAGTTATTAAAAACTGATGCTAGTCCATCTAAATCTGCAATTGTTGCCTCATATATTCTCATTTTACTCCATTCCCCTTCCAATACTGTCTCATTATATCCGTTGCCCATTTAGGCTGGTGTATTTCTTCTGTCGGCATAAACTCTTTCATTATTGGTTTTATATCCAATATAGGAGTGCCATCAATAGCATCTAATCCCTCAACAATAATTGATTTACCTTCTCTTTTGATCACCTTTACAATTGTTACACCTATGCGATTTGGGCGATTTTTCCCGCGCTGTGCAAAAATACCTACTTCAGGATAATCCTTATTATTTCTAGGATGTCTAGCAAAATACTGAATTTGCTCGTCAGTTACTTTATGAAAATAAAAAACAACTTCAATATGAGAAAAATCTTCAACCCCTTGTATACTCTCTTCTGCATACATTTCAGTTAAAGTTATACGAGATCTTACTTCTCCCCACTCATCATCTTTTATTTCCTTTCTTTCATTATGTACAAATGCGATTGGTTGAACTGAAAACATACGCATTCCCCCTTAAATGTAACCACTTACATTATAAAATATTTTCTGAATGTTTTCCAGATATACGAATAAAGTTTACATAATATAATTATACTCTATCTAGAGCTACCTTGACTGCTTCAATTGCATGTATATGAGTTGTATCAAATATCGGGACAGATACGTTTTCTTGCTTTATTAATAACCCTATTTCTGTACAACCTAATATGATTCCCTGTGCTCCTTTTTGCACTAACTCTTCGATGACTCTTTTATAATATTCTCTAGATTGAGATACTATTTTTCCTAAACATAATTCTGTATATATTACTTTATTTATTTCTTTTCTATTTTTTTCTGATGGTACTATTACTTTTATATCATGCTCTTCAATACGTGACTTATAGAAATCTTGCTCCATTGTATATTTAGTTCCAAGCAGACCAACCTTTTGAATGTCTTTTCTTTTAATTTCTTTTGCAGTTGCATCAGCAATATGTAAGACTGGAATATCAATTTTGGCCTTTATTTTTCCAACTACCTTATGCATTGTATTTGTACAAATGATTATAAAGTCTGCTCCTCCCTTTTGTAATGAATATGCCGCATTCCCTAGAATTTCTCCAGCACCATCCCAATCTCCGCTAGACTGACATCGTTCAATCTCTTCAAAATCCACACTATTAATCAAACATTTTGCTGAATGTAGCCCTCCTAATCTCTCTTTTATTTCTTCATTAATAATTCGATAATATTCAGAAGTTGATTCCCAACTCATACCACCTATAAGACCTATCGTTTTCATATAAACACCTACCTAAACTTTTTTTATAAAACTAATAACAACGTTTTATTATGTATATTATACACAATAAAACAAGACTTTAAGTTTGGAATATAAAGTCTTGTTTTAACGTAATAATATAGAATAATTGTACTTTCATTTCCAAGGAAATTTTTATAGAATATTCTGAAATTAATAATCTGATATTTTTATAAATTCTTTATACTTATAATTAAAACACTCTCGATACAACTCTTTGATTTCATCATATGATGGAACACGTGGGTTATTAGCTGGGCTACCACTTTCAATTGCATCTGATGCCATTTTAGAGATAGCATTTTCAAATTCAATTTCATCGATACCGTATTCTTTTAAATTTGGAATACGAAGATCATAGCAAAGCTTTTTTATTTCCCCAATCGTGTAGTCTGCTACTTCCTCATCAGAATTCGAATACAAATCCTTATTTAAGTTACGTCCAATTTTTGCTAACCTTTTCACTGCACTTGTTTTCGTAAACTCTAACACTGTAGGTAATAGTATGGCATTTGATATTCCATGCGGTACATGAAATAATGCTCCCACTGGCCTTGACATTCCATGAACTAATGTAACTGATGCATTCGAAAATGCAATTCCAGCTTGTAAGGAAGCAATCATCATCGCTTCTCTTGCCTCCATATTATGTCCATCTTCATATGCTATACGTAAATATTTCATAATACTTTCAATAGCTGAAAGAGCAAGTACATCTGTAAGTGGTTGTGAAAATTTAGAAATATAAGCTTCAATCGCATGACATAACGCATCTATTCCTGTTGCTGCCGTAATTTGTGGTGGTAACGAACTTGTCAAAACTGGATCTATAATTGCTACTTTCGGTATAAAACTAGGATGCTTCATCATCATTTTTACATCTGTTTTTTTATTCGTAATTACTGCTACACTTGTAACTTCCGAACCAGTACCAGAAGTTGTTGGAATTGCAATAAGTGGTAGTGGATTGTTTTCTATTTCAATATCCTTTTGGACATAATCCTCAACTTCTCCACCATTTTTATATAAAACCGCTACCGCTTTCGCAGCATCAATACAACTTCCACCACCAATACCGATAATAAAATCGCACTTTTCCTCTTTACAAAGAGATAACGCTTCTAATACGTGTATATTTGTAGGCTCAGCATCCACTTTATTATATGTGCTAACAGTAATACCTTTCTTATTTAGTTGTTGCATACACTTTTCAACATATCCTAATTTCTCCATAATTGTATCAGTAACTATAAAAGCTTTTTTCCCTAACTTTTTTGATTGTTCTCCCAGTTTTTCAAGCGAATTCCTTCCATATAATACCGACTTTGGCATACGAAACTCAGAAACCTCCTGCAAGTCCCCCACCCCTTCTTATCCTAATTAATATTTTATAATATAAATTATCGATTTGATGAATCTTTACGATTCAAATTTTTTAATAGAGTCCTGTTAAAGTATAGAATGCGATAACTAAAAATACAGCAACCGTTTTCAAAATTGTAATAGCAAATATATCTTTATATGACTGTTTATGAGTTAATCCTGTTACTGTAAGAATAGTAATAATAGCCCCGTTATGTGGTAGTGTATCCATTCCTCCTGATGCCATTGATACGATACGGTGCATAACTTCTAATGGAATATCAAATTGATTGGCCGCTGCAATAAATTTGTCTCCCATTGCGCTTAATACTATTCCCATTCCTCCTGATGCCGAGCCTGTAATTCCAGCTAAAATATTCGTCGTTACTGCACCATTCACTAACGGATTTGTGAAAGTAGCAGAGATGCCATCTCTCATAATTGCGAAGCCTGGAAGTGCTGCAATGACACCACCGAATCCAAACTCAGCTCCTGTATTCATCGTTGCAAGTAGCGCTCCACCAATACTTGTATTCAATCCAGCTTGGAAACCTGTTACTACTCGCTTCCAATATAATAATAACGTTGTTAAGATTCCTATAATAAGTGCCAATTCTACAGACCAAATTCCTACTACTGCACTTAATTCTACTTTTCCAAATGCTTTCATACCAATTGCAGAAAAATCAAAACCGCTTGGATACCACTTCGGTATCATAATAGTAAACACTTTATTCATTACACCTACTAAAATAAGTGGTATAAATGCAATAAGTTGTTGTGCTCTTGTGATTTCAATGTTATTAATTAATGGCATATTTTTTTGTTCTACTTGCAAAGATGCTGCCATTTCAGTATTTCCATCATTAAAACCAAAATATCCTTCACCTGCTGCTTTTGCCTTCTTACGTCTACTCTCTAAATATAGTAAACCTAATGTAAGAACAAAAATTGCTCCTACAATCCCAAGTATCGGTGCAGCATAAATATCCGTTTTAAAAAATGTTGTAGGTATTACATTTTGAATTTGTGGTGATCCAGGTAGCGCATCCATTGTAAACGTTACTGCTCCAAGAACAATCGTTCCAGGGATTAAACGCTTTGGAATATTAGCTTGTCGAAACAACTTAGCTGCGAACGGATAAACAGCAAACACTACTACATACACACTAACACCACTATACGTTAAAATAGCCCCCATTAATACAATCGCTAATATAGTACGTTTTTCACCAACTAACTCAATAATTGTTTTTGCGATAGAATCTGCAATTCCTGACATTTCCACTACTTTTCCAAATATTGCTCCTAATAAAAACACAGGAAAATATAATTTTATAAATCCAACCATTTTCTCCATAAAGATATTAGAAAAGAAAGGTAATACATAACTAGGTTCTGTCAAAAATACTGCAAATAATGCAAATATCGGCGCGAATAAAATAACAGAAAAACCTCTGTATGCTACGAACATAAGTAAACTTAGTGCTAATAATATAATAACTAACTCCAATTTTACCCCTCCATTAAACAGAATATTCTAAATTTTATTGATAAATTTCTACTAACCTTTCAATTCTGACATCCCTCCTCTTATTCATACAAATTTTTATGCTAAAAATGTCTAATTATAATTATTCGATTACATATGAAAAATCCCTTTAAACAGAAACGAATTCATCGTCATACGTTATAAAGGGATTGCTAGAATCTATATTTACTGCTGTATTAAATTTTTCTCTACACAAAAATGATACAGTTCTTCAACATCTTTCACTATGTAGGTCGCACTAACTTCAGTCAGTTCTTTTTCACAGCCATAGCCATATAAAACACCAATTGAAGCAATTCCATTCTGATTTGCACCTATTATATCGTGCTTTCTATCACCAATCATTATCATTTCTTCTTTATTTAGTTCTTCATGTGTTTGTAAAATATGAGCAATTATTTCTTCTTTTTTTATTCTCGTACCATCTAAATTACTTCCAATGATGTCTTCGAAATAATTCGTTAATTGAAAATGCTCTATAACTTGTTTCGCAAATACAGTGGGCTTTGAAGTTGCTACGAATATGCGATTCCCTGAACTTTTTAATTGTTGCAAGAGCTTCAGAATCCCCTCGTATACATTATTTTCAAACAATCCACGCTGCTTTAAATACTCACGGAAGTAAAAAACAGCACGTTCAACCTCCCCTTCACTCATATTATATCTCTCTATGAATGATTGCTGAATAGGAGGACCTATAAATGAATCTAACTCACTTATATGTACTTCTTCAATTCCTACTTTTTTTAATGCATATAAAACCGAGTTTACAATCCCTTCTTTCGGATCAGTTAAAGTTCCATCTAAATCAAATAGAAATGTTTTATACATGCTTCATTCCTCCACTTAATTTGCTGTATAAATAAGTGCTAACATCTCTTCCACTTCTCCCTATTATACTATTATTATCTATTTTTTCGAAAAATCAATTTCCATATGTCACATACTTTCAGTTACAAAATACGATAGATATGATACAGTAAAAAAGTTACAATTATTTTAATAGAAACTGGTGAAACAAATGTCAATTACGTTAATTTTTATAATGGCTTTCACAATTGTGATCCACGCAGTTGAAACAAGCTCTTATAGTATTCGATTAGCTGGAGTACGTTTAAAGAAGATTGCGGTTGCCTTGTCTGTTGTAGGAATGGTGTTACTTATTTCAAGAACATCAAACTTACTACAAGCCTTTTTAATCGGTGGTATTGTCGATGAAGCAAAACTAGATTCTTCTATTAATTTAGAGCATATTATACGACTCGTACTATTATCGGCTTCTATCGGTACTTTAATCGCGATCATTCTTTATCCAACTTTGACAAAATTATTTGGATATGTCATTCAAAACTTTGAAACAGACGGTTCTTTCATTCGAATGATGAAAACGAATAACATTCAAAAATTAAAGTACACAAAAAAATATGTCCGTTTTCCAAAGTTAGAAATGATTCATAGACTGCGTATCGGTGGTATTCCAAAGCGTATTATGCTTATTAACATGTTTGCTACTGCTATTTATACAGCAGGGGTACTTTCAGCCCTTTACGCTTCTTTTTTAAATCCAGATTATGCAACAAATGCAAGTACAGCTTCTGGCCTTGTAAATGGTTTCGCCACTATTTTATTAACTGTATTACTCGATCCACGCATTGCTCTTTTAACAGAACGTGCTCTACAATCAGAAAGCGGTGCTGAATCTATGAGTAAAATGTATGGTTGGCTAATGATTTCTAGACTTCTCGGCACATTATTAGCACAACTGCTATTTGTACCAGGTGCTTACTGGATTTTATGGATTATTGAACTGATGCATTAATTTACTAGAAAGGTGAATTTATCAATGAAGATCAAAACAGAGAAAGATATAATTCGCTTAATAGAAAACGACGAATGGATGATGAATATATTACAAATGGCAAAATCACTAGAGCTACCTGATTGGTGGATTTGTGCCGGATTTGTTCGTTCTAAAATTTGGGATACTTTACATGACTATGAAGCTAAAACGGCTATGCCTGATGTTGATGTGATTTATTATGATAGTCTACATCAAGATGAGATATACGAACAATCATTAGAAACGAAATTAATGAATATTGATGCTACTATCCCTTGGTCTGTAAAAAATCAAGCTCGTATGCATGTAGTGAATAATATGCCACCATATTCTTCTTCTGTTAATGCTATTTCTAAATTCCCTGAAACAGCAACGGCTTTAGGAGTTACACTTGATGAACTAAACAACGTTATCTTAACAGCCCCATGTGGTATTGAAGATGTCCTTTCCTTACAAGTGAAACCAACAGCTCATTTTCTTGAATCGAAAGAACGATTACATATGTACAAAAACAGAGTTATAAAAAAGAATTGGCAAAGTAAGTGGCCTAACATCACAATCACATATCCAGAAATTTAGAAAGGGTGCCTCTCATTTATAGAAGCACCCTTTTCTTCATTTCAAAAAATGTATGACTGTTTCTGCAAATCTATCTGCTTCCTCATAATGAGGTGAATGACCGCTCTCTTCAAATACGATATACTTGCCGTTTCGGGCATCTTTATTAAATGTTTTAATTTGTTCTTCACACGTTACTACATCATGTTTTCCTACTATTAATAACATTAGATTTTGTACATCTTTTATTTTTGATAATAATGATGTATGACATGCTCCCTCTAATTTTAATCTATCAAAGTGAATTTTGGAGCGATTTGAAAATATTTCCCACTCTTCATCACTGTATAAACTCTCATCTGTCCTATTTTCCTTATTATTGTAAATCTCCATTCTTTTTTCTTCTAATTCAGCGCTTAGTCTTATATAAGCTTCTAACAACTCTTCTGAACTAGCATCGCTAGATGAATAAGCAAAGCATTCTTTTGCTATTTCTTCTTTTCCATACTTTTTTAATAAATGTCCTGTCTTTTGTAACAAAGCCCTACTTGTTAATGCAAAATTAAAAGTTGGTCCTTCAAATATTATTTTCTCTATTGAACTTGGATATATCGACGCATAAAGCAATGCTACATATCCACCGAAAGAGTGTCCAATTATAGACCACTTCTCAATTTGTAATACTTTTTTTAATTCCTCACAGTCTTCAATCAAATCATTTAATCCAAAAGCTTCGTCTTCAGTTATTTCTTCTGAGCGACAAACACCTCTTTGATCTATTATAATTACATATAGAGAATCTTTTAAACGTTCCGCTTGATGAAATGAAAAATCATAACAACTTTCTCCTGGTCCACCATGCAAGTATAAGACTGGCTTATTTTTAGGATTTCCATGTGTTTCAACGTATAGCTTTTTCCCTCTAATATTCATGTATTTCCCTGCTTCTATCAAATTTTCCTTTATGATCACCACCCCCCTTTTTTTACTGAATATTATAACATTTAATATTAAATAATTCCTATTACATTTAAGAAGACGATAATTATTGCAAGTGGTGCTACAAATCGAAGTAAAAATGCCCAACAAGTAAATACTTTCTTTCCATAATTTCCACCTACAAAAAACTCTGCTTCTAGTACCTTCTTCTCCATTTTGAATGAAACGAAAATACTAATAAATAGTGCTCCAAGTGGCATTAATATATTACTAGATAAAAAGTCTACTGCATCAAAAATATTCTTTCCGAAAATCGTAATATCACTCCATACTCCAAATGATAACGCTGATGGTATACCTACCAAGAAAATGCCGAAACCGATCATCCATGATAATTTCGTTCTCTTTTCTTGTTCACCATTTGCTAATGCTGAAACAACAGTTTCTAGTAGAGAAAATGCTGATGTTAATGTCGCAAATGTAAATAGTGCAAGAAATACTGTTAAGAAAAATCCACCGAATGGGATTTGACTAAATACAGATGGTAATACGATAAATAGTAATCCAGGTCCTTCTGTTGGCTCCATTCCTAATGAAAATACGGCTGGAAAAATAGCAAGACCTGCAAATAATGAAACAAATAAATTTAATCCAACAATTGTTATTGCTGATTTTGGTAAACTTTCTTTTTTATTTAAATAGGAACTATACGTAACCATAATTGAAATCCCGATACTAATTGCAAAGAATGATTGCCCCATTGCGAACAAAATACTTTCCGAAGTAATCTTTGAGAAATCTGGTTGTAAGAAAAACTTCACACCTTTCATTGCATCATCAAGTGTTAACGAACGAATAATAAGAGCGACAAATAAAACGAACAATGCTGGCAACATATATTTACTTGCTTTTTCAATTCCGTTTTGTACACCCTTTGATACAACCCATATCGTAATGAACATAAAAGCGAAATGTCCCATAATAGCCCAAGCAGGATTCCCAATTGTTTCAGTAAATAATGTACCGTAATTTTGTCCTGGAGTAATCAGTTGTCCAGTTATTCCTCTGAATAAATAAATTAATACCCATCCACCTACAACACTATAAAACGAAAGTAGTATAAAACAAGTTCCAACACCAAGGCGTCCAATCCAATGCCATCCCGTATTTGGTGCGATGCTTTTAAATGCTCCAACTGCTTGTTTCTGCGTACTGCGTCCAATCATAAATTCAGCTATAAGTAGCGGTAGTCCAATTAAAACAGTAAATAATATAAATATTAAAAAGAACGCTCCTCCCCCACTCTTCCCAGCGATATAAGGGAACTTCCATATCGCACCAAGTCCAATTGCTGATCCGGCTGCCGCCATTATAAAACCTAATTTCGAAGTCCATTGCTCCGTCTGTTTCATCTCATTTTCCCCCTAATTAAATCTTTTTATATAAATAAATAAATTTTATAAACCTATTCAAATAAACCCTCCATTTCTTCTTCCATATAATAAAAAAATGGCCTAGCATCTCTATATAAAGAGACGCTAAGCCATTTACTTAACGCGGTACCACCCTTATTGATTCCATTATGAATCCACCTTAGTAGTAATCGTTTGATTACAAACCTAATATCGAAGGTTAACCGTTAAGATTTACTAAGAATGTAATTCCGTTCCACCTTACTGCTCCTAGGCGAGTTCAGGATGTTATTTGACTATGTCACACCAACCCATAGCTCTCTGTACAAATACATGACCTTACTACTCCTATTCAACACATTTTAATATTTAGAATATATTTTCTTTTGAAATTAATATGAAGTATATCTGTTATATTTGTAACTGTCAAGGGTATATTGATTTTTTTGTCGAAATGGTTCATATTTCAACTGACTTTTACTAAGCTTATTAGAAAAAGAAAGAGTCTATATTTTCACCTTTTCAAACGAACTATAAAAAAAGAATCTTCGCGATAATCGCGAAGATTCTTTTTACGGTATGAGACGAGTACAATCTCTCGGAAAAGCACTCGCCTCTCGTACATTTGTTAATTCTAAAAGTTTATATACAACCCTTTCTAACCCAATTCCGAAACCTCCATGTGGTGGACAACCATATCGAAATGTATTTAAATAAGATTGAAATTTATCTGGGTGTAATCCTTTTTCTTTAAACGAAGCGAGTAACATTTCATAATTATGAATTCGCTGTGCCCCTGACGTTATTTCTAATCCTTTATATAATAAGTCGAATGAATCAGTAATAGCTGGATTCTCTTTATTCGGCATCGTATACATCGGTCTCGCTTTTTTCGGATAATGCGTAATGAAAACAAATTCACTATTATATATTTCCTTCACATATTTCCCTAGTAACTTTTCACCTTCTGTATCTAAATCCCCTACAGGAGATTCTTTACGATACTTACTTTTCAAAATTTCTTGTGCTTCTAACAATGTAATTTTAGGTATTTCAGTAATAACAGGTACTTCTATTTGTAATAGTTGTAGTTCTATTTCACATTTTTTCGCTACTTGTTGAAACATATATCGTAAAACATCCGTTTCTAGTTGCATCACTTCATAAAAATCATGAATAAAACCAAGCTCTACGTCTAACGATATATATTCATTCAAATGACGGGAAGAATTATGATGTTCCGCTCTATATACAGGTGCAATTTCAAAAACTCGTTCTAACCCACCTGCCACCATCATTTGCTTATAGAACTGTGGTGATTGTGCTAAATAAGCTTCTTTTTGGAAGTATGGAAGCTTAAAAACATTTGCTCCTCCTTCTGCCCCTTGCGAAACAATTTTCGGCGTAAAGATCCGTGTGAAATCGTTCTCTATAAGAAATTCACTAAAGCTTTGAACGAGTGTAGATTTCACTTTAAAAATCGCTGCGGTTCGCTCATGCCTTAATGATATTACTCGTTCATTAAGTAGTTGATCTAAGCCAACTTGTAACTTCTTTTTATTTATTTCAAATGGAAGTGGCTCTGCACTGTTTATTACTTTCACTTCATGAGCAAGTACTTCAACACCCAATTCTGTTTTCGATGTCTCGACTATTTCACCAATTACGTGGACGACACTTTCTACATCAACTTTATATCCAGCCAATTCATTTTCTAATACACATTGAATTACTCCTGTTCTGTCCCGTAATAATAAAAAACTAACATTTCCAAGATGTCGAATCTTTTTTACCCATCCTTGAAGTAATACAACCTTTCCACTTTGCTTTTTACATTCTTTTGTGAGTGAACGCTTCATTATTGAATCCATTATTTTTCCCTCCAGTAATTTTATATTTATTTACGTTATTGTTGTCATCGTCATCATCCACGGTCACTCACCCCCTTTCAAAGAATACAAAAATCCGCCCCTATAAATAGGGACGGATTTTTTTCCGCGGTACCACCCAAATTGTCATACTGACCATCTTAGCCCTGATAACGGTAGGTACCGTTTGCTTTTACTAATAATCACGTTCAAAGCAACACTCACAGGTGTCTTTCCATCATGCGGTATCGCAACCTTCCCAGCAACTGGCTGCTCTCTGTAGACCTTTGCACCATGTACTTTTCCTGATCATCACTTTTTATATTTACAGAGTATTCTAACTCCTCACCTTATAAAACGCAAGCTTTTTTTGAAACATTCTGGTTTTATAACTCCTAACTTCTTCTAAAGTGTGAAAAGTTAATTTTGTAATACATATTCTTATGTATTACATCCAAAATTACACCTTTAATATTTTCCAATTTTTACATAAAAACTAATTCATTTACGCATATTAATAAAAATTTTAACGCGAGGTGTGTATATGCAAAAAGCAATTAGTTTCTTTCTCCTTTTGTTTTGCTTAATTGTAGTAAACGAAACGTATGCCTATTCACCAAAATCTTTACCAATCTCTCAAAACTCTGATCAATGGCAAGTGAATATTGATAAACCGAAAAAAACAAACAAGAATATGCTTCAAGCTAAAAAAGATGAATTTCAAACATATCATTTTTCAGTAAAGAATGTCGGGAATAGTGAAGTATATAATGTAAACGTCGAAGTATTCCGCAACGAACCAAATAAGAAAACGAAATATGAACTCTTTTCCCTAAAGGAAAGTCGTTTGGCAAGTGGAAAAACTGGATTTGAACACGCTAATTTACCCGTTGCTACAAAAGCAGATGAAGTTGATGTTATTATTACATGGCAAGAACACCCATTCCGATCGATGCGAAATGGTCAAAAAGTTGAATCTAGAAAATTTAAAGAGCATTTTGTTTTTAAAGAAGCTAAAAAGTAAATGGGATACGGATATATTCACACTATCATTGATATAGCTTTATTTACTAGTACCAGTTCGTAAGCAAATTAAAAAGTCGTGGCTTATAAATGCCACGACTTTTTATATTAATTCGTACTAATGCCTCTCGCTGCCCAAATGCGATCGATATCAGCAGCATGTTGTCCGCCATATAAAAGAGCATCCGCTTGCTTAATCGCTTTCGCTCCATCACTGAATTTAGAGTTTGGTGTTAATGACCAGTGTGATTGTAAAATGATTTTTGTTGCTACATCACGGCCAAAAGCTTGTGCCATTTCGTATTGGCCTTGAGCCCAAATTTCACCATCATCATGCACTTCATTCGTTATATCTTTCGGATATACTTTATTCGTATCTAATCGGCGTAAGCATGTTGGATCTGAACTAGAATAAGCTGTCGCATCCCATTCTCCAACACATGCTTTACCATATCCAGTAGTCGATACTGCATCTTCATATGTAGCACCTAAGAAGTCGCCAAATCCTTCTCCCATCGCTCCACCTTCTGCTGAACTACCAAAGCCAGGAACTTGGTTATCTTGAATCGAATGCCCATATTCATGTGCGATAATACCAGCATCTTCTGCATCATCAACACCCCCAGTACCGAAAGTCAAAGCTTTTGTTGATGGAGAATAGAATGAGTTATCATCAGTTGTACCATTAACATTCACTTTTATCGAACGGTTATTAATATTTTTAAAACCTAGACTTTGAATGTAACGTTGCAATGTGTCGATATGATAGTACGACATAACATCTTCAAAGCTATCATTTGCGCGTGTATAGTTAAATTGTAAATTCGTAGATTTTGTTTTCGCTTTTGAAGAAATCGTTACATATTCTCCAATTAAAAATCCTGTTCCATCTAAACCTTTTAACGTAACAGTTTTCAGTTGGTTCGTTAGAGCTGTTGAATCTGCATCGTTATTATCTTTTAAGCCTACTTTACTACCGCTAGATACGACTGGGTTAGGTAAAAATACTTTTCCTGACCCTTCAGCTTTTCGGTTTATATCAACCTTTTTAATTAACTTTCCATTTTCTGCATCAATAAATGTTTCCCATGCACCAAATGGATTATTAGAATGGACTACAACTTTATATACTGGACGAGCAATTCCTTCTTCAACAATATATCCGAACTCTTTATCTGTAGGAGCCCATAAATTTTGCTCACTTGCTTCTCCAACATACGCCATTGATTTTTGTATTGCATCTTTTTCACTAATTTTTGTCGTTACTTCCTTCACACCTGTAACAGGCTGATAATCAGAAACAGCGAGTACTCCCTTTCCCTCTCCGTTAAGCGTAACTGTTATTTGTTTTGAAAATACAGGTGCACCATTAACAACTTGTTGGAACCTAACATATGAAGCTACTGACGTTTCTGTTGTAGAAATATATTGCAAGTCTGAAAGGTCTGTTTTCAATCCATACTGCGCAGCATTTTCTTTTAAATATTCAGTTGCTTTTTTCTGTGGCGAATAAGCTTCTAACTTTACTTGCTGTTGTTTTTCCAATGCCGAAACCGTAGAAATCGTCCCCATTACTAACGGCACGGTCATTGCCATTGCCACCATTTTTTTATTAAACATAGAACCACTCCCCCTAATAAAGTAGCTCAACCTTATCCCATTACCACTAGGCAATCATTCCCCGCAAAACGGATGGATAAAAATTGAATCTACGAGTAATTCTCTATGAACACTTCTATTACCTTTCCATTTAGGGTAAGTGAAATTTTCTCAATATTTATGTGTAAAGTGAACACAATACTTTAGAAAGAAATTTCTAAATCCATTCCTTATCCCTAAAGCTTTTCATATTACTGTTTAAAAAATAGACTTTTTTTACCTAACGGTAGGTTGAAAAAATCACTTGTAAATGATACGATTTAAATAACCTTTTTTTAGGAGGATCTATATGAGTAAAAGTGAAGAAACACTCTCTTCAATAATGGAAGCAAGTTATCGCCTTTTTGCTACGTACGGTATTGTTAAAACAACTTATACGATGATTGGTGAGGAGGTTGGTATCGCAAAACCATCTATATATTACTACTTTAAGTCTAAAGATGCTTTAATTGAATGTATTTTTACTGAATTATGTAAAGCTATGCAGTTCTCTTCTTATTTCCATACAGAAGAGTTTACAAAATCAAATTTTATTGAAAAATGTATTGCAATTGGCCTTAAAATAATTGATGAACAGCGAAACGACCCTTATTTTAACCGAGTGTTACAAGAATATGTATTACTATCTTCAAGAAACAAGATGTACAAAGATCGATTACTAACTGTGCAAACAGAATACTTACATGGATTTGAAGTACTCCTTACAAAAGCAAATGAACTTCAATTAATTGAAAATAAAAATCTAGTTTCAAAAGCTCATATGTTAGCATTAGTGCTTGATAATATCGGAAATTTTATGATGATTGATGCAAAGATAGATTATAAACAAATTTGGATTGAAGCTGTAAATAACATTTTTGAAAGAAGGGGTTGAAGTGAATACAAAAAAACGCATTATCGGCTTAGATTTTGCTAGAGCTTGGGCGATGTTTGGTATGCTACTTGTTAATTTCATGGTGATAACAGGTGCAGAAGGAAATGGTCCCCCTTTTTTAATAACCTTCATGTCACTATTTGAAGGTAGAGCCTCTGCTTTGTTTGTTATACTTGCTGGCATTGGTATAACTTTAATGACTAGGTCAGCCGTTGCTAGCAATGAACAAATAAAAATTTCTAATAGCCGAAAGACCATATGGAAACGATCACTTTTCTTATTTATTTTAGGATTACTACTATATGTAATGGAGTGGACTGGGGATATATTACACTACTATGGTGTTTACCTTTTCGTTGCTGCATTACTCATGACAGTACGCAAAAAACTATTACTTTTTCTTTCTATCATTATTTTATTGTTCGCACAATCTCTTCAGCTTACTTTCAATACTTTCGAGGGTTGGGTAGGTCCAACTCCATTTATAAATTATGTAGACTTCTGGACAATAAAGGGTTTTCTTCGCAACTTATTCTTTAATGGCTATCACCCTATTTTCCCTTGGTTCTCGTTCTTCTTAATCGGTATGTTAATTGGCAGGTTAGATCTTCATAATAAAAAAATAAAAAAAAGATTACTCTTACTCGGTATTACAATCACAATATTGACAGAACTTTTATCAAAAGGACTTACACACTTTTTTATTCCATACATCGGCAGAGAGACCGCCATATTTTTATTTAATACAGGACCCATCTTACCAAATGTATTATATATTTTATCTGCTACAGGATCCTCTATTGCTATATTAATCATTTGCCTCTATATCGCTGAAAAATATAGAAATAATTGGTTTGTCACTTCCATTGTGCAAACAGGACAATTAACATTAACTCATTATGTCAGTCATGTATTTATCGGTATTGGGACATTAATTCTATTAAATAGAATGGAAAATCAATCACTACTATTCGTTTTATTATTTGCTACTGCATTTTTCATTTTCAGCATTTTAATTAGTGTGTTATGGAGAAAGAAATTTTCTAGAGGTCCTATCGAATGGATTATGAGGAAATTAGCCGGATAAATTTCCATCATACAAAAAGGAAGTTGGAATCATTCCAACTTCCTTTTTTCTTTAATTAGCTGCACTTAATTTAATTCTAAGTTTTGTTTCACCTAAAGAAAGTTCATCGTCTTCGTTCGTTAAGTGACCAAATGTAAATTGTTTAACGAGTAAGTTTTCTTCCAATAAATCTTTATGGTTCGTTAACGTTCGCTGTAGCTCTACTTCTGTATCAAGAATAACATCGACTCGTAAATTAACTGGTAAATTCAACTGTTTACGATATTCTTGAACCGCACGAATGAATTCACGCGCTACTCCTTCTTGCAACAATTCTTCCGTTACATTCGTATCTAACATAACTGTATATTGTCCGTTAGTCGTATTAGAGAATCCTGATTTTGCAACTTTCTCAACTAACACATCTTCAGCAGTTACAACTACTTCTTCTCCTGGTGTTGCTTCGTAAACTGCTCTTCCTGTTGATACAAAGTTTTGCACTTCTTCTTGTGATAATTGTTTTAGCCAACCATTCACTGCATTCACATTTTTACCGAACTTCGGCCCCGCTGTTTTAAAATTAAGCTTCAATTGATATGATGTGTATTTTGTTTCATCGAGTTCAACATGGAACGCTTTTACATTTAACTCATCCATAACGATATCACGATAAGATTCCCAATCCATATCATTCTCGTTATGCTCAAGTAATACAAGTTCTGCTAGCGGCTGTTTTACTTTTAAAGAATGCTGATTACGGTTACTTCTTCCAAGTTCAACAACTTGTAAAACAGCATCCATTTCCGCTTCTAATTTCGGCTGAAGTAGTGATTCATTTACAACTGGATAATCGGCTAAATGAACGCTGCTTCCTTCTAAATTCAGATGAATGTCTTCCGCGACAAATGGTGTAAATGGTGCAATTAATTTACTAATTGTTACAAGTACTTCATGAAGTGTCTCATACGCAGCTGCTTTCTCAGCGTTCATACCAGATTCCCAGAAACGATTACGTGAGCGTCTTACATACCAGTTACTCACTTCATCTACAAGTGCTGCAATTTCACGAGCTGCATTCGTAAATTGATAATCATCAAGTGCAGTTCTCACTTTTTCCGTTGTACTATGCAATCTTGATAATACCCATTCGTCTAATTTCGTAAGCTTTACATCATACGTTTCTTTCGGATTATACTCATCTAAATTTGCATATAAAACGTAGAAGCTATACACATTGACTAATGTATCTACAAATTTAGATTTCGCTTCCAGTACTGTTCTTTCAGAAAAACGCTTCGCATTCCACGGGGCACTATCAACAAGTAAAGCCCATCTTAGCGCATCTGCACCAAATTTATCTACTAAATCAACTGGATCTAGTGCATTTCCTTTGCTTTTAGACATTTTCTGCCCTTCTTCATCTAAAACATGCCCTAGTGATAACACTCGTTTATACGGTACTTTTCCTGTATATAGTGCTGATACTGCTAATAAACTATAAAACCAGCCGCGTGTTTGATCAATTCCTTCTGCAATAACATCCGCTGGAAACTGCTCTTCAAATAACTCTTTATTTTCAAATGGGTAATGATATTGTGCAAATGGCATAGAACCACTATCAAACCAAACATCAATCACTTCTGGTGTACGATTCATTGTGCCTCCGCATTTCCCGCAGCACACTTGTACTTCATCTACATACGGCTTATGCAATTCCAAATCTTCTGGTGTTTCTTTCGTACTATACTTTCTTAATTCGGCAATGCTCTTCGGTGCGAACTGATGATTGCAGCTTTCACATTCCCACACGTTTAATGGTGTTCCCCAATATCTATTTCGGCTAATATTCCAATCCACCATATTTTCTAAAAACTTACCAAAACGTCCATGTTTCATATGATCCGGATACCAAGTAACAGAATCATTATTTTGTAAAAATGTATCTTTAATTGCAGTTGTTCGGATTAACCAACTTTCTCCTGCATAATAAAGTAGTGGTGAATCACAACGCCAGCAATGCGGATAGCTATGTTCATATTTTTCTTTATGATACAGTAAACCTTCCTTCGCTAAATAACGAACGATATCCACGTCACAATCTTTTACAAATTTCCCTTTCAAAAATGGTACTGCTTCTGTATACTCACCTTTTTCATCTACAACGTGCAAGAATGACAATCCTTCACTTTGAACGACTCTATAATCGTCCTCTCCATATGCTGGAGCAATATGAACAAGTCCTGTACCACTATCTCCCGTTACAAAATCTGCTGCAATAACGCGGTAACCATTTGTAACTTCTTTCATCGGAAATGGCGCTGTATAAGATGTGTTTAATAATTCTTCGCCTTTATGAACAGATAATACTTCATAGTTCTCTTTTAATACTTCTTGTACACGTTCTTTCGCAACAATGTATACATGACTTTCTTGTTTTGCTTTAACGTATTCCATATTTGGATGGACAGCAAGCGCAACGTTTGCTGGAAGTGTCCAAGGTGTCGTTGTCCAACCTAAGAAATACTCATTTTCACTATCTTTCACTTTAAACTTCACAGTTGCACTTAAATCTTTTACTGTTTTATACCCTTGTGCAACCTCATGTGAGCTCAATGAGGTTTGGCAGCTTGGGCAGTATGGTGAAACTCTATGTCCTTTATATAACAATCCTTTTTCATGGATTGTTCCCAAAATATGCCATACACTTTCGATATATGGATTCTTTAAAGTTACATATGGATCATCCATATCTACCCAATAACCAATACTTTCAGTGAATTCACGCCACTGCTTCTCATATGTGAAAACACTCTCTTTACACTTTTGAATAAATGGTTCAATGCCATATTCTTCGATCTCATGTTTACCAGAAATACCAAGTTGCTTCTCAACGCCTAATTCTACAGGTAAACCATGTGTATCCCATCCCGCTTTTCTTAACACTTTATAACCAGCCATCGTTTTATATCTTGCTACTAAGTCTTTAATTGTTCGTCCAAGTGCATGACCTACATGCGGTAGTCCGTTCGCCGTTGGTGGTCCTTCATAAAATACGAAAGACTGTGCGCCTTCTCGATTCTGAATTGATTGTTCGAAAATATTTTGTTCGTTCCACTGTTTGCGAATTCGCATTTCTCTTCCTACAGCTGATTCTTTTACATCTACTTTTTCCATATACAATCACTCCTTTGAATATTTTAAAGCACACAAAAAACCCGTCCCTATAAAGTAGGGACGGGTTTACCCGCGATACCACCCTAATTCTATTAGCTTTTTCACTAATAGCACTTAGCAACGTACTATCATACGTGTTCTTTGTAACGGTAGACATCCGTCCGGGCTTACTTACTTTCAGCCTCGGCTCCTCGGAGATGATTTTCAAATAACGTCTGCACACCGGCTTTCAGCAATATACCGGCTCTCTGGAGAGCAGCTCACTATTTTACTCTTTCTCGTCTTCAGATTTGTATACTTTGTTAAAAGTTATTTTATGCCATTTAGCAACTAATTGTCAACTAATTCAAAATATATCCTTATCTTTTTTCCCTATTCTTATACAATTACTTTTCAAATTCTCGCAATGCTGCTAAATTTTCATCATCCTCAATAAGTTCAGCAAAGAATCCCGATTCATCCTCACGAAGGACAAATTCAAGCTCTTCCTTCGCCTCTTCATTTCTATTTAACTGCGCTAAATAACAAGCACGATCATATCTTGCTAACAAATCACTCGCGTCAATTATTAATACTTCATTTGTTATTTTTTCCGCCTTTATCGTTTGGCCGACACCATGATATGAAGATGCTAAAGAAAGAAGAATTGCTGTTTCATTTGGATGATGTACAGAAGCATTTTCTAATACATGAATTGCCTCTTCAAACCTTTCTTGACTTTGATATATTTCTCCTAAAGCAAGAAATGCTCTACTTACAAACGGTGTTTGCTCTGTTAATTGTAAGATAATCTTTTCTGCTTTTCTTTCTTCCCCTGCTTTAAAGAATACTTGTGCTTGCAGAAGAAGAGTATCATAATCATCTGGTAGTTCTCGAACCATTTGTTTCGTTAATTCCAAAGCATCTCTTAACATATCTTCTTCCTCGCACTCAACGAAAAGATTTACAAGTTGCTTCGCTACGTCATAATCCCATTTATTTTCTAGTGACGTGTGTAGAATCTCTATTGCTTCTTTATTCATCTCGACATTCTCATAAAATAGCGCAAATCGCTGTGCTGCCATACTATTTTTCGGATTTAACTTTAAAGAGATTTCATATAAATCAATTATCATAGTAACCATTGAAATTTCTTTCGCACGATTTTTCATACGATAAAAAGCTCTCGTAATGATAGATCGTTTCGGCTGTTCATGCAGCTGGCGTTCAATCCATATTTCCGTAACCGCAGCTGCAGCATACATGAATGCTGCACTTCTTTCTGCTTTTTTCACCTTTAATGTATGAAGAAAATCTCGTATGTTAGACAATTTTTTATGTTGCTCTACTGCTTTTACATAAACATCAAATATACGTTCATTATCAAAATCTTTTTGTATTACTTTCATTGCAACTTCAATTGCTTTTACATTTCTTTTTTTCACTAATACTTTTGCATAATGATATAGTACTTCTATATGCTCACCATCTAATTGTAGCGCGTATTCAATCTGTGCTTGTTCTTTATCTGTTTCATTCATCGCTCCATACACATATGCAATCGCATCTAAACGCCATATTTCAGGTACTTCGTCCGCTAATTGTTCTAGTTCAATCAGCAATTCTTCCTGAAGGTTCATTTCTACTGAAAGCTGTGCCAAATATTCCATATTAATATGCAACGGCTCTTCTTTCATCGCCTGAACCATATGACTTTGTTCTTTAGAACGGTTTTCTTCTTTTTCGTATATTTCCGCAAGCTGTAAATGTACACCTACGAAATTCCCATCAAGCTCTAAACATGTTTCATACGCCTGCTTTGCTTCCGTCAATTGCCCTAATGCCATAAGTGTTTCGCCAATTCGGTAATACGGTAATGCCGTTTCCATTTGTTCTATCGCCTTATTATATCTTTTCATCGCTTGGCCGTACTGTCCAATAGATTCATATAAAATACCTGCATAACAACCGTACTCACTTACTTCATTTCTTTCTTTGTGTAACGTTCTTAAAAATGCTATACCTCGTTGTACAAATTCCGTTCCTTTAATTCGATTCACATATTCATCTAACGCACTTGCTACATTATAATCACTTTTCTTTATACCATTTTCTAACTTAGATAGTGCTACTTTAAACCCTTCTTCATTTCCACCAAGTTCAATTTCAGCATCCCATAAAACCATTCCTGCATTCATGAGGAAATCTTGGCTCTTTTCAATTTGCTTCTCAAGACCAAGAATATATTCTTTTGCTTCCTTATATTGTTCTCTTGCCATATAAACTTGTGTAAGTCCGAAGTGAGAATAAACATCCTCATCATTTTCTTCTAAAGCACGCTTATACAATACTTCTGCTTCTTCCAAGCTATCATTTTGAAAATGATAATCACCTAATTTTACGTAAAGAGGTGCTTTATCATCACAATTCTCAATACCGTTTAATAAAATTTCTTTCGCACTTTCCTCATCCTTCAAATCAGATTCGTATATTTCCGAAAGTTTCGTATAAATGTAAGGTGCATTACTATCCAAATGAATCGCTACTTTAAGCCCTTTTATTGCTAAATATAATTTCCCTAGTTGATGTGCACATCTCGCTCGTTCATACCATACATGCGCTTCATATTTGTACTCTTTTAACAAGTCATTAAAGATTTCATATGCTTCTTCATATCTTTCTAAATCTATTAATATTAAACCGTGATTTGTTAAAGTGAACCTTTCAGGACTACGCTCTAACGCAACTTGAGAGTATTGCAATGCTTTTTCAGATTGATCAATATACATATAGGATAAAGCTAGAAAACTCCAAGCAATAGGCTGATCTGCGTCTAATTGTAACGATAAACGAAAGCTTGAAATCGCTTCTAGATAACTTTCCTGTTCAAACGCATATCTTCCGTTTATTAAATGATATAAAGCACGATTATTTTTCTTCTCAACGCTTGTCAGCATTTGCTCCGCTTTCTCTACTTCCTGAAGACGAATAAAACACTGTGCACCATGCAATTTAACAAAGTCCGAGTTCGGAAACTTTTCCATTAACTTATCGATACAATATAAAATAAATTCTTTATCTACTTCAACATCTAAGTGCTTTATCGTATATAACCACGTATTTGGATTATCACTCGTTTCTTTTAAAAATTGTACTAGGTTACTAATTCCCTCTTTGTCATGTTCATCTAAATGATCCGTAAGAGAAAAAATAGATTTAAAATAACGATTTTCTTCTTCACTTAGAAACTCTAGTTGCTCCTTCTTTTCTTTCGGAACAAACGTGATTGCTAAACAGCCTGTATAACGATATTTTTCTTGTACTTTACTATATTCCACAAGAACTGGCTCTATAAAGTTTGGATCTTGAACATAGAAAGCTTGCAATGTATCATCATATCCAGATAGAACTTGTACGTGTGAAGCATGCTCAATATCTATACTTAATAAAACAGGAATTCCTTCGTCAATCAGTCTCTTATAATTCTCTTCATTCCCTTTAAAATAACGATATTCATAACCTAATTCTTCTAAATAAGAAACAGTATCTGAAAACTTCGAACCTGTCATATCAAAAATAAACTCTGCTATTTCATCTTGTGTACGTTTCTCTCCCCATATACGCAACATCATCTCTAAGCTTGTCGGAACACAATAATTATCCTTTTGTACAATAGGAACTATCGGCAAGTGAACCTTTTTTCCATCCGGATTTTTTTCTAAATTATGATATAAAGATTCTTTTAAACCCTTTTCTTCTTTTAATAGTTTTTGTAAATCTGCAAATTTATTCATTTTGTACAGCGCTTCTGCACGTAAATGTACAAAGTAAGTATTATAGGCATGATATGGCAGCTGAGTATTTATATTATCTATTACCGCTAACATCTCTTCATATTGCTCTAAATCTAATAAATACTTTATCTTCTCAAAATGAAAATATGGTACTTGTGGGAATTTTACAATCGCATCATCGATTAACTGTATCGCGCGTTTTTGTTCTCCTTTATTCGCATACAATTGTGATAATAAATAGGTAGATAACTCTTCACAATCTTCATGCTGCATGCCAGCAATAAATTGTTCTTCCGCTTTCTCCCATTCACCTGTATGCATATAAACGTAGCCCCATTTATCAAACACTGCGCGCGCACTGTACTCCTCTGCTTTTTGCATATATATTAACGCTTCTTCGTTTCGTTTCATTTCTAAAAGACATCGTACTAACGTAAAATATGTTTTCGCTAAAAAATCTGCATCTATTTCTTCTTTACTTAACTCTTCTAAAGAAGATTTTAACAACTGCTCCGCTTCAAGAATTTTCCGCTCATCAATTAACTCATCACAATATAAAGAGAGCGTTCTCATATTTGGGAATTTTTTATAAGCGTAACGAATGAGGAATGAACTGTATTGGTGCATAAGCCCTTCATCAGTAAGGCGAATTAATATATCGAACTCCTTATGCGAAGGAATATTGGCAAGCCAATTCTTCACAGAGGATAAAGTATTCGTTTCTTTTATATATGCAATTTCATTATTTATTTCCTGTAATCCATCTACAAATCTCTTGTCTTTTAAACAAGTTTCTAACTGCTTAAAATCTAGCATGCATTCACCTCGAATTTATATTTATACTGCTACTTGCTTAGATTTTACACACCATATAGTATGTATTCAACTAAAATCTCTTATAATGGATGGTATTAATTAATATTATTCAAATTTATAACAAAATATAGTAAAAATGATTGTTTTTCTCCGTATTTTGTTTGATTATATGGAATAACGTAACATGCGGTTTTAATCTTGTAGAAGCTGAAATTAGTACATAAAATTATATCGGCGATAATTCAAATATATCAGCGATTCTTTCATTTTATCGGCGATTTTCAAATTATATCGACCGATTCTTAACATTTATCAGCGATTATATGTCGAATATCGACTTATCGACATTAAACGACAAGCCTTATACATCATACCTTTTAACAAACTATGTCACCAAATGTAATTTTCATATTGGGAGCGTATACAAAAGAAGAATACACATGAAATATTTTAAAAAATCGTAGTTCAGCTTCATATTGAGCTAGCGCATTATCATATGTTAATCCTCTGGCTATTAAACGTTCTACAAATTGTTGCTTATCACCCGGATCACCTGCAATCCCCTCTTCTTTTAATGATTGATACAAATCGTTTTTATCATTGTGATGCATATTTGAATCTAAAAAGTTCACTTTATCGCTTACTCTACATTCAATATTTTTCACACCTAATTCACTTAAATATATCGGTATTTTCATGCCTATATTGCCATCTTTACCATTTCTTTGCGTATCACTTTCAAATAATTTCTGCAAAACACCTAGCTGAATAAATTCCGATTGTTTCTCCCCATCTAGTAAATAAGAAGCCATATTAGAAATCCAATGTGGTTCAAAACAGATTATTTTCCCGCCTCCTTTTATATACAAAACTAAAGTTCTCTATATAATAGCCGTATTCCTACACTTTTCTTAAAATTTCAAAGCAAAAAAGCTAGTGTATTTTTAATAATACACTAGCTTTTTATTTGGAAGAAAAATTTAACAAGTACAATCACAATCAAAACAATCCGTACAGTCTAAATCGTCACAATCTGCTTTTCTCTTTCTTTTGTTTCTTTTAAGATAATAATACAGTAGCCCAAACAATAGTATACAAATAACAAAAGCTATTATTGCTTCTGTATACTTATTTTGAATCATAAAACCAATTCCACTTCCACCTGAAATAAAAATTAGAATTAAGTAAATCCAGAACATCTATGTAAATACCTCCATTACTATATATCTTAAGATAATATCCATATAACACTAGAGGAAATGAATAATCCCATACCATTACCGCTTAATACACCAGTAGTTATTCTTAGCAAATTTGAGCTACTTCTCCATTTCCACTTTTGGGTGAACCCATCGATAAGTAACGGAATTTGAGCGAAAAATGATAGTATGATTGCCAAAAGAAATGAAGGTGTCATATAAAAATAAATTGGAAACATTAAAATACCAATAAGCATGCCTGTACAACGCGCACATAAAGGTATGTACTTTTGTAGTTTAAAAAAACTCCTATCTAATCTTCTATGACAAGGAATTTGTAAAATAAAAGTTCGAATCAATATGAATCACCCTCTCTAAAAAGATTTTAATTGATTTTGCAAAAAAAATATATATCCAATAAAAAAACAAACCAGGTTTATACTAGACCCAGTTTGTCAGTTTACTACTATGTTACATCTCCTCAGGTGCCTCCACCCCAAGTAAACGTAATCCTTCTTTTAATACAACCGTCACAGCATAAACCAATGCGAGTCTGCTGTCTTTTTCTTCGCTCTCTTCTAATATACGAACATTACCGTAATATTTATTGAATGATTGTGCTACATCTAATATATATTTCGAAATAATAGATGGCTCATTTTTATTGAAAGCTGCTTCAATTACTTGAGGGAATTCATTAAGTAATTTTACGACACTCCAGCTATAATCATCTTTTAAAGAAAACGTACATGTTTCAAATTCTACACTTTCTTTTCTTAAAATAGAGCAAGCACGTGCATGTGTGTACTGTACGTAAGGTCCTGTTTCTCCTTCAAATTTCAGCATATTTTCTAATGAGAATTCGATATTATGCATACGCTCATTTTTTAAATCGTGGAAGATGACTGCACCAACACCGACTTGCTTTGCTACTTCTTCTTTCTGTTTTAAGTTTGGATTTTTCTCTTCAATATTTTGTTTTGCAAGTTCGATTGCTTCTTCGAGTACTTCTTCAAGTAAAATAACTCTTCCTTTACGTGTCGACATTTTCTTACCATCTTTTAAAATGAAGCCAAACGGTACGTGTTCCATACCATCAACCCAAGTATAGCCAAGTTTTTTTAATACGGTGAAAAATTGATTGAAATGTAAGCTTTGTTCTGGACCAACAACATATAGCGCTTTATCAAACCCATAAGTGTTTTGACGATATAAAGCTGCCGTTAAGTCACGCGTTGCATAAATCGTCGCACCATCTGATTTTCTAATTAAACAAGGCGGCATTCCTTCTTCTTCTAAATTAACGACTAATGCACCTTCTGATTCTTCAAGCAACTCATGTTCTTCTAAAATCCCAATAAAATCTTCCATTAAATTATTATAAAATGCTTCTCCCTGAAAATTAGTAAATTCTACACCGAGAAGTTCATAAATGCGAGAAAATTCTTTAAGGGACTCATGACGGAACCAATTCCAAAGCTCTACCGCTTCTTCATCACCTTCTTCTAATTTCTTAAACCAAGCACGTCCTTCTTCTTCTAGTTCTTCGTCGTCTTTTACCTCTTCATGGAATTGGACATATAACTTAAATAGCTCACGTATTGGATCTTCTTTAACTACTGCTTCATTTCCCCATTTTTTATAAGCCGTAATTAACTTTCCAAACTGTGTTCCCCAATCTCCTATATAATTAATCCCTACAACTTCATAACCACATTTTTCAGCGATATGTTTCAGCGAATTTCCTATCATTGTAGAACGTAAATGCCCCATCGAAAAAGGTTTCGCGATATTAGGAGAGGAATAATCAATTACTACTGTTTTTTCACAGCCAAAGTGGTTTTGACCGAACTCTTCTTTCTCCGCTAAAACTGTTTTTAATACTGCATCACTTACAGTTTCACGATTGAAAAATACATTTACATAAGGACCAACGGCTTCTACTTTCGTAAAAAACGGATTATTTAATTTCTCAGCAACTTCCTTTGCGATAAGAGCTGGTGCTTTTTTATATTGCTTCGCTAATGAAAAGCATGGGAACGCTGCATCTCCAAATTCATCTTGTTTCGGTGTTTCAATTAAATCTAAAATTTGTTTTTGCGTTAATTCATTCGTGAAAATATTAGATAAACTTTCCACAAACTGCATTTTATAATCCATGATACAACCTCCTTATTTTTTAAAACACAAAAAACTCGTCTCTAAAAAAGAGACGAGTTTTAACCCGTGGTACCACCCTTGTTGTTCGTTACGAACCACTTTCCCGTTTATAACGAGGACAGGGGGCCTCGGCTTTCTCTACTATTCGTTCAAGAAGCATCTCCGAAGTGCGCTTCATCTTTTTCTTCCGTACTAGGCTCACACCATCCCTAGCTCGCTTTCCTTCTAAAAAAGACTACTCTCTTCATCACAGACAGTATATTTAATTAATTATTGCTTATTATACATCTTTTCAAACAATTAGCAAGGGTCAATTACACCAAAGTGAAACTTAGCACTTTTTCTTTTGTATACATAAAAATTGTGTTTTTCAAATCTAGAACTACGAAAATGATCTTTTAAAACGACACGTTTTCTCGCCACTCGTTTTGCCTCCGCAATTGTTTCGTCAGTAATATCATGATACAAAGCGAAGTGTTTTAATCCTTTAATTCCGTCGGATTCTATGACAGTTTCTTCAAACATCGGATCAAGGTAAACGACATCGTAACTATTGTCTTCACATTGCGCTAAAAATGAAAAATGCTCCGTTTTCTTTACTTGAATTCTTTGCATTGCTTCATCAATTTCAGAAACGGATGAAGACCATGTTTTCAAACCATTTTCCATAATATAAGCCATATACTCATTGCCTTCAAGTCCTGTTACTTTTCCGCTTTCACCAACAACATAACTAGCTACAATACTATCTGATGCCATCCCGAGCGTACAATCTAACACTGTCATTCCTCTCTCTAATTGCGTGGCTTGTACAAACGGATCGTGTTCTCCACGCATTAACCTTTTCACACGAAACATCGCTGAGTTCGGATGAAAGAAAAACGATTCTTCCGTACCTTTTGGATAAATAGCTAATCGGTTCTTCCCTACGACAAGCACATCTTGTTCATACTGCTCATGTAGCTTATGTACTGGTATGTCATTACGTTTAACGAAAGAAGCATTTAATTCTGCTGCTACCTCGTTTGCATAATCTGTCATTTCTTTGTTCGTTCTTCCTGCTGTTGTTACGATCATGGTTTCACCTCTATATAAAGAAAAGAGGGAGATTTACTCTCCCCCTTCTTTAGCAATTCTTTTCGAAAGCTTGTTCTAAGTTCGTAATAATTTCGTCCATAGTTGCACCTTCAATTTCATGACGGTGAATGAAGTGAACAACTTCTTTTCCTTTTAATAATGCCATAGATGGTGAAGATGGAGGAATTTCTCCGAAGTATTCACGCATTTTTGCAGTAGCATCTTTATCTTGACCTGCGAATACAGTTACAAGATGATCAGGTTGTTTTTCAGCACGAACAACCGCTTGACCTGCTGATGGACGTGCTAAACCAGCTGCACAACCACAAACAGAGTTTACAACTACTAAAGTTGTACCTGATGTATTTTCCATAAATTCTGTTACAGCTTCTTCTGTAGTTAACTCTTCAAACCCAGAACGCACTAACTCTTGGCGCATTGGGATTACCATTTGGCGCATGTATTCTTCATAAGCATTTGACATCTTGTAATCTCTCCTTCAACTTTCATTCCAAATTCATCATATCACGCTCTATTAATAGGTGCAAAAGAAAGATAACGATGATTTCATTTTTTTGTAGGGATTTCACAAACCCCACCGCGGCAATGTCCCACTGGAACAAGTTTTCTATTATTAGCGATATAATCGTATACTTTACTTCCAAAACCAAGTACGATAGATAGCTTTATAAAAGGAACTGCAAACCAATAAGATGGACCGGCCTTTGCTAATACATCTATGCTCTGAATGCCGTCATACCACTTATTATTTTTAAAAATATACAGTCTTTGTTCCATCTTACTTTGTAGTTCTTGAGAAAGCTCATACTTCTCAACTACATCTTCATTTCGAAATGAAACAAATTTCATCTTACCCTTTTTATCTAATTTTTTCGTACGTTCTGCAACGGCCGTACACATCGGACACCAACTATCATAGAAAACAATCATACATTATTCCCCTTTACGTGACTCCGTCATTTGTTTCCATACAGAACCTTTTGCTTCTTCTCCGCCTTCAATACGCTCTAATGCTAGACGTGCTTGCATCGCTACTTCAAACTCTGGATCATCTTGCGCTGCTTTTAATGCTGGAATCGCACTTTCATCTCCAAGTTCAAATAAGAACATCGCTGCACGCCAGCGTACTAATTTACTTGGATCTTTCAGAGATTTAATCATAACGAACATCGCTGCCGGATCACCTACATCTGATAAACAATCTCCTGCAGTACGGCGAACACTTACAGAGCGATCTAATAAAGCTTTATATAATAACGGTAATACTTCATCACCTTTTACCATACCTAAATACGCTGTTGCTAAACGGCGTATTGAAACTTTTTCATCATCTAACGCCATCTTCAACACTGGAATATCTTCTTCAGTAGGATCCATTTGTTCTAATGCTGCAAAACGGTTTTTCCAGTCAGAATCTTTCATCATCTCTTCTGTTACTTTATATGGCTCACGCTTTTGAATCGTTACTTCAACAGCACCTGCTTGATTTAATAATTCTTTAACCGTTTCATTTACACGTTCTTCTGAATAAGCAGCAACAATCTCTTCCACTACTTCTTTCCCAATTTCTTCAAAATTACCGTAACGTGTACTTTGTTCCACCCATTTACGTTCTTTTACAACGTTTGGTGCAGACATTTGAACTTTCATAATTGATTCTTTAAAACGATCAGGTAAACCAACACGTTCTTCAGTCGTTCCATCTGTTAACTTTACTTGCATCGGAATTGTAAAGAACATTTGAACAAACACTTTCACTTCCCCAAAATGAGCAAGTTGTTGTTCTTCACTTCCTTCTACTACTTCTTCGCCGAAAACAGCACGAACTTGTTGTAATAAAACTTTCCAGTCGAACTTCGCATTTCGCTCCACTGCTAAAAAGTCGGCTACATGATACACACCTTTAATGCCTTCAATTTTCAAAATTTCTTGCACTTGCATTGGTGCTTGTTCTTTATTTTCATTTGTATAATTATTACGCGCTCCTGATGGTAATACTTCATTCAAAATAACTTTCATTGTATTTGGACTTGGCGTCGGTTCAATTGCTTTAATCTTCACGTAAAAAACTCTCCTTTATTGCATGTTCTTAGCTGTATTGTAACATGTTATCACTCTATACTCCTACTCGGATGCTTAATTTTACTACTTTCTTCCCGCTACCATACTATTTCATTCTTTTTACATTTTAAATTAGGAACGGGATTTTAAAAGCTTTCGTTTCCGATGATTTTTATTTTTTATCCATTTCTTGAGGCATCGCCATTATTTTTGAAAAAAACACGCTAAGCAAAAAAATATAATAAGCTATCCATATGGATAGCTTATTTACATAATTTTCGTTATTGGAAGACAACTATTTTTATAAATACAAAAGGCAGAAAAGTATATAGATTCTACAAAATATTTTGATTGTGATACATTTACAGAATCTCTTATTTTATAATTAATGTCTTATTATTTTTTGGAGGGAATTCGATGAAAAAGTTTGTTTTGATATTTGGGCCACAAGCAGTTGGGAAAATGACAGTTGGACAAGAACTAGCAAAGATGACTGATTTAAAATTATTTCATAACCATATGACAATTGATTTATTGGAGCCATTGTATGGATTCTCTTCGGAAATGTGGCGATTAACCCATCTTTTCCGAAAGGAAATATTTCAATCATTTTCAAAGAGTGAACATTATGGAATGATTTTTACATACGTATGGGCGTTTAATGAAAAGAAAGATTGGGATGATGTTGAAAGTATATGTAATATTTTTCGTTCCCAAGGGGTTGATATTTATTTTGTTGAATTAGAAGCTGATGTAGAAGAAAGACTTCAACGAAATAAAACACCTCATCGACTTGAACATAAGCCAACGAAAAGAAAGATTG
Organism: Bacillus sp. LQ01; assembly: GCF_057624735.1. Classification (NCBI taxonomy): domain Bacteria; kingdom Bacillati; phylum Bacillota; class Bacilli; order Caryophanales; family Bacillaceae; genus Bacillus; species Bacillus sp. LQ01. Next base: position 1,301,130 of record NZ_JBYEZL010000001.1, on the reverse strand, counting down.
AACAATCTGAACAAAATTTATTAAGCACATTTGAAAATTTTAGATTAAATTCAAGAGAAGGAGAAATTACAGAGAAAAATTATATAAGGATCAATAATACGAATTTAAATGCTACAGAAGTAGCTGAAATTATAAAGAAAGAATTTCAACTATAGTTTTTTTTAACAAATTGAACAGTTCGGATTTTATGAATATCGTATACATTTCTAATTAACATAACGTCCTATTATCGGTTGCAACAAAAAGGAGGATTCCTTACTCTCAGAAGGAATCCCTTTTTTTATTTTCTATCACTCGATTCATCTTTTTATACATTCCTATCCTGTGATGGGTTTTACGATTCTCGTTTGTTACTGGATTAGCCAAAAAACGTTCTAAAATTTTGTATACTCTTTACTTATTTTTTCAAAAAAGCTGGCGGTATCCCCTCTTTAAGTTTATTAAAATACTTTCCACAATTTTTTCCGAAGCTATTACTTAAAATCACCTTTTATTACGATGCCCCCTCCCGCCTTCTCTCCAAAAAGGTAATACTCTCAATCACAACTTCAGTTCTATATATTCTCTTGCCTTGTTCATCATCGTAATTACTAGTCTGAATACGCCCTGTAATCCCAACGAGCGACCCCTTCTTACAATATTCAGCTACATTCTCAGCCGATTTGCGCCAAACGACATATCTCCATAAGTATGTACTTAAACTTCATGTACATATTTATCCCTATCCAACACTATAAAAACAAGTAAATTCTAAATTTTAAGAAATTATTGTTGTACACAAAAAAGCGACAATATATTATAGATTTATACACATATCTTTCGACCAAATCCGTAAAGTTAATGTACAAAATTATGTGATTGGGGGGGACAGTAAAAATGATTACTCTACAATTAGAAAATTATAAGTTTTTCTCTATTCCTGTTTGGCTAGAATGGAATACTTCAAGTAAAGGTGATATAACAAATAAGAAATTCTCAATTATTGGACTTAAAGAAACTTCAAATGACATACACATTGTACATCCATTAAGCGATTTTATACTAAGCAATTGGAAATATAATGCTTACAATACCCAAAGAAAACATTGTAATAATACGGTTTCTTTTCTAAACTACTTATTAACTAACAAGAAACAGTTAGGGATTAATAATCTAAAAGAATTAAAACTAGTACATGGAAATGATTTTCTTAATAATCTATCTCGCAAAGAAAGAACGGTAGGTACTGTTAAAGATGCTGAAAGAACACTGACATTATTTTATATTTGGCTTCAAAAGAAAGGATGCTTACCAAAAGTAAATGAAACCCTTTTTATAAAAAAAGAGACTTATCAAAGAACATATTATTTCCAATCCCCTTTTGAAGTCATCTATCCCACCAAAACAGTCTCAAAGCAAGAACATATGTTACCAGCAAAATACATTCCTCTATTATTAGAAATTGCTACCCTAAAAACAAAGCCAATCGCATTAGGAGTCTATCTACAAATATTTGGTGGCTTAAGAAGAGGCGAGGTTGTCAATTTGAAACGTTCAAACTTAAAGAGAAAATTAAATACTGGAGATTTTCTACTCACTTTAGAAAATCAAAATTTCAGAAAGGATATTAAAGATCATTCTGGATCCAGTAGCGTAAAAAAGCCTAGAAATCAGGCCATCCTACAAATATTTGACTGGGGAAAGGTTCTTTTTACAGATCATATTAATTTATATAAAGATCATACTGACTCAGGTGCTCTCTTTATAAATAGAGATGGAAAAGCTATGTCAGGAAAAAGCTACAGTCAATATTTTAATAAACTAAAACGTAATTTTATAAATTTCTTAAAAACATACGGTAACTCAGAAGAACAAATTCTTGCGAATCATTTACTCCTTGCAGATTGGTCTACTCATATAGGGCGAGGGACTTTCACTAACCTTATTGCCGAAAATACAGATAATCCTCTTGAAATAGCTTTTCATCGTGGAGATAATAACTTATTATCCTCTTTAACATATATGGTTAAGACGGATAGAATGAGAAAAAAAATTGAAGGTAAATTCGATAATATGCATGAAAATTATATACCTCGTCTTATTGATAGAAATAAATTTGATTAATACTATATTCCCTTCAAAAAAGAGGTGAACAAATGTCTACTGAAAATAATGGCGAACTCCAATACTTAACTGTACTGGAATTTAGTAAAGCACTAGGAATTCACGAATCTACAGCTTATAAATATATTAAAAGGGGCTTTATCTCAAAGATAAAAAACATTAAAGGACGTATGTATATTGATATAGACGAGATAGAAAAAACAAAAGAAAAAGCTAACCTAAATCCTGTTGATGATAGAAACTCCTACCTAACAGTATATGAAGTTTTTGAAGTTTTAAAAAAAGACGGTTTGAGTATACGAGGAACATCATGGATTCACGAAAAGGTTTCCACTGGGTTAATAAAAAGATATATGAAATTTAAAAATAAACTTTATATTCATAAAGAAGAAATAAAAACACTAAAAATTTATTATTTCGAACATTCTAACGCACATCTTCCTTCACAAAAAATTGAGGATTACTATACAATTAATGAACTTAGCCTAGAACTGGGAATCCCCAAAGAACGAATTTACAAATACATATATGCAAATAAAATCAGCACTTTTAAACTCCCTCATTCTAAAGGAAATATATTTTTTCTAAAGTCTCATTTATCATTAATAAAAAAGAAGATTGGCTATATAGATCAATTTAACCCTAAAGAATTTCTTTCCATTAATGAAATAATAAGTCAACTTAAAAAACACCGAATTAATGTGACAGATAGCTCAATCCGACGTCTAATACACACAAAGCGAATACCAAATTATGTAATGCATCTAAATAAATATTATTGTCATAAAAACGAACTCACCAACCTATTAAATTATTTTACTAAAAAAGATTATTACACACATGTAGATACAGCAACACAGAAACAAGAAAAAAACAAACACATGACAAATTTCTTAACCGTTAAACAAGCATCAGAAAAACTACAAGCTCCAACAATTTGGCTAAGAGGGCTTTTAAAAGACTACTTCCCTAATTCTACAAAAGTGCCTGCAGCTGGTGGATACCATTGGCTAGTATCAAAAATTGATTTAGAGAATTTCCAAAAAGAATACTACTATAATCATAAAACAAGAATGCTACATTTAATTGATCATTACGATTTGAATACCCTACGCTCTATTTCAGGATTTACATTTGATAAACTACGTTTAGATATAAAAAAAGGCCTATTGACAGGTGCTATAAAAATAAATAATAGGCTCTTTATCCCTATCCAAAATGCAAATAGGTATTTAGAAAGTCTACAATATGTATTAGATACTGTTTACGATACACATAAAGCTTTAAAAGACCTACTGAACCATTATCATAACCATCCTCCTCCCACTGATTTAATAAAAACATCGTCTATTTACAAAAAATGGGTGGACATCAAGATTAATTCTAGTAATGCTAGACCATCCTCCTTAAGAGGCTATACATTAAAATTTATTAATTTATATGATAAAATGCTTTCTTATTTCCATGAGGAAATATGGACTACTTCGAATGCTAAAATAGAGCTTTTTCTTTCCAACAAAACCTTATCTAATGAACTAAAAAAAATTTTCGTTCAGTTTTTGTCATATTGTGAAAATCAAAATGGAATAAATAGAGAAAAAAAATATTTATACTACTACTCAAAAAAAGATCCTGCTTATTCAGAAAAAAATATATACTCATTTGAAGTTTATCACCAATATTATACTCACGTTCAAAACATTGAAATGCATATTACTAACGCTACTAAATGTAGATACTACGCCAATATGTGGGCGTACACAATAATTCTTCTCACCAATAATTGGAGAGGAACAGATATTGTTCATGAATTCCCTTCTATAGAACTGGATTCTATAAGAGCAGACAAGTTATCTTGGTTCAAAACCAATAAATTAACCATGGAAGAATCACAAAGTATTATTAATCAACTTTATATTAAGCTTCGAAATGCCGTCGCAAACAAAGTTTCTGTACTTTATAACTTCTATGTATCTCCAAACTTAATAGAGAGCTTAGCGCATTCACTTGTCATTTCTGAACTTCATAAAAGAAATATACAAAATTACATTGCACTTCCTGAAAATTCTCTTATACTTGGTACTTTCTTTTTTGGCAAAAAAATTGTATCAACCAGAGTATCCGGAATGGATCAGCATTTAAACTTTTTTAATCCCTCTCCTCAATTAAAAGATTTTGACTGTTTAACCATGAATAGAAGTACCATGACTTATCTTTTTTATTCAATCTTAGAAGAAGATGGTGAAGATGCTGATTTAGCCCTAGAAATTACAAAAAACACTAGATCACACAAAAATTCAGATACAACTGCTATTTACATTCAAGCAAAAAATAAAGATGGTAGCATAAATAGAGTCTCAATAAACTTGTTAAACCGTGGTATGTTTGGGTGGTTATACAACTATATTTTACTTAGATTAAAAGAAGACTTACAACATGGACAAACAATTGAAGAACGAACCGATACTATTAAAGAGCTACGTAATTCTATTTCACCTATGGAACTAGAAAAATGGGCGATCTTTTTGCAAAACATTCATACTAATAAGAACCGTGTTTTAGATGAAATCAAGTATCTTCCAATGGAAGAACTGAAAACACTTGCAATAAAATTATTTACAAATCAAATGCCTTCGAAAGAAAAAGCGGGCCAATGTCTTGTATATCCTAATTGTAAAAGAAAAAATCTAAAAACATGTTATTCTTGTGAGTATTTTATCCCTGAAAAAATGGTGTTAATTGAAGCCATTAGTGAACTTAAGCGGTTAACTAGTTCATTAGAGAACACCAAGTATGATGCTATTAGAAAAAGGGATTCGTTTTTTCTTCTCAATATTATTTTATTAATTGACGAAGCAATTAAAGGTTTTGGTATTAATGTCGTCAATTCTTTTCTTCCTTTAAAAGAAAAAACAAAAATATTAGAGAAAGTTAAACAACATTTACTTTTATAAAAAAATACTATGTAAAGGATATATATTATGCAATTAAAAAAGATAATAAATATGGGGAGCACGCTAATAGCCGTTACTGAATCTATAACTTACAACGATATTAATGTTTCCAAATTCGAAAATATCTTTAACGATTTACTTATCAATGGATATATAATAGCAAAATCTTTTGATGATGATGAATGGCTTATTCCATGTAACATCCAAAATACACCTTTTAAGCTGTCATTTCATAAATTATTTTCATATAAAAAATTATGCACCATTATTAAATGTTATCTTTTATTACGACGCGCTTCAGGTATCTCACCTTCAACTATAGAAACTGAATTCAATATACTCAGGAAAATAATTTTAGCAACCGAGGGTGTAACTTCCACAGTTCAATTCGAAAAATTACTTTCTAGTTTCAGCATACCATGGGCTTCAACATTTGCACTTGTACTTAAAGAGTTTTTGAAATTTTCACCGTTGCCAGGACATGAAAAATACATAGAAATATGCGACTCATTCCCTTCACCTAAATGGAAAAATAGAGATTTACCCAATTTTTATCATGTTCTGCTTTTTGATGAAATAATTAATGATTTTAAATATAAGATAGTCCTACCTAGATACCATAAATATTATCCTGTAATTTTATGGTGGACTATTACAAATATTATTCCCATGAGACCCAATGAATTTTTAAGAATGAAATATAATTGTCTATATGAAAAAAATGATGGTAAAACATGGATTGTTATTCCGAGATCGAAACAAAAGTTCGATACCCCCAAACAACAAGAATATTTTCAACATATTCTTATTACTGATGATATGTCTAAGGCGATTAAAGATTTTCAATATGTGTTGAATACTTATAACATCCATACAGATAATCTATTCCCACAAGAATTTTATTGTCAGTTTTTTTCTAGAGGTATTAAGAGATCCTCAAATAGAATTTTAAAACATCAATTTCAAACTTTAATGAATAACTTTTATACAGAAATAGTTGAACAGATGTATTCACAGCACTCTTTAGATAAGATTTCTCCGGGTGATACAAGGCATTTTGCAATCATTAACATGTTCTTACAAGGATTTAATGTTTTATCCATCGCCAGATTAGCTGGACAAACAACTATACAACATGCGTCAAACTATTATTCTCATGCCAAATTATTTGCTCAATCATATGTATACAGACTTACTCAAACTATAGTTGAGAAACAAGCTCAAAACAAAATGTCTGGTGGCTTTTTGGGAACTAAAAGAAAAATTTTTGATAACAGAATATTATATTCACCTAAAAACTCAGACCAGTACCAGAAAGTTGATTATGGCTACTGCACTGATAAAAATTTCCCTAATAATTGCGTTGAGGATTGTAGAATATGTGTTAATCATTACTTTTTCAATCCATCTATCGATGAATATGACGAGGCGATTAAATGGTTAGAATCATACTCAAGGGACTTAGAAAATAGAATCAATGATCATCTTGAATATATTAAAGAATTTAGTTTATCGAAGTCACATGAACGAGTGAACTATCACGAGTCTCTTCTAACTAAACATTCTAGACAACTATTAAAGTATATGGACCACAAGGCTATTGTTGATGCAAAGTTTATAGAGGAGTGAAAAAACTGATGCTAAAAGGAAGACAAAAAAATTCAGGACGACCTAGAATTTTTACTGATCAGGAATTAAAAGAACTTGCATTAGAAGTAAAAAACAGATTAGGACACGTACATTTAACTTACTCTCTTCTTGAAAAAGAGACCGGCATTGGAAGAAACACCTGGAAAAGAAGATTAGAAAAAACTATAGCTGAATTAAATAAACCTATTTATCGAACAATTGGTGTAAACAAAGATGATGAGGTATATTTTCCAAACATAGAACAAATTTTTGAAATTTATAAGGGTAATACTCCTAAAATTATTAATGCACTTCATGAATTTGAAACAATGTTTATTAAGTTGTATGAAGAACTCCATACCCTAAAAAAAGATGAACAAAAAATTATCCATATAAAGCAAATTGCTGCTGAAAAAGATTTGCAAATTAAAAAGCTTAAAGTACAAGTTGAACATTATAAAAACCTTTACGATCAATTAACTCTTTCTAGTACCTTCCCTCACTTACAAGAAAAAACAGGACTCAAAGACAATCTTTTAGATTTCAACGCTAGCGTTGATAAAAACAGTAGATTAACAAATTTTAAAACTCTATTCGAAACTTCTAAAGACTCAATAAAATCCTCAGAAAAAAATAATTTAGAGGAACCTATCAATAAACTACAAGAGATGTTTCCTGATTTTTTCAATGAAAAATAATAAAGAACATGTACCAAACAAAAAGAATCCATTTTTTAAATGGATTCTTTTATAAAAGAGATTGATTAAAAGATAAGATAAAACCTATTAAATCAATGTTTTATTGAAAAAATCAGCTTTATTTCATCGCATTTTTATTTTAAACAGTGCGACTTTATTTCAAATCTACACGAACTGTTTGTATATTAGGTATTCAAAAATTTCCTAGCGTATATCTCATTACTAGGTATTTTAAACTTATAGTTTTAATTTTAGTATACTCATTTTCTTATTTTTTAAATAATAATCATACATCATACTCGCTGGTAACATTCTATTCTGGATATTTTCAAGTCCTAAACCGTGTAGCATCGATAATTGAACATATCCTTTATCTTGAATTGAATCTTCTTCTGTTGGGAACAGGAAACAATTTTTTATATCATCTATTCCATGTTTTGAAGTGAATTCCTTATATGCCTGTTGATATAAATATTGCTTGGTGATAGATTCAATTCCAGGCTGACCACTTAATTTTTTAGAATTCAAAAATAAATTATAGTATTTTGCATCAAATATTATAAATTGGCACTTATCATCAACTAGATTAACAGAAATTAAATCGGGAATTAATGTCTTCTTGGCTGAGTGTTCATATTCTTCTCCATTTTCATCTTCAAATTTCCATATTGGCTTTTCTATTATCGAAATTAAAGTGTCACTTTTAGTATATTTCTTATCTAGTGGCTTCGGTAACTTTAAAAACGAAAGTGGCGTTTGAAGCTGATTATCCAATACTTCCGCACATATTTTTTCCCAAATTAGGTTATAGGAATTTGTTCCATACATACTAAAGCTATCCATATCAGCCAATGTACCACCATAAGAAATATATGCATACATTGTCTTTAAAAGAAGCTGCTTCCTAGTATTAAATTGAATATTCAACTCTTTTTCAATTCGGTCTAGAATATACTCTTTATCTCCAAAGTCTGAAATCTCTTCATCAGTTAACGCAACGCCCATTATGTCAAAAAGATTTAGTAAATTAGCATCGCTCAATTCTTTTGTACCCTTAGTCAATATGTATTCATGTAGACGTTTGAAATAATCAAAATCATCATTTATCCTTTTTCGTGTTAATAAATCTGGATAAATTGGTCTATTATTTGAAAGCAAAGTGAATGTTTCATTTATGGTCTTATCCCATAAAATTTCCCCTGTTCCATTAATCTCAATTATATCTTTACTGCTAATATACGACCCATACTCATAGAAATCGTTCAGTAAAAACAATATTACTGCTAAAAGATTGAAAGCGCTACTGTCACTGGTTTCATTGTACATTCTGATAATTTGTTCTTTAGAATTGTACTTTGCAATAACTTTAAGGACTATTTTCATTTCTTCAGTTGGAGTATCAATACTCAGCAAATATTTAGGATAAATTATTAATAAGCGATTATCAATCGTAATAACACCTACATACGTGAAGACGTATAAATTCTCATTTTCGCCGACCTCAACATCAGCGACTTCTATATCTTCATCTAACAAGTCAGATAAAGCTTTCTGTTCATCAGATTTTTTCACAGACTTTAAAACGCCATATTGTTTTAGTTTCTTTAAAATTGAAACTAATTCTTCTTCTGAACAACTAAAAAGTTTAACTAGCAATTCCTGATTGTATCTTTTTTGTTCTCGTAGAAAAATAGAATTCATTATTCTTCATCCTCTACAGAAAAGACAGCAAATTTATTCCGAATGCCTTCTGCGAATATTTCTATACCTCTCTTATCAAAATCACTACAAATAGCCGAATATAACCTTGGATTAACTGCTCCTGAGAACAGACTAGGTCTCTTTTGTTTAGCGGCATCATCAAACAAGTACATAATCACCTTGTTCTTGAACACCTCCTTAAATATTTGGCTATCTTGCAATGCTCCTTTAGAAATGAAATGTGGACCAAGTAACTTATCTTCGTTCACATTATAGCTAAGAAGTTCTTCGTTAATTGCTTTTCTTAATTGATTCCAATTTACTTTAGCACCACTTTCGCCAAGAGAAATTTCACACTCTTTGATGTCATCTTCACCTTCATCAATTCCTTGATAAGTGAAATCCCACCTACGTTTAAATGCAGTATCCATAGGGAATACACCTTGGTCAGCACTATTCATTGAAGCCCAAATAAACATATTATCAGGTAATTTTATCTCAGAATATTCATTAGGATTTCCACCTAATTCCTTAGCAAGATATTTCTTCATATCTTCTGATGCTTGGATAGAGTATTCACTAACATTGTCATTATCTCGATCTAATAACTGGAATACATCTCCAAATACAGCGGCTACGTTAGCCCTATTAATTTCTTCAACTATCAATAGATATGGTTTAGGGTTTAAAGTCCTAGCATTTTTCAATGCCTTTACATATATTCTCATGAATGGTCCTGGAACATATTCATACGAAATTTCAGACACAATATTTTTGTTCGAAATCAAGTTCACAAACCGACGTATTGCTCTTCCGTGGTTTCGCTCAACACTATTATCCCCTGCAGCATTAGTACCATCTTTCTTGCGGGTATTAAATTTATCATCTGTATAAAGCCCGAGTAATAACGGCAAACGTGTTAAGTCACCATCTTTAAATTTATCATACAGTAGATCGTATTTTTCCTGTGCTGTTTTTTTATCATCTAATAACACAGATAAGATACTCTTTTCATCCCCGTCTACATTTAAAAGTGGGTCTGTTTCTACCATTGTTGGCTTATAAGTTCCTACAAAATTTGCATAAGAATAATCAGGATGAAATGTTACTCTTTCGCATTCACCACCATCAGAGAGTAGCTTTTTACGCTCTTTTTCCAAAGTATAACTTTTTCCTGTTCCTGGAGCTCCAAAAATAATTCGATTATGTGGAAAATCTGTTTTAAAGTTAGTTATATAATTCGAAGAAGAACTTTCTTCAGAAAAATTCTTCTCTTCAGCTTCACTATTAATATCAACTTCATTGACAATCGTATTTACTTTTTGCGACGACAACTTAAGGAAGGTCTCTACTCTTTTTTGATACTCTTCTAACTCTAGTTCTTTATCGTCAACTCCAGAAACAACCCAGTTGTTGTATGATACGTTTGGATTCAGTTCATCTTTTAGAGCAGAATTTAATATTCTTAGAGAACCTTTTGCTTCCTTATCACTTTTAATATTGACACTGGATTTTGTATCAATAAGTGCTTTGTAAATACTATTTTGGTTGAAAATAATATCATTTTCTCCATCAACCAATTTATAGATTGCACCTTCAGAAAGTATAGAAAGAATTGAAATTAATCTATCTTCGTATTTCTTTTCTTTTTCAACAGTTAGTCCAATCCAAGATAACAATACTTTATAGTACTCATCTCGGTCGTCTCCAATCACCTCGTGAATTACATCAGCATTGATGGTAAAATTAATTTCTTTTTCAAATCTTGCTCCACCTGTTCTCTCAGCACTAGCAGGCTTATCATCAATAAAATCAACTTCTGCTAACTTCCAAATCAACTCAAATACAACGATTAAAGCTTCTAATTGAGACTTGAATAGAGGATTTTTATTCACTATTTCAATAAAATCTTCTTCGGTAATACTTGCATCATTCAAAATATCCTGGTTTTTTTTCAACAATTTTGATTTCAACCTATCATCAATAATGATTTGATTACCTTGAGATTTTGAATATTTTAATTCTGATTTCCCTTCTGATGCTTCAAAAAACAAAATTGCAAGTCCTAGTGTGCTTTTAACTTCTGGTAACGATGATTTGATTCCTAACTTTAAATCAATCTCATCATACTTAGTTAATTGATAGGGACGTGTCATGTAATTATCTCCTCATGTCATTTAATATTGTCTTCGCTATAGAGTTTGCGAGCATTGGTGGTACAGCATTTCCAACCTGCTTCATTTGAGAAGTTTTTGTACCAAAGAATCTGAAGTCATCCGGAAATGATTGAATTCGTGCGGCTTCTCTTACCGTAATTGCACGATTTAGAAATGGATGAGTAAATTTACCAGACGACGGCGTATCAAAACGAGTTGTTACCGTTACAGATACTTCATCTTTTCTCATTCGAGTCCATGTTCCACTATATATGGATTTAGTCAGATGTTCTTTGGGTAATACCTCTCTTCCGGCATTCGGTGGGATTAACTTCAATCTTTCAAGAGCTACTTTAGAATGATTAGTTGCAACATGATTATATAATTGCGTACTTTTTTTTCTCATCACTTGTTGATAGAAGCTTTCTGCAGCTTTTCTATAATCCTGCACCTCATTTCCCTCACCTGATTCTAGAAAGGCGAGGTCGCTAATCGCATCCCAAATGGTATTTTTTTCATTTTTTGGTTTTGGGAATTCTGCTGGGGCGAGTCCTCTTTTTCCAATAATAACGGCCCTTTTACGATTTTGTGGCACTCCAAAATCTGCAGCATTCAAAACACCTGAACTTAGCGAATATCCCAAAGACTTAAACAAGTCATATATTTCCTTTTTAAAGTAGCCTTTTTCAGCCGTCAGCAAGTTGGGAACGTTTTCCATAACGAAATACATCGGTTTAATCAATCCAACAACCGAGACAAAATACTTAAAGAGAAAATTTCTGTCATCATTAATAGTTTTTCGCTGTCCTTTTTGAGAAAACCCTTGACATGGTGGACCACCAATTATCACATCTATTTTTCCAACGTATGGACAAAAAACATTTTTTATATCTAATTCCGCTATGTCACCGACTATCATTTTAGTGTTTCTATGATTTTTTTTATATGCATTGGCTATTGATTCGTCATATTCATTTGCTAATACAACCTCAAAACCTTCTTGTTCAAAACCAAGTGATAACCCACCAACACCCGCAAATAAATCAATTACTGTGGGTTTCATTACTCAATCTCCTCAATTCTGCTTTGTGCAATATTAAAATATTCTTGATCCAATTCAACACCAATGAAATTTCTACTAAGTCTTTTCGTAACCACACCTGTTGTGCCACTACCCATAAACGGATCAAGAACCCAATCATTGGCATTAGAAAGAAGCTCTACGAAATGTTTTATCAAACTTTCTGGTTTTTGAGTTGGATGTTTCCCGTATTTCTTTTCGGTGCTGGATGTCAAAGAAGTTTCAATAAAATCATGGAATAAGGCTCCTTCATTATTGAACGTACCAGTTCTTGTTTTATACGTAAAATAAACCCATGCTTCTGTTGAATTCACAAAATGTAAATTCATATTTCTCGGCATTGGGTTTGTTTTATGCCATATCCCAGTGGTTTTATAATAGAATCCATGTTTTTCCGCTAAACTAATTAATGTTTCAACTTTGATTATTGCCATGAAAACAATCATAGATCCGCCTTTTTTCATAACTCTAGCTGATTCTTCAAAAAAAGAGTCCATTGAATCTTTCCACTCATCAAATTCCATATCATCCCATCCAGCAGTAGCGAAAAAATTTTCCCTCATTTTTTTTAGATTGGTATCTCGGTTTCTCATAAAATTCCCAAGATTATATGGTGGATCAGTAACTATCAAATCAATTTTATTTGTTTCAATTTTTTTCATTGATTTTATGCAGTCATCATTATATAAAATGTTTTCAATCATGATTATACTTTCCTTCCCCTTGCATTTAACTAAAATGCACTTTTGCCACTTTTTATCCATTCATCAAGCTCAGAACACTTAAACTTCCACATTCTTCCGACTTTATGAGCCGGAATATCACAATTTTCATTTTTTATCCAATTACGCAGAGTAACCGTTTTTATACCTAAATATTTTGCAGCGTCATCTATGTTGATGTAGCTATCATTAATTTTTTCATTCATGGTTTTCACTCCAATGCTATTAAAAAAATAACTCTCATATTATACCCTTAAGTCACTCTGTTTTACAATATATTTTAATATTAGTTGATATTAGTTGATATTTAAATCCTATTGTTTTTATACAGTAACACCCCATTCTAATTTAAATACTCCTTTAGAAAAAAATTATAAAACTATCTCTTCCTCTAAATGTAAACCAAAATAAAAAGGCTTCAGATTCCGCATAGGCTCTGAAACCTTTAATTCAAGCACTCTCTGCTAATTTTACATTGTATTAAATTACCTATTAATATTTCAATGTAAATCATATCTACTGAATTACTATAATTATTTTGTAAATGGCGTAATACTTCTAAATTATCCCCATGAAAAATAAATTTTCACTATTTTTATTTTCATCGGAAGTGATTATGTTGGTTTGGAATAAAGCTCAATTAAAATCATTCTACTATGGAATAGCATATTTAATTCTTGGATTAACTTTTAAAACGTTCACTCTAAGTATAAATGTAGGTTTATACTAAATTTTGCTTAGTGTACAAACTTCACGTTTTGTTGTCGATATGCCCTACACCCAACTAGACAATTCTGTTTGATTTTTGGTAAAAAGACATCTAAACATTTCATTTAATTAGATTATTATTAATATTTAATATATAAAGTCACTGTACCTCTAATGAACTATTGAAGAAAGATGATTTCTATCAAAATTTATTATAAATTATCAATTTTTTTATAAAACCACAAATTATATTACTTGCAATATTTTTAATTTATTATATATAGGTTTATTTTATTATGTACAATTATATATCATGATGACCTATACTTTTTGTACATGTTATTAATTTTGTACAGCTACCTATTTCAGTTCAACGTTAATACTGCTAATAGATGGGATTAAAAATACAATTATGTACATTAGAGATTATGGAGATATTATCTGACAATTAATAAAATCGACTTGTTGTTCACCTAAACTATTTCGAAATCCTCTATTCACCGCAACACATATTCGTGCATAAGCGACGCCTTGTTTTGTGTAGTATAATTCTGGCTCCTTTGTCAATCTACCGATTAATACAACTCGATTCATCATAAGTTATACCACCTCACATGTTTTTCTTCATTGTAAGGAGAAATGTTTGAATGGTAAAAAGCACAAAATGATATATCCGTAAGTAGAAAGTATTATTTTGGACCTTACAAAACAAAAAAAGAAACCATACATAGTTCAAACATGTATAGTTTCAAAATTTATTACACTTCAGTACAAGATATGTAATATCCTCCGCGAGCCATCTTTATTTCAGCACGGTACATTACATTTTCTAAGTAGAAAGTAATCGGTTTAACTTTACTCTCAAATTTTAGTCTTTCATTGCATTCAGCCGCATATCTCTCTATTGCTGAAGTAATGACTTTTGATGATGGATACGTTAAAGCATCATCTAGTTCTATGAAAAAACTTTTAGAAAATAGCTTTTTCATAATCCCTTTCTTCTCTTTCATCATATTCCATCTCCTTCACTTCAAGTTGCTATCATCCATATTATACCATACATTCAATATATCTTTGAAAATAAAAAAATCCTGCATTTTTCATGCAGGATTTTTTTATTAGTCATTTTTCGTAAAGTAAGAAACGAAACGAAGAATTTCTAAGTATAACCATACTAATGTAAGCATTAGTCCCATCGCAGTATACCACTCCATATATTTCGGAGCTTGACTACGTACACCATTTTCGATTAAATCGAAATCTAGTAATAAGTTTAATGCAGCAACTACAATAACAACTGCACTAATAATAATACCGATTGTACCACCTTGGTGAATGTATGGAACAGTTACGCCAAACATATTTAGTAGGAATACGACTAAATACATAACCATAATTCCAAGTGTTGCTGCCATCACGCCTGTACGGAATTTATCCGTTACTTTTACTACGCGTGTTGCATATAACACTAACATTGCAAATAGAATTGAGATTGTTAGTAATACAGCATTTAAAACGATAGAATCGCCAAATTTCATTGTATAAACTGCTGAAATACTTCCTAACACAACCCCTTCTACCGCTGCATAGATTGGTGCACCAAAAGGTGAAATACGCGGGAAGAACATAGACGCGAATGCGATGATTGCCGCAACGATTAAAGCACCAATTAATACTGGCATCTTCATCGTCCCCTGCATCATCTGTATGTATGAATAGACAGACGTTGCAAGTAGCAAGATAAGCATAATGAACGTTTTGCCTACTGTTCCGCCAATCGTCATCGCAGAAGCGCTTGCTCCCTCTTTACGGAATGCCTCTTTTTTCAACATTGGATTAGATGTTCTCATTTTTTCCCTCCTAAAATAGGTTCTACCAATAGTGTAAAGTTTTTCTCTTTACTTTTCAATATATGCAGCTTGTTTTTATTTTAATCCTTCAACGATGTCTGATAGTTCACTCCATCTTTCCATCTTTTTTTCTAGCTCTTCTTCTGTTTTCTGCTGTGCTTCAGATAATTCTTGTGCCTTTGTGAAGTCAGATCCAACTTTCGCAAGTTCTTCTCCAATTGACTCAATTTTCTCTTCAAGTTCGGCAATTGTATCTTCAATCGTTTCCCATTCACGCTGCTCATTATATGAAAGTTTACGTTTACGTTGTTGTTTTGGAGCTTCTTCTACTACTTTTTTCTCTTTTTGAACTTCCGCTTTCTCCATAAGTTCTCTCGTTTTTTCCATTTCTAAATAATCTGTATAACTACCTAGGAATTCACGCACTTCGCCTCCGCCAGTAAAGATGAACAGTTCATCTACTACTTTATCTAAGAAGTAACGGTCATGCGATACAGTTAAAACGACACCTGGGAAATCTTCTAAATAATCTTCTAGTACTGTTAATGTTTGTGTATCTAGATCATTCGTAGGTTCATCAAGTAAAAGTACGTTTGGTTCTCCCATTAAAATACGTAATAAATATAAACGTCTTCTTTCACCACCAGATAGTTTACCAAGCGGTGTACCATGTGAATGCGTCGGGAATAAGAAACGTTCTAACATTTGAGATGCACCAATTACTTTTCCATCTGTCGTATGAATAACTTCTGCAATCTCTTTAATGTATTCAATCATACGCTGATTTAAATTCATCTCTTCATTTTCTTGCGTATAATAAGCAACTTTTACAGTTTGCCCAACTTCAATTTCACCACTATCAGGAGATAACTTACCTGCAAGCATATTTAATAGCGAAGATTTCCCGCTTCCATTCGCTCCAATAATTCCGATACGATCACCCGGTTTCACAATATGATTAAAATTATGTAATACCGTCTTATCGCCAAATTTTTTCGTTACATCTTTTAACTCAAGTACTTTCTTTCCTAGACGACTTCCGCTTAGTGCAATATCAACTGACTGTTTTGCAGCTGGTCCTTCTAGTTCCTTTAGCTCATCAAAACGCTGAATACGCGCCTTTTGTTTCGTAGAACGGGCTTTTGCACCACGACGAATCCAAGCAAGTTCACGACGATATAAATTTTGGCGTTTCGATTCTTGTGCCAATTCTTGCTCTTCACGAAGTGCTTTCGCTTCTAAAAATGTACTATAGTTTCCTTCGTAGCTATATAATTTACCATTATCTAATTCAAAAATACGGTTCGTCACACGATCTAAGAAATAACGATCATGGGTTACAAGTAATACCGCACCTGTATATCTTGCTAAATATTCTTCTAACCATTCAACTGTCTCATGGTCAAGATGGTTCGTAGGCTCGTCTAAAATTAATAAATCAGGTGTTTCAATAAAACATTGTGCCATTGCGATACGTTTTTTCTGTCCACCAGATAAATTCCCAACAATTGCAGTGAAATCTGTAATTCCTAATTTCGTTAAAAGAGATTTCGCACTTGCATTTGCTTCCCATGCACTCATTGCATCCATACGTTGCTGCACTGCAAATAATTGTTCCTGTACTTTTTCATTACTTGGATCTTTTTCAATATTTAATAGTGCTTTTTCATAATCACGAAGAAGACGAATTAAAGGTGTATCACCATGGAACACTTGCTCTAATACTGTTAGTTTTTCATCAAACTCTGGTTGCTGTGATAAATAACTAATTGTATACCCACGTGAATACGTCATATCACCTGTATCAGGAGTTTCTAATCCTGCAATTATTTTTAATAATGTCGATTTACCAGTTCCGTTTACACCGATAATTCCGACACGTTGTCCTTCTGTAATACTACATGATAATCCATCAAATAACGGCTTTTCTCCATATGATTTTGATAAGTTCTCCACAGTTAACATTTTCATATTTGTGCATTCCACTCTTTCATAAATTGTTCAATAAACTGTTCCATATAACGATGACGAATTTCAGCCTCTTGTTTTGCTGCATTCGTATTCATTAAATCTTTTAATTTCAAAAGTTTTTCATAAAAATGATTTAAAGATGGATCATTATTTTTTCTATACTCTTCTTTCGTCATTTCTTCACGCGGCGGAATAGTTGGGTCATACATTAATCTCCCTTTCGCCCCGCCATATGCAAAGGTACGAGCTATTCCAATTGCTCCAAGGGCGTCTAAGCGATCCGCATCTTGAACAAGCTTCCCTTCAAGTGAATCCACTTTACCGCCATGGCCACCTTTATAAGACATATTGGCGATGATATGAAGAATATGTTTACTTTCCTTTTCTTCAACACGTAGCTCTTCTAACCAATCAGAAACTTTTTTCATTCCTGCTTCTTCACTTTCATTTAGCTTTTCATCTGCCACATCGTGAAGTAATGCTGCCATTTCAATTATAAAACGATTTCCACCTTCTTGCTCAGATAAAGAAATCGCCATTTTATGTACACGTTCAATATGATACCAATCATGCCCACTCGCATCTTTTTCTAAAATATGTTTTACAAAAGTAATTGTTTTTTGAATTTTTTCTTGTTTTGTCATTTTATCTTCACCCAGTTACTTATTGTAACACGCCCGCATTTTTTCATCACATATTTTCTTGTCCGCCCATACACTAGGTGGTAGGCATCATCATGAAGGAGGAATAAACATGTTCTATAATAATCAACCGCCTTATCCAAGGCAACCATTGTATCCTCAACAACAAGAACAGAGATACACAGAACAATACGAAGAACAATACGAAGAACAAGAGTTACAACAGCAAGAACCACAATATGACGAAAACCCATATGCAACAACGCAAAACCAAGAAACTGAATTTCAACAAAATCCATATGACACACGTCCAAATTATGAATATCCTCAAAATCCATATGCAGCACCACAAAATCAAGAACAGCGATATCCTCAAAATCCATATGTAATACCACAAAACCAAGAACAACAATATCAACAAAATCCATATGCAGCACCACAAAACCAAGAACAACAATATCAACAAAATCCATATGCAGCACCACAAAACCCATACACAACTCAACCACAACAACCGCAATACCAACAACAAATGTATCAACCAAACTACGACGCACGTGTCTCACCACCTAAACCACCAACAATAGATCCAACTCAACCACAAATCTTACCACCTGGACCAACACTAGACATTACACAACCACAAATCTTACCACCTGGACCAATTACTGAACCAACACAACAACAAATTCAACAAGTTGTCGGTACACAGTTTTTACCTTTCAAGAAACCCGTACTAGATTTCGTAAAACCATGGGTAGATTACGGTTTAAATGAAGCAAAACATACATCACATGAACACGCATTAACAGAAGTTGCTGCGATTATGTTTTTAGTTGGTAAAGGCTTCAATCCGACGATCGCACATTATATCGTTGAATCTTGGGAGAAGAATGAACAGTTTTAGAATTGTTTATTTGATAAAATATAAAAAACACAAAAGTGCCAAACCCCTTATACCACAAGGGTTTTGGCACTTTTTAATATCTAAAACAAATTTTATTGAAATAATTATTTTTATAGATTTTCATACTTTTTTATATAGTACGTGAACATATACAGTACAAAATTACACCTTTGTATACACATTTTTAGAAACATCTTACGTTTATCAAACAATAACCAAAAGACGTACCTGCAACCTCATCATATAAATAATAGATATTAAAAAGAGGACACTATAAGCGCCCTCTTCCTTAGGTTTTAAATATGTTCTCCATGATCCATAAACACTTCAATTGCTTCGTTTTGTGGTATATCTTTTACATTAGTAAGACCAAAAGTAAAAACAGCGGATAACATCATCATTAATAAGATTGCTTTTTTCATTTTAGCGCCCTTCTTTCTATGCTCTTTTTGTCTGCATCTAAAGCGATGTGCAAATACTTGCTTGCTTTTCTGTGATTTTCTGAACCATAGAATCTTTCACCTAAAAGAGAAGCATATTCTTTTACCCAATCATATAATTCTTCTTTTTCAAAATACGAAATACCTTCTATAACCACATTTTCTAATTCTTCTTGCGGTACATAGTTATGTACTGCTTTTAAAATTCGGAAATGATGGCGATAACATAAGTCGCTAATCTTATAGCCATTCTCAATATATTCATTAGCGATATGACTATAACCTAACTTAAAATGTTCTCTTGCTAAAAGAAACATAGTTTTAGCGTTATTTTCTAATGAATCCTCTAAGTGTTTAATTGCTAACTCTGGCATGTTTTGACTTGCGTATAAAAGTCCTAAATTATGCTTAACTCGTTTAATAAGAAGTTCATCATTAGATTTTTGGAAGGTACCTAGTGCTGAAAGTAAATATTCCTCTGCACTTTCGAATTCATTTAGTCGAATGTGTGCCATTCCTAAAGTATTTAAGCATGCTGCAGTTTTTAATTCATACCCTGGACTAATTGAAAATACTTCATTCGCCTTTGTAGCAAATTGAACTGCTAGGATCGGTTTTAATACGTGATAGTAATGGACTGCAAGCCAATAATTAAATTCAGCTTTTTCAATTTCATCATGCATGTACTCTAAAAACGTTTCAGCTTTTTCAAATTGCATTCTTGCTTCACTATGGTTTGCTTTATTAATAGCGTAAATTGCTTTAAATAAATGATGATAGTACTCTAAAAATGTTTCTGTAGACTCTGGTAAAGGCTCGATTTTGTCCAGAATATCTTTTGTACTATCCATATCCCGAATTAGCAGTTTATACCGTGCATTCAATAAAGCGTAGTAGACTAATATTGTTTGGTCTTCCTTAATATTATTGATTTTATTTGCAATATCTTCTTTTATTTTCTGAGACTGTAATACACGTTGTGAAATCATAGCTTGATACCATTCGTTTAATAATTTTGTGATTTCTTCTTTAGAAATAATGTCAACACTCATCTACTTCTACCCCCTTTTGTTAAATGTTATCATGACATGCTTGTTTGCATAAATAAGTTTTTGAATATTCTAACTTAAAAAATTATTTTTGAATATTCATGTTAACAAAATGGTCCCTTTTCAAACCTTAAAAAAGAACACATGTTTGTTTGTAGTGGCGTTAAAAAAACAAAAGTGAGGTATTACATCATGGGATATAACAGCTTTCCTGTAGTACGTGGAAGAGGTATGGTGAAATGGAATCCGTTTGCTTCAATACCGGAGCAATACGAGGAAATACATAGAATGTTTGAGGAACAATATAAAGTACCTAAACCTTTTTTAACACAAGATACTATGGAACGAATAGAAAGAGCGTTAATGCAATCTTTTCACGAGGAAGAAGAAATACATATCTCATACTATCGTGATGGAATGGTGCAAGACATGTACATAAATGTATTACATATTGAACCGATGACGAAAACTATATATTGTACAGATGCCTTTGGTTTGAATACTAAGTTTAAGTTTGATGAATTGGTGAATATAAATTAAAAGAAGCCGCCCGACAGGACTGAAGTGCACCCCAATTGTTAGACACAGCCTAACAATTGGGGTGCACTTCACATATATAGGTGGCTTTTGTACGACAAAAAAAAAGAGCTCTGCTATACAGCAGAGCAAAAGAAAAATATATAACCCTATAAAAATAATACAAATTATTGATACTTTCAAAAGACGAAATTTAAATTTCCATCACAATAATAGCTATGTTTAAGTATGAAACATTCTACCTTCACTATAGCTATGAATATTCTTATTTTAGAATTCCATAGTATCCAAATAGCTCTTTGAGAGATACCTCAATACCGAACTTCTTCAAAGAATCTTTTCTTTGTTCAAAGAGAAGTTCTAAAACTTTTTTCTTATCTTTGTCTCTTCCATAATGAATCAACCTATGACAGTTCGGACATATACTAACTATATTTCCAACAACATCTAAACTATTTTCAAAATCATGTTGCATTCTTAACGGTATTAGATGATGGGCCTCCATATAATTTTTTCGGCTGGCTTCCGATACAAATGTTTCATGTGTGTCATCTATTTCACATTTAAATTCTGCCTGTTTAATAGCTTGTTTAGCTTTTTTCGGATCACGAGGCCATACTTCCCTACCAGATTCCATTTTAGTTTTTTTCGATTTTCCGGTTTCTCTTCTTCTGCAATCTTTACTTTACTAAAATCCGAATCAATATTAGCCTGATACATATCTTCCTCTTGCTCATCCTCAGAAAGAATAAAGCTCTCATTCAACGCTTTAATAATATTATCAATAGATTTATATTTTGCTAATTTTGTTGAATCAATATATGAATATATAAATTTAAAAGATTAAAATAAAAATAAGTACACATGTTTTATTAGGAGGTATATGTATGTCCAACAGCACTTCATGGCTAGATGAAATTATAGCAATATTAACCGAACTAGATGGAGCAGGAACACTGAATCAAATTAAAACAAAGGTTATGGAGCGTAATAAAATTGACTTGAATAGATACCAACACGAACAGTCTATAGCTGCAAGAATTAGAAAGACCATTTATCAGGTAAACTATCATAAAAACGTTCAATGGCCGCTACTAAAACTAAATCTTCTAAATGAGCAGTTTTAAGGTTGTTTATTTTTAAAAACATCAAAAATGCCAAATCCCTTATATCACAAAGGATTTGGCATTTTTAAGTATCTAGAACACGCGCTAAATTTAAGGAGAAATTAACAGACATGAGTCCGGTATAATGCCGTGTCCGCACCCAAGGATCGGTTACATAAAATAGCGTATCTAACCTGGGAAGTCTATTGGCCTTTTTCCCTTATAGTAACGCTCTCTTCTACTAAGACCTTTTCTTTCTAGGGCCTACAATTAATTTAATCGCTGTTCTTTCTTCATTATTGATAGAAATCTCTTGAAACGCTGGAACAAAAGCTAAGTCAATACCACTTGGAGCGACGAACCCTCTTGCAATCGCAATTGCTTTAATCGCTTGATTTATAGCTCCAGCCCCAATCGCTTGAATTTCCACATTACCACTTGTTCTTAGTACTCCTGCTATTGCACCTGCGACTGAATTTGGGCTTGATTTTGAAGATACCTTTAATATATTTTCCATGTAAGTTGCTCCCTCTATTATTTAATCTCTCTTTCGTTACAATTTTAAATATTTTAGCGTATCTTTAATTACTATTCACACCAAAAACAAACGATGCTTCATATGTATATTATTCTATATTTTCTGACTTTTTCCTGCTCATCTACGCAAATAAAAAATAAACTGAATAACCTAATATAAATATAGCTAAATATTATAACTTCACCAAATGATAACATCCATACAGCTAAAGGTAATATTTCTGTTTTGTCAGACTAAATAAATATAGTAAAGTGAAATTTTAATGAGTGGGGGTTTAATTCATCCCCCACCTAACTTCTTTGCTTTCGCTGAATTTTGAGATGGGAGTCTTACTGCTCGGAAAATAGCGGGATAAACGTTTCCTCGTTACTTCAATCTATTTAGAAATTCCATTTATTTTTCTATCAAATTATAAACCTTATCATCTTCAAAAGGTGTTACAGGTAATACCCAAATACTACACTTCATCATTTGACCACTTTATATTCCAAATCTATTTCCTTTTATAGTACAAGCATACACGCCAATTGTGATTCATCTTCATAAACTACTATGTGGTTTAAATTTATTAAGAATAGGAGGTAATATTTTGGGTTCATACTATCATTCTTCAAACTCGTATAAAAAATGCTCATGCAAATCTTCTTCCAGTTCAAATAAAAAATGTTCATGTGACCATTCACATAAACGAAGCTGTCCTGCATACGGAACTTTTTGGCAAACTGAATTTATAACTGTTCCTTTTGGAGATCCTTTTCCATTTAATCACGTTGGACCTTTAGCAGGAGGTGTTTCCTTACTAAATCCTACTACTATACACTTTAGACAAGCTGGTGATTATAGAGTTTCGTTCATTTCCAGTATTAATACTACTTTAAATCCTGTATTTCCACATATCCCAGTCATAACTATATTTTTAAATAACAATCCACTTGCTAATAGTCAAGGTGACTTCGCTATTCAAATGAATACTTCATCAAATAACGAATGTCTTCAACTCGTTGGCGAAACGATTGTTACAGTGCCTGCTAATTCAACTCTTCAACTTAGAAATAATAGTGGTTTTAATCGTCAAAGTATTGTAACTTGTGACAATGGTATAAATTCAGTTGAATTAACA
The DNA here is from genome assembly GCF_057624735.1 of Bacillus sp. LQ01. Taxonomy (NCBI): domain Bacteria; kingdom Bacillati; phylum Bacillota; class Bacilli; order Caryophanales; family Bacillaceae; genus Bacillus; species Bacillus sp. LQ01. Next base: position 1,277,219 of record NZ_JBYEZL010000001.1, on the reverse strand, counting down.
GTTACAAAACTAAGTTAAAATTATTTCTTCACATTCAGATGCTATTTCAGCATCTTTTTTTATTGAATAACAGTTTTTTCAACTTTTATTATCTCTCCCCACATAAACAAGTGCAGAATTCTTTCTAACACAAGATTTCTGCACTTTTTTATTATACTTATTTATTCTTCCTTATTTCTCTACATAAACCGACTTAACAATCGTACGATTATATGGTTTTCCTTCTTTATTCATCCCTTTTATATCCATCGTAACGTTATATACTCCCGGTTGTTTTATATCTTTCAAAGCACCTGTAAATGTATTCGTATTAACATTTTGTAATTCATTAAATTCAGAGACTAACTTACCTTCTTTATTAACGACTCTTACTGTTATGGAAAGATCCCCTTTCATTTCAGGTGCCACAGGTGATTTTTTCAGTTTATACTCAGGTTTATTTACTTTAACTTTTGTAGGCATTCGAAGAACAAATGGTGCGTCATCCTTGTAATCGCTTACAACTAAATATGCATCTTTCGACTGCTTCGCCATCATTTTGATTTTCCATTCGCCTACTTCCAATTTATCAAACTTAAATGTTCTAATTGTCGCCCCATTAAAGAAAGATTCGCCTTCACCAGTAGTTATAGCGCTATCTTTATTTGCATAGATTTTTCCTTTTGGAGATACCATTTGTACTTCTACATCAGAAGAAGCAGTTAGTACAGAAACTATTCCTTCAGCCTTTTTATCAACAGAAATACTTTGCTCTATCCACTGATTTTGTGGTAATTCGCCTCCTAAAATATTTTGATTTGAAGTTGTATTTAATTGTTCTAGATCTTCATTTGAACTAGTGCTGGATGCTACTAAAGCTGGTAATCCCACATTTGTCGTACGTAAATATGGTTCAATTCGTACAAAAACAGCTGATCCTTTTCTTATATTGTCATGATCAAATCTGGAATCTGTAAATAAATGTGTACCGTACGATAGCTTCGCACTCCATTCATTTACTAGTCCATCATTTGAACCGTACGATGATAAATATAACCCGCCCATAGATAATGCAGAAAATGTTGGCCCCCAGCTAGTTCCAGTAGCCGTATAGTAACGGTTTAATTTAGCTGCTGGGTTGTTATCTATTATTGAACGAAACTTTGCCATTTCACCTATTTGTAACGAATACGTACCATCATCTTTTTGACCTAATATAGAAGCAAGCCAACCTGCCCACCAACTATATGACAAATCTGCTAAATTTGAGCCGTGATGCGGTGTAGCAAGTGTAATAACATTTCCAACAAATCGATTCGCACCATATTCAACTAATGCGGCTTGTGTATCAATACCACCTTTACTATGCGCTACAATATTAACTTTTTTACCGAAATAATTATATATTTCTTCAAGTTTTTGTGCTAACAATTTTCCGTTATCCCACTGACTAGCCGAACCTTTCCCTGCAGCATCATACAATTGTATAAACACTGTTTGATAGCCTGCTTTTAAAGCATAATCATACATATCATTTATATCATGATATACTGTCTTTCCATACCAACTATCAGCATTACCATTTCTTCCTTGTACAAAGAGAATTGGCGGTTTATTCTCATCATAATTAGCAGGTTTTTGGCCTAAAAACCATTCTCCAGGTGTGAATACTTCTGTATCAGGAAACCCCTTTCCAAGCTCTTTTACAACTTCTGCCTGTACATTTGTGCTAATCGTTGGAGCCATGATAAAAAATACAATTAGTAAGGCCACACATCTTCTCATCAGTCGCATATTACTCCCCCTATTTTTTTGAAAGAAGGTGTTCTTTATAATATTTTATATTTTCCCTTCCTTAATAATAGCTAATCTTTTATTTTTAAAAGATGTTAGCCCTATTTTTAGAAGGTTACTAGTTGTATACCCTCTTCCTTAACTCTCGTTATTCTCTTTGTTTCTACCTCTTCCTTTTGATAGAATACGACAAAAAAGTTTCTCAATAATTGTTAACTTCGCTACACCCAGATATTTTTTAAATCATTATTGTTTATATAAAGCATACAAATCTTGAAAAAATTTTAGTAAAAAAACATTTTATTACTAGTTAGTTATTTAAAAATATAATAAAGATATGTACTTTCTTTTCATTAAATACAAACTAATTTTAAAGGAGCTTGTATTATAAGACTTTCCTACGATTAAAAATTAAACTGAAATTTCCGAATAGAAAATCATATTTCCAGAAACATATATTATGATAATTTCCGCACACTTGAATTAACTTTTTAGAAGTACTAACCTATCGGTGAGCAGAAGAAAATTCTGTAAAAAGAAAGGAGAATACTTTATGATGACCAAATTACAAAAGGAGTTTTTTAAACGCTTAGAAATTCCTGCAAAAGAAATAACATTTGATGATTTAGATGAAATTCTCTTGAAGATGGGAATGATTCTCCCCTATGAAAATCTTGATATTATGGCTGGTACTATTAAAAATATCTCAAAAGATAACTTAATAGAAAAGTTACTTATTCAAAAACGAGGTGGACTTTGTTATGAATTAAACTCCCTATTGTATTATTTTTTAATTGATTGTGGGTTTCAAGTATACAAAGTAGCCGGTACTGTTTATGATCTTTACGATAATAAATGGAAACCCGATGATGGTCATGTCATTATCATATTAAGTCATGAGGATAAAGATTATGTTGTGGATGCAGGTTTTGCATCTCATCTCCCTTTACATCCAGTCCCTTTTAACGGAGAAGTCATCTCCTCTCAAACAGGAGAATATCGAATTCGTAAGCGAAATACTCGAAAAGGTACGCATATTTTAGAAATGAGAAAAGGAGCTAACGGGGAATCTACAAGTTTCTTACAATCTGAACCTTCAAACGAATGGAAAATAGGCTATGCTTTCACTGTAGATCCAATAGATGAGAAAAAAGTGAATAACATTCAAAAAGTGATTGTAGAGCATAAAGAATCTCCTTTTAATAAAGGAGCTATCACTTGTAAATTAACTACTTATGGTCACATATCATTAACAAATAAAAATTATACAGAAACCTTTAAAGGCACCAAAAATAAACGACCAATAGAATCTAAAGATTATGCTCGCATTCTTCGTGACTCTTTTGGAATAACGCAAGAGAAATATGTAGGAAAAACACTAGAAAGAGGCTAGTTGACTACAAGTATTTCATAATAAAGCAGATTCTATATTTAGAATCTGCTTTATTTTATATTTTGTTATAAATTAATTTAATTTTGTTGTTACCCTTTAATTTTCAATTATATACTCATCATCATATTTATCGTATTGTAGCCCTTTCCCTATCTTTGACTCCGTAACTTGATCTCTTAAAAACGGTGCAGCATCCATTTTACTAGTTGCAATTTCAATTCCATATTTTTTCGTTAAATGAGCTAACTCTATTAAAAACCACTCTCTTCGCAATGTAACTGGAATATCCAATGTTTTTCTTTTCATATATAATAGCACCTCTTTTATTTTCATAGCTTAAAAATATCACTGGATGCACTTATTAAAACTACCTTTCACCGCTAACATCCAATGAAACATTATAGTATATGCATGTCCATTTCAAACGTGCTATCACAAATATGATATTTAAGTTTACATAATTATATTATGTAATAGTAGAAGAGGAAGGCATGTCCCTTCCTCTTCTACTATAGATTTAAATTAAGAACATCTTGGTACACCTAAAGCTAAAAATAAACCTGCTACTCCCGCAGTAATCGGTACTTTTAACGTAATAACATCATCTACCTTCGTTACTAAAAAGTAAGCATTACCTTCTTGTAATATACAAGTTACCAACAATTGAAATTCCATTCAAATCTCCTCCTTTCAATCGATATACTATAATTTATGAAATCTCTTTCAAAAAGTAATAGGAAATATATCCATTTTTCCTTATATATAAAATAAATGTTTATGAGTCTATTAAAAATATTAATTTTCTAAATTTATACAAAACGTGTAATATCCAATAAATTCCTATATAATCAATAAGAAGAATCTTACAAATGGAGGTATGAAAATGTCGATTTTAAGTAATATTGGTGCAGCTTTATTTTTTATTGCTTTTATTCTTTTAATCTTATGTATCATTTCATTCTTTAAGAAAAATGGAAAAGCAAAACAATATGGACGTCCTACCGTTATTCTTTTTATGATTTCTATTATATTAATAACGGCCGGTACAACAAAATCGGAACACCCCGTCGTCGAGTTTTTTTCTACTTTAAGTTTCATTCTATTTATATTCTTCCTTGTTCTAGCAATCTTATCTGTTATTAAGAAAACAGGTGTAGCGAAAAAACAATTTATTATTACAGCTGTATTATTTGTCATTTTTGTTGCGTTATTAGGTATTTCAGCTCCTTCTTCTGAAAAAACGACAGCAACTAGTACAAAAGTTGCCTCTAATAATGAAGAGCCAAAAGATAGCGAACAGAAAAAAGAGCTAGAAAAGAAAGAGGCGGACGAAAAAACTCAAAAGCAAGAAGATGAGAAGCGTCTAGCCGAAGAACAAGCTCGTAAGCAAGAGGATGAAAAACGTCAGGCTGATGAACAAGCTCGTAAGCAAGAGGATGAAAAACGTCAGGCTGATGAACAAGCTCGTAAGCAAGAGGATGAAAAACGTCAGGCTGATGAACAAGCTCGCAAACAACAAGAAGAACAAAAACGTCAGGCTGATGAACAAGCTCGTAAACAACAAGAAGAACAAAAACGTCAGGCTGATGAACAAGCTCGTAAACAACAAGAAGAACAAAAACGTCAGGCTGATGAACAAGCTCGTAAACAACAAGAAGAACAAAAAGCACAGCAAGCTCAAACACAACCAGCTAATGGTAATACTGATAGTGCATACTACAAAAATTGTGCTGCAGTTAGAGCAGCTGGGAAAGCTCCTTTACATAAAGGGCAACCAGGTTATAGCTCTCATCTTGATCGTGATGGCGATGGAATTGCATGTGAAAAATAGTAATAAAAAAGAAGCTTTTACTAAGCTTCTTTTTTATTAACGTAAAATATTACCACTTATTACTTTCCCCCTTATTTTAATAACATTCTTCTTATTATTCTCAAAAACGACACAGAATAAGTGATTTCAATCACTACATAGATTTTAATTTATCGCTATTCTTAATTCAGATATTACATTAAAATTTTATGGAGGCATTCATATGGAACATACATTTACTGAAACTTCAATTGTTGGTGAGATTGTTACACAATTTCCGAAAGCTAGTGATCTTTTTAAATCATATAGAATAGATTTTTGTTGTGGCGGTAATAAGCCACTTATTGATGCAATTCATGAAAGAAATTTATCAGCTACTGAAGTGCTTACAGAGTTAAATACGCTTTATCATAATACGAAACGATTAAATGAATCGGAAATTGATTGGAAAAATGCTTCTTATCGTGAATTGATTGATTATGTCATAAATAAGCATCACCGCTATTTAAATGAAGAATTACCACAGTTAAGTCCATATGTGACAAAAGTATTACGTGTTCATGGGGCAAGTCAGCCTCATTTTGCTCAAATTCATAAGCTATTTCATGAACTTAGAATGGAATTAGAACAGCATTTAATTAAAGAAGAAATGGAAGATTTTCCATTAATTTTAGAATTTGAACAAAATCCAACTAATGAAAACTATGCTAAGTTACGTAAAGTAGTAAATGAACTAGAAAATGAGCACAATCATGCTGGAAATATTATAAAAGAACTTCGTAAAGTGACAAATGACTTTACTCCTCCAGAAGGTGCTTGCGGTACTTATCGACTTGTTTACCAACGCCTCGAAGCGCTAGAGTCTGATTTATTTGAGCATATTCATTTAGAAAATAATATTTTATTTCCGCGTGCCATTACGAAAGCATAAATCAAGTGCAGGACATGAGTGTAAATACTTATGGCCTGCTTTTTCGTTTCGCGAAAAATATTCACATCCCCTTCACATAAAACCGAATTTTAACAATTTGTGAATCATTATAAAGATGTGATAAATATCACATCTCCCCCTTATTATATTTTCTATAATAAAAATATAATCCTTTGTTCAATATTTCACATAAAAAGGGGAAACGAAAATGAAAAAACGTTTAGTTATGATCGGAAATGGTATGGCTGGCATTCGCTGTATGGAAGAAATCTTAAAACATGATAGTGATTCATATGAGATTACTATTTTTGGAGATGAACCGCATCCAAACTACAACCGCATTATGCTCTCTCATGTTTTACAAGGCAAAACAAATATGCAAGATATCATTATGAATGAATACAGTTGGTATGAAGAAAACGAAATAACTTTGTATACGAATGAAAGAGTTCAAAGTATTAACCGAGAAGAAAAAATTATTATTACAGAAAAGAAGCGTACTCTTACATACGACAAGCTCATTATCGCAACAGGTTCTAGTGCTTTTATTTTACCTGTTGAAGGTTCCGCACTTTCTGGTGTAACAGGATTTCGAACTATTGAAGATACACAATTTATGATAGATACCGCTAAAGAAAAGAAAAAGGCCGTTGTTATTGGTGGCGGATTACTCGGTTTAGAAGCCGCAAGAGGTCTAATTGATTTAGGAATGGACGTACATGTTGTTCATTTAATGCCTAGCTTAATGGAGCAACAACTAGATACGAAAGCAGCTGCTCTTCTGCGTGAAGATTTAGAAGCACAAGGCATGAAGTTTTTAACGGAAAAGAAAACTGTAAAAATTCTTGGTACAGACCATGTTGAGGGCATTCAATTTGAAGACGGTGAAGTTGTAGATTGTGATTTAGTCGTAATGGCTGTCGGAATACGCCCAAATACGCAAATAGCAAAAGATGCTGGTTTAATTGTAAATCGCGGTATTGTAGTCAATGACTATATGCTAACAAATGATGAGTCCATTTATGCAGTTGGAGAATGTGCAGAGCATGACGGTATCGCATATGGACTTGTTGCTCCTCTTTATGAACAAGGTGCGATATTAGCAAAACATATAACAAATTTACAAACTGATGGATATTCGGGCAGTATCGTCGGTACGCAATTAAAAGTTGCAGGTTGTGATTTATTCTCTGCTGGTCAAATTTATGAAGATGCTCAAACGAAAGCAATATCAATCTTTGATGAATGTAAACGTTCCTATAAAAAAGTATTAATTCGTGACAATAACGTAATCGGTATCGTTTTATATGGTGACACAGCTGACGGAACACGCCTCTTTAGCATGTTAAAGAAAGAAGAAGATATACAAGAATATACAGCCGCTTCTCTTCTTCACAAAGCTGGTGAAGAATGTGAACTTGACGTTGCTACTATGAGTGCGGATGACACAATTTGCGGATGTAATGGTGTTACGAAAGGCACAATCGTTCACGCCATTTTAGAACAAGAGTTAAAGACTTTTGAAGAAGTTAAAGGCTGTACGAAAGCCGCAGGGTCTTGTGGTAAATGTCGTCCGCTTGTAGAACAAGTTTTATCTCATACACTTGGAGATGCTTTTGATGCTTCTGCGCAGTCTACCGGTATGTGCGGATGTACACCTTTATCACGTGATGAAGTCGTAGCGGCCATTCATGAGAAAGGTTTAAAATCTCCAAAAGAAGTACGAAACGTTCTTGGTTTTGTACATGAAGATGGATGTTCGAAATGTCGTCCTGCTTTAAACTACTATTTACGTATGGCGATTCCAGAAGAATATGAAGATGATAAATCATCCCGTTTCGTGAATGAAAGAATGAATGGTAACATCCAGCACGATGGTACCTTCTCTGTTATTCCACGTATGTACGGAGGCGTTACAACAGCAGATGATTTAATGAAAATTGCTGAAGTTGCGAAAAAGTACGATGTTCCACTTGTGAAAATTACAGGTGCGAGCCGAATTGGCTTATACGGTGTTAAGAAACAAGATTTACCTAACGTATGGGCTGAATTAAATATGGCTTCTGGATATGCGTATTCAAAATCTCTTCGTAATGTAAAATCATGTGTTGGCTCTCGTTTCTGCCGTTTCGGTACGAAAGATTCATTAGGACTTGGTATGTTGCTTGAACAATCATTAGAAATGGTAGATACACCTCATAAAATGAAGATGGGTGTAACGGGCTGTCCGCGTAACTGTGCGGAAGTACTGACGAAAGATTTTGGCGTTGTTTGTGTCGAAAATGGATACCAACTTTATATTGGCGGAAATGGTGGTACGGAAGTACGCGAAGCTGATTTTGTAATGATTGTCCCTACTGAAGATGATGTCCTTCGCATCGCTACAGCTTACATGCAATATTATCGTGAAACTGGTATTTACGGAGAGCGTACTGCCTACTGGACAGAACGATTAGGCTTCGATCACATAAAGGAAATACTGCAAGATGCAAATATGGTCACTAAGTTAAATGAACGTTTCCAAAAAGCTCGTGGCACATATAAAGAAGCATGGGGACAAGCACTAGAAACGAAATCATTAAAAGCGATGTATGAAGTAGAAACTGTGAAATAAGGAGCTGTGATCTATATGATACAAACGAAAGAAAAAATAAAAGTTATGCGTGCAGAAGACCTTCCTATTCAAATCGGTAAAGAGGTACAAATGAAAGGTATGTCTATCGCCCTATTCCGCCTTTCAAATGGCGATATTCGAGCTGTAGAAAATCGTTGTCCTCATAAAAACGGGCCATTAGCGGAAGGTATTGTATCTGGAGAATTCGTCTTTTGTCCACTACATGATTGGAAAATTTCACTACTAACAGGTGAAGTTCAAAAACCTGATGATGGTTGTATTCAAACGTATGAAGTAGAAGTTATTGACGGGGATATTTATATATACATGTAATTTACAAAAGGAAGCCTCCCCTGGCTTCCTTTTAAATAAAAATAGACGAGGTGCGAATATGAACGGATATGTATATTTAGTTGGTGCAGGACCAGGTGATGAAGGGCTTATTACAAAAAAAGCGATAGAGTGCTTAAATCGTGCAGATATCGTCTTATATGACCGCTTATTAAACCCTTCCTTTCTTAATTATACAAAAGAAACATGTGAACTTATTTATTGCGGAAAAATGCCAAAGAATCATACTATGCGTCAAGAAATGATTAACGCACACCTCCTTCAATTTGCGAAAGAAGGAAAAATCGTAGTCCGCTTAAAAGGCGGAGATCCATCTATTTTTGGCCGTGTTGGTGAAGAAGCAGAGACTTTAGCATCAGCAAATATTCCATATGAAATTGTACCAGGTATTACATCTAGCATCGCCGCTAGTATCTATGCAGGTATTCCCCTCACCCACCGTGACTACAGTAATAGCGTCACTTTATTAACCGGACATGCAAAAGGTCCTTTAACCGACCATGGAAAATATAATTCATCTCACAATAGCGACACAATTGCCTACTACATGGGTATAGAAAACTTACCTACAATTTGTGAAAACTTACTACAAGCAGAAAAAAAAGAAGATACGCCAGTAGCAGTCATTGAATGGGGTACAACTGGTAAACAGCGCGTTGTCACAGGGACACTGTCTACCATTGTTTCTATTGTCAAAAACGAAAATATTTCTAATCCTTCTATGACAATTGTTGGTGATGTCGTTTCCTTACGGGATCAGATCGCTTGGAAAGAACGTAAACCATTACATGAGAAAAAAGTTTTATTTGCATCTGCAACGAATAAAACAAATTCAATGAAGCAAAAGTTACAAGAAGCCGGTGCAGAAATATATCAAATTCCTACTTTCAAAAAGGTAGAATACACATTAACACTTGAACAAATCAATGAAATTTTTAACGTTAATCGTCTTGTTTTTTGTTCAGCTGAAAGTGTAGAAATATTGATGCAATCATGTGGTAAACACCAAAAAGATATTCGTTCTTTACAAGCGCAACTACAACATATGAACGTTGCCACTCAAGAAAAACTTATGCAATATGGGCTACTAAGTAAACAAGCAGAGTTCTCTTCCAATACAACAGTTTATTTAGGACGAAATATTAACCGAATTGCTTTTATACAAGAAAAAATTGGTGCCGGTTCTTATATGATGACTCATGCGTATACTATTGACCATCGCTTCGATGAAGTTCATTCTCGTATGCTTTCTGAATTCTCATGGGGAAGCATTGTGTTTGAAGGGCGTGCCTCAATTGATACATTTTTATCAGAAATAAAACGACTTGGCTTTATCGATATCCTTACTCTCCCTTTCTCGTATACCGACGTTCCAACTTTACACTATGCGAATAAAGTTGGATTTCATCATGTAGATGAGCAATTACAAAACATGATTATGAAGAAAGATTTGGTGCTGCGATGAAAGGAATTATATATGTTGGGCATGGGAGCCGGCTACAAGAAGGTAATGAACAATTCATTCATTTTGTTCAATCTGTTATAAAAGAACGTAACGAAAGAATTCAAAAAATTGCTTTCCTAGAACTAACGACACCTACCATTTCAGATGCAGTTACAGAAACATTACTAGAGGGCGCAACTGAAATAATGATTGTACCTGTTTTATTATTTGCAGCAGCTCACTATAAACGTGATATTCCTTTTGAAATAGAACAACTACAAAAGAAATATCCACAAATAACATTTTCAGTTGTACCTCCTTTTAGTACACATCCACATATGGTGGAACTTGTAGTGAAAAGAATACGTGAAGCTATGCCAATGCAAAATAGTAGTATTTTACTCGTAGGACGAGGCAGTAGTGATACACAACCGATACATGAGTTACAACAAATCGGAGCAGCCATCGAACGAAAACTTGGTATGCCAGTATCCTGTTCCTTTTTAACGAAAGGAACTCCCTCTTTTGCTGTTGAGCTCAAGGCTATAACATCGACTGCGTCCCATGTATATGTCATGCCATACCTTCTCTTTACCGGATTATTACTTCAAAAAATTGAATTGCATACAAAAAAATACAATCATGTTACGACTTGTAACTGTCTTCAGTTTGATACATATATGAAACTAACATTGTTAGAACGAATGGAGGAATGCATATATGTATAACATGTACCCTCTTATGTTTAATCTACAAAATAAAGTGGTTGTTATCATTGGTGGAGGTAAAATTGCATATCGAAAAGCGTCTGGATTAAAAGATACAGGCGCTTTCGTCACTGTTGTCAGCCCAGAAATTTGCGAGGAAATGAAGGAACTTTCTTATATTACTTGGAAGCAAAAAGCTTTTAGTAATGATGATATTAAAGATGCTCACCTTATTTATGCAGCTACAAATCAACACGCTGTAAATATGAGGGTCAAACAGGCCGCTCATGATTTCCAGTGGGTTAACGTTGTAAGTGATGGTACAGAATCATCTTTTCACACACCTGGCGTTATAAGAAATAATGATTATGTTGTCACTATTTCAACTTCTGGTAAAGATCCATCATTTACGAAGCGTTTGAAGCAAGAACTAACATCTATATTGCCTAAACTTATAAAAAAGATTTCTCGTACACATAAATTGTAATCTATTTCTTAGTTAAAATAGTAATTACCTTTGGACAAACGTTTTTTAGGGGACGTTTGTTCTTTTTGTTGTAGTTCCGTTCTTTTATTTCACAAGCAATCTATGAAGAAAATAAATGGTGTTTGCAACTTGTAAACAAATAAATTTCATGACAAGTGTAACATTACGAGCAACTCTTTCTATTCAGTTTTTATATTGGATATTCATTCAACCAAATTAGCGCTTGTTCATAATCATCAAAAAACTCCACGGATTCTTTTGTATTGGATTGTTGTAAATACTTCAGTATCTCTCCTTCTTCAAGAAGAAATGCAATTGCCTTACTATGATTCAAAATGGTTTCATTGAAGAACTTATCTTTCCATACTTTTTGAACAGAAAAATGATTTGGGGTATACCCTTTTCTATCCACCAACAATTTGTATTTCCGACCCTCAGAAATAAATTGCTGACAAACCTGCTCAAAATCATTAAACCATTCATACACATCCTCTGTATTAATCTGGCCAATTAGATGGGTAACAATCAAATCTCCTGAAACTATTGTGCTGATATTCTGTTTACTCAACTTTTAATCATCTCCCTTAGTGGCAATTATGCATAAAATTCTTACTTGACACTCCCACCCCATCGCTATCACCCTAAGCTCATATAACTTTAATTATAAGCGAGATTGTGTCTTTTTTTCGCAAGTCTATATGTAAATACTTTAAAGATTTCCATACGAAATAAACCCTAATAAGTTTCTTTTTTTGAATTAAGTCACTAGATTTTGAAACATGGTACAATTGTAAACGACACCCAATATATGAAAGACTGCTTTCTTCTCAGATCTATAGGACTTCTGTCCATCATTTACCGCCTCAAATCTTTTCGTTTTTGCACGTATATTCAAAACAAAATATATGATAAATAAATAACGACAGTTACTGTAATAATGCTGAAAATTGTTGAAAATAAAACGATTTGTGCATGTAATTCAGGCTCTATTTGATATTCCATAGCAATGGTTGATGTATTTCTTGAAGTAGGAAAAGAACTTGCAATAAATAACGATTGTGCAACAATACCATCGATGTTTAGTATGTATATTACAGCAAGTGCTAATAATGGTCCCATCAGTAACCTTCCAATTAAAGCCCATGTTATGACTCGATGGAAAAAATTAAGTTTAATGTTGGATAATTGCGCCCCTAGCAATATGAGTGCTATTGCAACAAAACCATTCGCAAGCTGATTAAGAGGTAGCAAGATAGAATTAGGTATTTGAATTTTAAAAGATTGAAAGAGAACCCCTAATACGAGCGCATGAAATACAGGCAGTCTTAGAAATGATTGAATAATACCTCCGATTGTTTTTGTTGCTGATAGTAAGTTATATATCCCATATGAATAAGTTAAAAGATTCTGGAAAATCACAATAAAAATCTGAATGGAAACCCCCACTGGATTGTGACTGAAAATCAATTGACTTACTGGTAACCCATAATTACCGGAATTCATTAACGAAATGCTATTTTGTAGAGCTGCACTTTCTCCTTTTTCTAACTTTAATGTTTTTGAAATGAAATGACTTACTATGATCAGACTCAGACTATAAAGCATTAAATAGTATATTATTTGGAGCAACAAACCTGTCTCTATACTAATATCATATATATTCACAAATACAGCCGCTGGCATTAAGCAATAAGTAATAAGTGTAGAAAGCTGCTTTAAGTTAAATTGGAACTTTCTTTGTAAGATTGCACCAATCAGCATTAATATTAATATTGGTAATATTACGTCTAGTATAATAAAAACAAACATTTAAAACCTCATTCTAAATATATTTTAGTTGGATTAAACACTTTACTAAATATGAATCACATTTAATTAGTCGGAAACCCCTTCAATTCTCAATAATCAGAAAACTTAAACCAATAATATGAAAATGTGCATCAAAAATTCTTATTTCATTTCCCCTCTCCTCTCTTTTCTTTAACATACCAAATATAACTCATAAAGAAAATTATGGATTATTTATACAAATTCATAATTTTATCTTATTGACCTAAACTATCTTCTTTATTTTAAGTATACTTTTTCACAATATCCATTAACCTTACCAAAAAATTTGGCCCTAAAAAAATCTGATAATGCAGTTACTATGCGAAGGATACTTGCATCAATCCTATACTTGTCGCTTAAACTACCTAACACACCTGATACTTGTTTATCTTGAGTGGACTTATATTTTTTTCATCTAAACATCCCGATTCAATTAAATATTTGCATTCTAAAAATGAGTTCGATCTTTAGAATAGATTTAAGATTTCCTTAACTAATCTGCCCTTTAATTGAATAACTTTTGACATCTTCATTTTAAAAGCACATTCTTATAGAAAATAAGCGTTTATTGAGAGATCAATAAAAACATGTTGAAGCCTATTACTAAAAGAACCATCCCAAAATACTTTGGGATGGTTCTTTTTCCTTATTAATGATTCTTTAACATCACTAACAGCTTTTCTTGACTATACATCCACACTGTAATGATTAAACAAGCAAGTGCGACTTCTGATAATGCCATAAATCCAATTGCATAATGGCCTGTTAGTTGGAATAGTAATGTTAAAATTAGGGGCGGGAAGAACCCTCCTAGTCCACCTAAAGCTGAAACGAGTCCATTTACAATACCTGCTTGTTCTGAGAAGTACATTGGAACGAGTTTAAAGATTGTACCATTACCAATGCCTGCACAAAATGCGACTAGTAAGCAACCAAATGTATACACGTTCATACTAGGCATGAATGATAAAATAATACCTGAAAGTGTTAAACCGATAAATACGAAGATTAATATTTTAAATGGATTAAACTTATCGCCGAGCCAACCACCAATCGGACGCATAATTGTTGCGAGTACGATGAATCCTGCAGTTCGCATACCAGCATCTACTTTCTCTAATCCGAAGTGAGATACTAAAAAGTTTGGTAAGTATACTGTAAATGCGACAAATGATCCGAATGTTAAAAAGTAAAAGATACATAAAAACCAAAGTTTCTCATTTTTATATACACCTTTCATTTGTTCCATTAATGGTGTATTCACCTTTTTCTCCTTACGATCACCTAATAAAAAGTTCATAAGTGCAAATGCTGCAAGTAAAACTAAATAACATTGTACTGTCGTTCTCCAGCCAACTGAAGTTGCGATAACAGGCGCTAAAAATGAAGTAATTGCTGTTCCGGCGTTACCGACACCGTAAATACCATTTACAAAACCATGACTCTCTTTCGGAAAGTATTTTGGTAAAGAAGTTACTCCTACAGAGAATACAGCACCACCGATTCCTACAAATAATCCACCAATAATTAAATCCATCATAGAATTGGCAACACTAATATAAAAGACAGGAAGTAATAATAGAATAAAACTAATAAAGAATAATTTTCTTGCTCCGAAACGATTTGTCCAATAACCAATTGGAATGCGAAGAACAGAACCTAAAATAACGGGTACTGCTGTGACCATAGAAATTTGCCCCGCAGTTAATGGGATATCCACTTTAATATAAGGCATTAATGATGATAAAATGACCCATACCATAAAACCAATAATTAGATTAGAAGTTTGTAAACTTAATTGAAAATTAGGACTTTTCATCCTGTTCCCTCCTATGTATGCATAGTTATATTCATTCTCTCCAGCCTAATCACGTCGTAACATGATTAGGTCGAAAAGAATCAACCACCACTTACTGGCGGAATCATCGCCACAGTATCACCAGTTTGAATGATGTCATTCTCATTTGCATACTCTTCATTTATAGCCACCATGATTTCATTTGAAATCGCTACGTTGTATTTCTTAATGAGTACCTTCTTTAGTTCAGCAACTGTAATATTTTCACAATCGATTTGTAATGCTGGCTTACTTACTTCTTCTTGTAAATGTGCAAATAATAGTACTTCAATCATATTCTCATCTCCTCTTCAGGCTCACCATTCTCATATGCTACATTCTCTAACTGATCACCAACCCATGATTCACCATCTTCCCAAAATTCTTTCTTCCAAATTGGAACGATTTGTTTTATACGCTCCATAATATATTCGTTCGCCTCATAGGCTGCTTTCCGATGTGGTGTAGAAACAGCGACGACAACAGCAAGATCAGAAATTTGTAATGTACCAATGCGATGTGTAATGGCGACAAATGTCCCAGACCACCTCTCTCCTACTTCAGTACCAATTCTCTCAAGTTGTTTTTCTGCCATTGTTTTATATGCTACATACTCTAAATGTAGCGTACGACGCCCTTTCGTAAATTCTCTAACAGTACCAACGAAAGTAGTAACTGCGCCACACTCACGACGAATTACTTTGTTTGTAACTTCCTCAATTGAAATAGGTGTATCAATTACTTCATAATACGTATGTGTCATTTTGCACCTCTTATCTTTGTATAAGTTAGCAATCTATTTTCTATTATTTATATGATCGAAGCGGTTCATCCCACGGCCACTCACTTCCGACGTTTGATTCTAATAACAGTACCGAAACGATTATTCCGGCTTCAAATCCTCTCGTTCCCCCCGGCAAAACGATAAATGCATTCGCTTCTGCAAGTGAAGAAATTGCGCTAGATTTATCTAAACCAACTGGTGTAACTTGTAATTGACCATCTACAAATTCCACTCTCCCTCTTACAAAACGAGTAAACGGATTTGCTTTCGAAAAGTCTTTTTGTAAAATTGCTTCTGCACGATAAATGTGTGGATCTTTCCTATGCAAATATGTTCCAATGACTGGTCGAACATATAACTCACATCCGACATAACAAGCAGAAGGATTACCAGATAAACCAAATAGTAGTTTTCCTTCTACCTCAGCTACAGTTGTCACACTTCCTGGTCGCATCGCTATTTTGTTAAAAAGTACATTAGCTTGTAACCTCTTATGAATAGCAGGTAAATAGTCATAATCTCCTACCGAAACGCCACCAGTTGTAATTAAAATATCGACTTCTTTCATCGCTTTTTTTACAGTGTTATAACACGTCTCTAAATCGTCAGCGAATTGCCCATAATACTGTACAACTCCGCCGGCTCGTTCAATTTGAGCAGCAATCATATAAGAGTTACTATTTCGAATCTTCCCTAGCTTTAATTGTTCATGTACTTCAAGCAGTTCGCTTCCTGTTGTTACAATTCCAATAACCGGCTGTTTTATAACATGTACGGAACTATAACCAAACGTAGCAAGAAGCGCTGCTACTCCAGGATTAATAACAGTCCCTTTTTTCACAAGGATGCTATTTTGGTTTACATCTTCTCCTTTAAAAGAAATGTTATCGCCAGAAGAGAAAGAGCGTTTTAATACCATATAAATCTTTTCGTTTTCTTCAAATCCTTCCGTTAGCTCTAACATAACAACCGCATTACACCCTTCCGGAATTGCGGCACCTGTCATAATACGGACAGCTTGAAATTCTTTCACTTCTTCTGTAAAAACAAAGCCTGCTCCAATTTCGCCAATTACTTCAAATTGAATGGGGTTACTACTACTCGCTTCTTTTGTATCTTCCGCTCGAATCGCAAACCCGTCGTACGGAGAGCGATCAAAATGCGGAACATCATGATCTGCAATAACATCTTCTCCAAGTGTTCTACCGTAGCTTTCTATAAGAGAAACCTTTTCCATTTCACCTTGGTAAGCATATTCCATTACACGTGCAACTGCTTCTGCCACTGGAATTGGTATACGTTTTTCTAACATTCTTTTTCACCTCGTTTTAATAAGGGGCAACTCTCTTTCTGTTCATCCTATATATTTTGCGTATAATCGTTTTGCTATTTTCACATCATTTGTTCCATGAATAAATGCCCTACCGTCTGTAAATAAAACGAAACGATATTCATCAATTAGAAATGATAGTAAGTAAGGCGTTTTTTGGACAAGTACACTTTTTTGTAATCGTTTTTGAATTTCGGTTAAATTAAGATTTCTCTTTATTCCTGAACGGATTTGAACTGTATTCCGTCCGCATAACACTTCCGTTTTCATTTGCGCTTCAAATATTAAGCTTGGATACGTTCGTGATTTCCCACAAGAAGGACATGTACTTTTCTTCTGTCTATTTACTTTTAATGAGAGATATTGATTGTTCCAAATATCAAATGACAACATCGTCCCTCTTAATGATTCATAATCACCCACCAATATTTTCATCGCCTCTGTAACTTGGTGAGCAACGACCATTTGTACAGCTGGCTGAATGATTCCGGCTGTATCGCATGTTGCACCGCCCATAGGATGATCCATTAGACAGCGAAAACATGGTGTTTTCCCAGGAAGAATTGTATACGTTACACCGTAACTCCCAATGCATCCGCCATATATCCAAGGTATATTTTCTTTTTGTGAAATGTCATTTATAAGTAGACGCGTATCGAAATTGTCAGTCGCATCTAATATGAGATCCACATCTTTTGTTAACTCTTCTATTTCTCGCATTGTGACATCTGTTACAACTGGTACAATTTCCACTTCAGAATTAATCTTTCTTACATGTTCTGCTGCTGCAATTGCTTTTGGTTTACACTGCTGCGCATCTTCTTCTGTATATAACTGCTGCCGCTGTAAATTACTCCATTCGACGTAGTCACGATCAGCAATTGTCAATTTCCCAATTCCCATCCTAGCAAGTGCTTCTGCATTCGCAGCTCCTAGCGCACCCGCACCGATTAGGAGCACATGCTTTTCTCTTATTTTTCTTTGTCCCATTTCACCAATTCCAGAAAACAACACTTGTCTTGAATAACGCTCTTGCATAAGAAATCCTTCTTTCACTATCCACCAATGTAAGACATTTCAACTTTTGGACGTTTACTTGTATTCTCAACCGTTCTTTCATCTGAATATCGATCTGTTCTATATCTCCATGTATCATTTAAAATTTTTAATAGTGATGCATCAGAAATATTTTCTCGAAGAAGCGTTCGCAAATCCGTTCCTTTCGCTCCAAATAGGCACGTGAAAAACTTGCCGTCTGCCGAAATACGAGCTCTCGTACAAGAAGAACAAAATGACTCAGAAACAGAAGTAATAAATCCAACTTCTGCATTACTCCCTACATATCGATACAATTTCGCAACCTCTCCAAAATAACGAGGCTGAGCGGGCTCAATTGGATATACACGATTAATTTTCTCTATTAATTGTTCCTTCGTAATGACTTCTTCAAAATTCCATCCGTTTGTACTGCCTACATCCATAAACTCAATGAAACGGAGCTGAATTTCTTGTTCTTTAAAATAACGAGCCATATGAAGAATTTGACTATCATTCATCCCTTTTTTTACGACCATATTTACCTTTACTTCTAATCCAGCAGCATTTGCTGCTTCTATTCCTTTCAGTACAGGTTTTGTACTTACATTTCTTCCGTTAATTTTTTTGAAGACATGGTCCTCTATCGCATCTAAACTAATATTTACACGTTTTAATCCCGCGTCTTTTAGCGCCTTAGCTTGTTTTGCTAAATGAATTCCGTTTGTTGTGAGTCCAATATCTTTTAAGCCTTCTAGATTTGTAAGTCTTGCAATTAACTTCGGTAAGTCTTTACGCAATAAAGGTTCACCGCCAGTAAGCCTAATTTTATTAACTCCCATACTTATAAATAATCTCGCTAACCTTTCTATTTCATTAAATGTTAATAAACACTCTTCCTGTAAAAAAGCATAATCAGGTCCGAACACTTCAGCAGGCATACAATATGTGCACCTAAAATTACAACGATCAATAACTGAAATACGTAAATCTTGAAGTGGCCGCTTTAAAGAATCTTTCATGTTCTCGTGCATCTATATCCCTTCTTTTCTGCTGCAATCCTTAGTAAGCTTTCATTTTTTTATTTGCCTTCATTATAAAAAAGAAGCTACATATTCAATGTGACTTTTCTCACATCACTTTCCCCATTCAAAAAATTTTCACAAATCCGTTCGCATTTTGTTCACATCTTTAGCCACTCCTCCTTACGGTCATTGAAATTTCAATTTATTTTTAAATAGCTCTTGCATTTTCATCATACTTACACTCAAAATAGGAAATGTATTGCTTATAAGAAGAAAGGTGATCACTGTGGCAAACAGTATGACATTATCTCAAGATTTAAAAGAATTACTTGCATCTGTTGAATATAAAATGCAGATAAAAAAAGGTAGTTTTATTTTTCAAGAAGGTATGGAGGCAACAGAACTCTATATCATTCACTCAGGAAAAGTACAAATTAGTAAACTTAGTGCTGACGGACAAGAATTAACACTTCGAATTTGTTCGGAATATGACATTATTGGAGAATTAACATTGTTCACGGATAATGCAAAATATTTATTAAACTCAAAATGTCTTGAAGATGTTGAAGTAGGTGTAATAAAACGTGAAGCGTTAGAAAAAGCATTACTCCAAAAACCCGCTCTTGTATTTGAATTTATGAAATGGATTAGTGAACATTTAAGAAGAATGCAAACGAAGTTCCGAGATTTAGTATTACACGGCAAAAAAGGTGCCCTGTACTCTACTCTTATACGAATGACAAATAGTTACGGTGTATTAAAAGAAAATGGTATTCTCATCGATTTACCATTAACGAATCAAGAACTCGCTAATTTCTGTGCAACTTCACGTGAAAGTGTAAATCGAATGTTAAATGAATTAAAAAAGCAAGGTACAATTTCAATTCATAAAGGAAAGATTACAATCCACGATTTACAATTTTTAAAATGTGAAATTGCTTGTGAAGATTGCTCTGCTTCTGTTTGTAGCATTGATTAGCATCTTATTTAGATGCTAATCTTTTTTCAATTTAAACTACTTATTAACGTTTATTCCCTATGTAAACAAAAACGAGGCCTTCCATATTAGACCTCGTTTCGTTTTAACCATTAGCTCCTATCCGTTTACAGCAGTATTATTTTTTCAACTCATTAGGAATACGTCTTCTGTAAATCACATAACTACGGCTTACATATTTAATTGGGGCACTAAATACATGTACAAGTCTTGTAAATGGCCACACCGCGAAAAGCCCCATCCCTGCGAGAATGTGAATTTTAAACCATACTGGTACTTCCATCATATATTCAACTTTCGGTTGGAAAATAAAGAGACTTCGGAACCAAGGGCCAATCGTTGTACGATAATCAAATCCTTTTGAATCGATATTTAAAAATGTTGAAGAAAGTCCTGCTAGCATTACGATAAGTAATAAAATAAGCGCAATATAATCTCCCTTTGTACTCGTTGCAATGATACGCTTTACTGTTACACGGCGGTACGTTAATATAATTAAACCGATAATAGAAGCAACACCTGCCGGAAGCCCAAAACTAATTGCTACTACATGATACATATGCTCAGAAATACCTATTGAACGATATACAGCTTCTGGAATTAAAATCCCCATAACATGGCCGCCAATTACGAACATGATCCCAAAGTGGAATAATAGACTTCCGAGTCGGAGCATCTTCTTTTCTAATAGTTCACTAGATTTTGATGTCCATCCAAATTGATCATAGTTGTATCTAAAAATATGTCCACCGATAAAGATTGCAAAAATGATATAGGGAAACAATACCCAAAGAAATTGATCCATCATTTTGACAACGCTCCTTTCTAATTTGTCTGTACACCCCATGTTTCGATAGCGAGTAGCACAGACGCAAGAATTGGTTCATACATACTACCCGCTTCTTTTAATTGAACGTGTAATGCTTGTATATTTTCCGTGTATTTACTCATAATTGGTTCACTGTCTTGCTCATTTGCATTTGCAAAAAACTCAAGTAAAAGTGGTAAATAGTCAGGTAGTTCTTTATCTGTTACGCTAAAACCTGATTTTTTATAATGTTGTTTTAACTCTAGTAATTCAATACCTCTTTCTCGTTGTTCACCATTGTTCATATAAGTAAGATACATATTTGTTTTCTTACCAAAATCGAATGTATATACGTAACTATCAATGAGTTGATCATTCGTTTTATCTAGCACTTGCTTTATAAAGGCTGTAAGTGACGCTTTAACGTCTTCCTGTTCTATTGTTTCAACCTCTTCTTGCAATTCAGTTACAGCTTCTCTCCACCCTAGTTCAGGATAGGAGAGAAGAAAAGAAGAACAAGAAAAAGCTGTTTGTAAACTTTGTCTCATAATTTTCTGCCCCCTTTATTTAAGAAATTGTCATACAAGAGCCTGGACCACCTGTGAATGATAAACCACAGCTTCCTTGTTCGCTATATAAATCTGCCACTTGTTCACGGTGAGATGTCGGGATAACGAAGCGATCTTTATATTTCGCGATGGCAAGAAGACGATACATATCTTCTACATCCTGTTTCGTTAAACCAAGTTCTTTTAATACAGCTTCATTTGGCTCTTTATTAATTTGCAGTGCTCTCATATGTGTTCGCATAACAGCCATTTTTTTCAATGTAAGACGAATGTGTGATTCATCCCCTGCAGTGAGTAAATTCGCTAAATATTGAATTGGAATACGCATATTATCAATTGCAGGGAAAACCTCTTCTGCTTGCCAGTTACTACCTTTCCCTTCCACCATGTTCATAATTGGGCTAAGCGGAGGGATATACCAAACCATCGGCATTGTACGATACTCCGGGTGAAGAGGCAGAGC
This sequence comes from Bacillus sp. LQ01, assembly GCF_057624735.1. Taxonomy (NCBI): domain Bacteria; kingdom Bacillati; phylum Bacillota; class Bacilli; order Caryophanales; family Bacillaceae; genus Bacillus; species Bacillus sp. LQ01. The sequence continues at coordinate 1,255,031 of NZ_JBYEZL010000001.1, read as the reverse complement.
AATTTTCCAATCGATAATCATTTTATAGATAGGTGACTGTTGTGCTGCTTTAATCCATTCTTCAGGAATGCCTTGTTTTTTCGCTTCAGCTGCTATTTCTGGATCATTTGGATCTAGGAAAACAGTAAGCTGAGATTCATATAAATCTTTTTCGTCTTCAACAGAAGCTGCTTCTTTTACTTTGTCAGCGTCATATAGCATTACTCCAATATATCTGATACGTCCTACACATGTTTCTGAACAAATTGTTGGCATACCAGCTTCAATACGTGGGAAGCACATTGTACATTTTTCAGCTTTATTCGTTTGCCAGTTAAAATACACTTTTTTATATGGACAAGATGATAAGCAGAATCTCCATGCGCGACATGCATTTTGATCTACAAGAACAATTCCATCTTCTTCACGCTTATACATCGCACCAGATGGACAAGATGATACGCAAGATGGATTCATACAATGTTCACATATGCGTGGTAAATACATCATAAAGACGTTTTCAAAATCTGTTTTAATTTCTTCTTCCATTTTCTTTACGTTTGGATCTTGCAATCCAGTTATATGTCCGCCTGCTAAGTCATCTTCCCAGTTTGGACCCCATTCAATTTTGTCGATAAATTCGCCTGTAATTGCTGATTTCGGACGAGCAACTGGCTGATGCTTACGCTGCGGACTATTTGTTAACGTTTCATAATCATAGTTCCAAGGTTCAAAGTAATCATCAATCGTTGGTTGATCTGGATTGTAGAAAATATTCATAAGACGTTTCATTTTCGAACCGGATTTTAGCTGAATTTCACCATTTTTCAATTCCCAGCCGCCTTTATATTTCTCCTGATCTTCCCATTGTTTCGGATAACCAATACCTGGTTTCGTTTCTACGTTATTGAAATACATATATTCAGCACCTGGACGATTTGTCCAGGTGTTTTTGCATGTTACGCTACAAGTATGACAGCCGATGCATTTATCTAGGTTCATTACCATTCCGACTTGTGCTTTAATCTTCAAGCCAATCTACCTCCTTCAGTTTGCGAATTACAACGTTTAAGTCGCGCTGGTTCCCAGTTGGACCATAATAGTTAAATCCATAACTTAATTGACCATATCCACCAATCATATGTGTCGGTTTTACGTGAATTCGAGTTGGACTATTATGCGTTCCCCCGCGATTACTTGTTAATTTCGTACCAGGTACGTTAATGTGACGATCTTGCGCATGATGCATAAATGCCATTCCTCTCGGTATACGGTGCGTTACAACAGCACGCGCTACAACAACACCGTTACGATTAAAGCACTCAATCCAATCATTATCTGCAACACCCGCTTCAGCAGCGTCCTCTTTATTCATCCAAACAGTTGGACCACCTCTAAATAGCGTTAACATCGGTAATGAATCGAAGTACATACTATGAATCGACCACTTATTATGCGGTGTTAAATAGTTTAATGTAATTTCTTTCCCTTCTACTTCAGGTCGTGATTTACGGAACGGTTTATGTTGCAGAATTGGTTTAAATGTTGCCATCGTTTCACCAAATTCTTTCATCATGTCATGGTCTAAGTAGAAAGATTGTCGACCAGTTATCGTTCTCCAAGGAATGAGACGTTCCACATTTGTTGTAAACGGTGAGTAACGTCGTCCACCTTTTTCTGAACCTGTAAAGGCCGGAGAAGTAATTACTGTTTTCGGTTGTGCTGTAATTTGTTCGAATGTAAAGCATTCTTCTTCACGTTCTTCCGCTAAATCACGTAGTTTTAAATCTGTTTGTTTTTCAAGTGCTTCCCATGCTTTTACTGCCATATGACCGTTTGTTGTAGAAGATAGTGTTAATACCGCTTCAGCAGCATTGATTGCTTCTTTGATGTCTGGACAACCTTTCGCGATAGAATCCGTTCGAACGACTCCTAATTTGCTCTTTAATTGCTCATACTCTTTTTCTGCTGACCAAGAGATCCCTTTCGTACCAATCGGTTGTTTTCCGGCATTTGGTCCAAGCGCAGTCATTTTGTCATAAATCGTTTTATAATCCCTTTCAACAACGTGAATTTGTGGCATCGTCTTACCCGGGATTGGTTCACATTCACCTTTACTCCAATCTTTAATCTTGCCAAGTGGTTGCGCTAATTCTTGCGGTGTATCATGAAGAAGTGGTGTTGCAACAACTTCTTTCATTGGTTCAAGATCAATTTTCTTCGCTAAATCTGACACAGCTTTAGAAAGTGAAGTGAAAATATCCCAGTCAGAGCGCGCTTCCCACGGTGAACCGATTGCCGGATTAAATGGATGTACAAATGGATGCATATCTGTACTGCTTAAATCGTGTTTTTCGTACCAAGTTGAAGCAGGTAAGACGATATCAGAATACAGTGCTGTTCCAGCCATACGGAAATCTAAATTAATGAGTAAATCAAGCTTTCCTTCTGGCGCTTCTTCATGCCACTTTATTTCTTCTGGTCGTAATGAATCACTGTCGTCATTCATTAACCCGTTTGTTGTACCTAATAAATGTTTTAAGAAATATTCATGTCCTTTACCAGAACTCGAAATTAAATTCGCACGCCATACGAATAAGTTGCGCGGGAAGTTGTTTTTGTTATCTGGATCTTCAATCGCAAATTTCAGTTCTTTTTCTTTTAATTTTTGTGCAACATATTTTCCGATTTCTTCTTGCGTTGTTGCACCAGCAGCAACAGCCTCTTTATATAATTCAATTCCATTTTTCTCGAATGTTGGATAAGAAGGTAACCAGCCAAGTCGTGCGGCTAATACATTGTAATCACCGTGATGTTGATAACGAGAGTTACCTTCAACTGGTGACGCTAAATGTCCAACAGGTGTATCTTCATAACGCCATTGATCTGTTACGAAATAGAAGAAGGATGTACCGTTTTGTAATTTCGGTGGACCTTGCCAATCTTTTGCCATCGCGATTGTTTGCCATCCTTCTGCTGGTCTTAATTTTTCTTGACCAACATAATGAGCCCAACCACCCCCGTTTACACCTTGTGCTCCAACGAGAAGAACAAGATTTAAAACGGCGCGATAAATCGTATCAGAGTTAAACCAATGGTTAATACCTGCTCCGACAATTATCATTGAGCGACCATTCGTATCAACAGCATTTTGTGCGAACTCACGAGCGATTTGAATAATAAGCTCACGTTTTACTCCTGTCATTTTCTCTTGCCATGCAGGTGTAAACGGTATATCATCATTGAAGTCTTTCGGTTCTTGTCCGCCAAGCCCTCGGTTCACACCGTAATTTGCTAACGTTAAGTCGTATACAGTTGTAACGAACATTTCGCCCTCTTCTGTCATAACCTTTTTCACTGGAATCGTACGTTCTAATACTTTGTTTCCATCATCAGAGAAGTACGGAATTTGTACAGTTCCAATCGCTTCTTCCATTCCAAGTAAAGAAAGACGTGGATCAATCTTTTCACCTGTTTCTTCATCTTCTAAACGCAAGTTCCATTTCTTTTCATTATCCCAACGTGACCCCATTGTGCCGTGAGGTGTTGCAAAATCATTCGTATTCTCGTTCCAAAGAACAGGTTTCCATTCCCCTAACTTCGTTTCTCGTCCAATATCAGAAGCATTTAAGAACCGATCAGCAACGAATTGATCTCCTTTTTGTTTCAATGTGACAAAGAAAGGAAAATCAGTATATTGCTTCGCATACTTTGTGAAATATTCCACTTGATTATCTACGTAAAATTCTTGTAAGATTACGTGCCCCATTGCCATCGCAAGTGCACCGTCTGTACCTTGTTTCACACTAATCCAATCATCCGCAAACTTTGTTGATTCAGCGAAATCAGGACTGACAGAAACAACTTTCGTTCCTTTATATCGAACCTCTGCTAAAAAGTGTGCATCTGGTGTTCTCGTCATTGGTACATTTGAACCCCATGTCATAATGTAACCAGAGTTATACCAGTCACTACTTTCTGGTACATCTGTTTGATCACCCCAAATTTGAGGAGAAGCTGGTGGTAAATCCGCATACCAATCATAGAAGCTAAGCATCGGTCCACCCATAAGTTGCATAAAGCGACTACCAGCAGCATGACTTAGCATCGACATAGCTGGAATTGGTGAAAAGCCAACATTTCGGTCTGGACCGTATTTCATTACTGTGTACAGTAATGAAGCTGAAACGAGTTGTAACACTTCATCCCAATTCGCACGAATGAATCCCCCTTTACCACGCGCCTGCTTATACGTACGTGCCTTTTCACGGTTTTCCACAATGCTTTTCCAAGCCTCTAATGGTGACTCGTTATTTTGCAATTCTTCTTGCCACATATTCCAAAGAACACCACGTACATACGGGTATTTCACACGAAGTGGACTATAAATGTACCAAGAAAAACTTGCTCCACGTGGGCATCCTCGCGGTTCAAAATCTGGCATATCAGGACCTGTAGTCGGATAGTTAAGCTCCTGCCCTTCCCAAGTTACAATTCCATCTTTCACATATATATTCCAGCTACATGAACCAGTACAGTTCACGCCGTGTGTAGAACGAATTACTTTATCATGCTGCCAACGCTTTCTGTACACATTTTCCCATTCGCGATCTTCATATGTTTCTTGTGTATGATTATCGTTATAACGATCTATTGGCGAAAAATATTTTAAACGTCTCATTAGTGCTGAAGTTTTTTTCTTCATACTGTTCACTCCTTTAATACGTCTCTCTTACATACCCTTACTATAAGAGAGGTTGTAAAATACAGATGTGACATTTCGCACAGTTCAAGAGATTGTCAAAAATTCAGTAGAAAATAAGTTTGTGAGAAAATCTTTTGTTCCGTTGTGAAGATTATGGTTAATCTTAATTATTAGGAGAATGCTATTTTGAGGTATCGACTATTTTGCAAAAGAAAAAGAGTTTTGATATTATTTCAAAACTGCTATAAGGAAAAGAGTATAAATTGTATGTAAAAAAATTTTTCCCAATGTTATTATTTTATATCGAGTCTGATTTTACATAAAACTACAAATCATTATTTACTGTATTGCCCTTAGTTACGGAAACAATTATACTAGATGTAATTGAAATAAATAATCTGAATATTCTCAGAATTTAAGGTAGAAGTTTTACTATCTACAAATAGAATTAGAAATATGTCCACTAAATAGATTAGAAAACGATAATAACATTAGGAGGATTACGATGCCCCAGCTTGATTCATTACATCCCACTGTAGAAAAAATAATCAATAATATTGAAAAAATAATGGTCGGAAAACGAAAAGAAACCATCTTAGTTTTGACAGCTCTCTTAGCTGAAGGTCATGTGCTATTAGAAGATGTTCCTGGTGTCGGGAAAACAATGCTAGTACGTGCTCTTTCTAAATCCATTGATGCTGATTATAAGCGAATTCAATTTACACCTGATTTATTGCCGTCAGATGTAACAGGAGTTTCTATTTATAATCCGAAAAAGCTCCAATTTGAGTTCAAGCCTGGACCAATTATGGGTAATTTTGTACTTGCTGATGAAATTAATCGTACATCTCCAAAGACACAATCTGCTTTACTTGAATGTATGGAAGAAGGCAATATTACAATAGATGGCATTACAAGGCCTTTACCAAAGCCGTTCTTTGTCATGGCTACACAAAATCCGGTCGAATATGAAGGAACATATTCTCTACCAGAAGCTCAACTCGATCGTTTCTTATTGAAACTAAAAATGGGATATCCTACACCAGAGGAAGAATTTGAAATTTTAAACCGGATGGAAAAAACAAATCCACTCTCTCAATTACAGACCATTACTACAATAGAAGAATTACTTTATTTACAACAAAGCGTACGGGTAGTAAGTATGGACAAAGCAATTAAGCATTACATTGTAAAGCTTGTTAATCAAACTCGTACGTACAGTTCTATACAGCTAGGTGCAAGTCCACGTGGCTCAATTGCTTTAATGAAAGCTTCACAAGCTTATGCATTTATCCATGGCAGAAATTATGTTATTCCAGACGATGTTAAACTTTTAGCTCCTTACGTTTTAGCGCATAGGCTCATTCTAAAAATGGAAGCAAAATTTGAAGGAATAACTGGCGAACAAGTTATCGCAAAAATCGTTGCACGAACTACCGTGCCTACTCAAAGGGCGATGAACCCTTGATGAAACGAATGCTGCGAGCGCTATATCACGTTATGAAGTTATCGCTACTCCCTTTATGCCTAGTCTTAACATTTATGTACGCTATGTTTCAAGGCGGGTTTGTCAGTTGGTTTTTGTTTTACAGCATAATTCCCATTGCTCTTTATTCGCTACTACTCCCCTTCTACGCTTTACGGGACGCTGAAGTAAAGCGAATAACAAACCAGAATGGATATGTAGTAGGAGAACAATTTGTAAGCACGATTACAATAAAAAGAAAATTTCCTTTTCCCTTACTTTATTTAGTTATAGAAGATGAACTGCCACCACAATTTATAAGTTGTAAACAAATAAAGATGAATAAGGTAGTACTCTTCCCAGGATTGAAACGAAATATTTCGTTTCAATATGTTATTGACACAATCCCTAGAGGCGAGCACACTTTTTCAAGCGTACGTGTCAAAACCGGCGATTTATTCGGCATGATAGAGAAAGAAGCAACTTTTTCAGTTCCAAATACATTTTTAGTCTATCCCCAGTATGTAGATATAGCGTATCGACAATTGGAAAATCATTTCGAACAAGGAGCGCTTTCAGCAAATATAAATTCAGCAAAAGACTCTACAATCTCTGTCGGTGTCAGAGACTATAAACCTGATGATCGCTTTTCATGGATCGATTGGAAAGCAACTGCACGAACAAACAATATTATGACAAAAGAGTTTGAACAACAGCGCAGCCATAATATCATGATATTCATAGACAGAAACGAGTCTCCTCTATTCGAATCAGTCGTCACATTTACTGCCTCTATTGTAAGGGCTGTCTTGAAACAAAATTCACCAGCATCATTCGTGTCTATCGGAAAAGAACAAACTATTTTCCCTTTAGACAATGGAGATACGCAGTTACAACAAATCCTTTGTCATTTAGCAAAAGTACAAGCAGACAGTGTATTTCCGCTCTCCCAGAGTGTAGACATGGAACTAAGAAAAATTTATGAGCCCGTCACGGTTATACTCGTGACCAGTAATCTTTCTCCCGATATTCAAAAGGCGGCTGATTGTGCTGCTATAAGAAATAGAAAATGTATGGTTTTTGTCGTGAAAGAAAAAGCGAATCAACTTTCACACCGAGAACTCAGTATACTAGAAACTCTAAAAAAACGACAAATATTTGTAAACACGGTTTATGAAAACCGGTATACAAACGTGTTTTTTGAGGTGAGCAAATGATGATATTACAAGCAAAATACAAGTGGGATACGAACAGATTCTTCATGCATGCATGTGTATTTCTTCTTTTACTAGAATGGCTAAGACCTCTTATAGGTATTACAAATGTAGGTAGATTAGATATTTTCGTAACATTTATAGGAATTTGCTTCGCTCTCTCTTTTTTTCAAACGAGGTGGCAGATTCCTATAAAAATTGTCACAGTCTTATTTATCATTCATTCCCTATATTATAAAAATGCTTTTATAAATCCATCTTGGCTAACAACATTCTTTTCTGATATGTTTCGAAATTCCTCCCTGTTTTTCCAAGGGAATTTACTAGATATTTCTCCAGTTTTTCCGACGGTTTTATTTTTTCTCTCATTTTGGTTTTTGAGTTCTTTCACTTCATTTTGGATTATTCATAAAAAACGTGGGTTTCTATTCCTTGTATTGACTATTATTTATATCGTAACTTTTCATAACTTACATTTATACAATGCAAACTACGCTATTATTCGTACTGTTGTCATCGGCTTTTTTATGCTTAGTCTTCTTCAAGTAGAACGAATAAAAGAACGTGAACACTTACAAAATTATGCTAGAGAAATCTCAAAATTACTTAGACCACTTACAATATTTATCGTATTATTAGCAACCATTGCATACTTTGCTCCAAAATTTGGCCCTCAATGGCCAAACCCAATGGATTTTTTAAAATTCAACACATCTGAAGCAAGTAAAGAGCAAAAAGTTTCTACAATTGGGTATGGTTTAGATGACTCGCGATTAGGCGGTCCTTTTAAGGCGGATCCTACAATTGTTTTCACAGCACGAACGCAAAACAAACAATATTGGAGAGTAGAAACAAAAGATTTTTATACAGGAAAAGGCTGGGAAATTTCTGAAAATCCGAAAAAGATTTCTTTTAAAAATAAAAACGACGTCGTAAGCTGGTACGAACAAAATACAAAAATGAAAACGACTGAGGCAACAATTACCATGCAAAAAAGTTACCCTCACCTTACCTATCCAGCAGGATTAGTATCAGTTGAGGCTGCTTCTGATGTATCATACAGTGTTGACCCGTTTTCAGAAAAAATTTATACAATGAATGGAGACTCTTCTACTACTTTACATTCGTATAAAGTAACATATGAGATCCCTGAGTTTTCCATAGAAAACTTGAAAGCTGTAAAAACAAATGAAGGTCAAGAAACAAATCCTTATTTTATGACAAAGTACACACAACTTCCCAAGTCATTACCACAGCGCGTAAAAGACTTGGCTGTCAATCTTACAAATGATAAAGACAACCGATATGATAAAGTATTAGCTATTGAAAATTACTTTACAGACAACTCTTTTACATACGAATCAACGAATGTCTTATTCCCTGCCAAAAGCCAAGATTATGTAGATCAATTCCTTTTCGATACAAAAAGCGGCTACTGTAATAATTTTTCGACGTCTATGATTGTACTACTTCGTTCTGCCGGGATTCCTGCTCGCTGGGTAAAAGGCTATACAGAAGGAAATCTTGACAATACACTTGCCTCTGCAGAAGGTGAGGATGTTTATACAATCACGAACGATAACGCACACTCTTGGGTCGAAGTATATTTCCCAGGATACGGATGGATTCCATTCGAACCAACAAAAGGATTTACTAATCCCTATAATTTTATAAATAATACGCCTGCTCCTATTTCACAAAATAGCGAAGCAAATAATTCTAATAACACGCAAATACAACAACGAAATAATGAAGCAAAACTTAAAAGTTTAATAGAAAATACAGAAGAAGCTTCTACTAAAAAGGTCACAAATTCTCAAACTAGTTTTTCTTGGTGGTACGTATTCCTCTCTACGATACTAATTAGTATTATGGGATACATTCTCTTCACCACTAGAATGATATGGAGGACATTTCTTATTATTCATTTCTATAAATACCGAAAAAATGATGCTGTTTATCAAAAAGCTTACGGTGCACTTTTAAAACAATTTGCGAGAATTGGCATACCACGGGGTGAAAGTCAAACATTCCGAGAATACGCTCTCCATATCGATACACTTTACAACTCGGCCGATATGCAACAACTTACTGCCAGTTATGAGAACGCTATGTATAAACAGGGGCAGGCTGCAGCAGAATGGAAGAAATCCGTACACTTATGGGAAGTGCTTATGGAAAAAGCAGGTTCTCTACCTAAATCAGATGGCGTTGATACAGTTATTTAATCTTGAAAATGTGAGTTTAAAGAAAACGTCTCAAAGAACTACATTGTTCTTTGAGACGTTTTTTAATAAAGTGAAACTCCTAATTATTCTCCAAGTACCTTCTCAATCTCAACCTCTAAATCTACCGGCTTCGTCTGTGGCGCAAAACGCCCTACTACTTTCCCGTCTTTTCCAATTAAAAACTTCGTAAAATTCCATTTCACTGCTTTCATACCGAGTAAACCTGGTGCTTGTTCTGTCATGTATGTATATAAAGGATGAGCCTTATCACCTTTCACATCAACCTTTGCAAACATTGGGAAGTTTACACCGTAGTTTAATTCACAAAAACTAGTAATGTCCGCTTCTGTACCTGGTTCTTGTCCTCCGAATTGGTTACAAGGGAATCCGAGTATTTCAAGTCCTTGGTCTTTATATTTATCATACACCTCTTGTAATCCTTTATATTGCGGTGTGAAACCACATTTACTAGCTACATTTACAATAAGAAGTGCTTTTCCTTCGTAATCTTTTAACGATTTTTCTTCACCGGTAATTGTTTTAGCTGAAAAATCATAAACTGTCATTGTCTTTGCCCCTCTCTTCACTATCATTCTATGTTTATACTATACTACATTCGTGAATATACATCTCTTATTACGTACTTATAAGATATAATGATAACGCTTTATTTCCGTTCAAAATTCGACACATACTACTAGACTTTTATGATGGAAAGTTTTACAATTGAAATGTGAACAAAATGTGACAGTTTATATTCCATTATAAAAGAAAAGGATGGTGTCCATTATGAAAACTGCACAACATGAAACGATTTCAAATCGCGAGTTTTATTTCGTACTATATATGATGTTATTGTATGTTACTGGCTGGGTAATCGATGTAAATGGTTTATTCTTAAGCTCCTACTTTAATTTAGCAGGAGAAATTATGCTTCCATTAGTAGGCGGGATTGTTGGACTGTTCATTATGTCTATTAATAAACAACAAACGAAATAATAATATTACAAAAAGGCAGAAGACGAGCTTCGTTTTCTGCCTTTTTTCTATTTTAGCGTATAATAGAAACATGCAGTATATAAGGAGTGGTAAATATGAAAAAAGTAGAGCAATTATCTTCTCACCTATATCTTATTGATGATTTCGATTTACAACATAATGAACGAACTGGTACGTACGTTTTATTAGGTGACGATATTACTTTAATTGAAACTTGTGCAGCCCCTTCTCTTCCGTATATTTTAGAAGGCTTACAACAATTACATATTGATTTAAACGCAGTTAAAAACATTATCGTTACACACGTTCATTTAGATCACGCAGGGGCTGCTGGTTTAATGATGGAAAAGTGCCCAAATGCTACGTTATATGTGCATTCTCGTGGTGCTCGTCATATGATTGATCCAACAAAACTTATTTTGGGTGCAAAAGCTGTCTACAAAGAAGATTTCGATAAACTCTTCGATCCAATTCTTCCAATTGAAGAAGAACGTGTTCATATTGTACAACATGGTGATACGTTAAAAATTGCAAAAGACCGCACCCTTACATTTTATGATACACCAGGACATGCGAAGCACCATATTAGCATTCATGATTCATTAACAAACGGGATTTTCACTGGTGATACAATTGGAATTTATTATAGAGAACTCGCAGACGTTGATGTAGAGTTATATCTACCATCAACGTCCCCTTCACAATTTCAACCAGATGCGATGATTGCTTCTAAAAATCATATTCAAAGTATGGATGTAGATACTATTTATTTCGGTCATTACGGCGCATCCTCTCATGTTACAGAAGTATATAATCAACTGGAATATTGGCTACCTATTTTCGTTCATACTGGTAAGGAAGTCTTTGAAAAGTATAATGATTTCGATGAAGCAACTAAAGCTTTACAAACTTTGTTAATGGATAAAATATCTTCTCATCTTACAAAGTTAAACGTTCCATCAGATCATTCTGTTTACAACATTTTACATCTAGATATAGAAATTAGCGCAATGGGCATTATTGATTATTTCACGAAGCAAGAAAAAGCAAACTCCACTATTAACTAACAGTAAAAGAAGAGATATACAACAGTAGTTATTGTATATCTCTTCTTTTTTTGAATATATTTTGAGTAAAGGATGGTGGAATATAATGCAAAAAGTGATGCTATACCTCTGCTTTACATTATTTATCGTCTTATTATTATTTGTAGGAGTAAAAATTCAATTTTATTTAGATACAGACACGCAAGTGAACTTTAACGTTTATCCAAGATTATTCTACTTTACACTCTTCCCTCTTATAGTTGGCATTTTATTACGATTCCTTCAATCTATTAATCGCGAAACAAGTAAACAAAACTGGAGCTTTCAACCGGATAAATTTATTGCTATTACAGTGCCTACACTATTCATTTCCTTTTCCCCAGCACTACTCTTTTCACCACTTGCAGAATACCTACCTTATTTAGTTAATATTATTCTAATAAATACAACTTTTGTTACGATAATTAGTTTAATAGCTGGTTATTCCCTTTTAGATTGTTTTATACAAAAAGATAATGCAAATATGAAAAAGTATAATTGAACACTCTTTTTTGTTTCAATAAAAAAGCTCAAAGCTAAGGCTATGAGCTTTTCTAATTATTGCACCTTTTCATTTACATATTCCATAAACTGCTCTGCTTTAATAAATCTTTCTTTGTACGCCTCAGGTACTTCTTCTACTTTCATCCCACCAGTTGATTTTGTCTTCACTTGTACGATTTCATATGTCATTAAAGCTTCCACATAACGGTCAAACTCTTTTTGTGTTAATACTTCTTTACTAGACTTATGACCATTTAATTTATCAAAGTATGGCTGAAGACCCATACTTACCTTTTTCATTTCTTCTCTTTTTGCTGGTGATAATTGATCATAATCAATATTACCGTTCGAATCTCCGTACGTAAGTTTTGCATTTGTTAATTTTTTTAGTTCTTTTGTAAACTCTTCATATTCCTTCGTACCCATTTCATCTTTCGCCTCTGATAATTTTGCACTAAAACGCATATACGCCTCTAATGTCATCGTTCCGGCATGTTTTTTTAAATTCTCGAAAGATCCGTATATACCATCCGCCATAATAGATTGATACGCAAAACCAGTCGTCGGGATTAAAAATGCTGCCGCAAGCACTCCTGCAATAAGACGCTTCTTCCTTTTGTTCCCTCCGCGATCCATTTTAATCTGAACAATTACTTTTTCTTTTAACTCCGGCGGGGCAACAATTCCCTTCGATTCTTCTTGTATAGATTCTCTAACTCTACAATCTAAACTCATTTCACATTCCCTACCTCTCCTAAAAAGATTTCTTCTACTTGCTCTTTTTGACGTAGTTTCTTTAATGCTGCGTGAATTCTAGATTTCACAGTACCAATTGGAATATGTAATATTTGTGCTACTTCTTCTTGTGAATAATCGTGTAAGTATCTTAAGATAATAACTTGTTTCAATTTATACGGTAATTTATGAATGAGTTCAATTAGTTTTTGGTTTGATATTTTACTTACAACATCGTTAGAAAAATCAATTTGCACTGACTTTCTTTGCTCTTCTGCTTTTTTTATAATTCGTAGTCGCATCCACCTCTTTCTTCTATAAGAGTGAATTTGTTTAATCGCAAGTCCAATTAGCCAAGGACGAAATGGCTTCTCGCTATCATACTTACGAAGCGATTCATATAGTTGTATGTATATTTCTTGAACGACATCATCTACATCCGTTTTATCCTCTATTAAAAAATGTGCTGTTTTATATACTTCTTGAATCGTTTTATCATACAACTTGCTATATGCTTCTTTATTTCCTGATAAAGTTAATTGGATTAAATGTGCGTAATCTATTTCACCCTTCATATTCCAGCCCTCCTTTGTCTTACACTATATATTGGCAGGTAATTCATATTTCGTTCGATTTTTTTAAAGTTTTTTTATATAAATTAATATTATGATTCATTGAGTTCATAAGCTTCACTTATAACCACACATAACTATTATATAATTTTCCAATTTCTGATAAAGATTTAAAATAATTTATATAGTCAAATTTAGGAGGATATATGATGAAAGCTATCGTTGTAACGTCGTTCGGTGGTCCTGAAGTGATGAAATATACAGATTTGGATATACCGGCTATTTCAGAAGATCAAGTTTTAATTCGCGTTGTTGCTACTAGTGTAAATTTCGCTGATATTAAATCACGTTATGGTAAAAAAGGAAATAAAGCACTACCTTTTATTCCAGGTATAGATGCCACTGGTATTGTAGAACGTGTCGGTTCTCATGTGAAAAATATTCACCCTGGACAACGTGTCATTGCTTTTCCTCAAAATGGATCTTACGCAGAATACGTTGTTGCAAATGAAAATCTTACTTTCGTATTACCCCATGAAGTTGACTTTCAAACTGCAGCCGCTTGTCCAATCGTATCTTTTACAAGCTATAATTTACTCGCAAATGTTGCAAGGCTTCAACAAGGTGAATCTGTACTCATTCATGCGGCTGCTGGCGGAATTGGCACTACTGCTATTCAACTTGCTAAACTATTAGAGGCTGGAACAGTTATAGGCACTGTCGGAAGTGAAGCAAAAAAAGAAATTGCTTTAGATGCTGGAGCTGATTATGTTATTTGTCATCAAGATGAAGATTTTGTAGAGAAAGTCAATGAACTGACAAATGGTGAAGGGGTTGATGTAATTTTAGACTCTATTTCTGGAACGGTTTCTGAAAGAAGTTTAAACTGCCTTGCTTATTACGGTCGCCTCGTTCATTTCGGTAATGCTAGCGGTGAAATTGGTAACTTTCAAACGAAAGATTTACATGCAAGTTGCCGCTCTATACTCGGTTTTAGCTTTGGAACCACACGAAAAAAGCGTCCTGAACTGCTCCAAGAAACTGCAAATGAAGTTTTCCGTTATTTGCGTGACGGACGTTTACAAATTAAGGCTACGAAATCTTTTCCACTTCAAAATGCAGGGAAAGCACATGAATGGGTCGAAAGTAGAAAAAGTACAGGGAAAGTAATACTAACTGTTTAGTCCTCTTCCTGAAATGAATACTGGAAACAGAGGTGGCATTCATGGGATCACGAATTATGCATGTTATTATCGCTAGTGGTATTGCTGAGAAACTATCAATTCACGATAAGACTTCTTTCTTACTTGGAGCTGTAGCCCCTGATGCTGTTCATTCAAAAAAAGAAAAAGGAACCTCACATTTTTATGCCGGTACAACGAAGAACTATACGAGAAGAATAGATTATGATTCATTTTTTCATAAATATGAATCACATATAGATTCCCCATTTATTTTAGGCTATTATACCCACCTCATTGCCGATGATAATTGGCTAAGTGGATTTTTTCTACCTTGGCTAAAAAATAGAATAGAGAATGACGAAACTATCGCACCCCTGTACTATAACGATTTTAAATTGTTAAATGCAAAGTTGCTTCATCATTACGATCAAGAACAACAGCTTTTCTCTCTTCTCAATCAAGAGGCTCACATTGTGGATATTGAAGAGGTTTCTAAAGAAAACGTTTTAGCTTTTCGAAAGTATCTTTTTGAAGATATGTTGTATCCAAAGCAACATTTGCATGAAGACTTACAAGTATTTACGTTTGACCAAATCGTTGGCTATATTGAGACAGCTATTGAAAAAGGAGTATTTTTTATTAAACAACTCTCTAATGAAAAATCCACTTCAAAAATTTAATCCCCCTCAAATATATTTGAGGGGGATTTTCACATAGCAATATTATTATTGGTTCTTCTCCATAACCGCAAAATAATTCCCTTCGCTATCAGCAAAGTTAAACACTTTACCAGAAGGCATGGTTACCATTTCTCCAACAGTAACATTTTTATTTGTTAAATCTGTATATAATTGATCAAGATTTTCTGAGAAGAACATTAGGGACGGTGTACCAAGATTCAATTCTGGGCTCATTTTAGAAATAATTTCTTTATTATGTAATATAATGCTCGTTTCTGCACCGCTTTTCGGAGCGATTTCAATCCATCTCATTCCTTGCTTATTATCTTCCTCTGCAACTACATGAAACCCTACCTTTTCCGTCCAAAAATTTACTGCCTCATCTTGATTATTTACATATAACATAATTTGTCCTACTTTATGGATCATTACATTTCCCCCTAATGGTTTTTATATTCTATGTAGCTTTCTACAAATACTATCGTTATTCCTTTTGAGTTGGTATGTACTTCTTTGCAAAATTTATCGACTGACTCATCCCATCCAGTTCATCAAAATAATCATTTCTTTCAATCATGTTATATCCGTCGAATCCAATTTTATCTAATACTTTGAAGAATATATCGAAATCTACTTCACCATTCCCTGCTGCGACTTCAATATACTTACTTGAACTATCGCTTTTCACCTTTGTACAATCTTTAATATGAGTTTGTACTATATAATCTTTTAGTAGTAATAAACCTTCTCCCGGATTTTCATTTACATCACTTATTAAATTTGCTGGGTCAAAGTTAACAGCTAGTCCTTTCGAGTTTGCAGTTTCTAAAAATCGTTTTAATACTATTGCTTTTTCAGATCCCGTCTCAATGGCGAAGAATCCTCCAAATCTGAACGCTAAGTCCCCTATTTCATTACAAACACGTAGCATTTTATCATAGTACTCACTATTTTCATCATCAGGGATTTCCCCAATATGGGCTGTTACTATGTTAGCTCCTAACCTTAACCCTTTATCAGTAATATATTTAAAACTCTCTATTACACATTCAGCTTCAGTTCCTATTATTCCATTTTCTCCGAAGCTAATTGCTAATGACGGGACTTGAATCTCATTAAAAGATAAGTTTTCTTTTAATGTATTCCATTGTATCTTTGAGATGTTAGCTAAGTTGAAAGTCGGATTCATAGCATATAATTGAATATATTCTAAATCCCATTCCCTTGCTTTTTGTATTCCTTCGTTTACTTCAATATATTTTGTATTCAAAAACATTCCTAATTTCCTATCCATATGTGTACCTTCTTTTTATTATTTCGCATCATTTTAATATTCGACTTTTTTATATTATTTCCTCGTATAAACCAAATAAATAAACTACCCTTTTTTCGATACTCCCAGTAGAAGCATATATATGATAGGCACATTAAAAACACTAATACAATTCCCATTATCACTTGTTTACAAACAAAAAAGACGTAACTACAAATAGTTACGCCTTCTCCATCATTTATCTAGGCTTTTTCTTCCCAGTAAATGCTGGTTTCTTTTTCTTTGGTGCTTTCGGTTTCGTTTCTACGAATGATCCTTTGAACATTTCTTGCTTCGTAAATACGATGCCTAGTTTTTTCGCAAATTGCAGTAATTTGCGCTCTTCTTGTGGAGTTACAAGAGATACGACAGTTCCTTCTTTACCCATACGTCCAGTACGTCCTGAGCGGTGAATGTATTGGTCTACTGTGTCTGGTAATTCTAGGTGAATTACGTGTGTTAAATCGTCAATATCGATACCGCGCGCTGCAATATCAGTAGCAAGTAGAATTTCTAATTTCCCTCCGCGGAAAGCACGCATTGTCGCTTCACGCTCTTGTTTACTTGCTTCTGCATGAAGAGCCGCTGCTTTCATTTTACGGAATTTCAATTTCTCAGTAATTTCATCTAAACGGAATGGGTCGTTTAAGAAAGCAACTGCTTTTACATCGCCCATATGCATAATTCTTCTTACGTAATCATTTTTTTCGCGTCGCTCACAAATGATATACGTATGCTCAACTAAGCTTTTTGATTCTGCACGTGTTACACGTACTAATTGTGGTTCAACTGCTAAATCACGTGCCGCATCTTCTGCCGCTTTTGTCATTGTCGCCGAGAAGAATACTAATTGACGATCGCGCATCGTTGATTTAATTACATCTTGCACTGCGCCCATCATTTTTTGCTTTACAATTTGATCAAACTCATCAAATACAATTGTTTTTACTTCATGCATTTTTAGCTTTTTCATACGAATTAATTCTAAAATACGGCCTGGTGAACCGACAATTACTCTTGGGTGTTTCTTTAATTTTTCAACTTGGCGCTTAATATCTGCACCACCAATTAAAGATGCACCTGAAATTTCAGTTCCTGCTGTAAACTTTTGAACCTCTTCATGAATTTGCATTACAAGTTCACGTGTTGGCGCTAAAACAACAACTTGTGGCTGTTTTACTTCAGGATTAATTTTATGTAAAAGTGGTAATAAGTACGCTAATGTTTTTCCTGTTCCAGTTGGAGATTCAGCTATAACGTCTTGTCCTTCTAAAAGAGTTGGAATCGCTTGTTTTTGAATTTCAGTTAACTCTTTAAAACCAGCCTTCTCCCAAGCTTGTTGTAAAAATGGTTGCATATCTTTTATCATTTGTTTTTCTCCTTTATCTCTATTTTTGAAGAAAATGCTGTATTGTTCGCACCGTTTCTATCATGTGTGAAATAACAGCTATTAAATCATCAACATGGTCTTCTGTAATCGCTTTTTGAAATAGAACCTCTACCTTATTATGATATGAAATCGCTTGCTTATTATATTCGTATGAAACTTTCTGCATAATCATTCTTTCTTTTCCCCATATAGAACGCATTAATGTTTCAATTTCTTCGCATTTTACTTCTGGTTGTTCTAACGGGAATGAAAATGCTAGCTTCATTTCACAACCTGGTGTAAACTGAGGCACTTCTAGTATTTCACCAGACAAGTTCTTTGCATCCACAGATAATGAAAATGTTGCTTCTACTAATGGTTCAAACGGTTCTGTTAATTGAAATGAGATATGATATATACGACTTAATGAAGCAAGATCCATCATATCTTTTCGATCTGTTACAAGAATATCTCCATGTAGATCAAAATCATACACAGCACCTTCTACGATTACTTTTAAATTGTCAAAAGCAGTTGGATCAAACATAATTTCCTCCAAAAAACAGGCGCCTTTCGATGGAAAGGCGCCACTTGATGTATATATAGTTTACAGATAAACGAGATGAATTACAACCTTTTAGAATAAACCTACTGCTTTTCCATCTTCATTTACATCCATTTGAAGTGCTGCTGGTTGTTTTGGAAGACCTGGCATTGTTAACATTGTACCTGTTAACGCAACGATAAAGCCTGCACCGATAGATGGTTTTAGCTCACGAATTGTAACGATAAAGTCAGATGGACGACCTAATTTTGTTGCATCGTCAGAAAGAGAGTATTGTGTTTTCGCCATACAAACTGGTAGGTTACTCCAACCTTCTCCTTCATATTGAGCTAATTGCTTACGTGCTTTCGGAGCAAATTCAATATCTTTTGCGCCATATACTTTTTGAGCAATTGTACGAATTTTTTCTTCTAATGGTAATTCTAATTCATAAAGTGGTGCGTAGTTGTTTTCACCTTTTTCGATTTCTTTTAGTACTTTTTCAGCAAGGTCAACTCCACCTTGGCCACCCTTCTCCC
This sequence comes from Bacillus sp. LQ01, assembly GCF_057624735.1. NCBI lineage: Bacteria > Bacillati > Bacillota > Bacilli > Caryophanales > Bacillaceae > Bacillus > Bacillus sp. LQ01. The sequence continues at coordinate 1,235,917 of NZ_JBYEZL010000001.1, read as the reverse complement.
AAACTTCTGTTAAGGATACTGCATAGCCACGCTCATTACACCACTCTTGTAAGTATGTAACTTCTGCATCTGTATCTGTAATGAATTTATTAATTGCAATTACGAAAGGCACACCGAAGCTTTGAATTGTTTCAACATGCTTCTGTAAGTTTTCCATACCTTTTGCTAATGCATCTACATTTTCTTCTTTTAATTGATTTTTTGCAACGCCACCATGCATTTTAAGCGCACGAATCGTCGCAACAATAACAACTGCTTCTGGTTTAATGCCAGCTGCACGAGCTTTAATATCTAAAAACTTCTCAGCGCCTAAATCAGCACCGAATCCAGCTTCTGTAATAACATAATCACCTAATTTTGCTGCCATTGTTGTAGCGATAACACTGTTACAACCGTGAGCGATATTCGCAAATGGTCCGCCATGAATGATAGCTGGTGTATTTTCTAACGTTTGTACTAAGTTCGGCTTTAATGCGTCTTTTAATAATAGTGTTAACGCACCTTCTACACCTAAATCTTTAACCGTTACAGGTTGATTTGCAAAGTTATAGGCAACTACGATGCGAGATAAACGTGCTTTTAAGTCTTGAATATCTGTTGCAAGGCAGAACACAGCCATAATTTCAGATGCTACTGTAATGTCAAAACCGTCTTCACGTGGTACACCTTGTACAGGTCCACCAAGACCAATTACTACGTTACGAAGGGCACGATCATTTAAGTCAACGCAGCGTTTCCAAACGATTTTACGCGTATCAATTCCAAGTGTGTTTCCTTGTTGGATATGATTATCAATAAACGCTGCTAATGCGTTATTGGCAGTTGTGATCGCATGGATATCTCCAGTAAAGTGAAGGTTAATGTCTTCCATTGGTACGACTTGTGAAAAACCGCCACCCGCTGCTCCACCTTTTAATCCCATCGTCGGTCCAAGAGATGGTTCACGAAGTGCAATTACTGTTTTCTTACCAATTTTGTTAAAAGCTTGACCTAAACCAACTGTTACTGTTGATTTACCTTCTCCAGCTGGAGTTGGGTTAATTGCTGTTACTAAAACAACTTTACCGTCTTTCTCATCTTGTAAGCGCTTAAAAATATCAAGAGATAACTTACCTTTATAATGCCCGTATGGCTCTAATTCATCTTCTAAAATATTTAAATCAGCTGCAATTTCTTGAATCTTCTTCATACTCGCTTCTTGTGCGATTTCAATATCGGATTTCACTGTTGTAGTAGTTGTCATATACCCTAGTCCCCCTTTAATTGGTTCTGATGATATTGTATCAGTTTTTTGTATTTTCTGCACTTATTTACCTCCTAAAAATTCTTTCATTTCTTTATACGTTTTTTAACATAAATACCCATAAGAATGTTAACGATTGTTGCAAATCTGTAGGTAGTTGACCTAACATCTTCTCATTTACTCCGCGCTTATATACGCCGATGCCATCTACAACTTTAAAACCTTGTTCTTTCGCTAACTGTTCAAATTCCCAAGGCATCATCGTATTACAAACAACGTCTTTTCCGTACAAGCGAGGATAACTATTCTCTCGTGGCTTTGCTGTCGGTCCTAAAATTGCAATACATGCATATCCATCTTTCTTTAACACACGCTTTATTTCATTTAACGCTCTTAATGGCTCTTCCGTCCATTCTAAAGAATTAATTGCCATAATTGATTCAAATTGCTCATTTTCAAATGGTAATGCAGAAAGATCTCCTTTTATAAAAGATAAATTCGGTCCTTCTCCGCGTTCCTTACCTTTTTGAATCATCACTTCCGATAAATCTACTCCCACTGCTTTATAGCCTGCGCGACTTAATTTATATGTACCGTAGCCATCACCACAACCAACATCGAGCACTTGTGCTTCTTTCTTCACGTATTGTTCAAAAAACGGAATAATTGTACTTCTGCTACCACTGTCCCACATTTCCTGACTATTTTGATTCCAAAACTCTGCGCTACTATCCCATTTCTTCTCCGCTGACTCGTGCCAATTAAATTTCGTCATACATTCCCCTACCTTCACGTATTATCATTCATTTCATTCTACATCATTTTCCAAAATTCCTGTTTTATCCCGCTTGCAGTAAGACACCTTCCTCAAAATTCAATGGATGCGGATCAGTTAATGGGAGAGAACTGCTCATAAAAATCCAATTGTTGCTGGCTGATAATCAGTCCTAGTGGAAAAAATCCCACACTTTATCTTCAATAGGAGATGGATATGTTAACGATGGAATGCGTATTCTCCAATTTTTGCTTTACTTGGGTTTAACTCATACTCATGCTCTTCTCATTTTGAAAGATACTATAGATACACCCAATTGAAAGAGAGGGATGTACATGCGAAGAAAGAGAAATCATCATTTTAAAAGTGGTGAAAAAAACGAAGAGTATGCTGCTGAAATATCACCAGCTGGCATTCCAATTAGACATAAGCGTAAAGAAATTGCAAATGAGATAGAAGGTACAAATACCGGCACAATGGTAGGCTATGTCGCTTTATTTCTTTCGTTATTCTCCATTGCTTTTTATCCAGTTACGCTCGGCTCCCTAGCAATTTTAGTTGGCCTATTAGCTGTCAATTTCGGAGCAAGAACACTTGGATATACAGCAATTGGTTTTGGTAGTTTTTCTGTTTTATTTACTTTACTTTATCCGCTTGCTTTGTCAGCGTTTTAAAAAAACACACCAAGTTATACTTGGTGTGTTCATTCATGATACAACATAATATGACCGCATCCACAACAATGTTTCGCTGTAATTTCTTGAAACACTGGATAATTTTCTTCATCTCGATGCTCAATAAATACTTTTTCAAATCGATACATGTTTGGTGCATATGCCCAATCTTGTTTCGTACGTGCATATAACGTTGAGGAAAAAAACTCCTCACCACCGCAAACGATACATGTGTTCTTCATCGCTATCCCTCCTATGCTTGTCTTACTTCATCTATATGAACATAAGCATAAAAAAAAGACCTTCTATTACTAGAAAGTCTTCTCTGAAACAAAAAGAAATGTACCAAACATTCCTACTCCGCTATATTCTTTTGAAACACCAGCTTCTGTTTTAAATGTTTGCTTTACAGTCATAAAGAATACACCATTTCGTGCATCTGTACTTTCAAATTGTAGTTTTTCTTTTTTACCATCTACATTTTGCGTGCATTCAAAACTACTCTCATTACAATTCAACGCATACTTATCCTCTACATACACTTTAAAATCTGATTCTTTAGGACAAGTTATAAGTAATATTGCCACGAGAATAATACTTATAATACCCACAATTGTATAATATTTCTTCATTTGTACTCCTTTCAAATGACAAGAAAACTTGACTTCATACGCCAAGTTTTCTTAGTCAACAACCCATTGCCACTCTTGTTCTTTCTTATCAAAAATGAGCCAACCTGTTTCTGTTGCTTCCTCTTTCAATTCATCGATATTATCTAACACCTCATCCGTACTTTCATACGAACCAACTACATATACCGGAATTTCAAGACCTCTTCTTGACTCAATCTTCCCTGCTAGATCTATGTAAAGACCATCTTCCATTAGTGGAATCAGTCCCATGATCAATTCTTTTGAAATTGCTGGGAAAATTTTTGATTTTTGGAAGAAAGAAAAACGTTTCTTACCGAAAGCACCGAGTTTATACGGAATGACTTTACTTAACATTCCTACAAAATCAGCAATTCTACGATAATACACTTTGTTGTACCATCCGTCATCATGTGAAAAATAAACAAATCGATTTTTCAACAGCGGAAAGAATGTTCTTGCAAGTGGTTCTTTTTTGTGAGCCAAATATAATAATTCTGCAATTTCTTTCGGCTCTAATTCATCTAAATCGCTTGCATCATCAAAATCTACCCAACAAAATTCATCAAATTCATCAATCTCTGCTTGAATTAACTTATGTATATTTTCTTCCTCAACATATTCAAATAAAGTATGATAATGAAAATCCGTCCATTCAAAGTTGTGCTTCAAAAGCAACACTTGATGAAGCGGTGAAGGGATGTTACTCGCAAACTCTTTAAACGTAATTCCTGATGTAATAAAACAATGACCTCGACGATTACCATTAATATATATCATATTCTTTACTTGGTCAGATCCTCCAGACAAAGCACCTAGCCACCTTCGTTTTATATGTTTCAATTCTATAGCATATTTTAACATGAAAAATTTTAGAAACATAGAAAAAACTTCAAAAACTATTTACAATTTCATGTGTTTTATTACATAGTGATTACAAGAAAAAACGCCTGCTCATAAGCAGGCGTTTTTAAAGGATTTCATCTGGGTTTTGAGGATGATGATTTCCCTCTTTCTTTTCTTCTTTTTGGAACATCGATTGAATTTTATCAATTGTTTGTGGAGCTAATTCAATCATTTTTTCTGCTAAATGTGTCGCATTTTGTAGATGAAGAATATTTACTCCATCTTTATTCACCACAAGAAATGCTACTGGTGTAATCGAAACACCACCCGCGCTACCGCCACCAAATGCAGCGTTACCGTTCGCTCTTTGTCCATCATTCGTTTGGAAATCAGAACCTCCTGCTCCAAAACCGAACGCTACTTTAGAAACCGTTAACACCACACCACCGTCAGCCGTTTGAACAGGCTCTCCAACAATCGTATTTACATCAACCATTTCTTTTAAATTTTCCATTGCTGCTTTCATTAACCCTTGAATTGGATGATCCACCGTTCATAACCTCCTTTGTCATATCTTTCCTAGTTTTTCCGAAAGTTTGTGAACTAAACATAAAATTTTATATTGATTTCAAAAAACTTAAGTTGTAATATTTAGAAAAATAAAAAAGAGGTCGATTCGTTATGATGCGAAAATTAACAAAGAAAGATCATGAACAAGTATTCGCTTATCTAAAAGAAGAAGCAGCCCTTAACTTGTTTATTATTGGAGATATTGAAGCTTTCGGTTATGACACAGATTTTCAAGAATTATGGGGAGTATTTAAAGAGAATGGAACATTAAAATCAATTCTACTCCGATTCCACGATTCATTTATACCCTATAGTAAAGAAGACTTTGTTACCACTGATTATGAGGCACTTCTTTCAGCGTATAAGCCGCTTAAACTATCTGGTAAGTCAACTATCGTAAAAAAATTTGAAACTTCTCCTGCTATTCAACTAGGTGTCAAAAGTGATATGTATTTTTGTGAATGTCTAAATGGCAACAACTTACCTGACACGCCTATTCATGAAACGATTAAACTTGCATCAATAGATGATGTAGATCGAATTATGCAATTAAGAAGTAGCATCGATGAATTCCCGACTGCTCATGAATCAGAAAAAATTTTAAGGCAAGCTATCGAAACAAATACAGGACGTACATATTATATTGAAAAAGACGGTGGAATCATCGCATCCGCCTCTACTTCTGCTGAAAATTCATTATCCGCTATGGTAGTTGGTGTATGTACACACCCGAATTATCGTGGAAATGGCTACGCTTCACTCATACTACAAAAAATGATTCAAGACTTTACGAAAGAAGGCCGAACACTTTGTTTATTTTATAACAATCCAGCTGCTGGACGAATTTATAAACGTCTAGGATTTAAAGACATTGGGATGTGGACGATGTATCGATAATAAGGGGTACTTTATAAGCAGAAATAGTTATAACTTAACAATAAAAGCAGATTATACACAATTTCATACTGTTATTATGAAGAGAAAGAAGCTACTTGCGGAGCAATGACTCTAACTAAAACATGTTATGTATTCAAGCTAAATTTAGATAGATAAACGCCCCAATTGTTGCATCTACTCCAACAATTGGGGCGTTTATCCTCAAATTCTTCCCACTATATTTATGAAACATTTATTCCACTTATGTCGCTATTATCATTACGTGCAAATGCTCTCCTTAATATTACTGCTTCTTATTATACTGTGCTTTAAAATCAATATATTCCTGTTTCGCATCCTGATTATTACCTTGGTGACTATCAAAAGATGTATGTATTTGCGATATGTGTTCTACTAACTTGCCCTCATCATTCCTCTTCTTATAATCCACTACAATACTTACTTCCAATATCTGCTCTGAACCATATTTAGAATCTATATGCAGTACAATCGATCCACCATCATATTCATCATATTGTATTTTCAACTTATCATTAATGATACTCTGAAACTCTAATTCAGTTAATTTGTATCCAACTGTACTAGGTTGATCAAACTTTTTTATATCATCTCCGGGCTTCATCTTTAGTTTCCCTATTCCTTTTAAACGATTAACAATTAAGTTTACGTATGAAACATCCAGATTTGAATCCGGACTTTTCACCTGTCCATTTTTATACATAATATTGGTACGATAAACACCTTCTTTTTTATTATCTTTGCTGTCTACTGCTGAAGTAACCGCTTGTGTTGTACTTCCATATAAACTTTTATCTTTCGTATTATATATCCCTTCCGAAGTTTGATAGATTGTTTTTCTATGCTCTCCATCTTCCTTTTGTTCATATGTACTATATATACCTCTTTGTTTCACATACGCATACCCATCATCACTCGCAGACATAACCTTTCTCATGTCACCTTCATCCAAAGCTTTGACAAATGGCTTATAATCTATCTTCGTCTCCCCAAAACTACATCCACTTAATAAACTTGATACTATTAACAGAACTATCATCATCCTAGCTTTCTTCTTTAACTTCATACTGACACCCCCTTGATTTCTCTAGGCATTTTTAGGTTCATTACATTCCCATTTTGATAGTAATATAGTTCACCTTTACTTACCGGTATTTATTAACTCATACAGATTATATTGAAGATACTTTAATTTTTAATAGCATCGATTTTTATACAATCCTTAATTGTTTATATATTCCGTTCGAATTTTCAGAAATCAAAACTTATTTTATTTCTTTGGCTTGCTTTTTTTCCTTTTCTTCATAAAGCTTTAGTCTTTTCTGACGTTCCTTTTCGTGCTCTTCCCACGAAATATAAAATGACGGAAACTTAAATCTACAATAGGCTAATAATTGGAACTCTGCTCCACCTATGGCTACTGTGTACATTACAAGGGTTCCTGCCATATACCCCACTAAAACCCCTGTTTCATAATTATTATGAAAATAAATTAAAATAAGAAGGGTTAGTACATATATCGTAATACCAATCATTGTATTGTTTTTTATTTTACTAAAAAATGAAGTTGCTCTTTCATCCATACTAAATGCTCCACTCTCTGCTTGTTTAAAGGTATCAATCGTTGTCACCAGATGAACAAAAACTGCTCCTAGGAATAATAAACCCACATACAATAATGTAATTTGATCAATTGAATAATTTGAAATTTCTGGAAGTATAAATAATGTGAATCCTATAGTTCCTAGCTGAAATGCAAATAATAATATCACAAATGCTTGCAACTTTTGATATTTGAAACGAGCTTTTGGAATTAGATATAGAATGAAAAAGATTACTTGCAAACCATATAACACTAATTCAATACTAACAATTATTTTGTCAAAGAGAGTTGGATAGTAACCCCAGCCAATCTTAATTAATGCTACCAAAATAAAAAGCATGAATAATGAACTATAAACTATTCCTCCAAACATAAACACCATAGAATCTTCTGGGCTTAAGCGATTTCTACATGTTATTTTAAATTCATCTAAATCTTTTTCTTTTATATTCCACATATAATTACACCATCTTTTCTAAAATCATGTAATAACTCTATTTTTGTAGACAAACTGAGAGTAAATAAATGTTTTTGGTATTTCATATTAAACTAACCTTTTTTACTTTTTTTAACAAACACAAAATACAGCGATAGCATTAGTATTAAGCCTATTCCACAAACCAATACACCTCCATATTCTTTCTGGTATAAAAAAATAAACATAATCCGACAATAATAGGTGCTATTACACTTTCAAATAAACCTTTTTCTTTTTTTACAGCTTTAGAATCTTTATTCAAGATATTACATTCCTCCCTTTACTAGTTAATTTATGAATAATGTATTCATTCTATCTTCAATATAAGTTTACGAGTATCATTTATAACTTTCTTTTCAGTTTTTGTTTCGCTTTTGTTCTTTCTCTCTTATTCTTTTTCTATTTGCTATAAATTCTTGGCGTTCCTTTTCATGTTGTTCCCACGTAATATTAAATGATGGAAATTTAAAGCGACAATACACCAATAGGACGAATTCTGCTGATACTACAGCGAATATATATAATATTATTGTTTGTGTCACATAAATTGCCATTTCATCAAATGTATAATTAAGGTTTAAAAAAATTAATACAAGTAGAACTATTACACCGATCGTTATTCCGATCAATAAATATAATTTCGTGTTAGTAAAAAATGAGACAGCCGGTCCTTCTAATTTATATCCTCCATGCTTTGCTTTTCTAAAAACATCGATCGTTGCTACAATGTGGGTACAGATTGCTCCTAATAGTATTAAACCGATATAAACCAATGTTTTATTGTCACATGGAAAATCATATATTCCTTCAACAACCATAACTATGAAAGGTAATGTCGCTAACTGAAAAGCATAAAATACAGTTACGATTGTTTGTAGTTTCTGTAATTTAAAAGCAATCTTTTTAGACATGAATAATATTAAAAAAATGAACTCCAAAACATACAACTTAACCTCAGTTTGTACAACTATCTTTTCAAAAGGATTTAGAGAAATCTTGTCACCGTTCAACAAAAAAGCTAAAAACATAATAAGCATGGGTATAGAAGTATATGCAAAAACTCCCCCACAAAAGATTCTTATATAATCCGGACTTAATCGATTTTTATTTTCAATTTTGAAAAAACCTAAATCTTCTTCCTTTATTTTAAGCATTCATCTTTCCTCATTTCGACACAAAACTTATTTTATTTCTTTAGTTTTCTTTTTTCCTTCTCTTCATAAAGCTTTAGTCTTTTCTGACGTTCCCTTTCATGTTCCTCCCACGAAATATAAAATGATGGAAATTTAAATCTACAATAGGCTAATAATTGGAATTCAGCTGCGCCTATGGCTACCGAATATAGTATAAGGGTCAATATGGCATACCAACCTATTTGCCCCATCGTATAATCATTATTAATATAAATTAAGATTAAGAGAGTTAATACATATAGTATAGAGGCAATCATTAATAAATCTTTTGTCTTACTAAAAAATGAAACTGAATTTTCCCACTTACTAAATGCGCCTTCGCTAGCTTGCTTAAAGGTATTAATTGTTGTAAAAATATGAATAATAAAGGCTCCTAACAATAATAAGGCTCCATAAGTCAATGTAACACGATCATTTGAATAACCGAAAATACTCGAAACAACTACTGTTACAAATCCTATAGTCGCAAGTTGAAGTGCATATAGCAATATAACTATAGCTTGTAACTTTTGCAATTTAAAACGAGTTTTGGGAAATAAATATACAATAAGAAAAATGATTTGTATGCTATACAAACATAACTCTATTTTAATAATTGCTTCATCTAGTAAACTAGGATATACGGACCAACCAAATTTCACCAAACCATAAATTACACCTAACATTATTAATGAGGTGTATATGATTGAACCTAACATAAAACCTACAGCAGCCTCAGGACTTAAACGATTTCTACATGTAATTTTAAATTCATCTAAATCTTCTTCTTTTATATCCCACATCCAAGTTTCCCACCTTTAACTACCTTTACTTAAATCATGTAGATTTAAAATAAAAACCTTCTCATTTACATGAAAAGAGAAGGTTCTATTGGCACCATATAGCTTTATACTATTCAAAACTATCTCTTTTGAGATGCTTCATTTATAACAGATAAAAAATTTTTCAAAAATGAAATCAAGTTACTGCTCCTATTATATTACTGCGCTTCATCTTCTGGAGCTAAAACGTTCATATGATATTCTTCTAGCTTAGCAACTAATGTTTCTCTGTCTATTTCTAATAAGTTCATATGAATATTAAACGGTACAAATCCAGTACGCTTATTAATTCGATACATCCGTTGCGCTTTCGTTGGTAAAGAAGCTATATATTGCTCTTCAACATCATCCTCTATCAAAACTCCTAAGAACGACTGCCTGCGAATTTTATAGGGTAAAATACTATTTACATCTTTTAAAGCGATTTTCACAGGATATTTAGCATCATTAATAACCGTAATATACTCTGATTCTAAAATGGCTACTGGTGTTCTATTCATAATCTTCTTAAATATTTTCCACAAAGCAACTAACATGATTAATGCACCGATCCCAACTATAGCCCCCCTTACATAGTAAGCTTCCTCAGACGAGAAAGTGAATATAACAAAAATAAGCAACAAAACTTCAATTACAACGAATAAAAAAAACCTTCTGATTAATTTAACTTTCGATTCATAAATATAATATTTTTCCATATGATTCTCCTATTAATTTCGGTATTATAAATCTATTTTGATTTGTGCCTCTACATCACAACACGTTCTTGATTTATCCTATCATCATGTAACTCCTACTTAATCTCCCGACATGTTTAAACTATCGCTCTTTCTGCCCATGCTATTTCTAAGATAAAAAATGAAGGAACGGGCTGAGATCAGATACGTATAGCTGGACAGTAGGGTGTATGACATACTTTAAATAATGATTAAAAGCCAAACCGATATACAGACAAAAGAAGATAATCAACCACAAATAATAGGTGATTATCTGTCTTTTAATAGACTTTTTTTATTTTCACTTCGTTCATGTAATAATTATATTTTTGTAGATAAATTTAACGCCACACAAAAAGCTTTTTTAGTTTGCAACATAGAATTAACCCTTTTTACTTTTTCTAACAAACACAAAATACATCGATAGCATTATTATTAAGCCTATCCCACCAACCAATACACCTCCATATTCTTTCTGATATAAAAAAATAAACATAGTAACAATAAAGCTCGGTATTGACAAGATAATGAGCCATTTCCCCAGAAACTCTGCTACTTTATATAAAATTAAAAAAATAAACATAATCCCGACAATAATAGGTGCTATTACACTTTCAAATAAACCTTTTTCTGTTTTTGCAGTTTTAGGATCTTTATCCAAGGCGTTACATTCCTCTCTCTACTATTTAACTTATAAATAATGTTTTCATTCCATTTTCAAAATTCCCTTTTGATAATTGAGATAAAGTAAATGTACTATTATCGTCTAGTTGTGATAAATCAAATATAGTACTATCTTCTAAATGAGATAATATCCATTGTGTATGTGCTGTTTCAATAATAAAGAAACCTTTATCTGAAATAACCTCACCTTTGTCTTGTGTATCAAGTCGCATAACACTGTATATACTTTTTGTTGTTTTTATATCATTTAGGAAAACTTCTGCATGTGAAGGTTTTACACCGTTCTCAATTAAAATATTTTTCCCCTCTTCAATAGACAAAGTAATAAGATTACCAATTTCTTGTACTACATGATTTGGTAAAGTTTCTTCTAAATCAATATTTATATTTTGTTTTTCAATCTCAATTTGCAATAGATTTTTTGCTTCTGCATACAATTCATAATCTGATAAATTTTTAATTGTATGTACAATTCCATTCGTACTTTGATATGAAATATTAAAGTCACCTTGATTATAAATATTACCAGTGATTGTTATATCATTTTGAAAATCAATTTTTTGCAATAAAATAGAAATAGATGGACGATTAAAAATATTAAATAATATTTCTACATCAGGCTTTGGGAATACTTCTTGTTTTTGTTCATCAAATGTTAGTAAATTCCTTGCTAATAAGGAATGTGCTGCTGTTAAAAAGATCTTTTCTGTTTCCGTTTCTTTAAGCTCATCATAAACTATTTGTAATAGTGATTTGGCAAAGGGTTGATTATCTTTATAATTTAATAGGAATGCTAATTCTTCTAAAGAAAACGTATATTTTTTTTCCATAACTGTTAAAAAGTCTAGTTAAAAGACTTTTATTCCCCTCTTTTCTTTAATAAGTTTATTCAAACCATTTTTTTATAGATTTTGTAAAATTCGATGCATATTCTTTCATTTTTTTTCGTGGTGCAATATATTCAAATGCTTTACTAAACACTGTACTTCCTACAGTAGCTCCAATTATTCCACCTGCAATAGCTCCAACAGCAGTACCGATACCAGGGCAAATTAGTGTACCTAATGCACCTCCCGCTTCTACACCACCTACACCTCCAGCCCACGAAAAGTAAGTATTACCTGCAACTTTTGCTACAGAATAAGTGACGTCGGTTGCCTGCTCAACCCCGGTTTTGTCTGATTTAAGAGCTGTATGAAGTTCACCTACTTCAAATGCAGAGTTTATTAATACCGCCGGTATACCAAAAGGTTTCAAATTTTTTATTATATGTTTTGGAACATTAATTGCTTTAATACTGTTCTCAGGTAATGAGTGATTTAAATTCCCTACTTTTGCAGCTACTTTCTCAATTGTGGAAAATTCTTGTGCAACTTTCCCCATAGTTGTAACTGCCTTCCCGACTAATGGAATTTCCTTTAGCCCTTTCCCAAAAAGACTCTTAGAACTTGCTACAGAGAACGCTGAATTTACCCCTTTAAGCCATTTACTCCATGTATTCGCGATTTTTCCATTCGCTAAGAAACCTTTTTGAATATCAATAAGATCAGTACGTTTAGGTTTAGCATTTTGAACAAAATTTAATGCTCCTAATACGAATCCCATTTTTCCAGTTATAACTGTTCCTTTCGTTGCAAGCATTAAAAGAATATCTCCAATGCTCAATCCATCTCCTGAATTTCCATTACTCCCCCCCGTAGTGCTATTATTTATGGTTCCGTACCACTTGCTAGACATAATTTTTTCTATTGAACTACTAGAAAAATCTCCACTATTAGTTCGTATTTGATTCATTCCACTGTCTAATGCATGCATCATTTCACGAAACGCTTGCAGGTCATTTTGTTGACTGTTATAAGTTTCTAACTTTTCAAGCGTGTCACTAATTTCTTTTTGGCTTTTTACAGATCCTTCCGTAATTCCTGAGGATGATGGATATTGAATTGCAATAATATCACTAATGGATCCTACCGTTTGTCTCGCTTCGTCATTAGAGTGATTAAACCCTTCATTGTATCCATTAATTCTTTTCTTTACATCATCCAAATAAATTCCGTAAATTTTGACATCTGCATCACTGTCAACCGTAGAACTGAAATCCTCCACTGTTTTTTGAAATTGACCTTTTAATAACTCAGCTGATTCCATATAACTAGAAATAATTTTCCCATGAACCATGGCTAAATACCCTTTAATTCCATCAGCTGTTTTCCCTTGAAAAGAGCTAATTTGTGTAACACCCATTATTTTTTGTAATACTGATTCGAAATGTTGATTTAACTCTTCAACATTTGAATTAAAGCGCGTTTGAAGTTCTTTCACTTCCTGTAATTCAATATTTTTGTCCACCTTACATCCCCCCTATTTCAAAATTAATGGCCCGGAATGCTGCTTAAACTTTTTTCAAGTTGTTCATCTTGTTCGACTATTTTCTCCCCGGCTTGTTGTATGTTATTTAAATCATTTTCTAATAACTGTTCATATTGCTGCACCTTTTGAGATAACATTTCGATTGCTTCACAAAATTGAGTTAATCTAGTCAAATTCGTACGACTCAACTTCATATCATTAAATTTCGTTTTCCCTAAATCACTAGCACCACTTTTCAAATCACTTACTTTCGCATCAAATACCCCTTTATTTAATTTAATTTCCCCCATTTATCATTTCCCCGCCTTCTGTACTTCTACTTGAATACTAGCGTCAACCATTGAAACACTTCTACTTAGAGAAAGAATACTAGACTCACATGTAGCGATTTCTCTTTCAAGCCGCCGTATGGCTTGATTGATGTCTTCTTGCACTCTCCCTAGTTCTCCGATAAACTTCCCCAAATTCGAAATGACTTGTTGTTCATACGTTTCTTTAAAAGTAGTTGCTCTTTGCCCTTTCCAACTACTCTCGTTTATTTCTAAAGACTTAAATTGCTCTTGATTTTGTTTAATTGCTTCAAGATTATTTACAAATTTCCCCTTAGCAGTTATTAGCCTTCGTAGTTTCATTTGTAATTCAGCCAATTGCCCTTGTTGATGACTTATACTACTTAATAAACCAGATTTTTGACTATTTAATTCCTCTATCCCCATGCAAATCCCCCCTTAAATAGTTGGCACTTTAATTCTAGTGGCAAAACGATTTTCAACAAAATACCCTTCAAATGGATTTAATTTTGTACTACTTAAATCTTTATTAGATACATCGAAGACCATTTGGCCTGATGATTTTCTAAGTAAAATAACATGAGATTGCGTTTTTATTGTTTTTGAAACTAAGTCGTATCGACTGTCAATTGAATCAACATCACAGCCAATTACGAAGTGGATGCCCATAAATGCACCATTTGTTATTAATTCCGCTAAACTATATATATCGCTATCTTCTAAATTACTTAAAATATCATTTACATCTGCAATTACGATTACAATCGGCTTAAATTTCTTAATAAATTCAGCTGGGTTCACTGTTTCACTTGATGCTTCCTGCTCCTCTTTAAACGCCGCTTCTCTCGATTTATAAGCATTTGTAACTTGTTTAATCGTTTTCTCAATTCCTGTTTTTTCAGCTACATATAAAGCAGCGCTCTCTCTATAGTTTGAGAAATTGCGTGTTCTTGTATCAATTAAACCTAGGTCAAAGTGTCCACTGTCTGCTAACTGTTGAAGGAATTGATGAACTACATTTTCAACTTCATCTTTCTTAATTCCCCCTACAACAATATTAGACGCTTCCGTTAAATCTAATTCGAGAGGTGTAACGCTTTCTGTTTCTACACCAAATGTTAGTTTGCCTGCTTCAATAATTCTTCTTGTTTCTGGCCATGCAATAAATTCTTTGTATTCTAGAACTTCAGGTACCATAGGAATTGCTTTCGGTCTTTCTCCATCCCAGAAGGAATCCATCTCTTTTCCTTCAGCTTGTATATTTTCAATTCGAGTAAGGACATCTTCTCCATTTGTCGGTAAAGCTGTTTGGAAGATTGTTGGTTCGTCAATTTTAACTAAACCACGGCCTGCTAATTCTTCAATTTTTAACTCTGTTCTTCCTACAATAGCTCTAGATTCTGCCTCATCTATCATATATAGAGCAATTTGTAGTTTAATATTTGTATTTACTTGTACTCTCAATGCATTTTGACGTGTAGCCGTAAGCATTAAATGAATTCCTACTGCTGCCCCTTCACGTACAATTTGTGCAATAATGCGTTCAAAGTCTTCGACAAATCCAGCTTCTCTAACAGCATCATAGTTATCTAACGTAATTAATATTGTTGGTAATACTTCTTTACTAGCTCTCTCATACATTTCAAGACTCGCAACACCATATTTACTTAGCAATTGCTTTCTATCTTTTAATAGGTCTTCTATGCGACGAAGAAATTTCTCGCATTTTTCAACTTGGTCTAATGTAATGATGTCTGCCACATGCGGTAAGGATTTTAATGGCATTAAGCCATTTGTTCCGAAGTCTAATAAATACACATGCAAATGCTCCGGACTATGCTGGCGAGCTACATCCATAATGACTGATTGTAAGAATGTTGATTTTCCGTAGCCTGGACTTGAGAAGACCGCTACGTGTCCGTCTTTACCAATATCTAGTGTTAATGGTGTTTGTGATTGTAATTCAGGCTGATCTAGTAGACCAACTGTTGCTTGTAATGGTTTCTTTTCTTTCGTCCATGCTTCTTTGAACTGAATAGCGTGTAAGTCTTGTAAATATACGCTTTCTGGAAGTGGTGGTAACCACGGTCTAGCTAACGCTTCAATTTCATTTATTTCTGCGTAATCGTGAATGTAGTCAATAACAGCATCCAGTTCAGATGGTACGCTTATTACTTCTTTACTGCTACCAAGTCCACTTAAGTCTTCACTTAATATTTCATATTGTCCTAGATCATTTATTGCATAGATTGTTGCGTCTAAATGTTCTTTATCCTCTTTGTTTTCTACATAGTCTGCTCCGCTCCAGGCTGATTGGAATAGTTCATAAATTTCATTATTCCCAACTTGTAAGTAAGCACGTCCTGGTAATGTAATTTCAGCGGCATCTGGCGTTTTTAAGATTTCATTACTATCTGACGTATTTTGAACTTTTAGTGCTAGTTTGAATTTCGAGTTACTCCAAATTTGATCATCTACAACACCACTTGGTTTTTGCGTAGCTAATATTAAATGGATCCCGAGTGAACGACCGATACGCGCTGTTGAAACTAACTCTTTCATAAATTCTGGTTGTTCTGACTTCAATTCCGCGAATTCATCACTAATTAAAAATAGATGCGGCATCGGCTCACTTACTAAGCCTTCTTTATACAGTTTTTGATACTGATTAATATGGTTTACATCATTTTCACCAAATAATCGTTGTCTTTTCTGTAATTCAGCTTTAATTGATGCGAGCGCTCTCATACTTTGTGCTCCATCTAAGTTCGTAATTGTTCCTAATAAATGCGGTAAGTTTTTGAATAAATTCGCCATACCGCCACCTTTATAGTCAATTAGTAAAAAGGCTACTTCGTACGGGTGGAAATTGACTGCTAGAGATAAAATATACGATTGTATAATTTCCGATTTACCTGAACCTGTTGTACCTGCTATTAATCCGTGTGGTCCGTGTGCTTTTTCGTGTAAGTTTAAGTTTACGATATCTTCTTTACCACGTAATCCAAGTGGTACAGCTAAAGATTTATGCGCTGCATTTTTCTCCCAACGACTTGTGATATTCAGTTCTTTTACTTTTTCAACGCCGTACATTTCTAAAAATGTTACGCTTTCTGGAATACTATTTTTTAAGTTTTGCAAATGATTTAATGGTGCTAATGCCCGTGAAATATCTTCTAAATTGAACCCTTTCGGTACGTGATTTAGTTTAAATTGACGGTTAACAAGCTCTCCTTGCTCTAAGATGATGTTCCCTTGTTTTGCATCTCTTATATCTATTACCGTTTTCACATGCTCCGGTAAACTTTGCATAACATCTTGTACAAATACAAGTGATACACCTAATTGACTCGGATCATCATTAAAGAATTCCATAACAACATGGTCTAATATTAGTTTTTCATCTGTAATGAGAACGACATAGTGCGGTGCAAAGTACATTTTTTCATTAGTAGAACTTTTTTCATCTAGTTTTAATTTTCGTTCTTTCAATATTTGATACAAACTATTTAACACTTGATCACGGCTACGATCATGGTATACAAATCCACGTACATTTATATCGCGAACACTTCCATGAGGTAACCAGCGCATCCAATCCCATTTTTCTTTTTCTTCTTCCGGAAAAATAGTAATAAACTGCAAGTCATAATAACTATGGAATAAAGCCGTTTGTGCAACTAATAATTGTAATTGCTCTAACACTAAAGAGCGTTGGCCAATATAACCGACTGGTCCATTCATTAAATCTGTTACAACTGGTACATCTTCCAATGATAGATAACGCTGTCTTAGTTCACGTGCTATATCGATTAATTCATCTTTCGTTTGACTAAATTCTTCTTCATTAAATTGAATTTCAAAACTCGTATTAGCTTGTCCTGTTCCAACGCTAAATGTTAAGAAATCATGATGTAACATTGTTTTTTCATAAATTCTAGGATTTACTTGAACTGCCATATTACGTATTACTTCTACATTTGGATTGTGATAATGTAATGCGTGACGCTGTTTTTCACTTTCTGCATGTAAATCTTTCGTTTTTTGTTTTATATACTCTCTATAGCTTTTATCTCGTTCAACAATGTCGACTTTATATTGCTTCAAATTTTTAATATACGATGTGACAGAAACAATGATTGTTACTAATGTCATCGCAATCGATGCGATAATAAACATTCCATATTTCATGAAAATAGCAAGTAATACAGTTACGACAATCATGACAAGTGAAGGTGCAATGATTCTTGCTAAATGCTCCGTTGGTTTTGATGGCATACTTGAAGGCTTTGCAATTGTCATTTTCTCTTCTGGTTCACGGTAAATAATACGTGGTGAACGATGATAGTCTGGATAACCACTTTGATAATTCTTTTCTGATTCTACTAAAATAGGTAACGCAGATTTCACTTTATCTTCTGAAGAAAGTACTTGAATGTCTTCACTACCAATCTCCAATAAAATACCATCAAAATATAATACGTCTCCTGATTCCAACATAACGCTATCTTTTAACTTCGTATAATTATGAAATACATCCCCGCCATACACGTTCACTTTAAAAGAATCGTACAACGTTTCGCGAGATAGCATTAAATCTACACTAGTCCCGGTAATAGAAATATCATCGTAATCGTTTTGACTCACTGTAAGAGAATGTTTCGTTCCAATATCAAACACTTTAGTTGTGCCAACAATAGATATAAAGATTTTCAAGCTCACATCTCTTGTTTTCCCAATCTCAATTTCCTTATTGAATTCTATTAATTGATCCTGTACCATCCAAGCATTTACTTCATTATTCCACTTTAACTCTACTTCTTGTTCTAAACTTGGATTCGTAATATCATTTGTCCACTCTTTTCCAATCGACACTATTGATTGCTCATTTGGATGTAATGTGCACTTATATATTTTGTCTCCATAAGTCAATACTAATAGTTGCTCCATCCGTGTTCACTGCTCCTTTTCAACTGTCTCATCAATTGCTTACTCTTTTTTCTCTGTGTCCGACAAATTTTTATCGTTTGATGAATTGCCATATTTCTTTTTATATTCATCTAATTGTTGCTCATATGTTTTTAACTTTTGATCACGTTCTTCCCCTGATAAATCTGGATTATTTTTCAGTGATTCAATTTGTTTAACAAGGCCGTACATAATAAGCTGAGGATCATCAAGTGTCTTAGCTAAATCTAATGATTTATCAAAATTACCTTTTCCGTTATACATCCAATACAGCAAATACTTTTCATCACTTTTCAAACTAATATTTTTCATAATTGATTTCTTTTGAGCTTCACCTAGTTTTTCAGCTGTAATGTATGCAAATGCTAACTCATATTTAGATGCAATCGGTAATGATTCAAACTCCTCTTCATTCAATTGCGTAATGACTTTGTCATAATCAGTTGCTATAAAACTTGCATTTGCTTCTAACAATTTATTTTGGTAAGGAAATTTTATAAAAGTGAAATATATTAAAGGAGCAGCTAAAATAACTGTCGCCGCTATGAAGGAAAAAGCTAAGTATTTAAACGATTTATAGCTTTTTTTAGGTACTAACTGCATATTTTTTTCTGTTTTTGTTTGTTCCTTCTCAAAGCTGTCATCAAGAAACTGCAGTAATGCATCTAAGCTTTCCATTTGAGCAACGGTCTGTTCAAATGTTGTTTCTTTTGCATCTTTTAGTAACCCAGCATACAAATCATCAAAGTTATGTTTTTGGGAGAATAAAGCAATAATTAGACACTTATATTGTGTTAAAAATTGCTCTTCTAATAACGGGGTTGGCGGAACAATATCTCGAATTCCTCTATGTATAATACTTGGTATTAAATTAGCATTAAAAACTATATTGTCTGGATGTAAAAAGAACGTGATTCGTTTATTTAAATATTTACGAAACTGCGCAACATTCCGAAGTAGTCTTAATTTCTCATTTCTTCCAAAACGGCTAAGATCGTCCCACTTATATAATTTTTTATCTACTTGATATAGAAACGTAAACATATCATCCGTTTCTTCTATTGTTAATGGTACAAATTCAGATGATTCGCCCGTAATTATATCGAATTGACGGAAGTCTTTTATACGTGTTTGAGATTTGGTCATCTCCAATTTCCAATTTTCTTTTTCTATTTGAAATTGATAGTTCATTGCATCAATTTGAATTATTTTTTCCGTCATGTTTATCCTCTTCTCCTTTTCTTTATAACCCGTAATAACTTATTTTCAAATAACTAAAAGTAAAAAATATTCTTTATAAAACTTGC
Organism: Bacillus sp. LQ01; assembly: GCF_057624735.1. NCBI lineage: Bacteria > Bacillati > Bacillota > Bacilli > Caryophanales > Bacillaceae > Bacillus > Bacillus sp. LQ01. The sequence goes on along the minus strand of NZ_JBYEZL010000001.1, from coordinate 1,215,814 downwards.
AAAATATCTCCATCTGTTATTTGGTGATCAATTAAACGATCATTATCTGTTAAAACAATTGACTTATTTTTCACTTTAATTACAAAATGTGAACCTTCATGATTATCAATCTTTAGCGTATCTAATAAGTTTTTTAATAAATATTTAATAGATTGATGATTCGGAATACGCAAATCATATGTATTTCCATTCCATTTACTAAAATCTACTGTCACATTGATATGTGTTTGTATTGCCATCGCTTTACCTCCAACTTTTACGAAGAACTGTATAAATACCGATGCAAATAAGTAGAATGCCGCCGCCAAATAATAATATTATTGTTATACTAATTGGCTCTTCATTCATTGTTTCATTACTCGCTACTTCATCTGCACTTTTTCTGACAATGTATTCACTGCTAAACAAACTATTTTTCGTATCTTTAACACTATTATTCTCTTTTGTTTTTGTAAAAAGAGAATCTCGCAAAGCTTCCATATCTTTTTGTTCTTTCTTTTTCTTTTTCTCAATTTCTTCCTCAATATCTTTGTTAAATAACTCAATCGATGCTTTATCTAATTCTGTTTCTTTATGTTCCTTTTTATTTTTTTCTTGGTCGCTTTCTTCAAGTCGATCCACTTTAAACTTAATCTTCCCATCATCACCAAGATAACTGTCAGCCGCGCTCCTTATCGGTAGCGCGACAAACAGTAAAAGGATAGAGAGAAATGATAACTTAGCCACTATGCTCCATTGTTTGATCATTTACTTCTTTTTCCTCCCATTTCTTATGCCATACAAATAGATTACTAACCAATCCAATAATGGCAATTACAAACAATACGACAAAAATAACTTTCCCAGTATCTTTACCACTAATAAAATCATTTAGAAAACTTTCTATATACTGAAGCGGTGAGAATTGACGTATCTTTCCGACAGACGACATTTGATCTACTTTACTTCCAACTGCCTCAGTTAAAAATAGGTACATGCTTAAAAATACTAATAGTATAAACATTCCTACCATTTTTATTTGTCGTAATAAGTAGGTTGAGACCAATACAAACGCCATCATAATAAATGTGATGAACGCAATCCATAGTAAACTTTGATCCTGACCGAACTTTAAAAGACGCCCAGAAATGATACCTATACTAATCCCTTCCACAATTGATATACCGAAAGCTACTACTGTAGTTGGTACATTCATATCAATTAATGAGAATTTCTCTTCAAAATGATCTGATTGCATTCGTTTCTTTTCTTGATTCGCAATTGCGTATGCTGTAAATAATGCAACAATGAAACAAGTTAATACAATTAAGTACGGTGTAAAAGCATTTCCTGCTACAATTACTCCATCATTTTGCTTTTGAACTGGACTAGCTAAAAAGTCATATAGCATCTCATTTTGACGATCTCCAATACGGCTATTCGCTAAAATTTTCGTAAAGTTTTTGGAGAATGATTTATCATCTTCCATTTTCTTCGTAAAGTCATTTAATAATAGATCAGCTTTTGAAACAATTGTCGTTCCGCTGTCTTGAATTTCTTTTGCTTGTCCATTAATTTGATCAAATGTTTTATATACATCGTCTGAAGTTGCTAAACTATGCTTCGAACTTTCGACCAATGACTGACTTTGCATCATTAATGATTTAATACCAGAATCTAACGATAAAATAGCTGTTTGCTCACCAGCATGATTTGTTGTTAATACTTGCTGCTCTTCAACTAGCTTTAAGCTATTCTCACGCCATTTCGCTAAACCTTTTAAATACTCTCCTAAATTTTCATTCATACTAGTTGCTTGTTGCGTCGTTCCATTTAATTTCTCCGCTAGTAGCATAGAATTTTGATCCGCACTAGTAATAGATTGTTGATAAGAGTTTATTTTTTGTTTTAAACCTGACATATCTTGCTTTATTTCTGTAGTAATACTTGATGAAACAAGATTTGAAATTAAATCAATTAAACTTTGTTTATTTAATACGTAGTACAAAGATTGATCCGTCGCAATTGCATCTAAACTTCCCTCTTCTAACTTAGGACCTACATCTTTCGTTCTTAAATCAATCCCATAATACATTTCGTAAAGGCTCATTAAACCTTGATAACTTTCGACTGTATCTACTGCTTCTTTTATTAATACACTAGATATATTTTTTGTTAATACTTCTGCTTTTTGATGTACTACTTGATTCGTTGTACTTTCAGTAACTTTACCGTTATCTGTTCCCGTTTCGCCTCCTGGATTTCCTCCGGTCCCGTTGTCTGTTCCCGTTCCGCACCCTGGGTTTCCTCCGGTTCCGTTGTCTGTTCCCGTTCCGCCTCCTGGGTTTCCTCCGGTTCCGTTGTCT